>NZ_JBIAKN010000006.1:0-415481 GCF_042872475.1 Micromonospora sp. NPDC005252 | reverse complement strand
TCCAGTCAGGGTTGACTGCGGTGATCACCTGCACCCAGGGATCCTGACCGACCGTCCTGACTAGACAGACACCGGGGTTACGAGACGTCCCTTAGGAGCGGGGGCGCCGCAGGTGGCTGGCCCGGCCGGGCACGATCGTCGGCCCGGACCGCAGGTCGGGTTCATCCCTTCGTGATCATCTCTGGCCGTCCAGCCGATGACACGACCGGTCCCGTCGGCGGGACCCACATCAACACCTGATCTTGCACGTCGTACGCCTCGGGCAGGATGAGGCCTACCAGGGACGACTTCCCGCCGACGTCGCGGTGGATCCTGGCGAGCGGCTTATCATCATTCCCCGATCGACAATGATCGCGGCGAAGGTGGACATACCTGATGCATGACCTGTTCCGCGGTGATCCCGGTGAGCTGCTCCGGCCAGCGCTGGAGGGAGGCTCATTGCCTGCTGGCCGGGTTCGGCGACGCATGCGCTGCGGACCTTCGCGAAGGCATCGCGACCTCGTACCCGCCAGCGGCGGACAGTCCGTCAACTGATGCCGGCAAATGAAAGTGCGCAGGTCGAGCCGCCTGGCTGCGGAGGAGGTCAACCGTCCTCGGCAGGTGGTTCTCGCACAGTTCGTGCAGTTCGTCTTTTGTACGGGTCAGCCGGACCGGGACATCGAGATCCATCGTGGATCAATAGGCTCTGGGCTTCTCAACTCGATATGAGGAGGGCTTGGATGTCCAAAAAGCGGGGGGCTGCCGTCATCGCGGTGACCTTGGTGGCAACGACTGCAATGTCGAGCAGTCCGGCGGCGGCCGATCCGCCTCAGTTGACGAACCAGCAGATCGCGGCCATGTCACCTGCGGAGCAGGGCCTTCTGCTCCAGCCGCTGCGCGAGATAGCGAATGCGGCCTCTGCGGTTGGAGCCGCCTCGCACAGCGATGTCTTTTCCGGTCTCGAGCTTGACGGACCGACGGGCACGGTCAAGATCTATCTGACAGATCTCGGCGCGGCGAAGGGCTTCCTTGCCGCCGTGCGGAAGAACGACCCGACGATCGAAGCCGACCGCATCGAGCTGAAGCAGGGTGGTCACACGCTCAGCGAATTGAAGTCGGCGAGTGAACGGCTCATCAACGAGCAGCAGCGTTCGGACCTGTCCATCGAGAGTGTGGTGGTCCCCGCAGACGGCAGCGGTCTGCGAGTGCGAGCCCGGGATCTCGCGCGCGCTGCGGAGGCGTTGACGCCGTCCGCTGTCGCTCGGCGACCGGTCGCCGAACTCGTCGGTGTTCCTACCGTTGTTGAGGCGGCTCCCGCGATGGCCGATGCTTCGCGCAGGCGGGACAGCCCGCAATGGATCTCCGGGGCGGCTCTGAGCGCATCGGGAACGACGCAGAGCGCCGGCTTCAACTGCTCATCCGGCCTGCCCGCCCGCCGGAACTCCGACGGGAGATCATTCCTGATCACCGCCGCGCACTGCTACGGCAACAATGCAACGGTCTACACCGGGTGGGAGAACGGCGGACGTAACAGGATAGGCGTCACCACCACGCGCTCCGACTATTACGACGCGGTGGCCATCGACACCTCGTCCACCGGGACGACGGCGAGCCGGACGTGGGACGGCAAGTCGCCCAATTTCGTTGTCAACGACGTGGTGGGGTCTGCTCTCTCCTACGCCGGAGACTGGGCCTGCCAGACCGGCTACAAGTCCGGTGTCGTTTGCGGCATTCAGGTGACCAGCGGCTGGCTTACCTGGGTTGGGTCCAACGGCGTCACGCACGGCGGCGTCGAGGCGGTGCAGCGCGACGGCCTCGCGGCATGCCTGCTCGGTGACAGCGGAGGGCTTGTGTTCAACATTCGATCCAACGTTCGTCAGGCTCGCGGGATCATCAGCCAGTGTGGCGGCTCGAATGCGAGATGGACTGAAGCGCCGGCGATCTTCAACATCCTTGGAATGTCGCTCGCGCCCTGACTAGGCCGCGATGCTTCCCCCGCGTGGCCCGGTTGTCGGGGCTGCGCGGGGCGAGCATCGTTTCAGCCCGTCAGTGATGCTTTCACCACCAGCGAGGCGACTGCGGGCGGGAGCGGAACCCCGAGAGCGAGTTCCTCCCCGCGGTCCTCGATCGGGCCGAGCACCAACGCGACCTCGTAGCGATCGGGCGCGGCCCAGATATCAGGCCAGGTCAGAGACGGGCACAACATCTCTCGCGGCCCGAGTTGCTGCGTGTGCGGTTTGCCCGGAGCGAGATCGAACCCATCCCGGATCGCGTCGACCGCCTGGGCCCTGGTGTCGCCTGGCTTGTTGACCATCGGCCCTCCGCCGACGATGACGCCGTCCTTCAGGTAGAGCACCTGGAGATGTGATGGCGGGCTGGAGGCCACATGAACCGCACGCGTGGCGGCGAATGTCGCAGTGACTGCCGGGCCGGAGTCTCCGTTCACCTTGGCGACCGAGGACAGCTCCGCCGAAAGAATGCCTGCCGACGGTGTATCAGGCTGGTCGTAACGGTCGCCGCAGACGTACACCGCAGGCTCTTGGCTGCTGGCGGTGGGCCCGGTCGGAAGCGACGGCCCCGGCGTGGCACCCGTCCCGGTGATCGGATCTCCACCGCCGACCATTCCGGCGATGCCGGCCGTCACCAGCGAGACCGCCATGATCGAGGCGGCAGCGGTTCCCGCCGCCAGTAGACCGCGCCGTCGCCTCACCCGTGCGAGCACGCGGTCGCTGGCGAACGACGGCGGGGCGGCCCGGTCAGCCAAGGTTTCCAAACGCTCCCGCAAAAGATGATCATCGGACGGCACGGTCGTCCTCCCTGGTGTCATCGTGCAGCAGCCTGGCCAGGCGGCGTCGACCGTCGTGCAGGTGGCGCTTCACCGTGCCGACCGCGCAGCCGAGTTGTGCGGCGATTTCTGGAATGGGTAGATCGACGTGGTAGTAGAGGACGACGCAGGCTCGTTGTTGGGGGGCGAGCGCCAGGAGCGCCGTCCGAAGGTCGTAACGGGCGTCAACAGCACCTGAGTCGTCGTCGATCCAGTCCGGCGTGACCGCGAGCGGCATCACCCGCCGCCACACGCCGCGCCGCCGGACCCGGTCGAGGTAGAGGTTGAGTACGGTCCTACGAACGTACTGCTCGGGGTTCTCAATCTCGTCGCGGCGTCGAAAGGTGAACGCCCGCACCAACGCATCCTGCACCAGGTCTTCGGCATCGCCATCGTCACCGCACAGCAGGTAGGCGTAGCGTTTCAGCGCCACACCCCTGGTGTTGACCAGATCCGTCAACACTCGCTCCCAGCTGGCCACGACCAGTCCCCTCGATGTTGTCTCCAGTATCTTGGACGAACCAGAGGCCACCCCGGTTGGGCGTCGAATGGTTTTTTCTCTCACGGAGACCGTCGACCTGGTCGCCGGTCTGCACGACAGGTTCGACAAGGCCGGCGTGGCCGTTGATGAATACTTGGAACGCACTGTGACGTGGACCGTCGGCGGGTCGCGGGACGTCAGCGGCGGGGCAAGCCCGGAACGGCAGGCCCCCGGCGAGGACCGGGCGGATGGGCGTTCCGATGGTTGACCTTGGTGCCGGGCTGCAACGGCCGGGGCTGACGGCCGTGACACCGTCCCGGGCCCGACAAACACGCGCATCGAGGCACTGGTCGTGCTGCGACCCGACACCTGGCCACAACCATCAAAGAGTACGAGTGGCAGCCTGCGCCGCCCGGCTGGGACGCGACGCTGAGCGCCGAAGTCCGTTCCTACCCACCGGCGGCAGCTGGCAGGTCAGCGAGGAGTACGCCGCGGACGTGCGGACGTCGCAGTACAACGGCACCGTCTATCTCGATGCCGGCACCGGCACGGTCTACCTGCGAGTCACCGACGCTTGACCCGACACGATCGCGGCCGGTCGCGGACGCTCCGCTGCGATGGGTTCGCAACACCATTCCACCCCCGACAGTACGCCGACAAACAGTGCGTGGGAATTGCGCGCTCGTGGCCTCTGTCGGAGGTGTCTTGTATGGTCAGAGGCGTACTGAATCTGCGTGGCAGCGCCTAGCGGAATTGATTCTTGGGGGCAACGATCACGCGTTTCACCGATGGCGTCCGGATGTAACAAAATGCAACACGGAGAGGGCGGGAGCCGATGGCCGACGACATGGGATCGACAGTGCCGCGACGGCAGCTCGGGCGGGCGCTGCGTGAGCTGCGCACCGAGGCGCGGATGACGCTGGACGGCGCGTCCGAGGCGATGCAGTTCAGCCGGCAAAAGATGTGGCGCATCGAGACCGGCCTCGGCCCGGTCCGCACCGTGGACGCCAAGGCCCTATGCGAGCTGTACGGGGCGACGCCCGACCTGACCAGCGCCCTCACCGCCCTGGCCAACGAGACCAAGGCCAAGGGCTGGTGGCACTCGTACGGCGACGCCGTCCCCGACTGGTTCGAGCTCTACGTCGGTCTGGAGTCCGCCGCGTCACGGCTCCGGGAGCACGACGACACTCTGGTCCCTGGGCTGCTCCAGACTCCGAATTACACGCGCGGCGTCTACCAGAACCGTCCCAACATGCCGGCTGACGAGTTGGAAGAGGTTCTGGAGGTCCGCCGACGTCGACAGGAAATCCTTATTCGCCGACTTCCGAAGGCACCCAAGCTGGAATGGGTCCTGTCCGAGGCCGTCCTACTTCGACGCGTCGGCGGCCCTTCGGTCATGGCCGAGCAACTGGACCGGCTTCTTGAGCGAGCCGAGCTACCCAACGTGTCGATCCGCGTCCTGCCGCTGTCCGCTGGTGCGCACTACGGCGCACTGGCGGGAGCCTTCGTCATGCTCGATTTCCCGCTCGTCAACCGAGTCGTCCCTGATCAGTCCGTTGTCTACAGCGAGTCGGTGACCGGGGCCCTTTATCTCGACAGGCCCGACGAGTTCGCGGTCTACGAGAAAGTCTGGGCGAGCCTCCTCGACCTCGCGCTTGATGAGGAACAATCAAGAAGGATGATCGGCAAGATCAAGGGAGAGGTCCACCATGGCTGACGAACTGTTCGGTGCGCAGTGGCGGAAGAGCACCCGCAGCGGCGACAACAACGGCAACTGTGTGGAGGTCGCCGACAACCTGCCCGGGCTCGTCGCCGTACGCGACAGCAAGGACCCGGCCGGACCCGCCCTCACCTTCTCCCCCGCCGCTTGGACCAGCTTCGTCCGCGCCACCAAGTCTGAGAACTGAGCCGCATATCAGACGGGGGCGCAGCCGGGCGGAGCCGCCGGACGCTCCCGTCGCGGAATCGATCGGGCGACCGCGTCCTCAGTCCCAGGACGGGTCAGGTCCCTGAGCAGCGACCACCGGGTCCGCCACGGCCTCCACGTTCGCCGCGTAGATCACGGCATGTCGGAGGCTCGGGTTGCGCGGGCGAACGCCACTGACGCTCACTTTGAAAGGAAGCAAGGTAGATTTACTTAGGCCGTCGACTTGGCCGGTAGCCGGCCTTAAGGAGTGACGGCGTCGAATTGTAGTGCGCCCTACTGGGCTTCCCGGTCCTGGGCAGATGGAATCTCGGCATCAGTCTCTGCGCCATTTCTCTGCCGCGGCAGATGCTGGTCCGAATCAGTGATCCACTCCCCAGACGCTTTATCCTGGGGATCTTCGCCGAAAAAGTTGCGCCATCCATCAACGGAACTCAGCTCTCGCACGAGCTTCTTAACGTACGCTTTGGTGTATCCATAATCGCCGTGCAGCGCGTCATAAAAACAGTACTTCTCGTCAGTCCTTTCTGGGTGGTCTGAACGCCCAACCGGCCGAACTTTCAACTCCTGCCATGCCCTGACGAAGTGTCCCATGTGAAAAACGAACGGTACTTGCTCAGCTACCGCAAGGACTACCTGTCGAGGCTTAAAAAGTTCGTGATTTACTACACTCCGTTTCTGCTCACGCACGACGACAAAACCCTTCCGACCCAGTTCCTCGACAACCGCCTTTTGCTCCTCCGTCATGTCGTCATAGCGCGTATACTGAATCGCCAAAGAGTCTGGATCCTTCGGAGCCAACTCATTGGTTACGCGCAAGCGGAATTCGTACCGCGGGTCGTTAACAAGATCGCTCGTCAAGCCTGATTCATAATCGACTACGAATTTTCGAAGGGGTGCCGGTAGAGCCTTTCGCAGGCGGCGTAGAGCAGTCTCACCAGCGTCGGTAAAGCTACCCACGAAAAGAGGGAATCGAAGCATGGCGGCAAGGCTCACCGTTTCGCCAAACTTCCCCGCCAGTTCCTCCTCATAATTCAGAAGTAGCGCTTGAGCATATCCGCTCAGCGCGATCGCGAGAGATAGATCGGCCTTGCCAGCGTAGCGATGCTCGATTTTATTGCGGAGACCAATGAAGAACTCGACATTTTTGCGGATTGGGTCATCGAAGAGCCACCGCTCGGCCACGCATCTTGCCAGCTCCCAGCGTTTTGGCTCGCCATCGATGCGCTCCAAGAACCGCGGGTTACCTCGCTGCCGGTAGCGGAAATCTACACCATCTCGAGTGAACTCTGCGTGTAGTAAGTACAGCCAGGCAAGGTGCATGTGCACCACAAATCCCTCAAAGGAACGTTCCTCTGCGGGATCGTTGTAGAGGCGCACTGCGAGAGCGGCTTCGGCTCGCGAGGCCGTAATCATGGGCCAATGTCGTTGCGGACGCGGCATTATAATCCTGCCCCTGAGGTACTGCCGAGGAAGAGAACTATAAGTTCACTGACACGATCCAGCAGTGCAAGCCGACTTCTTGTCTCCATACGAATCATCCGCTAGCTACCCTAGATGAATCCGGCTCCTGTTTAAATCGGCCGATCAGCCGGACAATCAGCCCTCGGTGCATACCGTCGTCGTCAAGCGCGGGCTACGACCGCTTGCCAGCCTGCGTCAATCGCGTCTCGAAGCCGGTTACTGAACGCGGCATGCGCCTGCCGATACTCGTTCACTCGATCCGCCTTGTAAAACGGGGCAGTGAACCCGTCCAGCTGCGGATTCCGCTCGGGATCGCTCATGTAAGCGACAAATTTTTCGTAGTCGGCCTTCGCTTGCCCGGAACCGAAAGCGCTTCGATGTTCCGCGAGCTTCCGTCCACGCGCATCAAACCATGTCGTCTCTTCATACCTCGTCAATTGTGGGAATCGGCTAAGATAGATTGCAACGAGCTCGTCTGCGCTGATGCCTAGCCAAACCGACACTAAAGCGTCGAGCTCGACCAGAGCACTACGGC
Organism: Micromonospora sp. NPDC005252; assembly: GCF_042872475.1. NCBI lineage: Bacteria > Bacillati > Actinomycetota > Actinomycetes > Micromonosporales > Micromonosporaceae > Micromonospora > Micromonospora sp. NPDC005252. The sequence goes on along the minus strand of NZ_JBIAKN010000006.1, from coordinate 408,274 downwards.
GAGCGCGCTCGTTTCGGATCGGGGTATCCGCATTCCAGCGGGCTGTCAATGGTGCGCCTCCGCCCTGTCCGAGGGGCTCCATGTTTGGCCAATCGACAGCCCACGACTCGTCCAACCACGCGTCGTTATAGAGAGATGACCATAGCTCAGCGTAAGCACTCGTTATGCAGTTCAACCGTAGCGTTCGAAGCAGCGCCGGCAGCGCCAAAGGATGACAGCGTGTTCCGGCCGGCATCGCACGAGCTTCCGCCTGCCGGAGGTCAGCACGCCCTGTGATGCGTAAGAAGTAGTCAAGGGGTAGTGCGGTCCAGAAGGCAGCAGCGAGAACGGTTTCGCTGTCATTCGATGCTGCAAGAGAATGGATAGCGTCAACGTGTGAAGCACCTGGAGGAAGGAGAGCAGCGAAAAGCGATCGCTCGGTGTCGTACGGTATCCTCCGACGCCATGCAAGGCGGTAAAACTCCGTACACCGGCGTCCATTCCAACTCTCTTGAGCCGCTCGAAACCGCTCTAACTCGCAGCTACGAACGTAGTCGGTAGAGGGAACTGCATCCACACTCAACGCCGACAAGTCAGTAAGCGGATCGTACGTTCCAGTCCGCGGCGGCTGCTTAGCAAAGGGCGTTGCGATAGTCAACTGAGGGCCGCGAAGAATGACTTCCTCCCAGACTGCGGGCTGATCAAGTGCCCGACGAATTAGCCCCTCCCTAGGGGCATTGGCCTCGTGGTAGCCAGAGCTAATCCGCGGTTCCAGAGCGCCAAGTCGGTCCCGGTAGGCAGTAAGGGCCGCAATCGCCCGTTCCTCGAGTGTTGTGACTGGGAATAGCAGTTGGGTTTGCTCCACAGTTCCTTCAGCCTCTGGCCGAAGCTGCCGCCAGGCAGCAAGACGCTCACGGTCGACATGCACCACCCGCGTAGCATGAGGGCGCAGATCCCAGGCACCATTATGCTTGATCGATGGCGCGTCGCCAGAACCGTCGTGAGCGAGCGATTCAACGATAACCATCGGATCAAACATCCAGCTCAAATGAGCGAACGACACCTCTTGCCGTCGCCCGTATACGTTCACCGAGTACTGGCGCGTCCAGCCGATCTCCGGGAACAGCAGGCGCCGATTCTGGAAATGGGCATGCAATCGCAGGTGGCTGTAAGTGGCCGCCCGCAGCAATCCTTCACGCGCTCCACTAAAGTGGCCATCCGGATGAATGACACCCGCGATCCCGCGTTTTCCGAGGTGCCGCCAAACGCGGCACATAAACGCTCGATACAGGTCTGGCTGCGTGCCACTCAAGACGGTGTATTCGGTAGCGCTGCCGAGAGTAGCCACCAAACCTTCATTGGAAATCAACTCACTGAGCACGGAGGCGCGCACTCGCCCATCCTCCAGCAGCACCCTGCGGCGCTCGTGCCGAAGCCGAGGCGATTCGCTAACGACCAACTCGAACCAGGGGTCGTGCTCGGCGAAAACCAAGTTCTCCTTCCACTCTGGACGCACCCAGGGCGGATTGCCAACTTGGAGGTCGAAACCGCCCTTGGCGAACGCCTGGACAAAGGTGAGTTCCCAGTGGAAGAAGCCCTGCTGTTCGGCGACTTGGTCGGCGGCGAGCAGCCAGGGGAACCGATCTGACAGCATCCACGGTGAGTCGACGCCGATCACCCCGTCGAGCTTTCGCTCGAAATCGCTTATCTCGCTCAGGCTCGTGAACGTCCGGCCGTAAAACCGCTCGGTGTTCTCGTCCAGGTCACTCCGGCCAATGAGCGCTTCGGCGAACGTCAGCCAGTCGTCCAGGTCGGACAGGGGCACCTGTTGGCGGAGCTGTTCCGCCACCGTCATCCGCCGGGTGCCGCTCGCCTTCGTCGGCATCTTCATCTGCTGCGGCTGAACGTTGCCGAGGAGGTCCGCCACCTCGTAGACCACCGGTTCCTCGTACGCCGGCTCGTCCTTGATGTGGGAGACCTGGACGGGCGCGGCTGGGTACGCCGAATCGTAGCCGTCGAGTAGCCCGACCTTGTCCAGCGGCCAGAACCACAGCGCGCACCAGACGTCCATCAGCGTCTTGAGCCGCCAGTACGGCGTGCCCGGCGCGGTCAGGTCGGCGAGGATTTCTTCCCGCGGCACCGCCTCAGTAACGCGAGGCAGGTCGTCAGCTCCCCAGACCGCGATATCACGGCGGATCTCCCGCTCGGAGATGTCGAGGCGCTGCTGCACCAGCCCCCACAGGAACTCGACCCGCCGCGCGAGCGCCTGCAAGCGCTGGACCTGCGAGTTCTTCCCCTTGGCAGAGGGCGTGCGCTTCATCGCCGTACGCCAGGCTTTCAATCGGGCGGTCTCGGCCGGCGCCAGCTCGCGGGCCTCTTTCTCTCCCGCGACCGCGCCCCACCCGTCGGCGGGGAGCAGGAAGTGGTGGATGGTCCCCTCATCGATCGGACCGTCCCGGAAGGGCTGCTCCTTCGGCGCGGTGGTGAGCCACGACTTGTCGGCGAGCTGCTTCGGGTTGTAGGTCTTGCGCCCGCCGCCGATGAGCGAGTTGCCGCGCTGGAGGTGCAGGCCGAACCAGGGTGCCTGGAGACCGGCGTGCATGACGTTGAGCCAGAGCGACACCTCGGCCAGCTCGACGGCGGTGCGGTTGAGGTCGACGCCGTAGCTGTTGTGCAGGGCGATGTACGCCTTCACCCGCTGGAGTTCGAGGTGGTAGTCCTCGGGGTCGAGGGTGACCTCAAGTTCCTTCTGCCGGCGGCGCAGGTATTCGGCGGCGACCTGGTTGATCGCCTCGTTGAGGAACGCGCCGGAGCCGAGCGCCGGCTCGCAGATGGTCCAGTCCAGCAGCTCGCGGGCCGGGGTGATGGTGTCGTCCTGGTCGAGCCGGTACTTGAGGGCGAGCTGGACGGTGACCTCGGTGAGCGACTGCGGGGTGTAGTAGGAGGCGCTGGTCTGTCGGTCGCGGCCGGCGAGCCGGTAGACGAACTGTCCCGCCTCGTAGCAGACCCGGCTACGGACCCCGGTGTACGCGTTCTCCTTGTAGACGAAGACGTTGTCGTCGTACTCGTCGGTCTTGGAGGCCGGGATCATCCACGAGCCGTCCTTCGGGTCGCCGTTCTTGGCGACCTCGTAGAGCTGCTCGGTGGCGACGAAACCGGTGTACGACATCAGGCCCTCGTAGACCGCGCCGAGCTGGTTGATGCCGAGCTGGGCGTACGAGATGAAGCCGCCGCGGCGCTTCTTGCCGCCCTTGGTGAGCATCAGCCGGCGCAGCACCTCGTAGAGGACCTTGTTGCGCAGCCGCGTGTCGATCTTCGGGGCGTCCTCGTCGTCGGGGTCGCTGCCTGGCACGGCGATGAGCCGGCCGATGAGTTTGGTCTTCTCCGGCAGGAACAGGTCTGACTTCATGGGCTCGAAGCGCAGCCCCTCGCCCTCGCTGGCCTTGTCGGCGATGTCCGCGCCGCCGCGTGGCCGGTGCCCCTCGTTGACCATGCGAAAGAGCAGGTCGAGCGACTCGTACAGGTGGGTGCCGTCCTCGGCAGAGGGGGCGAGGCGGCGGGAGACGAGGTCACCGAGGCGGGCGAGGCTGTAGCCCTCGATGTACTGGGGGTCGTTGACCGGCAGCACGCCCAGCTCGGGGCGGGCCTCGGCGTAGAGCAGGAACAGGATGCGGTAGAGGTAGCGCAGCGACTCCCGACCCAGTTCCTTGGCCAGCTCGTCGAGGTCCATCACCTGCTGCGGCTGGTAGCCGGCCCGCCGGATCTGGTCGAGGACCTCGTTGGCGATGAGTTCGACGGAATCCTTTAGGCCCACGCGGAGTTCGCTGGATACCCCGACGGCGTGCTGACGGGAGCCGGCCACCAGGTCGGCGAGGGGTTCGGTGCCGCCCTCGGCGGGCGGGCGCAGCGAGTCGGCGCCGAAGAGCGCGGCGACGACGTCGAGTTCCTTGTCGTCGTTGCGGGCGTACGCGGTGTCGAGGCTGACGGCCAGGTAGCGGCCCTCGCCCCAGACGGTTCGGTCGGCGAGGGTGATCACGCCGCCGCTGAGGATCAGCACGTAGCGGGGCTTCGGGCTGTCGGCGGCGAAGAGCAGGGAGGCGAGCTTGGCGCCCGTCTCGATGGTCTCGGTGCTCGACAGGGTGAGCGGGTCGAGCAGGCGGCCGGCGTCGTCCGGGTCCTGGGCGGCCTCGGTGTCGACCGCCCAACCGCAGTCCAGCGCCACGATGCCGTGCGCGGTGGTCAGCTCCGCGTGGGCGACGTGGACCTCGTACTCCTGGGCGTTGCGCTCGACGGTGATGGTCTGCGGCTGCGGGTCGAAGCCGAGCGCCCGCAGCACGTCCTGGTGCTGTTTGCGCAGCCGCTCCGGGTCGAAGAAGTCGACGTCGGTCAGCTCGGTCTTGGCGTCGAAGTACGGCCGGCGCATGCCGCGCAGCCCGGCGCGCGGCGTGACCCGGCCGGACTTCTCGTCCTCGGCCCACTGCTTGAGCAGGCCGCCCTTGAGGGTGGTCGGCAGGATCTCGGCAAGGTAGTGCGCGGAGAGGTATTCGCCACGGTTGGTCAGCGACTCGAAGCTCATGCGGCGTTCTCCTGCGACGGTACGAGGACGGCGAGCACCCGCAGCAGCGGGTCGCCGGCGGTCTCCAAGCGGTCGAGCAGGTCGTGCTGCTCCTGGACGGTGGTGTCGACGCGTTGGCGTCGCTTCTCCCGGTGCGCGGCGGGCAGCTCATCGAGGATGCTGGCCTGCTGGAAGGTCCTCAACTGCTCGCGGTGCCGCTGCAACGGCTCGGCGTTGGCCTCGGCCCACTCGGCGCGCTTGCCCTCCAGGTACTGCCGGGCAACCTGAACGGCCTCCGGCAGCAGATCCTTGAGCGGTTCGATCGCGATGGCCTCGGCACGGTTGACCATCGTGGGGCCGACGTTGGCCTCGCGCAGCACCTCGTCCATCGGGCGGATCGTCGGCGACGCGGGCAGGTCGGAGACGGCCATCCACTGGACCACTGTGGGCTGGCCGAGGCGGTTGGCGTAGACGCCCTGGATCAGGAACGTCGGCGCGGTCACGTCGGCGGTGAGCACCGGGGCCTGCTGGCGGCCCAGCCGGATCAACACCTTGTCGACCAGCCAGTCGACCATCGGGTGCACGTCGCTGAGGAAGGCGATGTCCGGCCACATCGGGGTCTTGCTCTGCCGGGCCTGGTCGAGCTTGCGCTGCGCGAGGGCACGGTCGAAGGTGACCTTGAGCCGCAGGTCCTCGCCCTCCCGGTGTGCCCGTTGGTAGGTGCGGGGCAGGTCGGTGAGCCGGTGCACCAGGTCGTCGGGGGCGAGGAAGCTCATCAGTTCGTCCTCGCGCCGCAGGTCGATGTGATCCTCGGGCCGGTCCTCGTAGATCTCGTACAGGGCGGCGTCGACGAAGTCCTGGGTGGAGTCGAAGAGCTTGGGGACCCGTGCCCGGGGCACGTCCGTGGCGACGGGAGCGGTGCCGACCTCGCCGAAGAGGTCCGCCATCACGTCGATCTCGCCGTGGGCAGCCTCGTAGGACTCGTCCACCGACTTGCCGGCGAGCAGATCCCGGACCAGCCGGTCCTCCTCGGCCTTGGCGTCGTACTGGCCCGTCACGGCCTCGACACTGCCAAGGCTGCGGTGCGCGGTTTCCTCCCGGTTGAGAAGCTTCTCGGCGACCGTCCGGTCGTCCTTCGCGTCCTCGCGGTCGGAGGTGAGGATCAGCGCGCGGAACTGCGGTTGGTGCTTCTGCCCGTAGCGGTCGATACGGCCGTTGCGCTGCTCGATCCGGATCAGGCTCCACGGGATGTCGTAGTGGATCAAGTGGTGGCACTGCTGGTGCAGGTTGACACCCTCGGAGGCGACATCACCGGTGAACAGCAACCGGACGTCGCTGCCGGCAAGCTCGAACTCCTGGAGGATCGTCTGCTCGTCCTTGTCGGCCACCCCGCCGTGCAACACCCGGATCGCGTTCGGCTTGAGGCCGAGCATTCCGGGGACGACCTCGGCGAGCCACTTGATGGTCGGCACCCGCTCGGAGAAGACCACGGCCCGGGTGTCGCTGCCCCTGCCGACGCCGATCTTCCGCAGCTCGTCGACCAGCCCCTTGAGCTTGCTGGAATCCTGGTCGGTCATCGCGGAGGTCAGCTCCGCGAGCCGGTCCAGCGCCGCCCGCTCGGTGCCGGTGGCCTTCTTGCGCCGGTTGGTCACCGTCTCGTGCAGGGCGCGGTGCGAGGACAGGAAAGACTTCAACAAGGTGTACGGGAACAGCCGGTGCTGCCCGGTGATTGGCTCGTCGGTCCACTTGCCGGCCAGCCACACGTCGGTCAGCTCGTCGAAAATCTGCTCCTCAATGGTGGTCGCCGCGCAGTGCAGGGCCTCGGACGGGCCACGGTCGGCCCAGCGATCGCCGATCTGGTCGCGTACCTCCGGACTGATCTTCGTGCGGCGCAGGTAGAGGTGCGCGATGTCGCTGGCCTGGTAGTCCTTCTCGTTGGCGATCGCCGCCGGGTCGAGCAGCGAGATCAACTGCGCGAACGACTCCTTGTCACCGTTGTGCGGGGTCGCGCTGGCCAACAGCAGCGCGTCGGTCTTCGCGGCCAGGCGCCGGGCCAGCTCGTTGCGCTGGGTGCCCTTGTTGATGAGGTTGTGTGACTCGTCGATGACGACCGCGTCCCAGGTCGTGGCGTCGAGATGATGGCCGAACTGCCCGGCGTCCTTGAGGGTGTCGACCGAGATGATGGCCCGCTTGAAGTAGGTGAACGGGTTCCGCCCGGCCGGGATCTCCTGCTGGATGCGCTGGATGCCGGTCGAGTCGAGCCGGACCAGCGGGATCGCGAACCGGGTCCAGAGCTCGCGCTGGAACTGCTCAAGCACCTGCTGCGGGGACACCACGAGGATGCGGTCCCCTCGGCCCCGACGGATCAGCTCGGCGAGGATCAGCCCGATCTCCAGGGTCTTGCCCAGCCCGACGACGTCGGCGAGCAGGATCCGCGGCCGCAGGCCGGACAGGGCCAGCTCGACCGGCCGCTGCTGATAGGTCAGCGGGTCGAGCAGGAACCGGTCCGCGAGAGCCAACCCGCGCTCGGTGCGCGGCAGCGGCGTACGCCGCAGCACGGCTTCCAGGAAGAGACGGCTCTGCCGGAACCGCGACGACGTGTCCTGGACGAGGTCCGTCTCCTCCGGCACCAGCGGCATGATGTCTTCGAGATCGGTGAAGAAGGTCGCCTCGACGTCCTGGACGAACTCGGAGACGCCGACCGCCTTCACCATCGTGCCGTCCGCGGTGCCGGTCTTGACGCTGCGGATCAGCCACTCCTCGTCGCGGACGACGATGCGGGAGCCCGGGGCGAAGGTCGCGGCCTGGGTGGTGGTCATCGGTGGTGCCTTCCTACAGGGTCGAGCGGCGGGCGTACTGGCGGCGCATCTTGTCGACGAGCCATGTCACATCGGCTGGCACCTTGGCGGGCCGCTCGGGGTCGCGCTTGTCGGGCTTTGGTGTCGGATCCGGAGGGGTCTCGTCCTCGACGACCGTGGCGCCCTCCGGGTCCTGTCGCGGATCAATGAGGTCGGGAGGGACCAGCAGTTCCGTGCCACCGTCGTAGGTGAGCGCGGCCACCTCCTGGCGCAGTGCGTGGACGCTCTTGCCGCTGGTAGTGGTGGCGACGGCAAGCAGCCGGGCGCGAACGTCGTTCAGACCGGGTCGGGCGGTGGGATCGAAGGCGAGCATCGTGCCGAGCAACTGCACCAGTTCCGCCGGCACCCCGGACAGGTCGGGGAGGTCGCTCGGCTCGCTGATGCGCAGCAGCAGATTCCACGAGTTGGTCGGCGGGTAAAGCCCACGACCGGTCAGCGCGAAGACCAGCGTCGCCGCAAGCGCGTAGACGTCGACCGCCGGGGTCAGCTCCCGCTCGCCCTTGACCTGCTCAGGAGACATGTAGGCGGGAGTGCCGACCAGGGCGCCGGGCTCGGTCAGGTAATCATTCCGATCACTCAACACCGCCAACCCGAAATCGATCAGCTTGGGGCCGTCGGGGCCGAGGATGATGTTCTGCGGCTTGAGGTCACGGTGCAGCAGCTTGACCTCGTGCACCTTGGCGAGGCCCTCGGCGAGCATCGCACCGGCCATCGCGGCCAGCGGCAGGGAAAGCGGCCCTCGGGCGTCGACGTGCTGGCGCAGCGTGGCCCCGGGGACGTACTCCACGGCGAGCCAGGCCGGGTTCGCATAGGGGTCCGCGCCCTCCAGGCGGGCTACCCGGGAGCCGAAGACCAGTTTGAGGCTGTCGACCTCGGCGGCGAACCGCTCCCGCACCGTCGGCGCCTCGATCAGGTGCTGCTTGATCACCTTGACGGCGACCCGCTCGGCGGTCGGCGACACCGCGAAGAACACGTCGCCCATACCGCCTGAGCCGAGCGGCCGGACCAACTCGTAGCCGCCGATTCTGCCCAGCGTCATTCGTCCCCCTCACGATGACACCCACCCAAAACTGCTCGTCTGCTCTGTCGGCTCGACGCCGGGCAGACGCATGACCGTACAACGTTCAACTTTCGACGAGGAAGCGTCCGAATGGCGGTTCCTGTTCGGCGTTGAATTCATACTTGGTTTCGCTCGATGTATGAGTCGGCGTGCGACAACCTCCGTACCTGAAGGCGTGGCCGAGCATCTGGATGCCGCTCCCGGCCCGCCAGATTTCCGCGGATGTCACCGAAGCTCTGCGCCACCGTCGGATATCTGACGCCACCAGGAAGCTTGTCAGCTTTTCCAGAACATCAGGTCGCGTGCCTGCCGCGAACAAGCCGTCAGCTCCGGCACGCCCCGCGAAGGGACGACGTAGTCACGCTCACGGATGAGCGCCAGGAAGTCCTCCGGCAATGCGATGCGGTGACGCCGCACGTAGTAGGCGAGGTCCTTCCGCCAGAGCCAGTCACCGTCGGTCACGACGGTCGAGCCGTTCATCACCTGGCGGGTCGAGTCGAAGGCGTCGTTGGCGACGTCCATCACGTCGATGAGGACGTGTCCCGAGTTCAAATAGCTGACGACCTGGGTGAGGTCGGGTAGTTCCTCGTCAGCGACGCTGTCGAAGATGCTCTCCTGCGGCTCGGCGGAGCGGACCGGCCCGAACTCGCGGAACATCCCCGCCGCCTTCAGCTGACCGCCGCCCATCAACGCCCACCGTTCGGATAGAAGGTCTTCCACTCTCCGCCACCCCGGATCATCGGGGTTTGCCCCACCGGACCATACCGGTCGACACCGACCGCGTCCGTCGGTGCCGTCACCGGCACCCCGAGGGCGTCGGCGACCTGTTGCGCCGCTGGTGGCACGCCGGCTTCGGGAGCGACGGTGCCGGTGTGGCAGGAGACCAGCCGTACCGGGCCACCGTCGTAGTGCGGGTTGGCGCGGATGGCATCGGCGATCTGCTGGGGGTGGGTGAAGTTGGCGGGGTGGTCGGCACCGTCGGCGCCCACGAGGCCGGGCCGGAACAGCCCAGTGCGTTCGCCGTGCACGACCACGTCGTGATGGCCGGGGATCGGCGCCACAGCGTCGAAGTTGCGCATCGTGGCGCTGTCGTAGCCAATGGCCGTGCTGTTCGGGCGGTGGTAGACCGGATCCCCGGCCGGGAGGTGCGCATCCGGCGGTGGCGGTGCCTGCGGATGTGCGGAGGGATCCTCCCAGTCCGACCGACGCCCCATCGAGTCCAGGTCTGGGTCTGCCCAGGTAGCAGGGCGCCCACCGGGTGTGGCGCCGTTCCCCGGGCTGACCGGGTCGGTGCGAGCTGCCCGCCGCAGCAGGCCGTTCAGATCGTCGATCAGGTCACCCAAGCGCCTGAGCAGCGGAGTCAGCCGACGCAGACTACTGATCAGCGCGCTGATCAACCTGCCGATCCGCGCCGCCCACTTGGCCACCAGACTGCTCACCTGGGAGATCACCAGCGGAGTCGCCACACCCAGCGTCGCGCCGGCCTCGGCCAGCCAGAGTGGCAGCCTGACCGCCAGCACCGACACGAAGTCCGCGATCAGGTCCCGAACCAGCTCGCGGACCAGCGCCACCAGCAGCCCGGCGCCCTCAACCAGCGAAGCGATGCCGCCGGCAGCCCGGGCGATGCCCTCCATCGCCCGTACCTGACCCGACATATGCGCCCGATAGGCCCGCGCCGAGGCGCCCTGCCACTCGGCGAGCTGCGAGGGAATCGCGGCCTGCAGGTCAGCCACCGCATCGGTGCTCTGCTTTGCGACGTTCTGCCACGTTGATGCGTACGCGTTGATCTGGTCCGGGTCGCCGGCCAGCCAGTCCAACGCGTCCGACAGCGGTTTGACGTGTTCGAGCAACCAGCCGACGCCCCAACTGACCAGCGAGCCGAGCGGGTCGAGCACTGTGGCCAGCGCGTCCATCGACGTGGCGACACCACCGATCGTGGAGTCGATCCAGCTTCCCGACTCGATGCCTGACACGGTGTCGGCGACGTCTTCCACCAACCCGAGGCCGGTGTACCACCGGGTCGAGTCGTGGCGCGGTGCCACCAGCGGGTTGGCCGCCATGTCAGTCACAACGGCAGCTCCAACCGGCCGGTGCGGTCGGTGAATCGTTGCGCGCTCGCCGCGTCGGTCGCTTCGGTCGCGGCAGCAGCCGCCCGCAGGTTGGCTGCCGCCTCACGCAGCGCCGTGGCGGACTCCCCCAGCGCCGTCACCGTCCTGTCCGCCACCGGATCGATCAACCGAGGCAGGAACACACAGATCTGCCCGTACGCCTCCACGCCCATCTGCACGTACGCCGCCGCCCCACGAGCGGTTTCCATCTTGTCGGCGGTGTCGTCGACCGTGCTGGCATGGCGGATCACCGCCGCCACCGACATCTGCATCTCCGCGTCACCAGCCACGTCAGGCGTCCTGCTCCCACCGATCCGGCTGCTCGTCAGGGGGCCTGGGGAAACGCCTGGCGAAGGTGTCGGTGACCGCCCGTCCGGTCTCCGAGTCGGTGCCCACGGTGTCGTGCACCGCAACGCTCACCTGCTCGATCAACCCGGCCTGCGCACGGGCAAGCGTGGCCATGATGATGCCGGCGAGTTCGGAGCCGGTCACTCGCTGGACGCGATTGTCCAACTGAAGGTCCGTCACCGCACCCGAGGCGGCGACCGTCACGCGCACCGCACCATCCGCGCCGACCGCCGATGCCGTGATGGTCGCGACTCGGTCCGACAGCTCAGCGGCGGCCTGGGCTCGTGTCGACAGCTCGGCTGTCCAGGAATGCAGCATTTCCTGTGCCGCGTCCGGATCTCGACCCAGCACTCTCGTAACCCCCCCCTTTACGTATCTCGGCGTGCCGTCGTTCGACGGACGCCGATCCCTCTACTGTGCACCACGATCGCGATCGACGACGCCCCGCAGTCATCGGTGCAGAGCGGAAGGATCAACCAGAGACGCCGAACGACGACTCAGAACACCGGGTTCACGCATGACGCGCAGAGCGGTGGAGGCGGAGGCCTATCGGATGTCGCCGTCCGGCGACACAACCCCCCGCGCCAAACCGTCAGCGGTGAGTTGTACCAGCTCGGCCCCCAACACCGCCGCCTCCCGCACCGCCGCCTCGAAAGCCTCCAGCCGCCGGAACGCCGCACCGTGCGCCCGCTGCTCGTCGAGCGGCAGCCGCCGCACCTGAGCCCGCCGGATGTCGAAGCGCATCGTCCCCGACAGACTCGACGACTGTTTCTCGTTCGCCGACGTCCGTAGCTGACCTGCGAGGAACCACGGATCCAACGCCGCCGGGTTGGGTCGCAGCAGGTACAGGTTGCGTCCCAGCAGTTCCCCCTCGGTCGTGACCACCCGCGCGGTGAGCTGCCGCGCGATCATCGGCACCACGACGTCCCCCACAGCGAGGGGAATCTCCTGACCGAACCGGTCGTCGACCCGCCCGGACGCCTCTACCCCGGCGAGCACGTCCGGCACGGTGAGCACCGGCGGCCCATCCGGTGCGGGTGTGGACGTGCCGGCGCGGACCGGGCCGATCAGTCGAAGAGCCCCGGTCTTCGCCAGCTCCCCCACCGTGAGGAAGAGGCCGTCCGGCCCGTCGGGCGCGGGCGTGACCTGCGGCAGCAGCGCCGGCAGCTCACCGACGATGGCGGCCAGACGCTCTCTGGTGCGTACCAGATGCTCTCCTGAAGCCTCGCCCACGACGGCGGGTTGCCGGCGGGCGGGGGTGAGGTCGACCTCCTCGTCGAGCAGCTCGATGACCGGGACCGCGCGGGCGAACCCGGCCTCCTCGACGTCGCCGTCGGGGGCGGCGGTGAAGGCCCGCCACGCGGCCAGCACGCGCGGCGCGGTGTCGGCCAGGTCGCCGCCTGCGGCGTCGATCAGCAGCGCCCGCGCCGGTGGCGGCGCGTCCGTCGCGGCGCGTCGCAGCACCCACAGGTGCAGGGGTACGCCGTGCGGCGCCGCCACCCCCGGCGGAAGGGCGATGACGGCGCGCAGGTGGCCGCGGCGCAGCAGTTCGCCGCGGATCCGTTTGCCGGCGCGGCGGCTGGCCACCGTGGGTGGCATCAGCAGGACGGCGTGTCCGCCGACCCGCAGGTGGGCCAGGGCGTGTTGTACCCAGGCCAGCTCGGGTTCGGTGCGGGGGGTGGTGCCGACTATCCAGCGGGGGTCGTGACCGAGCTCCTCGTCGCCCCAGTTGGTGGCGCCGAACGGTGGGTGGCAGACGACGGCGTCGACAGCGCGGCCGGCGAAGGCGTCGGCGCGCAGGGTGTCGCCGGCGCAGACTTCGCCGGGTACGTCGTGCAGCGCCAACCACAGGCCGGCGAGTTTGGCCAGGCCCTCGTCGAGTTCCTGCCCGTACACGGAGGTGCTACCAGCGCGGACGGCGGCTCGCAGGATGGCGCCGGAACCGGCGGCCGGGTCCAGGACTGAGCCGCCGCCGACGCTGGCGAGCCCGATCATCAGGTCGGCGAGGTCGTCGGGGGTGGCGAAAGGGCGGCCGGGCCCGGGTGTGGAGAACCGCTGCCACAGCTCGTCGAACGCGCCCTGCGGGCCCAGCTCGTTGGCGAGCGCGTCGACGTCGGGCAGTAGCGGTGCTAGCTGCGCGTCGGGGTTGCCGCTTCGGGAGCCGCGCTGACGGGCTAGCAGGAAAGCGCCGACCGCCGCGAGACCGCCGGCCGGGGAGTCGCTGGCCGCGGCGAGGTGTCGCCAGAGCCGGTCGGCGGTGGCGAGCTCGGGGAGCTTGCCCTGGGCGCGTAGCCACTGTTCGACCTGGATCAGGTCGAACTCGGGGCTCGCCGTCGTCCCGCCCACCGGGGCGGGGAAGTCGGGGTGCCGTTTACGCCAGTTGCTGACCGCAGCGCGACCGACACCGGCGAGCCGGGCGATCTCCGCTGCCGTGATGGTCGGGTTCTCCTGCACGCCGAAAGTCTCGCACATCTGTCAAGCACGAGATTGTCTGTTGACAGTGTTGTCGGACGATGCTCTCATTGACCCCGCAACGCTCACTTCAGGAGGACAACGATGCGCAAGACCACCACTCTCGCTCTGCTCGCCACCGGCCTCATCGCCCTGGGCTGCGGCTCCGGTGCCGCCGACAAGGCGAGCGACTCCAGCAGCGACACCAAGGCGAGCAGCTCCAGCGGCGACGAAGGCGGTGCCAAGGCCGAGGAGAAGCCGACGAAGACCGCCAAGATCGGGCAGCCGGCCCGGGACGGGAAGTTCGAGTTCACGGTCAAGTCGTCCAAGTGCGGCGTCGCCAAGATCGGCAGCGACGTGCTCGGCGCGAAGGCGCAGGGCCAGTTCTGCCTGGTCACGGTCAACGTGAAGAACATCGGCAAGGAAGCCCAGATGTTCGACGGCAGCAGTCAGAAGGCGTACGCGGCCGACGGCACCGAGTACTCCGCCGACTCCGGCGCGGCGATCTATGCGAACAAGAACGCCGAGACGTTCCTCAACGACATCAACCCCGGCAACCAGGTGACCGGCGTCGTGGTCTTCGACATCCCGAAGAACGTCAAGCTCGCCAAGCTCGAGCTGCACGACTCGATGTTCTCCGGCGGCGTCGACGTCACCCTCGGCTGACCTTCCGCTTCCGCACCGGGGCGGGCACCGATCTGCCCGCCCCGGCATCCCCGGCTGTTCACACCGCGCCACTTGTTCACAGAGGAGTCCTGCCGTGACCGACCCGACCACTCCGATGCCGGCGGGCGACCCCGCCGACCCGTCGCAGCCTCAGGTCCCGCCCAATGCCGATCCGACGTCCATCACCCCTGCGGGCGGCATGCTGCTCGGCGCCCCTGTCCCGACCACGCCTGGCAAGAGGTCCCACGTCCGGGCGTGGGCGGTGGGTGGTATCGCCCTGGTCATCGCCCTCTGCTGCGGCGGTGCGGTCATCGGGGCGGTGAGTAGCGATGACGGGAAACCCTCGACCGGCGCGAGCTCCAGCAGTCCCACCCCCGCTGCCACGACGGCGTCGCCGACCACCGCGGCCCCGACGACGGCGGCTCCGTCCAGCGCCCCGCCGACGGCGGCGGCTCCGACCACGACCCCGCCGGCGCCAAAGCCCAAGGTGATCAAGGGGCGGGGTGATGACGTGGTGCGGATTCCCGAGCTGACCGACCTGGCCGTCGTGAAGTTCACCTGTCGATGCAGCAGCAACACGGTCTTGCGCAGTGACGGGCCCGACGGCCTGCTGGTCAACGCGATCGGCTCGTACAGCGGCAAGCGCTGGATCAACCTTGAGGACGGTGCGCTCACCACTCAGTTCGAGGTCGAGGCGACCGGCAGTTGGACCCTGACCATCGGATCGGTGGACCAGATGGCCACCAAAGCCCTTTCAGGAAAGGCGTCGGGGAAGGGCGACAACGTCATCGTCCTCGGCGGAGAAGCCAGCGCGGTGAAGATCACCCACTCCCGGGGCAGCTCCAACTTCGTGGTGCACGCCTACTCGCTGGAAACCGGCGAGGGCGGCCTGCTGGTCAACGAGATCGGCGGTTACTCGGGAGTCCGTCCGCTGACGGCGCCGGCGCTCGTGCAGGTGACGGCCGACGGCAACTGGACCATCGCACCCGCTTGATTCATCTACGCCATCAGCTTTGTAGCGCGCAACAAGCTCTCCCTCCCCCGTGAGACGTCAGGAGGCGTCGTGCGTCCCGATGAGTTCCTCCGCACCCTGGCCCTGCTCCCCCCTCCCCTGCACGACCGTGCACTCACCCTGCGCGCCTTCACCCGCCCTACCCGCTGCGACGACTGCCAGCGCATCGGCGACGCCCTCCGCCTGGCCCTCACCGCCGCCCACTACGACGAGCTGACCTCCACCGGTGAGCTGCTCGACACCGCCGAGCGGCTGGCCGCCGACCACGGCATCCACCGCCGGTCCGGCGACGACCAGCAGCGCGGCCGCGGCCGGGTGGTCCGCTGGGCGGCGACGTCCGCGCCGCTGGTCGCCGCGACCGACGCCAGCTGGAAGGGCCGCGTCGGCGGCATCGGGTACGTCGTCAGCGACGGCCATTACGGCCTGCTCGGCCGGGGCACCGGTCGGCTCGACCCGACCGGCGTCTCCCGGGTGCTGATCAACGAGCTACGCGCGGTCGACTACCTGCTCACCGGGTATGACGAGGTGCCAGCGGGCATGACCGTACTGCTGGACAGCCTCGCCGCCCTGCGCTATCTGCGCCGCTGGCAGGCCGGCGAGACCGGCGCGATGCCGGCCGGCTACAGCCTCCGGGAGCGCCGCTGGTCGGACCAGCCCACCCTGGTCCGGCTCGCCGAGCAGGTGGCCCGCCGCCCCGATCTGACGTTCGCGCACGTCAAGGGACACAGCGGCCACGCCCTCAACGAGGCTGCCGACGGCCTGTCGCACATGGCCCGCCGGCGGCAGGAGGAGTCCTTCGACCTGCGTCCTCGGGCGCACGCCCTGGTCGACGCGTTCCTGCGCGACTGGCACGCGAACGTCACGCTCTGACCGCGCGACCACGGTAACGCACATCCACCGCTCACCCGGGCGGACCGACGACCCGTCGGTCCGCGGACACCACACGCCTGGAGACGACCATGACCCAGCCTCCCCCGCCCACCACGCCCCTGATCGAGCTGATCTTCGACCGGCTCGCCGCCGCTGACGTACCGACCGAGACCGCCGAGCTGGTCCTCGCCGCGCTCACCGGCGAAGACGACCTGACCGCCGCCCTCGCCGGCACCCCGACCCGGCTCGACACCCGCCTCCCTACCGACGACGGTCCGGCGGAGCGGATCTGGCTGAAGTCGGTGACCGTCGCCGGGTTCCGCGGCGTCGGTCCGGAGCGGACCCTCCAGGTCGACCCGGGCCCGGGCCTCACCCTGGTCGTGGGCCGCAACGGCTCCGGCAAGTCCAGCTTCGCCGAGGCCGTCGAGCTCGCCCTGACCGGTGACAGCGCCAGGTGGGCCGACAAGACCAGCGTCTGGCGTACGGGATGGCGCAACCTGCACAGCCCGGACCCGTGCTGGGTCGACGTCGAGCTGCGGGTCGACGGGGTGGCCACGCCGACGCGGGTGAACCGTGCGTGGCCGGTCGGGGCCGAACTGGCCGACGCCGAGGTGACCGTCACCAGCGCCCAGGGTCGGCACACCGGCCTCTCCGAGCTGGGTCTGGCCCGCCCGCTGGAGCTGTACCGGCCGTTCCTCACCGCCGCCGAGCTGGGCAAGCTCGCCGCTGGCACGCAGAGCCAGCTCTTCGACGCGCTCTTCGCGATCCTCGGCCTGGACGCGCTGACCGACGCCGACCAGCGTCTGCTGCGCGCCGCCCGGCCGCACGACACCACCGTCAAGGAGGTACGCGCACAGCGCACCGCCCTGGCCGACGCGCTTGCGGGGATCGCCGACGATCGGGCTCGGCGGACCGCCGTTCTGCTGCGTGGCCGGGGTGCGGTCGACCTCGGCGCGGTGACGGCGATCCTCGACGAGCCGGACGAGGCGACCGCCGACCGGGAGGTGCTGCTCTGCCGGGAGCTCGCCGCCCTCGCCCCGCCGCCGGTCGACGAGGTGACCCGGCTGGCCGGTCAGCTGCGGGAGGCGGCGGCGGAGGCGCTGCGCTACGACGGTGGCCGGTCCCGGGCCGCGCTGCGTAGCGCCGAGCTGCTCCGCCTCGCCCTCGAACACCACGACGACGAGGGCGACGGGTCGTGCCCGGTGTGCGCCACCGGCACCCTGGACGGCGGGTGGCGTGCCGCCGCCGCGCAGTCGCTCACCGAGCTGCGGCAGCGCAGCGTCGCCGCCCAGACGGCGACGACCCGGCTGACGGCTCTGCTGCGGCAGGCGCACCACCTGATCGACGACCTCGTGGTGCCCGAGGGCCCCGGGTCGGAGCCGACGGTCGGGGCACTGCGTGACGCCGTGGCCGCGCTGCGGCGCGTACCTGGGGAGCCGGCCGAACTGGCCGACCACCTGGCCGCGCGGTACCCGGCGGTGGTGACCGCGGCGGACGCGGCCCGCGCGTACGCCGAAGGGTTCCTGCGGCAGCGCGACACCGGTTGGCGGGCCGCGGCGGCCGACGTGCGCGAGTGGGTGGCCGCCGCCGACGGGCTGCCGGCGCGGGAGGCGACCCTGACCCGGTTGAAGGCCGCGCGCGCCTGGTTGAAGGACGCCGGTACGCAGATCCGCAACGAGCGGGTCGCGCCGTTCGCGGAGCACTCCCAGCAGATCTGGGCGCAGCTGCGGCAGGAGAGCAACGTCGAGTTGGGTGCGATGACGCTGGAAGGCGCGAACACCCGGCGGCGCGTGGTCTTCCCGGTCAGCGTGGACGGCGCCGACAACGGCACGGCCCTCGGGGTGATGAGCCAGGGTGAGATGCAGGCGCTCGGGTTGGCGACCTTCCTGCCGCGTAGCTGCGCCCCGGAGAGCCCGTTCCGGTTCATCGTGGTCGACGACCCGGTGCAGAGCATGGACCCGTCGAAGGTGGACGGCCTCGCGCGGGTGCTCGCCGCGCTGGCCGAGCAGCGGCAGGTGGTGGTCTTCACCCACGACACGCGCTTGCCGGACGCGGTGCGCCGGCTCGACATCGGCAAGGCGCGAATCATCGAGGTGACCCGGGCGGAGAAGTCGGTGGTGACGCTGCGGCCCGGCTCCGACCCGGTGGCCCGCTACCTGGACGACGCGCACGCGTTGTCGCGGAACGAGGAGATCCCCGCCGAGGTGCGCGGGCCAGTGGTCGCCGAGCTGTGCCGCTCGGCGGTGGAGGCTGCCTGCCACCGGACGGTCTGGCGGACCCGGGTGGCGCGGGGCGTTCCGCACGCCGACATCGAGGCGGCCATCGTGGACGCGTCGCGTCGGCTGGCCACCATCGTCGCGATGGCGGCGTTCGACGATGCCGAGAAGGGCGGCGAGGTGCTCGGCTGGCTCGGCCGCCGGCACGGAAGACGTGCGGTGAACGCGTACCAGGCGTGCCGGGAGGGCGTGCACGGTGCGAACCTGGGGGATCTGCCCGGCCTGGTCGCGGACGCCCGCCTCCTCGCGGCGGCGCTGTCGTGACCGCGCCGACGCCGCAGCGCTGCCTGGCGGCGGCCGACCAGTTGTTGCGCGGGTCCGGTCTGCTCGGTGCCGCGGCGGTCAGCGCCGGTTGGTGGCCTCGGGCCTGCGCCTGCCTGATCCGGCTCGCCCTGGAGGGCGGCGTCGACGGCTACTGGCAGCGGGTCAAGCCGGCCGTGGCGGTATGCCCGCAGGGCCGCGCGAAGCAGTTGATGCTGCGTGGCCGACTCGGGCCGGGCACTGAAACCGCCCGGCGGGTGGCGTTCGCCTGGGCGACGCTCTCCACCGCCACGCACCATCACTGCTATGAGCTGGCCCCGACAGCGGCGGAGCTACGGCGCCTGCACACCGAGGTGGGCACCCTGCTCACGCACCTCCAACCGACCGCCAGCACCACGAACTGACCCCATGAACACGGCAGCCGCCGGTCACCGCGACGTCCTGACCCACTCGCACCGCACGCGTGATCTTTTCAGTCACTCGCGTCTGGACACTGCGCGCGATGAGGTGCCGCTCCGGTTGAGCCGGTGTGACCACGTTGACACCTACTGTGATGCTCCCGTCGCCGATCATGAAGGATGCGGAATGGCAGCACCCGAGGAAGCAGAGAGCGAACTTTCGATACCCGTTGACTACGTACCCGGGGCGCGTGGTCACGCTGTTCTCGCCATCGGCCCCGACACGGACGGCGCCGAGTCCCTGGCTGTGTGGCGGCTCGGCCCGACCGGACGTGCCGGCGGGGCGTGGGTGGTACGCCTCGATGACGCCGCGCAGCACGACCAGCTCACTCGGATCATGTGGATGTTGCAGGGGCGATGCCTGGTGGGGTGGGACCGGGAGACGCCGGTCGCGATTCTGGACAGGCTCGCTGACGTATTGCCACCGGAACTGGTCAGCACGCTGCGGGGGTACGTACTGACCATCCCTGAGCTCCTCACGGAGATCACTGAGCACCGGTCCGCCTACGCCGAAGCGGTCGACCGGCAGCGTGCGGTGTCCACGTCGAAGCTCGCCCCACTCGCCTGGCACACCGAGGTGCCGGATCACGAGGATCTGGCGGTCCGGCTCGCCGTGCAGCCCCGCGCCGCCTCGCCGGTCGCGGGGACGGCGCTGGCCCTGACATCGGCTGTCGCCATGACCGCTCAGCTCTGGCAGGACACCGAGCAGGCGCGGTATCGCCGAAGGTACCTGCGCGCTCTGGGCGAACCCCAGCCGTTGCCCGCACGGTGGCTGGCCTGGTTGCGCGCGGCCGCCGACAATTCCGCTCCGGCCACGATCTAAGGAGTCGACTCGACGTGTACGCAGTTATCGACCTGGAGACGACGGGCCTGCGCACCAGTTGGCACGACCGCGTGGTGGAGGTCGCCGTCATCCACCTCGACGACGCCGGGCAGGTGACGCACGAGTGGTGCAGCCTGGTCAACCCCGACCGGGACCTCGGCCCGCAACTCATCCACGGCATCTCGGCCGCCGAGGCACGGCGCGCACCGCAGTTCAGCCGGCTCGCAGGTCACCTCGCCGGTCTCCTTCGCGGGAGGGTGCTGGTCGCCCACAACCTGCACTTCGACGCCGCTTTCCTCCTCGCCGAGTACCGCCGGCTGCAGATTGAACCGCCGATCAGCCCCGCAGAGGGATTGTGCACGATGCGGCTGGCCGCGCACTTCCTGCCGTCGGCCGGCCGCAGCCTGCACGACTGCTGTCGCGCAGCGGGATTGCCACCGCACCAGGCACACTCCGCTCTGCACGACGCGCGGGCAGCCGCGCAGCTTCTGGCCCGCTACCTGCGGGACGCGGGAACGCCACCGCCGTGGACGTCCGTCATCGACGCCGCTGCGGCTGCCCCCTGGCCGCCCTTGGCCGCCGAAGCAGTGGTGCCGGTGCCGCGCCGCGAACTGGGGCACCGGGAAGAGCATTTCCTGGCCCGTCTGGTGGACCGGCTTCCGCGGCTCCGCGAACCGCAGGGTGACGCGTACCTGGACCTGCTCGACCGGGCATTGCTTGACCGGCACATCTCCAACAGTGAGGCGGACGCGCTCGTCGCCACGGCCGAAGACCTCGGCCTCGCCCGAGTCGACGTCGACCACCTGCACCGCACCTACCTGGCGAGTCTGGCGGCTGTGGCCTTGGAGGACAACGTCCTCACGTCGGCCGAACGCCACGATCTGGACCAGGTTGCCTCGTTGCTCGGGCTGCAGGCCTTCGACGTCGACCATGCCCTCAAGACCGCTCGTGACGCCGACGTGACCCGGCCGCACACCAACTGGCGGCTCCGACCCGGCGACGTGATCGTCTTCACCGGGGCGATGGAACCACCACGCTGGTCCTGGGAAGAGGACGCTCGGACTGCGGGGCTGCAGGTTGGCGACAACGTCACCAAGAAGACCCGCCTCCTGGTGGCTGCCGACCCCGATTCGATGTCCGGCAAGGCCAAGAAGGCCCGACAGTACGCCGTTCCGGTCGTGCACCCCATCGCGTACCAGCGCATGCTCGCCGACCTCAATCGGTAAGCGCATTCGGCATCGGCGCTGTCATTGGTGGTGGCGCCAACGCTGCGGCACACCGCCAACGTCCCACGGGTAGGGTCCAATCATGACGATTCCCCACCTTACGGCTGCGGACGGCACCACCCTGCCGGCGATCGGGCTCGGCACGTACCGGCTGAACGGCGCGGCGGGTGTCGACGCGATCGGGCAGGCGATCCGGGCGGGCTACCGGCTGATCGACTCCGCGGTGAACTACGAGAACGAGGGCGCGGTCGGTCGGGCCGCTCGTGCGGCGGGCGGCGTACGCGACGAGCTGATCGTCACGTCGAAGCTGCCGGGGCGGCACCACCGCTACGACGAGGCGCTGACCACCATCGAGGAGAGTGTGTACCGCACCGGCCTGGACCGGATCGACCTCTACCTGATCCATTGGCCGAACCCCAAGGTTGACCTGTACGTGCAGGCGTGGCGCGCGCTGATCGAGGCTCGGGAGCGCGGGCTGGTGAAACACATCGGCCTGTCCAACTTCCTGCCCGAGCACATCGACCGGCTGGTGGCCGAGACCGGGGTCGCCCCGGTGGTCAACCAGATCGAGGTGCACCCGTACTTCCCGCAGCAGGAGGCGATCGACTACCACCGGGAGCACGGGATCCTCGTGCAGGGCTGGAGTCCGCTCGGGCACGGCAACGACCTGCAGGAGCACCCCACGATCGTGGAGATCGCGGCCGGCCACGGCGTCAGCCCGGCGCAGGCCATCCTCGCCTGGCACGTGGCCCGCCAGGTGATCCCACTGCCCAAGGCCGCCTCCCCGCAGCGCCAGATCGAGAATTTGGACGTCTTCGACATCAAGCTCACCGACGCGGAGGTCGAGGCCATCACCGCGCTGGGCCGCCCGGACGGGCGGCTCGCGGATCAAGACCCGGCGGTGTACGAGGAGTTCTGATCGACACGTCTCGGCCCGCAGCACATGCCGGCGTACCTCGGAGGCTTTCCGTAGCCGACCTGGGCGGCTCTGCCGGCCATGGCGGGTTGACGACTGCGCACCGGCGGCATGGCCGGGCCGCTACGCAGCGTGAGGTCCGTGCGGGCGGAGACTACCTCGAGCGTTATGACTCTGAGGTATAGATATACCTCAGAGTCATATCGCTCACCGAGGCATCCGCCCCCGACCGGCGAGCATCCAGGTGGTTCACGAGCGGACAGCGGGACGTGCGCGCGTCACCCTTGAAGTCCCTTTGTGCGATCTGGTCGAGAAACTGACGACCGGACGCTATCGAGGTCTGGTTGACGGCAGATGGCCATAATTCGGCCGGGCGGAAGCACGCCGACGTACCGTGAGGTCGTGCCGACGAGAGACGTACTCACCAAGGCTGACCTCGCCGAACTCCGCCGTTCGGCGCTCGGGGCGGCCGACCCGCTCGGTGTCGCCGCCGACGTCGCCGAGGCGGCCCGGCAGGGCCGCCTGGAGGATCCGGACGACGCCGGGGAGGCGCTGACCCTGGCCGCCGAGATCGCCCAGATCCGGGCCAGGCCCGATGCCGCGCTGCGGTACGCGGACGAGGCGCTCGCGGCGTACCCGTCGGCCGACGATCCCCGGGCCGGCGTCGTCCGGGCGCTGCGGGCCCGGGTGATGTTCCAGGCCGGCGGTCGGGACGACGAGGCGATGGCGGAGCTGACCGCGCTGCGGCCGTTGCTGCTCACGCAGCCCGACGCGCCCGCCTACATCAGCGCGGCGCTGGACGCGGCCGGCCGTTCGGCGATCGCCGAGACCTGGCTCAGCGAGGCGGTCGACACCCTGCTGGGTGAGCGGGCCGGGGCTGTGGCCGACCCGGAGGTCGGCCCGCCGGACGCGCCCGGTGTGCTCTTCTTCCTGCTGCAACAGCGCCACCGGGTACGCCGGAATCTCAACCTGCCGCACGACCGGCAGGACGATCTGGCCGACCGCCTGGAGAACCAGCTCGTCCGCCGGGCCGCAGAGCGTCAGGGCGCCGATTCTGATCTGCTCCTCTGGCCCCGGGCCGAGTTCGACCGCCTGCTCGCCGAGCACCCCGAGCTGACCGACGTGTACGGGCCGGACTGGGACGCGCACCGGGCCAGGCTGGAGAAGGAGCTGGTACGGCTGACGAGTGCCGGCCGGACCGGGCTGGGCGTGTTCAGAGCGACAGTGGCCGGCCTGGACGCGTTCGCCGGTCGCCGCGACGGCGACCCGACCGACGCGGCGATCCGGGCCGGCTACGCGGTCGAGGTGTCGGCGCGACCCAGCTCGCGGGTCCCCTGGCCACCGGAGCGCAACGACCCGTGCTGGTGCGGATCGGGCCTGAAGTACAAGAAGGACTGCCTGCCGCGCTCGCGCAGTTGAGGCGAGCCCGAGGGCTGACACGTCCGCGCGCGACCGATAACGTCCTTCCCGGACGATCGACGTCCACCCCTTTCGGAGGAGACGCCGATGTTCGAGGAGTTCATGGGTATCCCCGCCCACCCTCTCGTGCTGCACGCCGCGGTCGTGTTCGTGCCGCTGCTGGCCCTCCTGACGGTCGCGTACGCGCTCGTCGCGCCGATCCGGCCGCACACACGCTGGGTGCTGGGCCTGCTCGCCGTGGGCGCGCCGGTCGCCGCCCTGTTGGCGAAGCTCACCGGCGACGCGTTCTTCGCGCGCCTGCGCTCCGCCAACCGCGTCACGCCCGAGTTCGTCCCGAAGCTGGAGGCGCACCAGGATTTCGGCGACCTCACCCTCTACGCCGCGATCGGGCTGGGGGTCGTGGCGCTGGCGCTGGTCTGGTTCGCCGCGCCGCGCGGCGCCGAGGGCGCGCGCTCCGGTAAGGCGCTGACGCTGGTGTTGCAGGTGCTGTCGGTGGTGGCCGCCGCCATCGCCGTGTACTACGTGGTCCGTACCGGCGACTCAGGCGCGAAGGCGGTCTGGGAGGGCCAGTAACGAGCGCGGGCGCGGCCCGAGGGGATCGACGCGACGCCCACTCGCACCTAGCATGGCGACGAATGGATCTTCGTGATTGGTCCGTGCCGGGACCCGGCAGCCAGCCCGACCGAAGGGAGACGCGCATGCGTCGACCCCGCCATCTCGCACTGCTCAGCGTCGGCGTGTCCGGCGCCCTGGTGCTGAGCACAGCCCCGACCGCGGCGGCCGCTCCGCCCACGCCTTCCGCGCCCACCGGCATCGTGGTGGCCGACGGCATGACCCAACCGGTGTTCTCGCTCGCGGACGCCATTGAGGAGCGGGTGTTCGTCCAGACCCCGGTGGACACCGACCACGACGGCCGTCCCGACCGGGTGGCGATCGACATCTCCCGCCCCCGGGAGACCGCCACCCAGGGCTTCAAGGTGCCGGTCATCTTCGAGCACAGCCCGTACCGCAAGGGCACCTGGGGTGACGTGCCGTACCCGAGCGTGCTGGTCGACGACCTGCCGCAGAACGGCGTGACCGACCGCTCGGGGCGGCGGGTGGTCGAGGTGGAAGCCCAGCGGGCGCAGGCGAAGGCCAACCTGCCCGGTTCGCTGGACGACTACTACGTGCCGCGTGGGTACGCGGTGGTGCTCGGCCAGAGTGTCGGCACCGGCGACTCGGACGGCTGCCCGACCAGCGGCGACCAGGCCGAGACGCTCGGCACCAAGGCTGTCATCGACTGGCTCAACGGGCGGGCCAAGGCGTACGACGTGAACGGCGCACCGGTCACCGCCGGGTGGACCACCGGCGCGGTCGGCATGACCGGCGTCTCCTACAACGGGACGCTGCCCAACCAGGTGGCCACCACCGGGGTCAAGGGCCTGAAGACCATCGTGCCGGTCTCGGCGATCAGCAGCTGGTACGACTACTACCGGGCCAACGGTCTGGTGGTCGCGCCCGGCACGTTCCAGGGCGAGGACCTCGACATCCTGGCCCAGTACACGGCCGGGCAGGCGCGCGCCGAGGGGCCCTGCGCCGACGAGCTCGCGACGATCACCGCCGAGCAGGACCGGGTCACCGGTGACTACTCCAAGTTCTGGCAGGACCGCGACTACCTGGACGCCCGCGACGTCAAGGCCAGCGTCTTCGTCGTGCACGGCCTCAACGACTGGAACGTGAAGACCGAGCACTTCGCCGGCTGGTGGGACGAGCTCGCGAAGCGCGACGTGCCGCGCAAGATCTGGCTGCACCAGGGTGGGCACGGCGGTCCGGGTAGCAGCGCCTCGGTGACGCTTCCGGACGGCCACACCTGGACCTACAAGCAGACCGAGAACCGCTGGTTCGACTTCTGGCTGTGGAACGTGCGCAACGGCATCATGGACGAGCCGACCGCGGTGCTCCAGCGCGAGGACCGGGCCTACACCACGTACGCCAACTGGCCCGACCCCGCCGCGCGTGAGGTCGGGTTGCGGTTCGCGGCGACCGACGCCACCGCGCCGGGCGCTCTGACCACGGGCAAGCCGCCGAAGGCCAAGGTCGAGCAGAGCTTCGTCGACGAGGGACGGACCATCCACCCGGACACCCTGGTGGCCGATCCGGACACGGCCAGCGCCAACCGGCTCGCGTACCGCTCCCCCGCGCTGACGCAGAACGTGCGCATCTCGGGGCGCCCGGAGATGCGGCTGCGGATGGCGATCGACAACAAGCCGGACGCGAACCTCACCGCGTACCTGGTCGACTACGGCCCGGCCGGGTCGACCGCCGCGCCGACCGTGGTGACCCGCGGCTGGATGGACCCGCAGAACCGCAAGAGCGCCGCGCGCACCGAGCCGGTCAAGCAGGGCAAGCTGTACGACTACCGCTGGACCATGGAGCCCAAGGACTACATCTTCCCGGCGGGCCACCGGATCGGGGTGGTCGTCTTCTCCAGCGACCAGGAGTACACGCTGCTGCCGTTGGGCGGCACCGAGTTGCGGGTCGCGCCGAACGACAGTGAGGTGCGGCTGCCCGTGGTCGGCGGGCGGGCCGTACTCGGTTTCTGACGTCCTCGTTCCACGGGAGGGGCAGTCCGAGGTGTCGGGCTGCCCCTCCCGCCGCGGTTTCCACCAACTGCGCACGTATTGACAACCGTCGACGTGGGGAACAGTCTGATGTGGTGAGAGCGCTCTCTCGCCCCGGTTCCCGGGCCACCACCCCCTTTCGGCCAGGACACTCTCCGACGTCTTTCGGCGGCGGCGTCGGAGCTGTCCCTGACCCGTCCCCGACAGGAGTCACGAGATGGACAGGGCCGCACCCCTCTCCCACGTCCCCCGCCGGCTACGCATCGCCACGGCGATCGGCGCCCTGCTGACGCTCCTCGGCACGTACCTGGCCTGGACCACCGACCGGGCCGACGCCGCCCCGGTCGCCAACGTCATCCGGGTCGCCGAGTTCCCCGCCGACTGCGCGTACAGCCACCGGCTGCCCGACGACCCGATCGTCTTTCCCGGGCTGCCCGGTGCCTCACACATGCACAGCTTCTTCGGCAGCACGGTGACGAACGGCAACACCACGCTTCCCGACCTGGTGAGGTCCACCAGCACCTGCAACCCGGCGGTGGACGTCTCGTCGTACTGGGTGCCGACCCTCTACCGGGACAACGTCGCGGTGGAGCCGGCCATCGCCACGTTCTACTACCTCGGTGAAGGGGTCCGCGCCGACGTCGTCGCCAACACCCAACCGATCCCGCAGGGCCTGCGACTCGTCGCGGGCAACGCGAAGGCCACCGGGCCGAACGACAGCATCGCCCGCTGGTCCTGCCTGCACGCCGGGCAGGTGCCGCCGTCGAAGGACTTCGTCAACTGCCCGGCCGGCACGATGCTGGAGTCGTACCTGGACTTCCCGCAGTGCTGGAACGGTCGGGACCTGGACTCCCCGGACCACAAGAGCCACCTGGCGTACCCGGTGAACCAGGCCTGCCCGAGCACCCACCCGGTGCACGTGCCGAAGCTGCGGCAGGTGCTGCGGTACCCGGTCAACGGCGACCCGTCGCACTTCCGGCTGGCCTCCGGTCCGGGCTACACCATGCACGGCGACTTCTTCAACGCCTGGCCGACCGCGGAGATGGCCCGCCGGGTCCAGGACTGCATCCGTCCGGTCATCAAGTGCGGGCACGACGGCCGGCCGATCTGAGCCGACACCGTCGTACGGAGGGGCGGGTCCGGTCACGCCGGGCCCGCCCGCCGTGGGCGAAAGGAGGCCGCATGCGCGCTCACGCCGCGCTGCTCACGGCGGCGGTGCTCGTCGCCGGCTGCGCCGGCGGGTCTCCCGGCACCGCGCACAGCGCCGGGCCACCCACTGTCGCGCCGGCCGCGTCCACACCGTCGAACGTCGGATCGGCAGGCTCCTTCAGCCCCACCGACATCGCCTGGCTGCAACTGACGGCGGCGTTGACGGACCGGCTGCTCCCGGTGCTGGACCTGGTGCCAACCCGGACCACCGACCCCGCCTGGCGACGCCTGGCCGCCGAGGTGCGGGCCAGCAACCGTGCCGACCTGACCCGGTCCCGGCAACTGCTCGTCGAGGCGGGAGCGCCGACGACCAACCCGCACGAGGGCCACGACATGCCGGGCATGGTCACCGCCGACGAGCTGGCCGCGCTGCGGTCGGCCACCGGGAAGACGTTCCACCGCCTGCTGGCCGCGCACCTGCGCGCGTACCTCACGCAGACGGTCCGGGTCGCCACCGCCGAGCAGAAGGGCGGCGTCCACCCGGCCACCACCACACTGGCCACCACAGTGATCCAGTCCAACACCACCCACCAAACAAACCTGAACACCCTCACCCCCGCCTCCTCCTCCCCCGCCCCGCCTCGGTGATCAAGAGGTTTGCGTCATCCCACCGGCGTGTCGTGACGCGAACCTCTTGATCACCGGTGGATCAGCGGGCGTGCGGTGAGGGCACGGTCTCGGTCCGGTCCGCCCCGACGGTGCCGCCGGTGCGGGGTGCGCCCCGGGTGACGCGGGGCGCACCCCCGAGTGGCTACGCCTTCTCGGCCGGCGGCGCGAACAGCACGCGCGCGCGGAGCTGCCGGAACCCGGTGCGCTCCAACTCCGCGAGCACCGCGACGCGGTGGGCGTCCACGTCGGCGATCACCTCCCGGGCGCCTCCGGCGGCGAGCACCCGGACCGCCTCGGCCAGCAGCTCACCGCGCGCCGCGTCGTCGCGCAGGCCGAGGTACGCCAGCAGTGGGTAGCAGGCGTCGCCGGCCGTGCCGACCAGACCCACCGGCTGCCCGGCCTGCACCCCGACGCGCCACTGGTCGGTCGACTCCCCCAGCCAGGCCAGCGGATCGGTGGCCAGGTCGACGCCGCCGACGGCACGCGCGATCTCCGCGCCGGTCAGCACGTCCGGCACGGCGACCCGGGCGACCAGGGCGTTGATCTCGGCAGCGTCGACGGGCGGCCGGAACGTGTACCGGCCGGAGGTCGCCGGCAGCGGCGTGCCCGTCCACGAGCACCGCAGCCGCTCACCCACCTCGACCAGGCCGGCGAGTCGGGCCGCGTCCATCGGCGCGGTGACCACGGCCAGCACCTCGGGTCGACGCCGCCAGTGCGCGGGCAGAGCCGCGTAGTACCGACCGGGGCCGCCCAGCGCCTCGTGGGCAGCGTGCAGCAACGCGGCGCCGACCTCCGGCTCGGCGGCCAGGTCGAACCGCTCCAGCCAGGGAGCGCCCACCGCCCCGGGCGGGAGGAGCCAGGCCGCCCGCCCGACCACCCGGCCGTCGCGCAGGGCGATCCAGGTGTTCTCGGGCCGGTAGCCGCCGCCGGTGATGCCGTCGGCGTACGCGATCTGCCGCAGTTGGGGCAGCGGATCGGTCATGGAGTCGAACAGGTTTTCCTCGCCCGCGACGAGCGGGCGGATGACCAGACTGGTCATGGCGAACCTCCGGAAAGCGAGCGCCCCGGGTCAGATCCGCGTGGACGCCGATACGCGGAGGGGGCGCAGAACATCGGACATTGTTCTGACCTCCTCTCGGCTCGACGGCGTGCCCGCCAACATACGCGAAGCGCCAGCAGCCGCACAACGTTCTTCCGGCCCGGCTCACAGCGTCGGGTTGGTCTCCGCGCCGCGCTGGTGGACCCGCCCGTCGGCCACGGCGATCCCAGCGAGGATCAGCGCCGCCACGGCGGTCACGGCGACCGGCGGGAGAAGGACGCTCGGAGACCGCGACCAGGTTGGCGAGCGGCGCACGGCCGATACGCGGCACCGGCCAGTGGGAGGCCGCGCCGACGAGCTCAACGGCGAGCGCGAGCGACCAGAGGACACCACGGCCATGGCCGCACCCCCTCGCCGACCCGGTCCCGTCTCGTACCCGCTGAGGGGCCTTTATCCCGGTCTGTCGGTACGCCCGATGGTTATGCCAGATCGCCCGGAGGGCGGCCGACGCCGCGCCCCCAGGGCCTCCACCGCCTCGTTCGGGCGGTCCGCCGCCTCGTCCGGGTCGGCCGGGCCCGCCGGTCCGTGCGAAGGTCCGCACGGCCGAGCAGCCGGATCAGCAGCCAGCAGAACAGCGCCAACGTGCCGAACAGGGCGATGGTCACGATCCGCCAGCGCATGCTGTCGACCTGGAGCATCTCCGGCAGCAGCGCCGCGACGCCGGCGACCGCGGTGACCGAGAACAGCCACTGGAGGCGCTGTTGGAACAGCGCCGTCTGCAACCCGAAGAGCTGGCTCAGATTGCTGCGCAGCAGTTCGAGGCGCTGCCGGGCGGCCTGGAGATGCCGGGGAACCCGCAGCCCGTCGATGAGGAACGTGGCCACCGCGATGCGCATGGGATCGCGGTACATGAGGTCGACGTTGCCGACCTCGGCCAGCCCTCGGCTCAGTTGCAACTGCACCCGCGCCAGTTGGGTGATGCGCGCGCCGAGCGAGTGACCCGGCCCGACGAGTTCGTCGCGGTCGTTCGGGTCCACCCCCACCCACAGTTGGCAGAAGAACCACTGGGCGTGGATCTGGCCGTACATGTCCTGGACCATGCGGGCCGCCGCCGACGCGCCCTCCACCCCGTTGTGCAGGACCGCCACGGTGGACCAGCCGGTGGTGCGGACCAGCAGGCCGGGCAGGCGCAGCGGCCCGTCGTCGGCAGCCGTGCCCGGGGTCACCGGCAGGGCGGAGAGCCGCAGCAACGACTCCACGAGCGGTTCGTTCTCGGCCCGCTCGGGACCGCGCAGGACGAAGAACTGGCGCATGTTCTGGAACGGGTAGCGGCGTTCCCGGGGCTCGAAGCCGGCCGACTCGCGCAGGATGGCGCGGACCGCCTGGACGTGGGCGGACACCGTCAGCCCACCGTGCTCCCGGGGCTCGGCCTCGATCATGCTGAGGTGCCCGGCCAGGTTCGGCGGGAAGGTGTCCAGGTCGCGCAGGTGCCGGAAGTAGTCGAGGGTGTTCTCGCGCACGAGGTCGTCGTAGAACCGGCAGATGTCCTCGGTGCTGACCGCCGGCTCCGGCGCGGCGAACCGCAGATCCACCGAGATCACGCCGAGCGCCGGGTAGATCACGATCTGGGTGCTGGTCGCCCACGTCGTACGGCCGATGCGCACCGCCGACGTGCCGAGGGAGATCTGCAGCACCGGCGGGTGGGTGGCCAGGTAGGAGATGTTGTAGGCCCGGGTCTCCTCGTGCTGGACGACGTCGACCGAGGTGGCGCCCAGTGCGGCCAGCAGCGGGAGCGCCGGTTCCACGTCCTGCACCGTGCCGCCGAGGTCGAACTTGACCGGCACGTACACGTGATCAATATCGAGGGTCACGCATACATTCTGGGCGTACGGCACAACCTGGTTTCGCTCCGAGGCGGCCTACAACTGGTCGACGTGGTCGCGCCACGAATGCCGGGGCTCGTAGCCCAGCACCCGCCGCGCCTTGTCGATGCTGAGCAGGGTTTCGTGCTCGCCGAGCTCCTTGCGGATCTCGACACCCGGGTAGACCTCGGCCATCAGGCTGGCGCTCGATCTGCTCATGACGGTGTCGGCGTTGGCGATGATGAACACGTCCGCGCCGGGCCGGTCGTACGCGAGCGCCCGCTCGACCGCCTGGGCGCCGTCGCGGGCGTCGATGTAGCCCCACAGGTTCCAGCGCCGCGACCGCGGATCGGCGTCGAAGGAGGGGAACGGCAGGTAGTCCTCGACGTCCATCACGTTGGAGAACCGCAGACCCACCATGACCAGCTCCGGGTCCCACCGGCAGAAGTGCCGCGCCATCTCCTCCTCGAGGGCCTTGTTCAGCGAGTACGTCGACTCCGGTCGCGGCGCGTACTCCTCGTCGACCGGCGCGTACGGCGGCGGGGTGTCGAACGGCAGCCCGAGCACGGTCTCGCTGGACGCCCACACCACCCGCTTGATGCCGGCCGCCCGGGCGGCGGCGAAGACGTTGTACGTCGCGGCGGAGTTGTTCGCGAACGTCGTCGCGTTGGGTATCAGCCCGGGCGCCGGGACCGCGGCCAGGTGCACGACCGCCTCGACGCCGCCGGGGTGCTCGTCGGCGCCTCCGGTGAACGCCTCCACCACCTGCCCGTAGTCGGTCAGGTCGACGAGGAGGAACTCGCCGTCGACGTCGCGGGGATCGCGCCCGCCCACGCGGTCCACCGCCAGCACGTCGACGCCCACGCCGCGCAGGTGGGCGACCACGGCACGGCCGAGCTTGCCGGTGGCGCCGGTGACGACAACGCGTCCGGGCAGTACGGGATCGGTCATGGCCCCATCCTCTCCGGCCGGCCGGGACACCCCACACGCGGGTGCGCCCGCGCCCGCCACCCGCCGCATCGATCAGGAATCGAGAAGTACCGGCCGAGGGCCCTACCTAGCATGGCCAGCATGGACATCACCATTCACACGACAGTTCTTCCGCACGTCGACCCGGACGCCTCCGTGGCCTTCTACCGCGACGTCCTCGGCTTCGAGGTCCGCAGCGACGTCGGTCAGGGGACCATGCGGTGGATCACCGTCGGCCCTGTCGACCAGCCCGGCACGTCCATCCTGCTGGCCCCGCCGGCCGCGGACCCCGGCATCACCGAGGACGAGCGGCGCACCATCGCCGAGATGATGGCCAAGGGCACCTACGGGTGGATCCTGCTGGCCACCCGGGACCTGGACGGCACCTTCGAGAAGGTGCAGGCCCGCGACGCCGAGGTCGTCCAGGAGCCGACCGAGCAGCCGTACGGCATCCGCGACTGCGCCTTCCGCGATCCGGCCGGCAACATGGTCCGCATCCAGGAACTGCGCTGAGCCATGTGTCTCGCCGCCTGGGGACGCGCACGCGCCGAGGAGCAGCGCCTGGACGACCTCGCCCGACTGCGTCACGCGCCGGACGTGCCGTTGGTCGCGGCGGGGGCGACCGAACCGATCAGAGGTCACGAGGTGGACGGGGGAAGACATGGCGAGCACGTCACCGCGGGGGCGTGAGGAGCGGCTGAGAGACACGCGCAGGAGACTGGAGAACGACGTCGACCTCTGGGTCGCCACGTCGGGCTCCCCCGACGGCGTGCACCTCGTCCCGCTCTCCTACCTCTGGGACGGCAGCGTGTTTCTCATCTCGACGCCGCGTGCCTCGGTCACCGGCCGCAACCTGGTGGGGGATGGCCGGGTGCGACTCAGCCTGGGCACGACGCGCGACGTCGTCATCGTCGAGGGTGCCGCCGAGCCGGTGGACACCGCCGACCTCGGCCACGACAGGCGTACGGCGTTCGCCACCAGGACCGGCTTCGACCCGAGCGGAATCGCCGAGCCCTACCAGTACTTCGTGATCCGGCCGCGGCGCATCCTGGCCTGGCGGGAGGCCAACGAGCTGCGGGGACGCGTCCTCATGCGCGACGGCCGTTGGCTCGACTGAGCCCCTCGGCCTCCCGCACGCCGCGATCCGCGTCCTGCCGTGCGGGGGCCGGGCGGGTGCGTACCGTGCAGGGGTAACCGCTCATGCGAAAAGGAGCATTCATGTCCAAGCCACCGCTTCCCGAGGCCGCGGTCGAGATGCTGCAGAAGCCGAACCCGGCCGTCATCACCACGCTTCGCAGTGATGGTCAGCCGGTGTCCGCCGCGACCTGGTACCTCTGGGAGGACGGCCGGATCCTGGTCAACATGGACGAGAGCCGCCGCCGGTTGGAGCACGTCCGCAACGATCCTCGGGTCTCCCTCACGGTGCTGGACGAGGCCGGCTGGTACACCCACGTCAGCATCATCGGGCACGTCGCCGAGTTGCGCGCCGACGAGGATTTCGCGGACATCGACCGGCTGTCCCGGCACTACACGGGCAATCCCTATCCCCGGCGTGATCGTGGTCGGGTCAGCGCCCTGATCGAGATCGACCGTTGGCACGGCTGGGGGTCGCTCAAGGACAACAGCCAGGTCGGCTGACCGTCCGCCGCGGGGACGGCGGCGGATGGGCGGCTCTTGACCGCAGAGCGTGATCGGCTTAACTTCATCAATCAGATAAGTGTCTTTACTAATTCTGCTTGATCCCTCGTGGGAGTGCCGATGCGACAATTGCGTCACCGCCGCCTCACCGCCGTCGTCGCCCTGGCGACCCTGCTGCTCACCGCCGCCCCGCCCGCCGCGGCGAGCGCCGGCGCCAGGCCCGACCGCCAGCCCGGCTACCACCGGGTCGGCTACTTCACCCAGTGGGGCATCTACGGCCGGGCCTTCACGGTCAAGAAGCTCGACGCCTCCGGTGCGGCGAGCCGCCTCACCCACCTCAACTACGCCTTCGGCAACGTCAGCGAGGACGGCCGCTGCTATGTGGACGGCGGGCCGGGCGAGGGCGACGCCTGGGCCGACTACCAACGGCCGGTGTCCGCCGAGGAGAGCGTCGACGGCGTCGCCGATGCCCCCGGCCAGGCGCTCAACGGCAACTTCGGCCAGCTCGCCAAGCTGAAGGCCAAGCACCCCGACCTCAAGGTGCTGATCTCGCTGGGCGGGTGGAGCTGGTCGACGTACTTCTCCAACGCCGCCCGCACCGACGCCTCCCGCAAGGCGTTTGTCGCGTCCTGCATCGACCTGTACCTCAAGGGCAACCTCCCGGGCAGCCCGGGTGCCGCGGCGGGCGTCTTCGACGGCGTCGACCTCGACTGGGAGTGGCCGAACTGGGACGGCGAGCCCGGCAACGTCATCCGCCCCCAGGACCGGGAGAACTTCACCAAGCTGCTGGCCGAGTTCCGCCGGCAGCTCGACGCGTACGGCCGCACGACCCGCGCGCACCACCCGCTGACCGCCTTCCTGCCGGCCAACCCGGCCACGATGGACGCCGGCTACGAGGGCCGCAAGATCTTCAAGTACCTGGACTTCGCCACCGTGCAGGGGTACGACTTCCACGGCGGCTGGGACGCGGTGACCAACCAGCAGTCCGCGCTGCGCGTGCCGGCGGGCTCGCCGGACAACCCGGACTTCTCCGTCGAGGTGGCCATCGACGGCTGGCTCGACCGTGGGGCGCCGCGCGGCAAGCTGGTCCTGGGTATCCCCTACTACGGTCGCGGCTGGACCGGCGTGACCGGCGGCGGCAACGGCCTGTTCCAGCCGGCCGCCGGGCCCGCACCGGCGACCTTCGAGGCCGGGTACGAGGACTACAAGCAGCTCAAGACCCTGGCCGGCAACGGCTACACCGTGCACCGCGACCTGCGCGCCGGGCACGCCTGGCTCTTCGACGGTACGACCTTCTGGACGTACGACGACCCGGCTGTCGTACTGCAGAAGATGCTCTACATCCGGCGGGCCGGCCTGGCCGGCGCGATGGTCTGGTCACTCGACGGCGACGACGACAACGCCACGCTGACCAAGACGATCGGCCTCGGCCTAACCACCCGGTAGGCGTACCCGACGCCCGTGATCACGTGATGGCCACCAGTTGAATCGGGTCACCGACAACTGCTGAGCATCACGTGATCACGGGCGCTGCTCCTGGGGCGTCACCGACCGCACCGCGGCCTCGATGAGAGCGGTCACCTGAGCCATGTCCCGCGCACGGCGCACGTCCACCTCGGCTGACCACCCCGGGTGGTCGAGCTGGACCGTCACGTCCTCCCGGCGGTGAGTGAGCCAGCCAGCGATCGCCTGGACCAGCACCATGACGGCGCCGGCGTCGTCGACCACCACACCCAGGACGTCGGACGGTGTCGTGGTCACCCCGTCCCGCAGCCGGTCCTCGGCGCGCAGCCAGGACGCCAGAGAGCGCCGCGCATCGGCGGACGGAACATCCGGATGGACCGAGAGCGTGATCGTCTCCGGCACGGTCTCCCCTTTCCAGACGACGACAGGCCACCCGCCATCCTGCCAGCCGGACCCGGCCCCGGCATCCCGCGCACTCACCGATGTCGATCAGCCCTTGACCGCCGTGTCGGCCGGTTCATAGGCTCCGGCCACTGCGAGGCTTTCCCCCAAGAAGGGAACCCGAGACATGGCCCCATCGTCGCGTCCGATCCGGATGGTCCCCCCGAAGCGACTGGCGGGTGCCGCCGCCGTCGCGCTCCTGCTCGGTCTGACTCCCCTGCTCGGCGGCACTCCGGCCGCGAGCGGCGCCCCACCGTCGAGATGCAGCACCGACCCGAGCGCACGGCTGGCCAGCGTGCCCGCCCCGGAGGCCGTGCTCGGCTTCCCCCTCGGGACGGGACAGGAGCGGGTCGTCACCAACGACGAGGTCCGCACCTACCTCGGGGCCGTGGACAGCGCCTCCGACCGGGTCGTCACGGGTGTGACGGCCACCAGCGTGCTCGGCCAGCCCCTGCCGTACGCGGTGGTGTCCAACGAGCGCCACGTGCGGCCGTCCGCCCTGCGGAAGATCGCCGACGACGTACGGGACCTGCGTGACCCCCGCCGGACGAGCGCGCGGACGGCCGCCCGGACGGCGAAGGACGGCCCGGCCATCGTCTGGGTCACCGCGAACGTGCACGGCGGCGAGAAGAGCGGCACCGACGCGGCGCTCAAGACGCTGTACGAGTTGGCGGCCGGCCTGTCCTGCGAGGTCGCGCGGCGCAACGACAACCTGGTCACCATCATCGTCCCGACGCAGAACCCGGACGGCCGCGACGCGACCCGGCGGCAGAACGAGTTCGGCTTCGACCTGAACCGGGACTGGTTCGCCCGCACCCAGCAGGAGACGGACGGCAAGCTCGAACTGCTGCGCCGCTACCCGCCGCAGGTCTTCATCGACGCCCACGAGATGGGCGGCCGGCAGTACTTCTTCCCGCCCAACGCCGACCCGATCCACCACGAGATCGCCGGCGAGGCGGTGGACTGGATCAACCGGATCGGCGAGGCCAACAAGGCCGGCTTCGGCTACAACGGCGCCTGCGACGACACGGTCACCACCGAGTGCTACTTCAACTACGACACGTACGACATGTTCTTCATGGGCTACGGCGACACCGTGCCGACCACCGGCTTCGGCGCGGCCGGCATGACATACGAGAAGGGCAGCGCCTCGGCCGTCGCCGACCGGGTGCAGCAGCAGTTCCACACCCAGTGGTCGACGCTCGGCTGGGCCGCCGCCAACAAGCGCGAGGTGCTGGACGGCTACTTCGACATCTGGACCGACGCGCTCGCCGAGGGCCGGACGGGCGCCCTGGAGCCGAACGAGGTGGTGCAGCCCACCAATGAGGTCCAGTTCCCGGTGCCCGACATCACGATCCGCTCGTACTTCCTGCTGCCCGACCGGCAGCTCGCCGACGTCCGCCGGCTCGTCGAGCGGCTGCGCCGGATGGACGTCGAGGTGTACGAGGTGCAGAAGCCCACCCGCGTGCCCACCGCGCGGGTCTTCGGCGGTCGCAGCGCCACCAACGTCACGGTGCCCAAGGGCGCGTACTGGATTCCGATGGACCAGCCGCAGAAACACTGGATCCAGGCGATCATGGGCGAGGACCCGTACGTCCCGTTCCCGTACTTCTACGACGTGTCCTCCTGGAGCAACCCCCTGCTGATGGGCGTCTCCACGATCTACACGGGCGACAACGTCCGCCCGCAGGCCCAGCTCGTCCGTGGGATCGCCGGCGGCCGGAGCGGGCTGGCGTGGCCGTGGGGCTCGTACACGTACCCGCTGGACTCGGCCGCCGCCGCGGAGTTCACCTTCACCCTGCTCGGCCGCGGCGTGCCGCTCGTAAGGGACCTGACCACCAACCGCGTCGCGATCCCGGCGACCCGGCTGAGCCGTACGGTCGACGACCTGGCCGAGGCTGCCGGGGTCACCCTCACCCCCGGCGGACGCCCCACCGGGACCCGCCTCGACCTGCCCGACGTCGGGCTGTTCCAGGGCACCGGCATCTCCACCACGTCCGGCTCGCACGGCGAGGCCCGGTACGTGCTCGGCAAGCGGTGGGGCCTCGCCCTCAAGCCGGTCACCACTGCAGACATCAACGACAACACCGCGGCGTTCACCGGGCGTACGGTGCTGCTGGTCCCCGACGGCAGCAGCCCGACCGGCGGCCTGACCGCCGCCGGGCAGGCCAACCTGCGCGACTGGATCGCCCAGGGCCACACGTACGTCGGGCTGCGCAACGAGGGCACCCGGCTGGCCCGCGCCGCCGGGCTCACCTCCACCACGGAGAAGACCAAACCGGCCGACTACCTGGTGATCGGCTCGCACCTGCGGGTCGACGTCGACACCGACAACCCGGTCGCCCTCGGCCGCCCCGCCGAGGACTTCGAGTTCAACAACAGCGACCCGATCCTCAACCCCAGCACCACCGGGACGAACGTGCTCACCTACCCGACCGACGACACGTTCTGGGCCAACGGCTACACCGTCGGCGCGGACACACTGAAGGGCACGGCCGCCGTCGTCGACGAGCCGACCGGCGCCGGCAGGTCGGTGCTGTTCGCGTTCAACCCGCTCTTTCGCGCGTACAACGAGAATGGTCTGCACCTGGTGGCCAACGCGCTGCTCTACCCGCCGGGCGCACCCGACGCCCGACGCACGCCGGGCACCGACGCGGCGCGCGCCAGCGCCGCCGCCGCGCCGGTCGCGGCGGACCTGGGCGGCGGATGGCGGCCGACCACCATCGAGGTCGCGGCGACGGACCTGGCTCGCACGCGGGCCATCGTCGAACGCTTCACCACCGACGCCCGGACGTCCGCGAAGGGCACCTCGGCGTACGTCCTGATCCCCAACCCGCAGGGCCTCCAGGCTGACGAACACCCCTTCACGAACGATCTGGTACGCGCGCTGCGCGCCGCCGGAGTGCCACTACGGTCGGTGGTCGCCTGACCGGTCCCCTGCACAGCGAAGCGCCCGTCCCCGCTGTTCGGGGGGCGGGCGCTTGTCGCTTGGGGCGCTGGCTACGAACGCCGAGCGAGATCGGCGACGAACGCCCGCCACGAGGCTGGCCGGAAGACGAGCGCCGGCCCGTCGGGGTCCTTGGAGTCCCGCACACCGACGATGCCCGGCAGATTGTCCGCAACCTCAAGGCAGTTGCCGCCGCCAGAGCCGCTGCGAGTGGATTTGCGCCACCTAGCGCCGATCAGGTCCATGACGTCACGACATCCTTCATCAGCTCGATCGACTGCCGGCGGGGAAGCGCTTCACTGCGAACCATCTCCCACCTCGACATGAGAGTATCCACATCGTCGTCTCGGTCGATGACGACTCCGCCGAGCTGGTTCTCCATCTCCCCCACCCACTTGTGCTCGGGCAGGCGTGCCAAGCTGAACGGCCCGGTCAGGCCGACGTGCATGCTGACCTCGTCCGGCAGCAGGTGAACGTTGATGTTCGGCCGCTCCGCGAGGGTGGTCAACTGCTTGATCTGCCCGGCCATGATGTCGCGGAAGTCCGTGCCGGCGCGGCGGAGCACCGCCTCGGCGATGACGGCGACCAGATGCGGGGCGTTTGCCTTCGTCAAGATCGCCTGCCGGTCGATCCGGTGCGCCAGCCGCTTCTCGACTTCGTCATCGCTCAGCGTTTCATTGCAGCGGATGACGGCCCGGCCGTAGCTCTCCGTCTGGAGCAGGCCCGGAACGAGGGTCGGTTGGAAAGACCTGAGCTGCGTCGCCGTCCGCTCCGCGTCGAGCCACGGCAGGAACCACGATGGGGCGCCGAGCTTGCCCACCATGCGTTCGAACAGGCCGGCGTTGTTGAGTGCCCGGTCGGCGCCCTTGATGAAGTCCATCGTGAGCGCTCGCGTCTCGCCCTCCACGGCGCTGACGTGGGAGGCGCTGAAGCCGGCACCTCGGCCGAACGCCTCCTGGGTCATCCCGGCGGCTCCTCGGGCGCGACGAATCTCGCCCACGATGAACGCGGCGAGCGGGTGCGGCAGATCAGCCATTCAAAGCTCCCCAAGCCGGAAGATCAATTACTCACGCCACTGCCCGGCGTGGAACGTTTCGCCAGCTCAGCCCGAACCGGCGAACCACCTTCCGAGCGTAGTGGACTCCACAGCAGAGTGTCACCAGCGGCGCGGCCGGTGGAGGACCCGAGACCCGGCGGACGCGTTCGTACCGGGGCCGCCCTCTGGGCGAGCACTCACGGGGCGGCCCCTCCCAACGCCTGCCAGGGGGATGACCATGCCCATCGACCAGCCAACGCAGGTGCGGTCCGGTGACCTGCTGCACCTGACCCGCGCCGCAAGCCCGCAGTTTGCCCGCCCCATCACCGTCCGCGTGATCCGCGCCCTGACCGACCGCCACACGTACCACGGTTGGTTGTGGATCGACGCCTACCAGCTCGGCCCGAGCGGCGACGCCGTCGCCCGCCGCGAGCTTTACCTGATGCCCTCCGGCGCGCGCTGGCTCCCCTCCCCACCTGCCACCCCACCCCGAACGACCGCGCCACCCCCGACCGCCACCCCACCGCGGACCGCCACCCCACCCCGGACCGGCACTCCACCCCGGACCGGCACTCCACCCCGGACCGCCACCCCATCCCCGACCGCCACCCCACCCCGGACCGGCACTCCACCCCGGACCGGCACTCCACCCCGGACCGCCACCCCATCCCCGACGCCCGCGCCATCCCGGACCGCCACCCCATCCCCGACGCCCGCGCCATCCCGGACCGCCACCCCACCCCGGACCGCCGCGCCGCCCAAGCCCATCGCGGTACCCGTCACCGCACCGCCGCGCCCGACCACCACACCGTCCCGGCCCACGGCACCGCCGCGTCGTGCTGCTCGGCGCCCGGCAATGCGCGGTCCGGTGCGGGTCGGCTGATGCCCCGGCGTGCTCACGACCATCAGCCGGCCCGCCCGACGTGGCGCT
Organism: Micromonospora sp. NPDC005252; assembly: GCF_042872475.1. Classification (NCBI taxonomy): domain Bacteria; kingdom Bacillati; phylum Actinomycetota; class Actinomycetes; order Micromonosporales; family Micromonosporaceae; genus Micromonospora; species Micromonospora sp. NPDC005252. Next base: position 368,243 of record NZ_JBIAKN010000006.1, on the reverse strand, counting down.
GCGGCACCTGCGGAATCGCCTGGCCCTGCTCGCCCGCCAAGCTCCGCCTCCTCGCGACCTACCGGCTTGATCGCCCGGCCCTGCTGGCCCACCTGGCGGCGCTTCAGGCGGAGGCCGCCGCCCACCTCACTGCCCTCAATCCGGATAAACCACCCCCAAACCTGACCGACCGCTTCACCACCTGGGCCTCCCCCCGCTAGCCACACACCCACTCATGCCCGAATCCCTGCAGATCTTGGACAGTTTCCGTTAGCTGCTAACGGAAACTGTCCAAGATCTGCACGGGCGACAGCAACGGAGCGCGCGGCAACGCCGCGCACGGCCGCACGGCGCAGGGCCGGACGGCGCACGACACGCGACACGCGGCGGACGGCGCACGACACGCGACGGACGCCGAACGGCAACGCGGCCACGCCGCACGGCGCACGACACGCGACACGCGACACGCGACACGCGGCGGACGCCGAACGGCAGCGCGGAGCGGCAGCACGGCAACGCCGCAACGCCGCAACGCCGCAACGACAGCAGCGGCAGCGGCAGCAGCAGCAGCGGCGGCAGCAGCAAGCGGCAGCGGCAGCAACGAGGGCTGTACGCCAGCGGCAGAACTGTCCGCCATGTGATGGCGCGGCACCAACCAGGTGGGAAGGCTCGACGGGATGTTGCCTCCTGATGACGCTGACGCACTCGACTGGCTCGCCTTCGAGCAGGCGGGTGTGCTGACGACCGCGCAGCTCTCCGGGCTCGTCACCGAGGGGACGGTCCGGGGCCGGATTCGCTCCGGACGCTGGCGGTCGGTCTGTCAGGGGATCGTGCTGGCCGGTAATGGTCGACTCACCCGCGACCAGCAACTGTGGGTGGCGGTGCTTGCGGCCGGTCCGGGAGCGGTCCTGGCCGGGGTGACCGCGGCTGCCGAGGCGGGCGTACGGGGACTGCGGCGCGAACCACTGCACGTGCTGGTGCCGGCCGAGCGTCGCGCCGCGCGGACCGCCCTGCGTCGGCTGCCCATCGACATGCCCGCGGTGCTGGTCCATCGCACGTCGGTGCTGCCGGACGGGCATGTTCAGCTCGCCCGTCCGCCACGCACGACGACGGCCCGCTCCCTGGTGGACGCGGCCGGATGGGCGGGCGGCGTGGACGAGGCGCAGGGGTTGTTGGCCGCCGGATGCCAGCAGCGTCGCGTGCTACCCGAGGAACTGGATGCCGTGCTCGACGTCCTGCCCCGGGCACCTCGCCGACGGCTGATCCGGCAGGCCGTCGCCGACATCGCCGGCGGTGCGCAGGCGCTCTCCGAGATCAATTTTGTACGGCTGTGCCGGCGGCACCGGCTGCCCGCGCCGGACCTGCAACGACACCGCGTCGACGCGGCGGGCCGCAACCGCTGGTTGGACGCGTACTGGCACGAGTGGCGGGTGCAGGTGGAGATCGACGGCGCGCACCACATGGACGCCCGGCAGTGGGCGGCGGACATGCGCCGGCAGAACGACGTATGGACCAGCGGTGACCGTATCCTGCGCTTCCCCGCCTGGCTGGTCCGCGCCCGCCCCGACGAGGTCGCCGACACCGTTCGACGGGCGCTGGTCGCGGCCGGCTGGAGCCCGACCGGCGCGGCGCGACGGTCGCCGGAACAAGCCCGATGATGCCTACGGTTTGCGGGCCACGCCGCTGTAGCCGGTACGAGCGACCTCGGCGTCGACGGTGGCGGGCGGCTCGGGGTACGGCCACATGTTGACCAGACCGGGCGAATCGAGGACGAAGTCGCCGAAGAACCGGGTGACGTCGGCGTGGCCGCGCGGTACGAACGGCGTGTTCGCGCGGGCGTAGATCGCCGAGATGCGGGCCATCAGGTCGGGGTGCACGTCGGTGCTGGCGTGGGACAGCGCCAGGTAGCTGCCGGGGGCGAGCGCGTCGCGGTAGGTCGCCACGATGTGGTGCGGGACCTGCTCGTCGGGCACCAGGTGCAGCACGAACATCATGAGGACCGCGACCGGGCTGTCGAAGTCGATGGCGGCGGCGACCTCCGGATGGGAAAGCACCTCGGCGGGTCGGCACAGGTCGGCCTCCACGACCGACACCGTCGCCGCGTCGGCGAGCAGGGCACGCCCGTGGGCGCACACCACCGGGTCGTTGTCGACGTAGACGACGCGTACGCCCGGGTCGATGCGGTGGGCGATCTCGTGCACGTTGTCCCGGGTCGGCAGCCCGGAACCGAGGTCCAGGATCTGCCGGACGCCCTTCTCCTCGACGAGGTGGCGGACCGTACGGGCGATCAGGTCGCGGCCCTGCCGGGCGGCCTCGGGCATCCACGGCGCGACCTGCAACACCATCTCGGCGGCGGCCCGGTCGGCGGCGAAGTTGTCCTTGCCGCCGAGGTAGTAGTCGAACATCCGCGCCGCGTTCGGCCGGTCGGTCTGCAGGCTCAGCCTGGGCTCCGACTGCGTCATGGCCGACCACCTCTCCCCGCCGAGCCCGCAGCATACCGTCCACGATGGTCGATCACGGACCCCCGGAGTCGGCACGAGCGTGATGCCTGTGGGTCATCTGGACAACTCACAGGCATCACGATCGTCGACGGGCGCGGTCAGCCGGTCGTGCAGACGGTGCCGTTGAGGGTGAACGCGGTGGGGAGCACGTTCGGCCCGCTGTACGCGCCGACGAACCCGGCGCTGACGGTGGCGCCGGCGGCGATCTGCCGGTTGTCGTCGGTCGGGGTGACGCGCACGGCCCTGCCGACCTGCTCCCAGGTGGCGCTCCAGCCACTGCTCACCTGCTGCCACCCGGTCGGCCAGGTCCAGGTTAGCGTCCAGCCGGTGATGGGTTTCGTCCCGTTGTTGGTGATCTCGACGCCCCCGATGTAGCCGTTGCCCCAGTCGTTGCTGGCGGTGAAGCGGACCGTGCACGCGCTGGTCGCCGGGCTGCCGGTGGCGAACGTCAACGGCGGTGAGGCCCACGACACCCGGCCGGCCGTGTCACGGGCCAGCACGTTGACTGTGTACCTGCTGCCCGGCACCAGGTTGCCGACCGTGAACGACGTCGTCGCCGTCTCGCCGAACTGCTCGCTGACCGCGCCGTTCTGCCGGTACACCTCGTACTTGGCGATCGGGCTGCTGCCGGCGGTGGCCGCCGGCCAGGTGATCGTCGCGCCCCGGTCGGTGACGCCGCTGGCGGTGGGCTGGCCCGGGGCCGACGGCCGCCCGGCGGTCGCGCCGGCCGGGCGCAGCACGAGCGTCGTCAACGAGTACGGCGGCAGCGTCCGGCTGATCGCCGAGCCGGACTGGCCGGTGGCGATGCCCGTCGCGCCGTTGGTGAGGGTGGACACCGTCGGCGCGGCTGTCGACGGCGTGAACCCGGCGTAGTCGATGGCGACGTCGTGGGCCGCGTCCGGGTCCTTGTTGATCAGCAGCACGGCCAGGTCCCCGTTGGTCCGGCGGACGGCGTGCGCGCTGACCAGCGGCTCGTCGGTGCCGGCACGGATGAACTGGTCGCCGGTCTTCGCGAAGAGCTTCATCATCGTCAGAGCGTGGTACGGCGCGAACGGCGTGTTCAACGGCGGCTCGCACACCGAGCCGTCCGCCGTGCAGCCGCCGCTGGACAGCATGCCGAAGTCGCCGTAGTCGGTCTGGCCCGCCACCTCGCTCACGGTGCCGATGCCGTTGTGGACGTTCCACCACTGGGCGGTGAAGACGCCGTTCTCCAGCAGCCCGCTGTACGCGTCGGCGAGGAACAGCGCCCCGGGCTGGGTGTTCTGGCCGGCGCCGACGTTCAGCTCGGTGAAGCTGATGCCGATCCGGTCGGCGTTCGGGCCCGCGTACCGGCTGAGCTGCTGCCGGAGCAGGTACGTCGCGTCGGGGAGCTGGTTGGTGCGGGTCAGCGACTCGGCGGCGCTGCCACCGGGGTACCAGTGCACGTCCACGAAATCGATCTTCGGGCCGGCGAGGGAGAGCACGGTCTGGTTCCAGGGGCCGGGGTCGCCGCCGGCGGTGATGCCGTCCGGCCAGTTGCCCGGCATGGTCAGCACCGCGCCGACCCTGATGCTCGGGTCGACCGCCTTCATCGCGTCGGCGTACTCGATCACCAGCCGCGCGTACTGGCTGGCGCTCTTGTCCGGGTGGTCGTCCGCCTCCCACGCCGACCCGTAGAGCCCGTTGCCGTAGTTCTCGTTGCCGATCGTCCAGTACCTCGCCCCGTAACCCTTGGTCACGTTGGCGTAGCGCACCCAGTCGGCGGCCTCGGACGGCGTACCGGTGCCGTAGTTCGCGATGATCATCGGTTGGGCACCGACCCGCCTGACCGCCGCCATGAACGTGTCGAAGTCGGTGTTCGGGGCGACGTACCCGCCGGGCGCGGTGTGGTCCTTCCAGTGGTAGATGTCGGCGTACGAGCCGCCGGGATAGCGCATCATCTGCACGCCGGCGTCGCGCAGCAGGTCCGACGTCTCGGCGGTGCCCAGGTTCTGGTCCCAGATGGCGTGGTTGACGCCCAAGGCGGTGTCGGACACCCGCGCCAGTCCGGCGCGGGCGTTCACGGTCACGGCGACGGCGCCGGGGTCGGCCGCCGCCATCGCTGTCGGAGGGTGGATGCCGGAGAGTGCGCTCGCGGCGAGCAGCACGCCCGCCAGGAGCGCCGCGCGGCGGTTCGGTATCTGCATGGCTGGGTTCCTTCGGGAAACGACGGTGAGTCACCCGGCCGGCAGAAAGCGGCGCGGCGGCGGGCGGACTCGTGGACGGACAGGCCCCGGCGCCCCATCACTCAATCCCCGTCCTCCGGGATCCGTGGTCCGGTCCCGGCTGCCCAGTGGACGGGCGTCAGCCCCGCGCGCAGCAGGTTATCGACGGCCAAGAATGTCATGGTCGAATCGGGGATCTCAAGGGGACCCGCCCGAAGCAGGCGCTCCCACGACTGAAATGACGTCATACGTTACGTCTTGACGAACGACATGTTATCGCTCACAGTCGATGCGAGACGCCCAGCGTCAACGGCTCACCGGGAGAGCCGTCGCTGGTCAGGACGCCCGCCGGCAGGCGGGCGTCGCGACCGGACCGGTCAACAGCCCGCGGGTGACGCGCGGTGGACTCCGCGCGCCCGCGTGGTTCGTCGTGCCGATGACCGGTCCGGGCCTTCTCCCCGCACACCCCCACCGCCACCGCTGCACCCACTGTGGAGGAACCGCCGATGAGAACAAGGCTCGCGCTGCTGGCCGCCGGGCTGGCGACGGCTCTGGCGACGATGACGGCCGTGGTCACGCTCGCCACCCCGGCGTCGGCCGCGACGCTCACCCAGGTGAGCAACTTCGGCACCAACCCGACGAACCTGCAGATGCACCTGTACGTGCCGGACCGGGTCGCGGCCCGCCCGGCGCTGCTCCTCGCGCTGCACTACTGCACGGGCAGCGGCCCGGCCGTGCACACCGGTTTCGGCCTCAGCTCCCTGGCCGACCGCTACGGCTTCATCGTGATCTACCCGTCGGTCACCCGCAGCAGCAAATGCTGGGACGTCTCCTCCCCGCAGGCCCTGCGCCGCGACGGCGGCAGCGACCCCGTCGGCCTGAAGTCCATGCTGGACTACGTCCGCAGCCGCTACCCGGTCGACCCGACCCGGATCGCCGTGGGCGGTTTCTCCTCCGGCGCCATGATGACCAACGTCATGCTCGGCCTCTACCCGGACGTGTTCAACGCCGGCTTCAGCTCCTCCGGAGTCCCGTTCGGCTGCTTCGCCACCACCAACGGCGCCGAGTGGAACAGCGAATGCTCCGGCGGACGCATCACCAAAACCCCGCAGCAGTGGGGCGACCTCGTGCGCAACGCCTACCCCGGCTACACCGGCGCCCGCCCCCGCGTCCAGATCTGGCACGGCACCACGGACACCACGCTGAGCTACGTCAACTTCGGCGAGCAGATCAAACAGTGGACCAACGTGCTGGGCGTCTCGCAGACCCCCAGCTACACCGACTACCCCCAGACGAGCGCCACCCGCACCCGCTACGGAGGCACCGGCCCCACCGCCCCGGTCGAGGCGATCAGCTTCCAGGGCTACGGCCACTCGATCCCGTTCGACGCCGCCCAGGCCATCCGCTTCCTCGGCTTCGACACCACCAACCCCAACCCCACCACCCCGCCGCCGGGCGGCACGGCGGCGCCGCTGCGCAACGTCAACGCCGGCCGGTGCCTGGACGTCCCGTCCCGGTCGCAGACGAACGGCACCCAGGTGGCGTTGTGGGACTGCAACGGCGGCACCAACCAGCAGTGGACGTCGACGACCGGCAGGCAACTCCAGGTGTACGGCACCAAGTGCCTGGACGCCGAGGGCGCCGGGACGTCCTCCGGGACTCGGGTGATCATCTGGGACTGCAACGGCGGTGCCAACCAGCAGTGGAACCTCGGAACCGACGGCACGGTCACCGGAGTCCAGTCGGGTCTGTGCCTCACCCCGAACTCCGCTGGCACCGCCAACGGCAGCCCGGTGGTCCTCTCGACCTGCAACGGCGGGACCAGCCAGAGGTGGACCAGAAGCTGATGCGGTAGCCCGATCGGTCGGTGCTACCGGCGACGATGCGGCCCGGCCCGGGATCTTCCGGAGCCGGGCCGCGATTCCGCTCCAGACGGCCAGCCAGTGGGGCTCGGCCCCGTCGTGGCTCTCCACGGATCGCTGGGCAGCCAGCTTGGAAGACGGGCGTTAGCCTGGAGTCAGGCCATGGTCACGGTCCGTCAACAAGCGGGAAACGGTTGGCGGCCGCGCCGAACATCCGACCACCACCGACTGGTGATGAGGGATGCGCATGATGAGGACGCCGCGGATGGTGGTGGCAATCGCGGTCACCGGCGTCCTCTCAGCCGCGACAGTGCTCACCGGGCTGATCACCAACGAGGCGTCGGCCCAGCAGCGGTGGCCCGGCTGGCTGGAGTTGGTCCGCACCCACCCGTGGCACTCACTCGGCGTACTGGCACTGCTCCTGGTCGGGCTAACCGTCGTCCTGACGGTGTTGCCGGACGGCGGAACGAAAACCCCGAGTCACCCGGACCTGGCGGACGCCGAGACCGCGCCACCGGCACCGCCGCCGTCCACAGTTGTCGAGTCCGCTGAACAGGAAGCGCCGGTAGACGACCGACGCGAGGAACAACGGATCCGACTGAGACGCCTCTCGACGGGACTGGTCAGCCGTCTCGGTCGGAGACGGACCGCATACCCCCTTGATCTGAGCCTCGCCGAGCTGCATCGGTTGGACCTGTTCGTGCCCGGCCGAATGACCCGGTATCACGAGCGAGGCCCAGAAGTGGGCGAGCATGCCGTGGCGGCACTGATGGCCCCTCTCCACCAGGGCGAGTCGGTGCTTCTGCTCGGCGAGCCCGGGTCCGGAAAGAGCCTCTCGCTCTACGGCGCGGCGCTCGAACTACAACAAGCCGGCCTGATACCCATTCCGCTGCGCGCGCTTGACGCTGTGGAGGTCCTCGACCGTTTGCAGCAGGCAGGACTCGACCCGACGGCAGCGACGGACGCGGTGGTGCTTGTCGATGGCCTGGACGAGGCGAGTGAATTGGCCGGCGACGGGCCGCTCACCGTCGCACTGCTGCAACTGCTCCAACACGCCCCGGCGCTTGTCACCTCCCGCACCAGGGAATACGAGGAATGGATCGCCTTCGAGACCACCGCGATCAGCTTCGACGAGGTGTTCGTGCTCAAGGGCTGGTCGGCGGAGACCGAGTTCGCGGACTATCTGATCCGACTGCAACGGCAGGGGCTGATCGCCGATCCCGATCTCTACCGGACCGTGGTCGACTCGGAGCGGTTGACGAGACTCGTAGAGCGTCCGCTCTACGCCCGGATGCTCACCTTCATCGGCCATGACGCCGCAACGCGGATCAGCAGTGCAAGTAATCTCTATGGCGAGTATCTCAACCGGCTGAGCCGTACAACCGACTTCGCGGTGCGCAGCACCCACCCCGCTTGGGCCGGCCAGTCGCTGTCGGTCTGGCAGACGGCGGCCTGGCTCGTGCACGCACGCGAACTGCCGGCGGACGCCATACCGATGGCCGACCTGCACGCCGCTCTCGCAACCAGCCGCGGACGCGGGGCCGAAATCAGAGCACTCGACCAGGTGATCGACCGGCGCACTCTCCACGGCACCGAAGTCGGCGAGTTCCTGCACTACTCGTTCTACGAATACCTGCTGGCCCGACACATTCGCGACCGGCTGCTCGCCGTGCTCTCCCCCGAGCAGGCTGTGACGTTGCTGCGTCGCGACCTGACGAGAGAGGTCCGCCACCACTTGATCGGTCAGCTGCAGGAGCTGGCCGACCACCGGCTCGGCGAACGGCTTTCCCAGCTGTACCGGCATCTGCGTGATGAACCAGGTCTCGACACGGGTGACCGGCTGACGGTCTGCAACCTGCTGGTCTACTTGATCTCGCGGACCAGTCCGGCGGCTCCTGAGCAGCTGACCGCACTGCTGCAGCGAGAGCGAGACGAGTTCCTGTTGAGCTCGATTCTGTGGGCGTTGTGCCACCACGAGTCGGACTCGGCGCTGTCACGGTTCTTCTACCTGCTGCAGTACGACTCGGCGTTCCGGGCCTGCAGCCGCGGCTACGTCCTCTACTACTACGGCGACGTGAGGGCAGGCCGCCCACCCTTCCTGGATCTGCCGCCCTACCCGCCGCACGAACGCACGACGACCCGAGTGTTGGCGATGTTCGAGAGCACCACCTTCCAGGCAATCCCCCCGCAACGCCGCTACGTCGACCTGTACACCTTCATGGACATCTATCTGGTGCGGCATGAGAGTATCGGTGGCCGTTCCCTGTCGACGCTCCGCGCGGCCACCACTGCGTTGTCCGGCCAAGGGCTGACGTCGGCGATGGAAGAGAAGCTGTCCGAGATGTTGCAGGCGATCTCCCGTCGGCCCATTGCGGACGGAAGCTCGACGTCGTTTGCGGGATGAGCAGATGACACTACGCGACCACGGGAAGGGCGAACTCGTGAAACTCTTTGTCTGGGATCTGCACGGCGTACTGGAGCAGGGCAACGATCGAGCCGTGATCGACATCTCCAACGAGGTGCTCGCCACCTTCGGATACGAGCAAAGATTCGGGTACGAGGACGGCCGCCGCCTGTACGGCCACAAGTGGTACGAATACTTTGACTTCCTCCTGCCCAACGAGACGCACCACCGGCACCTGGAGCTGCAGGACGCGTGCTTCACCCTCTCCGAGGAGCGGCCTGACCTGCAGTATCACTGGATGAAACCGACTCCACATGTCACCGACGTACTGGACGCCATAGCCATCCAGCACCAGCAGATCGTCATCTCCAACACCCGCCCCGGCACCCTCGACATGTTCCTCAAACTGCTGGAGCTCGCGGACTATTTCCTGCCGGGGCGGGCGTTCGCTGTGGACCAGCATGTCCTGGACGTGAAGACCACCAAGAGGGATGTTCTCGCCGGGTACCTCGTCGGCCAACAGGCCTTCGAGGAGATCGTGATCGTCGGAGACTCGGCGAGCGACATGCGATTGGCAGAGGTGGCCGGGGGGACGACCTACCTCTTCGCCCATCCCGACTTTGCATTTCGCAACTGCAGCGCGGACTTCCGAATCAGGGACCTTCGCGAGGTTCTCCATCGCATATAGACCACCTCCAATCGCACTGCCTAAACTGTGAGCAATCAATGCCTCACGGAGTGCGAGGTCGCCAATGGCATCACCTCGAGTTGTCTGGTCGTCTTCATCCCACACGCCACCACCGTTCTGCGACGCGTTGATCGTCGTACCGCCACCGTCTCCATCGGACACCAACCCTCCGCTGGGCCCGGCGATCCTCGCGACCGTCGCCGCACGTCACGGCTTTAACGTGGAGGTCCTGGACCTCAACATTCTCTTACTCAACCGGTTCGGCAATCAGGCTGGCACCCTCCGCAGCACACTGGGCGACCACGGCAAGGACCGGTCGAGCGTGGCGGCCGCCGCGCGATGGCTCTTCGCCCACACGGGTCTGCGTGGTACGCCTCCGCTGCATCTGCCCGACACCGCCGATCCGGTGGCGGGGATGCACTACCCAACCGATGCGATCACGGCCGCCGTGACGGCCGCCGCCGCCGAGCCGGAGCCATGGCGGACGTGGCTCGAACAGCAGCTCCAAGCTTCGTGCGACACCCCACCCGCGGTGGTGGGCGTGTCCCTGATGGGGCCGTCCCAGGTCTTCGTCGGTCTGCTCGTACTGCGGGTGGTCAAGGAGATCTGGCCCGGCACGACGACCATGCTCGGTGGCAGTCACGTAACCCTGTTGGGAGATCGGATTCACCGTGACAACGGCATCCGGGACCTGGTCGACCTTGTGCTGGCCGGTCACTGTGAAGACGAGTTTGTGGCGACTCTGGTCCGACTCAGCCCTCGCGGCATCCGGCGACCGCTGCTACCAGCGCAAACTCCAGCAGACGCTCCGTTCGAGTATCTACCCACGTTCCACGCCCGCCAGCTCGCTCTCTACGACCGCCGTTCGCTGACGCTGCCGGTCCAGTTCTCACGAGGGTGTTCCTACGGGCGATGCACCTTCTGCACCTACCCGGTCGTCGAACGGCAGGTCACCGCCCTCGCCCCAGATGCCGCGGCGCGGACGATCAGCGCGCTCGTCCGGGCCCACGACGTCCGCCGCTTCTCCTTGAAGGACTCTCTGTTCACAGCGCCGATGCTGCGCACCCTGGCCGAGGCGTTGCGCCACGAGCCGGTGACTGGACTGCGATGGAGCGCAACGACGAAGGCCAGTCGAGCGCTGCTTCCGCTGGCCTCATTCCTGGCCGACTCCGGACTCGCCACGCTGGAGATCGGCGTGGAGACGATCAGCCCGGCTGGTCAGCGGCTGTTCGACAAGCGAGCCGATCCCGCGATGCTTGAGGAACTGATCCTGGCGCTGGCGGAGGCGGGTATCACCGTCGTGACGAACTTGATCTTTGGCTTTCCAGGAGAGCAGGAGCAGGAGGCGCAGGCACAACTGGCGTGGTTGCTCCGCCTACAGGCGGCGGCGCCCGCTGACCGGGTCGACTGCTCGTTGAACATGCTGGAGATGGTCCGCGGCGCACCGATGGTCTCTCACCCCCCGCCAGGAGTCGAACTGCGCGGGGTTGCTCCCTGGGCGTTCAGCTATGACTGGAATGCGCCTACGTGGCGCCGTGACTTCGTTGCCACTCTGGAGCGGGTGGAACGCGCACGCGGCACGACGTCACCGATGGTCGGCACGGCAACGCACGCTCGCGAGCAGGTTGCAAGCTCAGCTGCGGCACATCGGATGCTCGCGTAGTCGGAGCAGCACGTCGAGGAGCACGACCTCGGCTGAAGGTGACCGCCCCGACCCGACCGCCATGAGCGAAGCCCGAATACTCTCGCGGCATGCGGGGACGACTCGGAGCGGCCAGGCGGTGGTGCACGGCGCATCGACGGTTCGTCCGTCGTACCTCCTTCGTTCTGGTGGTGGGTGCGGTGGTCCTGGCCGGCGGCACCGTTGCCAGTGTGTCGTGGGTCCGCGGGGAGTCGGAGGGCCACCTCTACAGCGAGGCCGATGTGCCGGCCGCGCCGGTCGCCCTGGTGCTCGGCACCAAGGTGGACGCCGACGGGACGCCGTCGCCGGTCCTCGCGGCCCGGTTGGAGATCGCCCGGCGGTTGCTCGACGCCGGCCTGGTGAGCGCGATCCTGGTGTCCGGCGACAACATGAACGCCGACTACAACGAGCCGGAAGCGATGCTGCGCTGGTTGGTCGACCGGGGTGTGCCGGCACGCAAGGTCGTGCTGGACTACGCCGGCTTCGACACGTACGACTCCTGCGCGCGGGCCCGGCAGATCTTCGGCGTGCAACGGGCGACGGTCGTGACCCAGTCGTTCCATCTGCCCCGGGCCGTGGCGTTGTGTCGGCGCCTCGGCATCGACGCTCAGGGGGTGGGCGACGACAGCGCGAAGCGGTATTCCCGGACGTGGCGGTTCGGTTCCCTGCGCGAGAACGGCGCCTGCCTGAAGGCCGCGGTGGACGTGTTGTCCGGCCGGGAGCCCGCTCACCTCGGTCGCCGCGAGACCGGTGTCGACGACGCCCTGCGCGACGCCTGAGCGCAGGAGGCGTACCGAAAAAGAACCGCGACGGTCGCGCGGGCCCGGCAAGGTCAGCGGGGCGGGCTGGCGCTGTCGCGGACGACGAGTTCGGTGGCGAGTTCGATGCGCGGGCTCTCGGTCTTCTCGCCTCCGGCAAGGCGCAGCACGGTTCGGGCGGCCAGCATGCCCATCTCGGCCAGTGGCTGGCGGACCGTGGTCAGCGGTGGGGAGCACCAGCGGACCTCCGGCAGGTCGTCGAAGCCGACCACGCTGATGTCGTCGGGCACCCGCAGGCCGCTCTTGCGGACGGCCTCGTAGACGCCGAGCGCCATCTGGTCGCTGGAGGCGAAGATGGCGGTGGGTGGGTCGGGCAGGGCCAGTAGTTGCGTACCCGAGGTGAAGCCGGCCTCGTGGTAGAAGTTGCCGGGCCGGATGAGGGCGTCGTCGACGGCGATGCCGGCGGCGCCGAGCGCCGCGCGGTACCCGTCCATCCGGGCCCGGCTGCACATCAGGTGTGGTGGTCCGGCGATGAAGCCGATGCGGCGGTGGCCGAGGCCGAGCAGGTACTGGTTGGCGCTCAGGCTGCCCGCCCAGTTGGTGGCGCCGATGGTGGGCGACTCCTGCGGGTCGACACCGGCGGGGTCGATGATGACCACTGGCAGGTGCAGCCGGCGCAGCTCCGCCTGCAGCGGTGGGTTCACCATCGAGGTCACGAAGATGACGCCCTCGGTGGATCGGGTACGCATGTTGTCCAGCCACTGCTTGGCCGAGGAGATGCGCCAGTGGATGGCGGAGACGACGGTGCCGACGCCACTGGCACGGGCGACGTCCTCCACCCCACGGATGATCTCCACGGCCCACGGGCTGTCCAGGTCGTTGAAGACCAGGTCGATCAGTGCGGCCTCGGTCCGCCGGGCCTGGGTGCGACGGCGGTAACCGTGGTGGTTGAGCAGCCGCTCGACGCGCTCCCGGGTCTCGGGAGCGACGTCGGAGCGACCGTTGATGACCCGGGAGACCGTGGGCACGGACACACCGGCCAGTCGCGCGATCATCGCGATGGTGACGTTTCGGCCGTTGTCGGAGCCCACGGTCCGCTCCTTTGTTCTGCGGGACGCTTCAGCTGGGTTGGCGATCCGGTGTCGTCACCCCTTGACGCTGCCGGTCAGGCCGCCGATGAGTTGGCGTTCGGCCACGGCGTAGAAGCCCAGGGCCGGAATCATGGACAGGACGACGTAGGCGAGCACCCGGGCGGTGTCGTCGGCGTACTGGCCCTGGAACGCCTGGACCCCGACGGGGAGCGTCCACCAACTCTGGTCGCTGAAGACGACCAGCGGGAGCATGAAGTTGTTCCAGCTCGTCACGACCGCCAGCACCGAGACGGTGGCCAGGGCGGGACGGGCCATCGGCAGCAGGACCCGCCAGAAGAACCCGAAGGAGCCGCAGCCGTCGAGGACGGCGGCCTCCTCCACCTCGGCGGGAATGGTCCGGAAGAACTGGCGCAGGATGATGATGGTGATCGGCAGCCCGAACGCGGCCTGGGGCAGGATGACACCGAGGGGGTTGTCCAGCAGGCCCAGGCCGCGGAGCAGGACGAACAGCGGCAGGATCGCCACCGCGAACGGGAACATCAGGCCGATCGCGAACAGGGTGACCAGGAACTCGCGGCCCCGGAAGGCGTAGCGGGCGAAGACGAACGCCGCCATCGCCGCCGCGCCGACCACGATGACGGTGCTGGTGACGGCGATGAGCAGGCTGTTGCCGAGCTGTCGCCAGAACACGCCGGAGGCGAAGAGGTCGGTGTAGTTCTGCGGCACCCACGGGTCGGGCAGGCCCAGTGGGTTGGTCGACAGCTGACCGTTGTCCTTGAAGCCGCCGATCACACCGAACCAGACCGGCACGACGATGAGCGCGCCGACGCCGATGCAGATGAGGTGCAGGACGAGGCTGCGGGTCCGCTGGGCGCGACTGGTCGTGGCGGTCATCGCTGGCCTCCCTGGTTGGTGATCGCACCCGCGGTGTCCCGACGCAGGACGATGCGCTGGTAGAACAGGGCGAAGACGAGGCTCAGCAGGAACATGACGATGCTGATCGCGCTGGCGTAGCCGACCTCGAAGCGGCGGAAGCCGTACTGGTACATCGTGACGGCCATGGTCTCCGAGGTGTGGATCGGGCCGCCGCCGGTCAGCACCCAGACCATGTCGAACAGTTGGATGGTGCCGATGACCGACAGGAAGATGCTGATGCGGATCGTCGGGCCGAGCAGGGGCAGGGTGACGTGCCGGAACGCCTGCCAGGCGGTGGCGCCGTCGGTGACCGCGGCCTCGGACAGCTCCTTCGGGATGCCCTGACGGGCGGCCAGGAAGAGCATCATGTAGAGGCCGAAGTACTTCCAGGACACCACCAGGAAGACGGCGAACAGCACGGTGTCGGGGTCGGCGAAGACGGCGCCCGCGTCGGCGCCCAACCAGCGCGAGACCGACTCCCCCAGGCCCCGGTTCGGCGAGAACACCAGGGTGAACAGGACGGCCGTGGTGACCTCGGAGAGCACGTACGGGGCGAAGAAGATCAGCCGGTACGCGGCCCGGCCGCGCAACGGCTGGTTGAGGAGCATGGCCAGGGCCAGCGCCGCGGGCAGTTGCACGGCGAGGGAGAGCAGCACGAGCACGAGGCCACGCCACAGGTCGCCCCGGAAGGTCGGATCGCCGAAGGCTCGGGTGTAGTTGTCCAGCCCGACGAAGTTCTCCGGCAGCCCGAAGCCGTTCCACTTGTAGAGGCTGGCGTAGCCGGCCACCAGGATCGGCGCGATCACCAGCAGCAGGAACAGCGCCAGGGCGGGCGCCAGGAAGACGGCGAGGACGCCACCCCGCCCCGGCCGGGGCTGGCGGCCACGCTGTCGCGTGGTGCCCGGCCCCGGTGCCGGCGGATCGGTCGCCGTGTCGCCGCGCCTCGTGTCCGACACGGTCGATGGCCTGGTCATGCCTGCTCCACTCGGGTTCTATCGCCGGCTACGGATGGATACGGGGTCACGGTCAGACGGTCTTCGCCACCTGCGTGATGTCCTTGAGGATCGCCGCGGGCTGCTTCTTGCCGGCGATGATCTCGGCGACGCTGTCGTTGATCTGCTGCCCGAGCGCGGGCGCGTACGCCTGGTCGAGGTAGAGCTGGAAACCGGTGTTCTTGGCCAGGGTCTCCGCGACGACCTTGTTGTTGGCGTCGGTGATGGCGTCGGTGGCGTCCTTCACCGTGGGCAGCACCGCGCCGGTCTTCGCGGAACGACGCTGGTTGTCGACGCTCAGCAGGAACTTCAGGAAGTCGATGGTGGCGGCCGGCGCGTCCTTGCCGACGGCGAAGCCGTTGCCACCGCCGAAGACCTCGGTGGCGGTGCCCTTGCCGCCGTCCACGGCCGGGAACGGGAAGAAGCCCAGCTTGTCGCCGAGGCCCTTCTTGCTGGTGGAGCTGGACGCCTGCACCGCCGGCGCCCACTGCCCCATCAGCTCCATGGCCGCACCGCCGTTGCCCATCGTGGCGGCCTGCCCGTCCGGGGAGCCGTACTCGGCGCCGAGGAAACCCTTCTGGAAGGGCTGCAGGTCGACGAGTTCCTTGAGCCGCTCTCCCGCGGCGACGAGGTCTGGGGTGTCGAAGTTCTTGTCATCGACGGCCTTCTGCAGCGCGCCGACGCCGCCGATGCGCATGGCCAGGTAGGACCAGTAGAAGTGGGCCGGCCACTTGTCCTTGCCGGCGATGGCGACCGGGGTGATGCCGGCGGTCTTGAGCTTGCGGACCGCGTCGAGCACGCCCGTCCAGGTGGTGGGCGGCTCGGTGATGCCGGCGCGGGCGAAGAGGTCCTTGTTGTACCAGAACCCGACCATCCCGATGTCGAACGGGATGCCGTAGATCTTGCCGTCGATCGTGTACGGCTGCATGGCGGCGGGCAGGATGCCGCTGACCAGATCCTTCACGTCGTCGGTGAGGTCCTTGACCAGGCCCGCGTCGACCTGCTGCTTGAGCACGCCGCCGCCCCAGGACTGGAAGAGGTCCGGCGGGTCGCCGGCCTGGGTGGCGGTGGTCAGCTTGGCCTTGAACGCCTCGTTCTCCAGCGGCTGGATGGTGAACGTGACGTTGCTGTGCGCGGTCTTGTACTCGTTGGCCATCGCGGCCCACACCGGCAGCATCGGCTCGGTGTTCTGGATGTGCCACCAGTTGATGGTCTGCGGGGCGTTCGGGTCGCTGGACTTCTCGTCGCCACTACAGGCGCTCAGCAGGTAGGCGCCGGCGCCGGCGCCGGCCAGGCCGAGCAGCGATCGGCGGGAAAGGTGCGCTGTCATGATCCATCCCTTCGGGGGACTCACGGGGTGCTCGGACGCCGGCCGAGCCGGCAAGGGTTCGAACCTGGATCTCCGGAACTTTCATTGCTTCGTCGGTATTACCGATCGATGGCCGGGACGCTACGAGCAGTTCCCCCAGCGGTCAAGACCCCTGTCCTATCGCGATAAGACCGGCTACCGTACGAGGGGCTTCCAGTGATCTGGTCCCCGCAAGTTTCCGGAAGTTTCATAGCCGCACAGAGGAGCCCCCGTGTCGACCGACACCGCTGACGTGGCGACCGCTGCCTGGTCGATCCGCAACCCCGTCCTCGCCGGGTTCCACCCGGATCCGTCGATCCTGCGCGTCGGCGACGACTTCTACCTGGCCACCTCGACGTTCGAGTGGTATCCGGGGGTTCGCGTGCACCACTCCCGCGACCTCGTCAACTGGCGCCCGTTGGGCGGGATCATCACCGACCGCCGCCTGCTCGACCTTCGTGGCTGCGGCGACTCCAACGGTGTGTGGGCGCCCGACCTGACGTACCAGGATGGGAAGTTCCACCTCGTCTACAGCGACGTCGCCAGCTTCGCCAGCGGCTACTGGGATCCGCAGAACTTCCTGATCACCGCGCCCGACATCGCCGGCCCCTGGTCGGATCCGGTGAAACTGCACGGGCGCGGCTTCGACGCCTCCCTGTTCCACGACGACGACGGCACCAGCTGGCTGCTGAGCATGAGCGCCGACTGGCGACCCGGCCGCGACCGCTTCGGTGGCATCGAGATCCAGCAGTACGACCGAGCGGCGCGTCGTCTCGTCGACCGGCCCCGCATGCTCTTCACCGGCACACCGGTCGGGGTCACCGAGGGCCCGCACCTGTACCGCCACGACGGCTGGTACTGGTTGATCACCGCCGAGGGCGGCACGAGCTGGGAGCACCAGGTCACCGTGGCACGCTCGCGGGAGTTGTTCGGTCCGTACGAAGTGGACCCGGAGGGGCCGTTGCTCACCTCCGTCGGTCGGCCGGACCTGCGGTTGCAGAAGGCCGGTCACGGCAGCCTGGTCCAGACCCCGGACGGCGGGTGGTATCTGGCCCACCTGGTCGGCCGTCCCTACTCACCGCTGGGCAACTGTGTGCTGGGCCGGGAGACGGCGATCCAGCGGGTCGAGTGGCCGTCGGGCGGTTGGCCCCGGATTCCCGGAGGGGTGCCCGCCGAGGAGGTCGCCGCTCCCGACCTGTCCCCGCATCCGTGGCCCCAGGAGCCCGCCACCGACGACTTCGACGCCGCCGAGCTGGGTTCCTGCTGGTCGACGCTGCGCCGGCCGGCCACCGCGGACTGGGTCGACCTGCGGTCCCGCCCCTCGCACCTGCGGGTCCACGGTGGGCAGTCGCCGGTGGGTCGACAGGCGCCGAGCCTGGTCGCGCGACGGGTCGGGGCGACGCACTGCTCGCTGGAGACCGTGGTCGAGTTCGACCCGGTCGACCACCGTCAGCTCGCCGGGATCACCGCGTACTACAACACCCTCAACTGGCATCACCTCTACCTGACCCGGGCCGACGACGGGCGTACGGTGCTGGAGCTGCTCAGCTCGGACAACGGGCGGCGCACCCCGTACCCCGAGCTGACCGTCGATGCCAGCGGTGTCGACCGGGTCGGTCTGCGGGCGGTGTTCGACGGGCCCGTGGTGCGCTTCGACTACGACCTCGGCGCGGGCTGGCAGCGGCTGCCGATCGACCTGGACGCGACCATCCTGTCCGACGAGCACGCCGCCCTGATCATCGACGGGGAGCCGGCGGCGTGGGGCTTCACCGGGGCGTTCGTCGGCCTGTGGGTGCAGGATCTCGGCGGCGACGGGGTGTACGCCGACTTCGACCGGGCCACCTACCGGGAGCACTGACCACGCGGACGCGGCGCGGCGGGCGCCGTCCGGTCACCTCGACGCGCTCGTCAGCTCGTCCAGGCGCCGGAGCGCCCGCCGCGCGGCGTCCGGACCGGCGGGCAGCAGCGGCAGCCGTACGGCGGCCGTCGGGATGCGACCCTGCGCGTGGAGCACCGACTTGATCACTGTCGGGTTGGGTTCGGCGAACAGCGCCGCGGACAGGCCCGCGAGCCGATGGCCGAGCGCCCGCCCCCGCACGAGGTCCCCGGCCTGCCAGTGCGCGACCAGCTGGACGAAATCCGCGGCGGCGACCTGGGCCGAGGCCGCGATCGCGCCGTGCGCGCCGAGGGCGAGCAGCGGCGAGATGAGCGGGTCCTCCCCACCGAGTACGGCGAAGCCAGGCCGGATGTCGGCGAGGAAGTCGACGGTGTCCCCGTCGATCCCCCCGGTGGCGTACTTGATGCCGATGACGCCGGGCAGGCCGGCGAGCTGTCGAAGGTCGTCCGGGCCGAGCTGCTGCCCCGTGCGGTACGGGACGTGGTAGACGACCAGCGGCACCGGGCTGGCCTGGGCGAGGTGGGCGAAGTGGGCGAGCACTCCCGCGCCGCCCGGCCGCAGGAACGGGGGCACCAGGCAGAGCGCCGCTGTCACCTCGGGCCGGTCGGCCAGGGCGCGCAACGCCTCGATGCTGTTGGCGCCGACGAGCAGATGCGCGCGGCGCGCACGGCAGGCCGCGGACAGGACGTCGAGCACCGTGCCGCGCTCGTCGGCACTGAGGGCGGCCGGCTCCCCCGTCGTGCCGAGAGCGACCACGCCGGCCGCGCCGGCGTCCAGGGCATCGTTCGCGAGGGCCGTCAGCGCGTCGACGGCGATGTCCCCCGCGAGGTCGAACGGCGTGATCAGCGGAACGTACAGGCCGGTCAGGGTCATGCCTCCACTCTCGGCGGGCCGACCGGGAAGGTCCAGTTCCGATTGCTCCACCTATCCGTAAGCTGAGCTGATGCTTGACGTCCGTCGCCTGGTCCTGCTGCGGGACCTGGCCCGCCTCGGCACCATCGCCGCGGTCGCCCAGGCGCACGCCTACACGCCGTCCGCCGTCTCGCAGCAACTGGCCGCCCTGCAACGGGAGGCGGGCACCCGGTTGCTGGAGCGCACCGGACGCCGGGTCAGCCTCACGTCGACCGCCACCGCGCTCGTGCAGCACACCGAGGTCGTTCTCGCCGCGCTGGAAGCCGCCGACGCCACCCTGGCGGCCGCCCGAACCGGTCTGCGCGCGAGCGTCCGCATCGGGGCCTTCCCCAGCGCCGTACGCACCCTGCTGCCGGCAGCCCTGGCCACCCTGGGCCGCGACCATCCGGCGCTCGACCTCATGATCAGCGAGCTGGACCCGGTCGACATGCCGGCCGCCCTGCGGAGCCGACGGCTCGACGTCGCCCTGCTGCACGACTACGACATCGCGCCGACCCCACCCGACCCGACGGTGGACTCGATCGCCCTGCTGGAGGAGACCGTCTTCCTCGCCGTGCCCGGCAACACCGCCGACAGCACCGCCGCCGAGCCGATCAGCGCAGCTCGCGACGCCCAGTGGATCCTCGGCAGTCCCGGCACGCTCTGCCACTCGGTCGCCCTGCACGCCTGCCAGCTGGCCGGCTTCACTCCGGCGGTGCGGCATCACGCCGACGATTTCACCGCCATGCTCGCTCTCGTCGCCGCCGGTCAGGGCGTCGCTCTCATTCCACAGCTCGCCATCGCGCAGCCCACCCCGCAGGTCCGGCTCCTGCCGCTGGCCATGCGCCGCCGCACGCGCGTCGCCTACCGCAGGGGCGCGGGTGGCCACCCCGCGGTGGTCGCGTGCGTCTCCGCGCTGCGCAGCGCCACCACCGCCTTCCTCGATTGATCCTGATCGTCGCCGATGTGGCAGTTGATCGACGTACCACTATCTGTTAATACTGTTTCCTGAAGCTCGCGGTGCCCGCCGGGGCCGATCGCCGCGCCGGGCACCGACCGGCCGGCGGCACGCCGCCTCTTCCCCGAGGAACACCATGGTGCGCAAGAGAACAGCCGCCTACGTCGTGGGCACCCTGCTGATCGGCGTCGCGGCGGTCAGCTACGGCCTCCCGTCGGCCAGCGCCGCGACCGCCGGCCCGATCACCGGCCTCGGTGGCAAGTGCGTCGACGTCGCCGGCGCCAATCCGGCCAACGGCACGGCGGTGCAGCTTTACGACTGCAACGGCAGCGCGGCCCAGACGTGGACGGTCGGCAACACCGACAGCTCGATCCGCGCGCTCGGCAAGTGCCTCGACGTCACCGCCGCGTCGACCACCAACGGCGCCAAGATCCAGCTGTACGACTGCAACAACACCGGCGCCCAGAAGTGGACCGCCGCCAGCGGTGGCGCCCTAATCAACACCACCTCGGGCAAATGCCTCGACGTGACCGACCGGAGCACCGCCAACGGCGCCCGGTTGCAGATCTGGACCTGCGGCGGCACCACCAACCAGCAGTGGACCCTTCCCGGCGGCGGCAACCCCACCCCCACGCCGAGCGCCACCGTCCCGGCCGGCACCAACCTGGACGACCCGGCGAAGAAGGACGTCGCCATGCAGCTCGTGTCGGCGGCGGAGAACTCCTCGCTCGACTGGCGCGCGCAGTTCTCCTACATCGAGGACATCGGCGACGGTCGCGGCTACACCGCTGGCATCATCGGCTTCTGCTCCGGCACCAGCGACATGCTCGAACTGGTCCAGGCGTACACGAACACCAAGCCCGGCAACGTGCTGGCCGGATACCTGCCGGCGCTGCGCGCCGTCAACGGCACCGCGTCGCACGCCGGCCTCGACCCCAACTTCCCCCGCGACTGGCGCACCGCGGCCAACGACTCGGTGTTCCGGGCCGCGCAGGAAGCCGAGCGGGACCGGGTCTACTTCAACCCGTCGGTCCGTGACGGCAAGAACGACGGGGTGCGGGCACTCGGCCAGTTCGCCTACTACGACGCGGCGGTCATGCACGGGTACGAGGGGATGCGCCAGATCCGCAGCCGCGCCCTCGCCCGTGCCAAGCCGCCGGCCCAGGGTGGCGACGAGCGGACCTGGCTCAACGCGTTCCTCGACGAGCGGGTCATCGAGATGCGCAAGGAAGAAGCCCACTCGGACACGTCCCGCGTCGACACGGCCCAGCGGGTGTTCCTCAACAACGGCAACGTCAACCTGAACACGCCGCTGACGTTCGCCGTCTACGGCGAGCAGTTCCGCATCGGCTAGAACCCTCTCCGGCACGCACCGACGCTCAGGGCGCCGCCTCGCGGCGCCCTGAGCCGTCCCCGGGAGCGACCTTGCCTTGACGCTGACGACAAGGTTTAGCCTGGTCACGACGGGCTGGTCGAGGAGGTCTGATGCTGATCGGCGAGCTGGCTGAACGGGCCGGCACGAGCACCCGGACGCTGCGCTACTACGAGGCCCACGGGTTGGTACGCCCGCAGCGCTCGGCCAACGGCTACCGCGTCTACGACGAGGCGGAGCTGCGGGTCGTCCGGGAGATCCGGGCACTGCTCGACGTCGGCTTCGGCCTCGACGACGTCCGACCGTTCGTCGCCTGCCTGCGAGCGGGCAACGCGTCCGGCGATGTCTGCCCGGATTCGGTGCTGGTGCTGCGGCGCAAGCTCGCCGAGGTCGACGACTACCTCGACCGGCTCACCGCGGTCCGTCAGCAGTTGCGCACCCAGCTCACCCACGCCATCGCGCACCGGGAGGAAACATGCCCCAGGAAACGACCGTCCGCCCCCTGATCACCGTCACCGACGCCACGTTCGCCGAGCTGGTGTTGGCCAGCGACCGGCCCGTCGTGGTCGACTTCTGGGCAGAGTGGTGCCCGCCCTGCAAGATGATCGAGAAGAGCCTCGTCGAGCTGGCCCAGGAGTTCGGCGACCGCATGACCATCGCCAAGCTCAACTCCGACGACAACCCGCAGGCCACGCGGCGCTACGGAGTCATGTCCCTGCCGACGCTGCTGGTGTTCCGTCAAGGCGAGGTCGTCGGCTCGGTCGTCGGGTCCCGGCCGAAACTCCACCTGCGGCAGAGCCTGACCCTGCACGCGGGCCTCTGACCGGCGGGCAGGGTCAGCGGCTCAGCTCTCGACCCAGCCGTGTGATCTGGCGTGGTCGACCAGAGACTGCCGGATCGCGGAGAGCTGGGCCGCGGTCAGCGTCGGCACCCGCTCGATCAGCAACTCCGTCACCTCGTACGTGAACTCGCGCGGCGACAGGACGTCGCACATCCCGTCGTCCTCGCCGGCCAGCGCGGTCCGGCTCGACGTGATGGTCGGCGCCCGTTCCGGCCGGGAGACAGCGACCGGCTCGACGATCCGCAGGGACGCCACCTTCAGACCACGCTCACCGGCCTCCACCTCGTACTCGACACGCATGCCGGGATGCACGAGATGCCGCTGCTCGCCGAAATCGTTCGCGTGGACGAAGATGTCCTCGCCGCCCTTCGACGGCGCGATGAAGCCGTAACCACGGGCCTCGTCGAACCGGATGACCTTACCTACCGCACCCACCGCCACCACCCACCCCGCCACTCGACCAGGACCTCGACCTGGCCCGCACACCGTCTGGCAACGGTACCGGAACACCCGTGGTGACCCGTGGTGAGCGATCTCGTCCGAAGAGCTGATCCGCCGGCAGGCGTGGTGCCGGCCCGGCGCGTGGCGACGCCCCGACCGCTGTGCCGGATCCGGTCGGGGCGTCGCTGGTCGCCGGTCTTTCGTCAGTCGTCGTCGCCGGAGCTGTCGTCATCGTCGACCGGCTCCTGCTCGGCCTTGACCACCGCGCCGTTGTCCCGGTCGACGTCCACCTCGTGCTCGATGTCGCCGGCGATGATCTCGACGCTCCACACCGGCCGGCCGTGCTCCTGCTCGGCCTCGACCTCGACGATCTGGCCGCCACCGGCCCTGGCGAGCGCGATCTCACCGGCGCGCTGCTCGTCGACCGCGCTGCCCGCCGGCGCGGTGCCGGCGGACGGCGTGCCGCTCGACGGCGTACCCGACGGGGTCCCCGCCGACGGCGTGCCGCTGGCCCCCGGCGCGACGGTGGTGGCGCTGTCGTCCGGCGCGTCCGTGCCCGTCGGGGCGATGGTCGCCGCGGCGAGCGCCGTGTCGCCGCGCCGCGTGTCGTTCGCGGCGGCGACGCCCAGCGCGACCCCGGCCACCGCCAGCACCGCCGAGCCGCCGACCGTCGCCAGAAGCAGATTGGTTCGCTTCATCGTGGTGTCCACCTCTCCTCGGTTGTCGACTCCGAGGATCGGTCGGATCGGGATAGCGGCGCGCTGTCCGGACGCTAAGGCCGGGTTAAGTCCGTCAGCCGCGTCGGTTGAGTTCCGCTTCGAGCCGCTGGACGAGCGTCTTGCGGTCCTTGCCGGCGTGCTCGTTGCGCAGGGCCGTTCTGAGCTGCCGCGTGTCGAGGCCACGGACCAGCTTGCTGGCCTCGGCGACTGACATCTCCGAGATCCGGCCGGCGGTGGTGGCGTCTCGACGCGCCTTCTTGGCCGGCCCGGTGTTGGCGACGTACTGCCTGCCGGTTCGGGAGGCTTCCCGCTTCTTGGTGTCGGTCGCGCGCTTCTGGCTCTCCGACATCTCGTCCCAGGCCTTCTTAGGCAGGTAGCGGCTCGTCGTGCCGTCCTTGCGCGCACGGGTGTCGCCCTCTTTGGTCTGCCACTTCTCGTTGCCCCAGCGCTGGAGCGCTTTCTGCCGCTCGTCCTTTTCGCCCAGGAAACCGCCGCCGCGCTTCTTGTACTCCTGGGTGACCAGCTGTGACTTGCGTGCCGACCACTGACCCGGCCGACCGCCCTTGTCGGACGCCTTGATCTCTTCCTTGATCTGCTCTCTGAGCTCGGGTTTCGTATACCGCGCCATGGGTGGCAGCTACCCGGCACCGCAGCGGCTATGCCTCTCGCCGCGACGTCGACGGACCGAGCCGGAGCAGCACCTGCGCCCCGCCCTGCGGACCGGACCGCAGCTCCAGCCGACCGCCGCCGGCCTGCGCGGCGCGGCGGGCGATGTCGAGGCCGAGTCCGGTCGACCCGGCGGCGCTGGCACCCCGTCGGACCGCGCCCGACGGCATGCCCGGTCCCTCGTCGGCGACGGTGAGCAGCACCTCCCCGTCGTCGCGCGCGAGCCGGACGGTGAAGGGCGTGCCGTCGGGGGTGTGCGCGAAGACGTTGCCGAGCAGGGCGTCCACGGCGGCCGTCAGGTCGTCGGCGGGCACCCCGACGGTGAGCGGGCCGGGGGCCAGGTCGAGGTGCACGGCCCGACCGGTGTCCTCGGCCAGCACCGACCAGAACGCCACCCGGTCCGCGACGATCGCGGCGGCATCCGACGCGGCCGTCCCCGGTGTCGGCGCGCGACGCCAGCGGGCCTGCTGGATCAGACCGGTGACCGCCCGTTCGAGCCCGTCGGCGGCGGTGGCGATCCGGGCCGCGTCGTCCGGGTCGCGCAGCGACTCCGCCTCCAGCCGCAGCGCCGTCAATGGCGTCCGCAGTCGGTGCGACAGGTCGGCGACCTGCTCGCGCTCCTGCAGCAGGAGAACCTGGATCCGGCCGGCCAGGTGGTTGAGAGCACCGGCCACCTCGCGCAGCTCCGCCGGGCCGGCGGGCGTGACCCGGGCGTCCAGTTCGGCGTTCGCCAGCCGGTGCGACACGGCGGAGAGTTCGCTGATCGGCCGCACCAGCGTGCGCGCCAGCCGGTCGGCGACCGCCAACCCGATCAGCACCAGCACCACACCCAGCAGCGCCAGCACCAGCCAGGCCCGGGTCACCCCGGCGGTCAGCTCCTGCCGCGGCACCACGATCCGGATCACGCCGGTGCCGTCCGCCCGGCCCTGCACGGCGATGACCACCTCCCGGCCGGCCGCCGACTCCCCGGTGAGGCTCTGGCCACGCGCGGCCAGAGCCACCGCTGGCGTACGGGGCGCCTGGGCGCCGAGCACCGTGCCGTCGGGCAGGAAGACGCTCACCTGTCGACCGGACTCCGCGGCGAGCTGCTCGACGGTGAGCCGGATGGTCGGCGCGTCGGCGGTGCCGACCACCGGCACGAGGCTCTGCGCGTCGGCGGTGGCCCGCACGGTGGCCCGGTCCTGGGCGACGGTGCGGACGAGCAGCGCCAGCGGCACCAGGAAGGCGACGAGCGTGAGCACGCTGACCGCAGCGACCAGCAGCGCGAGCCGTGCCCTCACGGCGCCTCCAGTCGTACCCCGACGCCGCGCACGGTGTGCAGGTAGCGGGGCTGCTGGGCGCTCTCCCCCAGCTTGCGGCGCAGCCAGGACAGGTGCACGTCGACCGTCTTGTCCGCGCCGCCGTACGGGATCTGCCAGACCTCGGTGAGCAGCTCGCGTTTGGTGACCACCTGTCCGGGCCGGCCGGCCAGGTGGTGCAGCAGGTCGAACTCGCGCGGCGTCAGCTCCACCAGCGTGCCGTCCAGAGTGACCTGCCGGGACCGGGGGTCGACGCGCAGCCCGCCCACCACGAGGGACACCTCCCGCGCGTCGACGCTGGCCGGGCCCCGCCGCAGCACCGCTCGGGCGCGGGCGTCGAGCTGCGCGGCGGTGAACGGCTTGACCACGTAGTCGTCGGCGCCCGCGTCGAGGACCCGGACGATCTCGGTCTCGTCGTCGCGGGCGGTGGCGACGATGACCGGCACCGAGCTGACCGCGCGCAGCATCCGCAGCAGCTCGCGTCCGTCCAGGTCGGGCAGGCCCAGGTCGAGGACGACCAGGTCCGGTCGGTCCTCCAGCACGTCGCGCAGCCCGGCCATCGCGGTCGAGGCCGCGGCGACCGCGTGGCCGCGTTCCCGCAATGCTCGGATCAGCGGCGTACGGATCGTCAGGTCGTCCTCGATGAGCAGCAGGCGGGCCACCCTGGCAGGCTAACGGTTCGCCATCAGGACCACGCGATCTCGCCGTGGCGGTCGACGAAGCGGCCCGAACGATGTCCCGGCCCTTCGGTGGCGAGGGCGACGATGGCGTCCGTGCCCTCGGTGACGGTCTGCGGCCCGCTGTGACCGTTGAGGTCCGTGGCGGTGTATCCGGGGTCAGCGGCGTTGACGCGGACGTCCGTCAGCGCCTTGGCGTACTGGGTGGTCAGCATGGTCAGCGCCGCCTTCGACGACGTGTAGACGGGGGCGATGACGCCGGACTCGGCTCGCGACGGGTCGTGCGTGGCCGACAGGGATCCCATCGCGCTGCTCACGTTGATGATCACCGGGTCGGGCGAGCGGCGCAGCAGCGGCAGGAACGCCGTTGTCGTCCGCACCACGCCGACGAGGTTGACGTTGAGGACGTCGAGCATCTCGTCGCCGGTCAACTCGCTCGGGTCGCCGAACGGCCCGTGGACGCCGGCATTGTTGATCAGCACGTCGATGCGGCCCTCGTGCTTCTCGACGTCGGCGGCCGCAGCGGTGACGGAGTCGTCGTCGGTGACGTCGATCTGGACGAACCGGGCGCCGAGTGTGTCGGCTGTCACGGCGCCGAGCTCGGGGTCACGAGCTCCGACGATAACGGTGTGGCCCAGTTCGATGAGGCGGCGAGCGGTCTCGCGGCCGAGGCCCTTGTTGGCCCCGGTGATGAAGGTGATCGTCATGCGTCCCAGCGTTCGTCGAGGTGAGCGCATGTGCCAGGGACGTCACATCGGTAGGAAAAGCAATACCACCTTCACGCCGGGGGTGTGCGCAACAATCGAGGCGTGATGACGCAGGCTGCGGGACTGGGGCCCACGATCCGCGCCTGGCGTGACCGCCTGTCGCCGACCGCCACCGGCTTGCCCGCCGGCCACGGGCGACGGGCCGCCGGGCTGCGCCGGGAGGAGCTGGCCGAGCTCGCCGGCGTGTCGGTCGACTACATCGTGCGCCTGGAGCAGGGACGGGCGACCACACCCTCGGCGCAGGTCGCCTCCGCGCTCGCCCGCGCCCTACAGCTGACCTCCGCCGAGCGCGACCACCTGTTCCGGCTGGCCCACCTGGCCGCCCCGACGGACGACCAGATCTCCGACCACATTCCGCCCGGGGTGCAGCGGGTGGTGGGGCGCCTCGGTGACGCCGCCGTCGCCGTCTTCGCCGCGGACTGGCAGTTGATCTGGTGGAACCGGAATTGGGCGGCGCTGCTGGGCGATCCGTCGGCGTCACCGCCGGGCCTGCGTAACTTCGCTCGCGACACCTTCCCGGTGACCTCCGACAAGCCACGGCTGTCGCAGTGGCCCGTGCTCGCACTGGACGACGAAGTCACGAGCGCCGCGGTCGTGTCCGACCTCAGGCGCGCCACCGGCCGGTTTCCCCGTGACCGTCGCCTGGCCAAGCTCATCCGCGACCTCGCCGAGGGCAACGAGCGGTTCGCCGAGCTGTGGGCGGCCGGGACGGTCGCCGCGCACCGCGAAGACCGCAAGATCGTCGAACATCCGTCGGTCGGTGCCGTCACGGTCGACTGCGACGTTCTGACCGACGGCGACGCCGAGTTGAAGATCGTGATCCTCACCGCGGCTCCGGGCACCAGCGACGAGACCAGCATGCGCCTGGCTGTCGTGGCCGGGGTTCCCGACCCGTCGACGTCTGCCGACCTCGGCGACACCACCCGGCACCGCGCCGGGCGTTGACCGAACGCCGCTCAGCACAGGGCAGCGAGGGCGGTCTTAACTCTGCTTTAGCGTTGGGATGTGTGGGCGACGACCCCGGATCGGGGATAGTCGGGGCATGAGCCGTCGTTCGATCCTCGTCGCCGTCGGGTGGGTGGCGACCATCGCCGTGGCCACCCTGATCGGGTTGGGTGCGATCCGGCTGGTCGGCGAGAGCATCACCGGCACCCCGGGCGGGGTGCGCAGCGAGGCCGAGATCGAACGGGCGCTCGCCTCGCCGGAGCCGATCCCCACCGGCACCACAAGCGTCGCGCCGCCCGGCCCCGGCACGGCGAGCCCCAACTCCGGGATCCGCCGCAGTTTCGCCACCGACGGCGGCACGGCCGTGGCCGAGTGCGCTCCCGGTGGCGTACGCCTCGTCTCCTGGGCGCCCGCGCAGGGCTACCGGGTCCACGACGTGGACCGGGGCCCGGACGACGACGTCGAGGTCACGTTCGAGGGCTCGGGCGGCAAGTACGAGCTGAAGGTCCGCTGCGTCGGCGCGGAGCCGGTGGCCGTCGCCGACGACTAAGCGTCTAGCCCGCCGGCTGCTCGCGGTCCGCAGCCCGACCGAGGGCGACCATGCGCAGGGTTTCCTCTCGACGACGGACAAGCAGGGCTCCGGCCAGTAAGGTCACCGGTGGGACAAGAACCAGCATCGCCCACTGCGCGGGCACCAGCGGAATGGTGTGCCCCAGGTACATGGTGGAGGTGGCCCAGCCGGCAAGGGCGTTGTCGATCACCAGGGCGAGTGCCGCCACCGGCAGGAGCATAACGACGATCCGCCGGCGTACTCCGGGGTCGAGCGTGACCAGCGCGACAAGCACGATCAACGCGGCGGCCCCCAGGCCGGCCACATAGAGCCAGACGACCAGCGAACTGCTGGCCTCGATGCCGTAGAAGACCTGGTAGGTAACCTCGTCGCTGTGGGCGAACGTGGGACTGGTCACCCGGTTGACCTCCAACAGCGCGACCGCCGCGACCGGCGCGAGCAGCAGCGCCAGCAGTCGGCGCACACCCAGCAGCGCAGGCAACCGGCGCCGCGGCACCGGCACGGTCAGCGCGGCGGCTGCCACGACCGCGAGCGCGAGCTGGGGCAGAGTTTCCACCACGTACCCCGGGTTGTCGCCGGCCTGCGGTGCGACCAGCACGCCCCAGCCGAGCACACCGGCCCAGGCCAGACCGACAGCCACCCGGCGCCACCCGACCAGCACGGCCACACAGACGCCCGCCCAGCCGGCAACCCGTAGCCAGTCGACGACGTCCGGGCCGCTCGGCCCGAACCCCGGCGGCAAACCCGGATTGGAGATGAGCTGGTCGAGCAACGACGTCCCGGCGAGGGCGAGTAGGACGAGCGCGCCCAGCAGGCCCGTCACGGCCGCCGCGTCCGTCCAGGTCGGCTCGGTGAACCCCCGTGCGCCCACCCGCAGCCGAGCCCGGAGCCCGGCACCGACCAGATTCAGCACGTCTCCCGCGGCGGGCCGCCGCTGGCCCGGCCGAGCGCCGGCGACGAGCACGGCCACCATCTCGTCCTCGTACGCCCGGCGGTGCTCCCACGGGTAGACGGCCAACAGCCGCCGGTAGCGGCGCTCCAGATCGTCGCTGCTCACGCCGCACCTCCGTGGGTCAGGAGGCCGGCGCGGCGCAGTCGCACGCGAGCGGCGTCCGCGTTGTGTCGCAGGCGGGCCGCTTCCTCGGCGAGTCGGCGCGCGCCCAGGGTTGTGAGTTGGTAGTAGCGACGCAGTCGCGACTGCACCACCTCTTCGCGCTCGACTTCGATGAGACCGTCGGCGCGGAGCCGGTCGAGTACGGCGTAGAGGGTGCCCGCGCGCAGGCGCACCCGGCCGTCGGAGATGCGTAGCACGTCCTCGATGACGGCGTAGCCATGCTTGGGTGACTCGGCCAGAGCGGTCAGCACCAAGAACGTCGGCTCCCGAAGTGGACTGTCGGTCATGCCGAGAAGCATATACCGGTAATCGGCATATTCAAGGGTACGTCGCATTGGAGGTGTGGTCGTTTCGCAAGATTGCTAGCCTCCTGCCGTGATCCGCACGCTTGCGCTCGCCGCCCTGCTGCTGGCCGGATGCTCTCCCACCGAGGCGTCCTCCCCCGCTGCCAGCCCCACCGCACCCCCGGACAAGTACGCGGAGGCCGCGTGTACCCGTCTGACCCTCTCCATGGAGAGGAAGGAGCCCTTCCCTCCGGACGACATTGGCGTTGCCAGTCGTGCGGTCGAGGCGACCGATCCCGGCATCCGCGAGGCCGGTCAGCGGCTGGGGGCGGCCGCCAAGCAGGCCGGCGACCTCTGGGTGAAGAACGACCCGACGATCGACAAGGGGCCGGCATACCTTCGCCTGGCCGACGCCCAGCAGGGACTCCTCGCGGCCTGCACCAACCTCTTTGGCGATCCCCCGTGGCCGTTCACCCGGACGCCCGCGCCGACGCCCAGCAGCTGAACGGCGACGTGGCCGGCACGGGGAGGACCGCGCCGGCCACGTCATCGGTGGTGGTTCAGCTGCTGTACGCCTCCACCTCCCAGAGCGAGTGGCCGTAGCCGGTGCCCCGGGCGGTGCCGTAGATGCGCAGGTAGCGCCCGTTGGCGCCGAGGCCGCTGTGCTCGTCCACGCCACCGTCCGCGCCGGTCACCGTCTTCACGGTGGTCCAGGTGGTGCCGTCGTTGGAGGTCTGGATCTGGTACGCGCTGCTGTACGCCGCCTCCCAGCTCAGCTTGACCCGACCGATGGCGGTCGGGGCGCCGAGGTCGACGCGGATCCACTGCGGGTCGGAGAAGGTGCTCGACCAGCGGGTGGTGAGGCTGCCGTCGACCGCCTGGGCGCCGGTCACGTCGGCCCCCTCGGTGCTGGACGTCGTCGTCGGCTTGTTGAGCAGCAGGTTGCCGCCGGTCGGGCCGCCGGTGGCGCCGTACACCTCGAACTCGTAGAGCGAGTAGCCCCAGGCCGTGCCGCGGGCGGTGCCGAGGAGCCGGACGTACCTGCCGGAGCCGGTGAGCCCGGTCAGGTCGTCCACCCCGCCGTCGCCGCCGGTCACCGTCCGGACCGTGGTGAAGGTGACCCCGTCCGTCGAGGTCTGGATCTGGTACCCGCTGCCGTACGCCGCCTCCCAGGTGAGCTTGACCCGGCTGAGGGCGTACGTGGCGCCCAGGTCCACGTCGATCCACTGTGGGTCGCCGAAGGCGCTGCCCCAGCGGGTTCCGGCCACGCCGTCGAACGCGTTGGCCGCGACGAACGCGCCCTCGTAGCTGGATGCTCGCGCCGGCTTGCCCTTGGCCAGGTTGGTGCCCGGCTCGGGATCCGGGTCCGGTCCGGGACCGCCGGGACTGGTGGAGAGGGTGAACTCGTCGATGTCGAACCACGGCCCGGGGCCCTTGAAGACCAGGAACAGGGTGCGGGTGCCGGTCGGCGCGGTGACCCCACCGGTGACCGTGGCGAAATTGGCGTACCCGCCGGTGGGCGTTACCGTGGCCGAGCCGACCAGCGGCCCGGTGGGCGAGTCGACGCGCAGTTCCAGCGTCCCGCCGCCGCCGGCCGGGGCGCCGACCCGTGCGCTGAACGACTGGATGCCGGTCAGGTTGTAGGGGCGGAACGAGATCCAGTCGTTGTTGTCGATGTAGCCGACCGCGGCGCCGCCGTGCCCGGCCGCCCCGGCGACGATCTGGACACCCGAGGAGTCGCCGAAGTGCTCGGCCTGGCGCACGCGCGGTTGCAGCACGGCCTGGGTGTGCGTGGTCAGCGCCGGTTGGCCGCCCCCGCCCAGATCGGTGTACTCGGCGTCGATGATGCCGAAGATGTTCGCCGCCGTGTCGTGCTCGCCGTCGGCCGAGGTCTGGATGACCCCGGTGCAGCCCTGCACGCTGCCGAGCTGGTGGCCGTGCGAGTCGTGGCCGAGGACGTAGTTCACCTTGACCCGGGCGCAGTTGATCGCGCCGTCCTGGGCGTCGGTGACGGTGACGCTGAACGGCACCGCGTCCCCGAAGGCGAAGGTCTGCCCGTTCAACGGGGTGTTCACGGTGACGACCGGGGCGCTGTTGCCGACGGTGACGACCACGCTCGCGGTGGCGGTCTTGCCGGTGGTGTCCCGGACCGTCAGGGTCGGACTGCGGGTCCCGTTGGTCGTGTACGTGAAGCTCGGGTTCGCCGCGGTCGAGTCGGTGGTGCCGTTGTTGTCGAAGTCCCAGGCGTAGGTGAACGGGTCGCCGTCCGGGTCGAGGGTGCCGGCCGAGGAGAAGGCGACGGTCAACGGTGCGATGCCGCTGGTTGGGGTGGCGGTGACCTTCGCGACGGGCGCTCTGCCCTCGCGGGCGTACTCGATGCGGTAGAGCGCCGAGTTGGCGTCGCCGTTGAACCAGCCGGTGCCGTAGTCGAGAACGTAGAGCGCGCCGTCCGGGCCGAACTCCATGTCCATGACCTGCGTCCCGGTCCACGGGAACGGGTTGATCTTCAAGGGCTGGCCGGCCGCGTCCAGCTTGACGTTCTTGATCCAGCGGCGGCCGAACTCACCGGCGAAGAAGGTGCCGTCGTAGTACTGCGGGAACGCCACGGCGGAGGTGTTGTTCGGGTCGTACCGGTAGACCGGGCCGGCCATCGGCGACAGCCCCCCGCCGGTGAACTCCGGCGGGGAGCCGGAACCGCCGTACGGCAGCCAGGCCGGGACGGCAGGCGGCAGCTGGGTGATGCCGGTGTTGTTGGGCGAGTTGTTGACCGGCCCGCCCGCGCAGTCGAACTTCGGCCCGGACGGCCCGGACGGGAACGTGTAGTCGTTGTAGGCGTCGTTGCGGGCGGTGCAGTACGGCCAGCCGTAGAAGCCGGGCCTGTCGATCCGGGCGAACTCCACATTGCCCGCCGGCCCCCGGTTCGGGTCGGCGGTGCCGGCGTCGGGGCCGTAGTCGCCGAGGTAGACGATGCCGGTGGCCTTGTCCACGCTCATCCGGAACGGGTTGCGGAACCCCATCGCGTAGATTTCCGGGCGCGTCCGCGCGGTGCCGGGCGCGAACATGTTGCCGGCCGGGATGGTGTAACCGCCCGCCGTGCTCGGCTTGATGCGCAGCACCTTGCCGCGCAGGTCGTTGCTGTTCGCCGCGGTGCGCTGGGCGTCGAAGGCCGGGTTACGGCCGGCTCGCTCGTCGATCGGGGTGAACCCGGCCGAGTCGAACGGGTTGGTGTCGTCGCCGGTGGACAGGTACAGGTTGCCGGCCGCGTCGAAGTCCATGTCGCCGCCGACGTGGCAGCACATGCCCCGGCTGGTGGGCACGTTCAGGATCAGCGTCTCGCTGGCCAGGTTGATGGTGTTGTCCGCGTTCACGGTGAAGCGGGACAACCGGTTGACGCCGTCCCAGACGGCGAAGTCGGCAGGCGTGCCGGTGGCCGGGGCGCCACCGCCGGGTGTGCTCAACGGGGGCGCGTAGTAGGCGTACACCCAGCGGTTGGTGGCGAAGTTGGGGTCGGCCTTGATGCCTTGCAGCCCCTCCTCGTCGCCGGTGTAGACGGCCAGGGTGCCCGCGATCTTGGTGTTGCCGGCCGCGTCGGTGTGCCGGATCACGCCGTCGCGGGATGTGTGCAGCACGCCCCGGTCGGGCAGGACGGTGAGGCTCATCGGCTCGCCGGTCTCGGCGGCGCCCTTGGCCAGCTCCACCTGCTGGAAGTTGGTGGTGACGGTGGGGCCGCAGTCGGCGGTGACCGCCCCGGCCGCGGTCTGGATGCCGCCGAGCAGGTGCTGGCGGAAGGCCGTGTCGGTGTACGAGGCGTCGGTGTGGCCGAGGCCCGTGTACCAGGCCCGCCCTCCGGAGTAGTTCTGGCACCAGGAGATCGGGTGGTCGTACCCCATGCTGCCGCCGGTGTAGGTGCTCTCGTCCAGGGTGGCCAGCACGTGCACGTTGCCCCGGGGGTTGGCGCGGTAGTTGTAGAGCTCGTCGAACCGGCTCCACCGCTGCGGCAGCGCCTTGGTCGACGGGTGCACCTGGTCGGCGACCTTCACGGTGGCGGTCTGCTCGGCCGGGTGCGAGGCGAAGTACGCGCCGACGAGCCCGCCGTACCAGGGCCAGTCGTACTCGGTGTCGGAGGCGGAGTGCACACCCACGTACCCGCCGCCGCCGGTGATGTAGCGCTCGAACGCCGCCTGCTGTGCGGCGTTGAGCACGTCGCCGGTGGTGGACAGCCAGATCACCGCCGCGAACCGGTCCAGGTTGGCGTCGGTGAACTGGGCCGCGTCCTCGGTGGCCTCGACGGTGAACCCGTTGGCGGCGCCGAGCTGCTGGATCGCGGTGATGCCGGGGGTGATGGATCCGTGTCGGAATCCGGCGGTCTTGCTGAAGACCAGCACGGTGAACGGCGCGGCGCTGGCCGCAGGCGGCGTGGCGACGACGCCGCCCAGGACGAGGATCGCGCTCAGCGCAGCGCCGAACCACGCTCTCAGGGATCTGCGCACGGGTAGGTCCTTTCGCGGGTGCGGGACGACGTGCGCCGATCACGCCGGGTGGTGGTGTGCATGCATCGTTGCCGCTCGATACCCGGTCCGTCAAGGGTTCTCGCACCATCCGTGAGAGCGTTATCTCCACAGCTCAAGGCGACTCTGGGGGGCAAGATCAGATTACGGTTTCCCCGCCGTACTAGGCCCGGTCCTGCATGAACCGGCAGGACTTCAACCAGAGCCGCACCGCGGTGGCCGCCGCGACGGTGCTGACGAACTGCCAATCCTTCACGCGATCGGGCTCACCCAGGTCGGCGATCCCGCGCATCACCATCCAGGGCACACCTTCCTCGACGCAGGCCACCGCGAATCCGGCGCCCTCCATCTCCAAGGCGCCGGTGCGGCGCTCCGGGCCGAACCGCCGTGCCCGCCGCCCTACCTTCCCGTCCTCTATCAACTCGTCCTTCGCGAGGATCGTCTTCGGGATGAGCCGTGGACGGTAGGTCGCCGGGTCGAAGAGTTCGGGGACCTGCAGATCGTCCAGGTCGGCGGTCGCGGCGGCGATCTGCTTGGCAATCAGTTCGTGCCAATCCAGCCGCTCCGGCCGAAACGAGGTCATCTCCCGCGCGATCCGGAGATCCGGATTCAGTGGGGTCGGGTCGGGCACGTAGCCACGGGCCGTCGAGATCCCACCACCGGTATCGATCACCTTGTCACCGAACACGACGTCGCCCACCTGGACCTGCTTTTTGTGACCGGCCGCCATGCCGACCAGGCAGCACAGCCGGACGTCGTACGCGGAGAACACGGTGTGCAGGAAGGCCGCCATCCGACTGTTGCCGGCGGTCCCGCACTTGGTGATGATCCCCTTCAACGGCGGCTGGCCGTCGCGCGCCACTTCGACGTCGAAGAAGTATGCGCCGCGGACCGAGTAGTCGGGCTCACGTCGAAGGTCGACGCCCAGCGCGGCCTTCGCGGCGTCGAACTCGCGCTCCTTCACCGTCACGAGCGCAAAATCGACGCTGCGCGCAACCTGCCACCTGTCAAGCTGTTCGTAAATGTCCCGCACGCGGTCCGCCTCGAGCCAGCGGGAGCCCATGATTGCCGCGGCGTGGACGAGAACTTTCGACCGGAATCTCTCGTCGAGGCGACTGACAGACCAGACAAGGTCGTCGAACATGATCGACGCAACGTCGTCCGAGGTTTCCGCCCGCAGCAGGGCGAGCAGGGTGAGGACATCGTTCTCGGTCGGCTGTCGGGTCATGGCCGGCGCACCGCTGCCCCGTCCGCATCCGGGCGCTGCGCGGGGAGGTCCGTCTGGGAGGCGGGTGGCTTCCAGCCGTAGAGCGAGTGCCGTTGCCCGGCCGCGTCGGGCGAGAAGTCGAGCAGTGTGCAAACGGCCTTCACGTTCAGGCCCTTCGCCCGGGCGATGCGCTCCATCGCTCTGATCGTGTCGCCGCTACCGACGAACTCGTCGATGAGGACCACCTCCTTCGTCGCGACGGAATCCAGTTCCTGGCACCAAGGGGCCCTGGCATCGAAGACCTGTTCCGGTGCGGTGCCCTTGACCACCCTTTCGATATCCTCGCGCGGGATTCGTACCACCTGAGCGCCGGAACGCAGGGACAGGCTGTTGGACAATTTTCGGGAACCCTGTTCGCGTTCGGGGCAGACCAACAGGATGTCCTGTCCCACGGTGCTGGTTGACCGACGCACGAACATCCACAGCTTGTCGGCCAGCCAGTTTCCGTACTGCTCGAGGATCTGTGGGACGTCAGGGACCACGGCGTAGCCGCGACGGCGGGGAGCCGGGACGTCATCTTCAGGCTTGACGCCGCATGTTCGTACCAGATCCCAGAACTCGGCGGTGGTCAGCGTGTTGGTCCGCTCCTCGTACCGCCTGGTCTCTCCCACCACAGCCAGGCGGCACTCGGCTTCCGACTCGGTGCGCTGTTCAACCGACAGGAAGTATGCAACCTCGTGCTCCGTGCCGTCATTTCCCTCGATCCGGCGGCGACCGAACCGTGGCTGTGGGCCTCCGACGCAGAGGACGGACAGGACCCGCAGTCGTTCGGGACGCAACCGGGCATGGAGGGTGGTGACCCGCTCGGTCAGCGAGACGCCGGTGTTGACGACGGGCACGACCAGCAGCACCGACCGGGGTTGAGGGCCGTCCGTCGGCGTCGTGTCCATCGCTTCGGAGAAGGATCGGATCGGCAGCGAGCCGGCGGAGATGCAGGAACCCTTCAGGGGATTGGCGAGCCAGTCCGAGACGGACTCGTGGTAGACGATCAGGTCCGGGCGGTCCGCGCCGATCGCCTCGTCCAGCAGGTGGCCGAGTTCGTCCTGTGCCCGGCTGGCGTCGAAGTAGTGGCGTAGCACCTTCCGCTCGCCCTGCCGGCCGTGCGGACGAAACCAGCCGAGCCGGGTGATGAGTTTGCGTTCGAACAGGTCGATCGACGCGGTCTGTAGACGGGCCAGGGCACTGCGGTAGTCGTCCTCGTCGGTGCCCGGCCAGGAGGCGGTGCCACCGTCGGAGAGAAGGTGAATCTGACCAGAGGCCAGGCGCGCGTCCAGTTGTTCACGGAGCCTGATGTCCTCTGCCTGCTCGGTCGGGAGCAGGATGACCAGGGTGCGGGCGGCCCATTGCTCGCTGCCGCAGGCGGCGCTGACCGCCGAGGCGAGATGCAGCAGAGCCTCCGGGCGGAGGAACAGCTCGGTGTTGACCGTTCGGGTGCTTACCGAGAGGTCGAGAATCCCGATATCCGCCCGGTCAGGAAGCTCCATCAACGCCCGGTAGAGCGGCTCGTAGATGGACTCGGTTTCGACGAGCGCCGTCGCCGTGTCGATGGTGTGAAAGGCGGCGGCGGATCCTACGTAGCGCATCGTGTGGCCGGCGACGATCCGGGCCACGTAGGCGTAGAAGGCTCGCTGCTGCTCGTTCGGTTCCTCGCCCGGACCCAGCCCGAAGCGAACGAGGTCGAACGTGGTCGGTGGTGTCTGTTGTTCACGTTCCAGCATCGGGCCAGACGCCGAACTAGTCGCTGAGCGGAAGGGTCACGACTACGAGGTCGCCACGCACTGTCCCACCGTGCGACTGATCGCAGGTGATCGTCGGTGGCAGAGCTGAGACGTCGCTGCCGTCACTGCTGTCGCGGGCCACGGCGAGGTGCACGTCGGCACCGTAGGCGTCGAGCTGGCCGCCGAAAATGTCGATCACCGCGCTGGCGAGCACGGTGGGATTGTTCGGCGGCTGCCAGGCGTCTCGGAGCGCGGTGGACGTGGGCGCCGCAGTGGCGAGCGTTTCCTGCGCCTCCTCGAAGACCAGGTCAAGCAGATCGGCCGTTGCCACCTGGGTCGATCGATCGTCGGCGCCGTCCCACCAGAAGGCGATCTGCAGGTGGGCGCGACCGGAACGTCGCATCCCGTAGTGCGCGGCGACAACCGCGGTCCGCTTCTCGTGGCCGATCGACGCGCGGATCAGGGTCTCCAGGATGACCCTGCGGGCCACCTGCGCGCCATGGCCGTCCAGATCCCGATCGAGCGCCGCGACCACATGCTTCGACAGCCAATCCGCCGCGTACCGCACTGCCGGTGCGTGCCGAGTGCTCGACCCGAGTGGCAGGACCTTGAAGGGAAAGATGTTGAAGGGCAGGGTCGGGCGTCTGGTCGCCGCCCGGCGGTGAGGATAGGAGTCGACCCGGGTCAATCGGTACACGCTCTGCGTGGTCAGCAATTGAGGCAGCGGAGTCTCGGTGGCGACGGTCATCGCCTCCAGGAAGTTGATTTCCCGGAGGAAATTGATCATCTCTGGCTGCTCGGGAAGTCGGACTCTGGTAACCAGCCCGAGGCGGTGCCGCTCGACCATTTTCGAGATGAGAAAGGCAGGACCTGCCACATCGGAGAATGCGCAGTTGGTGAGGTCGAGGCAGGCTCTCTGCTCACTCCGCCAGCCGGTGGCGACCTCGCCCCACCGGTGCCACAGGCGGTCGATCGTGGCGTCACCCGGGACGGAGACCCGGTAGCCGTCTTCGGCGGCCGACCTCTTCGCCGCCAACCAGCGATCAAGTCCATCCTGGACAGTGCGGCTCAGCGGGTTGGTCGCCAAACCCACGACCAGCTTGGACACGTGCAACGCCAGGTGCTCGTTCCACGTCGGCTGGTACACCGTCGCCGATATCGACGCCTGTCGACCAGTCATCGATGCCCCGAGTCATGTTGCGGACGGTGTGAGGCACAGCCGCCCTTGTCCGATTGGGTGTAACCCCCGGCTCCCCCACACGCGCCGGGGGCGGATCCTGGGCAAACCTAGCAGCGCCAACACGGCCTGTGAAGATGCGAAAGTGCCGTCCATCGGTGTCGAAACCCGACAATGGACAGACGACTGACGGGAAGACCTACGCTCGGCCAAGGAGCACGACCGACAGGGCGACAACAATGCCGGGTAATCGCTGGATACCTGCTCGTCTGCGCCGCCCGACGGGCCAAGGTTGTCGACTTATTCACCGATCGCCCGTCCTTGGTGGCCTCGGGCATCATGGGGCGCATCACCTGTCGATCCGGGAGGACGTGCATGGTCGGCGAGATCACTACCGGCGGTTTGCTGCTCACCGAGTATGAGCAGCTGAAACAGGAGCAGCGCACCCGGATCGGGTTCCGCGACAATCTGATCTATGCCACCCTCGGCTCGATGGCGGCGGTTGTCGCGGCCGCTCTCTCCGTGAAGGGCCACGCCAACCTGTTGCTCCTGCTGCCCGTGGCAAGCGTCGTTCTCGGATGGACTTATTTGATCAACGACGAAAAGATTTCCGCGATCGGTCGCTACGTCCGCACCGACCTTGGCCCCCGCCTGGTCGCGCTGACCGCTGGAGGTGAGGCCGCCTTCGGCTGGGAGACGGCTCACCGCTCGGACGCCCGCCGCGTCTCCAGGAAGTATCTGCAACTCGCCGTCGACCTTGGCACCTTCGTCGTCCCGCCGCTCGCCGCTCTGATCGTCTTCTGGGCGAACGGGCCCCTGAGCGTCGCCTTCGTCGCCGTATCTCTCATTGAGGTCGCCGCCACGGCCGTGCTCGCCTGGCAGATCGCGGTCTATGCCGACCTGACCCGCTGATGGCCGACGTCGACGGCCGGCAGGACGATGCCGACGAGCAGCACGGCGACGCTCCACCACGGCAGCCGCCGGGGGTGCGGCCCCGGTTTCCCCTCAGGTCTTTTACCGAGCGACCCTGATTCCCGTCACGCGGGTGAGGGCAGATCATCGGCATCTTTCAGGTGGCTGACCAGCGTGTCGACCCCGCCGACGAGGACGAGCACCACGGCGGCCATGACCAGGACCGCCAGGCCCGGCAGCAGGGCGCCGACCGGGACTGCCGCGGCCAGCACCAACGCCCCGGCCAGCCGGTGGACGGGGCGCCGCCTGAAGACCTCGTACTCCGCCCAGGCCTGCGCGAGGAGGAACAGCGCCGGACCACCGAGCATGATGACCGCCGGCGGCAACGCGCCCTCGTCGGCGGGGTGGGCGATGACCAGCTCGAATCCGACTGCGGTGATCAGCACGCTGGCCACCGTCACCAGGTGGATGTAGGTCGCCCTCTCACCGAGTCGCGCCGGGGACCGGGAGTCGCGGATCGCCGGGGGGAGCAGGTGTCCGGCACGGTGGAAGTAGATCCGCCAGAACAGCACGGTGACGGCGAACGCGATGACGAAGGCGGCGACCGCCGCGGGGGTCAACGGGTCCGCGCTGGAGGCCAGGCCGATCACCAGGATCGCCTCGCCGAGTGCGATCAGGAACACCTGCTGGTAGCGCTCCACCAGGTGGACCCCGTTGATCACCCACTGGTTCACCCGGGAGGCGCCGAGCCGGGGTATCGGCCAGCCGGTGGCGAACCCCACGTACTCGATGGCCAGGGCGCCGGCCCAGACCGCGGGCCGGGCGTGCTCGCTCACGGCGGCGCCGACGAGCCAGGGCACTGCGGCGACGGCCGTCCAGATCGTGATGCGGGTGGTCACCAACCGTCGTGGTTGGCGGCGCAACGCCAGGGTGAGCGCGAGCGGCCGGCCGAGCTGGTTGGTGACGTAGGTGCCCGCGAACACCACGGCTCGGCCGCCGAACACGTGGGGCATCCCGATGGCCAGCACCAGCGCGCCGAACATGACCCACGATGACCAGCGCCTGGACGAACGGCAGCGCCGGATCGTAGAGGCTGGTGACCCAGGCCGCCAACATCCAGATCAACCAGAGCAGCAGGAAGAAGAACAGCGCCTCGGCGGCGCCCGCCACCGGATCCCGCAGCAGCCGTCCCGTCCACGCGTGCGACATCCCGGACACACCCCCGGGCATTAACGATCTTTTGGACGGGGGGTTGCGTGCGGTGGGCCGACCCGGTCCGGCGCTCCTATAGTCGGGCGGTGGGCACGGAACAGGTACGGCAGGCGTACGCCGCAGTCGCGGATCTCTACATCGAACTGTTCGGCACGCGTGAGCAGGTGGACCCCGACGACCTCGCCCTCATCGGCCGGCACCTGGGGGGCCGACCCGGTCCGGTGCTCGACCTGGGCTGCGGCCCGGGTCACCTCACCGACCACCTTCGTTCGCTGGGCGTCGACGCCACGGGCGTGGACGTGGTGCCCGAGTTCATCGCCCACGCGCGGGCGACTCATCCCGGCGGCAGCTACCGCCTCGGGTCGCTGGACGACCTCGACGTCGCCGACCACTCCGTCGCCGGCATCCTGGCCTGGTACTCGCTGATCCACCTGCCGCCGCAGCGCCTCGACGGCGTGCTCGCCACGTTCCGGCGTGCCCTGGCCCCGTCCGGGAGGTTGGTGCTGGGCCTCTTCGCGGGCGACGAGGTGGACGCCTTCGACCACAAGGTCATGACCGCCTACCGGTGGCCCGTCGACGAGATCTCCGAGCGACTGGCGCGCGCCGGCTTCACCGAGGTCGAGCGCCTGGAGCGGCCCGACGGTGGCGTCCATCGGCCGCACTACGCCATCGCGGCGGTCGCCACCGAGCAGTAGGGCGACGAGCCACCGCGGCAGCCACTGCCGAGCGGCCGGTCGGACGATGAAGCCGCTCGGCGCAGGGGGTGAAGCGGCTCGACCATCCCTCGTCCGGCATCCCATCGAGGGCCAACAGCTCGAACCCCTTGCCGTCATGGCTGACCAGCAGCCCGTCGCCGAATGTGTAGCGCTCCGGGGATTGCTGGTCACGCGTGGGCGCGGCCTTGCGTTCCCCGAGGTCAAGTCGCACCCACTGGTCGCCGTCGTCGTGGTCCTCGTCGTATTCGTCCTCGTATTCGCTGAAGGTCCACGTGCCCTGAGCCGAAGCAGGCCGGCGGCCGTCGAAGTAGGTGCGCCAGATGTACTCGTCGCTCCACGTGACCCGGAGATCCCTGACGACGTGAAAGAGGTAGGCGTCCGAGATCGCGTCCAGCCGCGCCGACCCGTCCTCGCGCAGATCAATCCGGTCGCCCGAGGAGCCGCACCACATTCCCGTCAGATCAGCGCTCGTGGGCTGCGGCGAAGGGGCTGAGGGCGCACAGGCGACCGCAGCGACGAAGAGAAACGTCAGCGTCGTCGTCAGGGCAGCGGTTTTCATCGGCACGCCGGCCACTCTAGGATCCCCACCGCTCGTCGCCTCGGCGGGCTCGAGCTGGATGAGGCCGTCCTCGCCGAGAGCGCGGACCGCTCGCTCGGGCCGCGCGCAGCGGACACCGCGACGAACCCTCAGCCGACGCTAAGACCGCTGTCACGGCCCGTTCCTAGCGTGTGCGGGCATGGCGACACCACCCGTATCCATGCCGACGACCGCCACCCGAGCGGCCGGCGCCGCAGCCTGGTTGAGCTGCGTCGCGCCGCGCCCGGCCGCCCGGCTGCGGCTGGTGTGCCTGCCGTACGCCGGTGCCGGAGCTGCCGCGTACCGGCCATGGACCACCCTGCTCGGCGATGACGTGGAGGTGTGGACCGCGCAGCTGCCCGGCCGTGAGCGCCGGCTGGCCGACCCGCCACTGAGCACGATGGACGAACTGGTGCCCCCGCTGGTCGAGGCGATCGTCGAGCGGGTGCCGGCGCCGTTCGCGATCTTCGGCCACAGCATGGGCGGCCTGATCGGGTACGAGGTGGCCGCCCGCCTGGTCGCGCGGGGAGACCACGTACCCCAGCGTCTGGTGGTCTCGGCGGCCCGTCCGCCGCGCAACGCGGCACCGCTGGGCGCGGCGCACCGCCTCGACGACGCGGCGCTGACCCGGTGGCTGCACGACCTGGGCGGGATCCCGGACGAGGTGCTCGACGACCCCGGCCTGCTGGAGCTGATCCTGCCCACCGTGCGGGCCGACCTGACAGTCGTCGCGTCGTACCGGCCGGCGACCGTGACGCCGCTGCCGCTGCCCGTGGACGCGGTGGCGGCGGCCGACGACCCCCTGGTCAGCCCGGACGAGGTGGCCGGCTGGGCGGCCTGCACCGACTCCGGTTTCTCGCTGACCGTCGTGCCCGGGGGTCACCTCTACCTGCACGACTCCCCTCCCCCGCTGTCCCGCCTGCTCGGCGGCGGGCCGGCCGCCGACCGCGCGTACGTCGAAGGGGCCACCCGATGACCCAGGACCTGCACCCGGACCTCGCCGACCTCACCCCCGAGCAGCGGGAGCTGCTGGCCCTGCGGCTGCGCCAGGGCCGTGCCAGCCAGGGCCCTGCCAGCGAGGCCCGCGCCAGCCGACCCGACACCGCCGTGCCGACGCCCCGATCGGGCGGCGTACCGGCCAGCTATCCGCTCTCCTTCACCCAGGAGCAGCTCTGGTTCCTGGACCGGCTGGAGCCCGGCACGCCGGTCTACAACGTGCCCTTCGCCGAGCGGATCACGGGCCCTCTCGACGTCACGGCGCTGCACCGGGCGGTCGACGCGGTGGTGGCCCGGCACGACGC
Source organism: Micromonospora sp. NPDC005252 (assembly GCF_042872475.1). Lineage (NCBI taxonomy): Bacteria > Bacillati > Actinomycetota > Actinomycetes > Micromonosporales > Micromonosporaceae > Micromonospora > Micromonospora sp. NPDC005252. The sequence continues at coordinate 325,012 of NZ_JBIAKN010000006.1, read as the reverse complement.
GCTGCGGATCGTGTTCGCGTCCGTCGACGGCGTCGTCACCCAGCGGGTGTCGGAGGCCCTGGAGGTGCCGCTTCCGGTCCTCGACCTGACGGCGTTGCCGGAGTCGGAGCGGCAGGCGGCGGTCGACCGGGAGGTGGCCGCGCACGCGGCCGTCACCTTCGATCTCACTACCGGGCCGCTGCTCGCGGTACGGCTGCTCGCCCTCGCCGCCGACGAGCACCTGCTGCTGGTGAGCGCGCACCACATCGTCTTCGACGCCTGGTCGGCCGGCGTGTTCGTCGAGGAGTTGGTGAGCTGGTACGGCGAGTTCGCCGCCGGCGTACCAGCCGGGCTGCCCGCGCTGCCCACCCGGTTCGTCGCGCACGTCGCCGCCCGCCGCCGGCCGGAGGCGGAGCGGGAGCTGGCCGGTCACCTGGCCCACTGGCGGGAGCGGCTCGCCTCGGCGCCGGCCCGCTCGACGCTGCCACCGGACCGCCCCCGGCCGCCGGTGCAGACCCACCGGGGCCGGAGCCTGCCGTTCACCGTCGACGCCGAGGTGGCCGCCGCCCTCGCCGGACTGGCCCGCAGCGCGGGCGCCACCGTCAACGCCGTGGTCCTCGCCGGGCTGACCGCCCTGCTGCGACAGGCCACCGGCCAGGACGACCTGCTGCTCGGCATGCCCACCGCCGGCCGGGCGAGCACCGACCTTGAGCCGCTGATCGGCTGCTTCGCCACCATGCTGGTGCTGCGGGTGGACACCGGCGGCGACCCGAGCGTGCGCGACCTCGTCCGCCGGGTGCACCGCACGGTCAGCGAGGCGTACGCCCATCAGGAGGCCCCGTACGCGCGGGTGGTGGAGGAGGTCCGCCCGGTCCGCGATCCGAGCGTGAACCCGCTGTTCCAGGTGCTGGCGACCATGACCGACGGCGGCGTGGAGCAGCGGCAGGCCGCCGGGGTCACCTTCCGGCCGGTGCCCGCCGAGAGTGGCCTCACCGACTTCGACCTGTTCGTCAGCCTGACCGCGCACGGTGACCGGATCGACGGCGCGGTCGACTTCAACGCCGACCTGTACCTCGACGAGACGATCGCCGCGACGGTGGGTCGGCTGCCGGAGCTGCTGCGCGTCATGGCGGACGCGCCGGACCGGCCGCTGTCGGAGGTGACCGGGCTGCGCCGCCACCGCATCGCCCTGGCGGCCACGTTCACCGTGGACCCGCTGCGCGATCCGGTGGAGTTCTGGCTGCGCTTTTTGCGCGTACCCGCGTCGGTGGAGCTGGCCGGTTACGGCCAGCTGGTGGCCCACCTGCTGGCCGGGCCGACGGCCGACGCCACGGTCTGCCTGCTGCGGTGGGAGGACTGGTTGCGCAGGCAGGACGACACCGGCGCGGAGGCGGCCCTCGACGCGGCGATGGACGACCTCGACGCGGCGGTGGCGGCGTACCGACGGCGGACCGACGCCCCGCTGCTGCTGGTGGTGTGCCCCGCGTCGCCGCGCGTCGCCGACCGGCTCGGCGAGCGGTCCGGCCGCCTCGACGACCGGCTGGCCGCGTTGGCCGCCCGTACGCCGGGGGTGCACGCGGTCTGGGCAGCCGACCATGCCGGCGCGTACCTGGTGAGCGAGGTGAGCGACGAGCGCGCGGACGAGTTGGGCCACGTGCCGTACACGGGCGAGTACTTCGCGGCGCTGGGCACGATCGTGCTGCGGGAGCTGCGGCGGCTCGTCGGCCAGCCGCGCCGCCTCGTGCTCGTCGACGCCGAACGGCTGCCGGTCGACCGGCTCGTCGGCGCGCTGCCCGGTCACGAGGTGCGGGCGTACACGGCCGCCGCGCTCGCCGACGCGGACCCGGCGACCACTGTGGTGCTCGACACCGACCCGCAGGCCGTCGCGGCGCTGCGTGAGGCGCACCCGGGCGTGCTGGCGCTGGCCGTGCCCGCCGGGTGGGACGAGCTGCGCCGGCTGCTCGCCCACGTCTGGCCGCTGGACCCGCCCGCGCCGGTGCCGGCGACCGGGGCGAGTGGGCTGCGCACGGCGATCGGGTCGGAGCGGGCCGCGTACGTCGTCGAGGAGTTGAGCACGGCCGCGGCGGTCGCCGACCGGAGCCGCCCGGCTCCGGCGGTTGTCGCGGCGGCCGACGGCGAGATCGTCGCGCCGCGCACCCCGACCGAGGAGCGGCTCGCCGGCCTGTGGGCCGCCGCGCTCGGTGTCGAGCAGGTCGGTGTGACAAGCGACTTCTTCCACCTCGGTGGGCACTCGCTGCTCGCCACCGGTCTGCTGTCGCAGGTGCAGGCCGAGTTCGGTCGCGAGGTGTCGCTCTACACCCTGTTCACCAACCCGACCGTGGCCGGGCTCGCCGCCGTGCTGGACGCCGACCCGGACGCCACCGCGCTCGCCCCGCTCACCCCCGCCCCGCCGGGTACGCCCGCGGTGGCCTCCTCGGCGCAGGTACGGCTCTGGGCCCTCGACCAGCTCGGCGACGACGTCGTCCGGCACAACACCACCGCCGCCGTCGAGCTGCGCGGCGACCTCGACAAGACGTCGCTACGCCGGGCGTTCGACGACGTGCTGGCCCGGCACGAGGTGCTGCGGACGACCTTCTCCGACCGGGGCGGCGAACCGGAACCCGTGGTACGCCCGCACGTCGACCCGTGGCTGGAGACGCTGGACCTGACCGGGCTGCCGGCGGCGAAGCAGGCCCGGGCGCTGCGCCGGGCGGCCGCCGAGCTGGCCGCGCACCGGTACGACCTGGCCGCCGGCCCGCTGGTGCGGGCCCGCCTGCTGCGGCTGCCCGAGCAGCGCTGGCACCTGCTGCTCGGCATGCACCACATCGTCTGCGACAACACCTCGTGGAGCATCCTGCTCGACGACCTCGCCGCCCGGTACGCCCACCACGCCACTGGCGTCGACCGGCCGCTTCCCCCGCTGCCGGTGCAGTTCGCCGACTACGCCCGACACCAACGCGACTGGTTGGCGTCCACCGCCGTCGAGCCGCACCTGGCGTACTGGCGGGAGCGGCTGGCCGACGCGCCGCCGCTGCTGGACCTGCCCACCGACCACCCCCGCCCCGCGGAGCGCTCGGACGTCGCCGGCTATCAGGCCCAGCGGTTGGGCGCCGGGCTCGGCACGGCGGTGCGGGAGCTGGCCCGGGCGGAGGGGGTCACCCCGTTCGCTGTGCTGCTGGCCGGCTTCGCCGCCCTCCTGCACACCGAGAGCGGGCAACCGGACCTGGTGTTCGGCGTACCCACCGCCGGCCGGGAACGCGCCGAACTGGCCTCGCTGATCGGCTGCTTCGCCGACCTGCTGCCGCTGCGCGTGGACGTGGGCGGCCGGCCCACCTTCCGGCAGCTCGTGACCCGGGCGTACCGGACGGCACGGGAGGCGTACCGGCACCAGGGGCTGCCGTTCGCGACCATCGTGGAGGCGCTGCGGCTGCCCCGGCAGGCCGCGTACCACCCGCTGTTCCAGTGCGTGCTCAACGTCCTCGACGGCGCCGACGAGCTGCCGGAGTTCGCCGGGCTGGCCGCCACGCCGGTCGAGGTGCCGAGCGTCGGTGTCGACTTCGACCTCTTCCTCAGCGTCACCTGGCAGGGCGACGACCTGCACGCCGACCTGGCGTACCGGGCCGACCTGTTCGGGCCGGAGCGGATGGTCCGGCTGCTGACCGGGCTCGCGAAGGTGCTCGACGAGGGGGTTCGTCGGCCGGACGCCCCGCTCGGCGGGGGACGGCGCGTGTCGGCGCCCCGCCGCCTCGCGCCGCCGGCGCCCCGGCTGGTCGTCGGCGGCACCGTCGAGGTGCCGGGGCTGGCGGCGACCGTCCGCTTCTGGACGGGGCTGCTCGGCCTGCCGCACGCCCTCGAACAGCTGCCGTCCGGCGCGCTGCTGCGGCTGCTGCGCGATCCGGCCGCCGGCCTGGCGACCGGGCAACGGGACCACAACGTGCTGGTGCTGCGCTGGGAGGACCGGCGGACACCCGGTCCGCTGGGGGCGGGCATCGTCGGGCTGCGCGACTTCCACACCGAGCTGCTGGCGGCACTGGACGTCCACCGGGGGCACAGCGCGGCGGCGCTAACGCTCGTGGTGTGCCCGCCGTCGCCGCCGTACCGGACGTCGCCGTGGAGCGCGTTCTTCGCGGAGCTGACCGCGCGGCTGGCCGAGGCCCGGCCCGACGTCGACGTCGTCGCGGTCGAGGCGTGGGCGCGACGCTACGGGGTGCCGGAGCTGTTCGCCGGCGACGCCTGGTCGCCGGAGCTGGCGGCGGTCGCCGCGACAGTTGTGGTGCGGCGGGCGGTCCGGCACCCGGCCCTGAGCCGGCTGGTCGTACCGGCCGGGCCGGCGCACCGGCAGGCGGAGCTGGCCCGGCTGCTCGCGGCCCAGGCCCGGTCCGGGCGCGAGGTGCTGCTCACCACCACGCCGCAGGGCGCGGAGCTGTCCGCGCTGGTCACCGCCGGGATCATCGGGTACGCCCCGACCCCGCCCACCGACGCGGCCACGCTGGTCCTGCACCCGGCCACCGAACCCGCGCCGCCGGACGCCCCGGCGCTGCCCGTCGACCCCGCGAACGGGCCCGTGGACGTGCTGCGTGGCCTCTGGTCGCTCGACGCGGACGTCTCCCGGGCCGCCGACGCGCCGGTCGACCGGATTCCCGCCGGCCTGCTCGCCGAGGTGGCCACCGAGCTGAGCGACGCGGCGGCGCTGCGCGGCGCGGTCACCGACGGGTACCGGCGCTCGGCCGACCGGGCCGCCGCCGCGCCGCGCACCGACCGGGAACGTCAGCTCGTGGCGATCTGGTCGGAGCTGCTGCGCACCAACCAGCTCGGCATCAACGACGACTTCTTCGCCGTCGGCGGTGACTCGCTGCTCGCGATGCAGCTCGTCGCCCGCTGCGCGGCGGCCGGCATCCACATCACCCCGCGACAGCTCGTCCGCCACCCCACCGTCGCCGAGCTGACCGCCAGCCTCGGAGAGACGACTGTGGCGCTGGACGCCGAACAGGGCGCGGTGCACGGCGACGCCCCGCTGACCGGCGCGCAGCGCTGGTTCACCGACCTGGTCGCCCCCACCATGGGCCGGCCCGCCCTGTTCAACCACCCCTACTACCTCCAGCTGGCCCGCGCGCTCCCGGCCGACCTGCTCCGCGAGGCGGTCCGCCGGCTGGTGGCCCAGCACGACGCCCTGCGGCTTCGCCTGACCCGAGCGCCGGACGGGAGCTGGCGGCAGCACCACGCCGACCCCGCCGACGCGGTCCCGTTCGTCAGCCACGACCTGACCGGGCTCGGCGTCGACGAGCGGGAGGCGGCCGTCGAGGCCCGCTGTGCCGAGGCGCAGACCGGTCTGGACCTCACGGCCGGCCCGCTGGCCCGGGTGGCGCATTTCCGGCTCGGCCCGGAGCTGCCCGATCGGCTGCTGCTCGTCAACCACCACCTCGTCGTCGACGCGGTCTCCCGGGGCGTGCTCCTGGCCGACCTGGAAACGCTCTGCGACCAGCTCGAACACGGGGTCGAGCCGGCGTTGCCCGCGAAGACCACGTCGTACCGGGCCTGGGCGCGGCGGCTGGCCGAGTACGCGGGCTCGCCGCAGCTGCGCGAGCAGCTGCCGTTCTGGCTGGCGCAGGCCGACGAGGGTGTCCTGGCCCGGCTGGCCGACGAGCCGACCGCCGCGCCGTTCCGCCTCGGTGACCTGGGCCTGGCCACCGTGACGCTGGACGAGGCGGCGACCCGGGGACTGCACGCCGTCGCCCGCCGGCTGCGCGCCAGCGTGCGGGACCTGCTCGTCTGGGCCGTGGTGGCCACCGTGGCGGGGCGTACCGGGGGCGCGGTCACCGTCGCCACGACCGGCCACGGCCGGGAACCGCTCTTCGACGACGTCGACGTCAGTCGCACCACGGGATGGTTCCAGGTGCTCTATCCCCTGCGGCTGGAACTGCCCGCCACCACCGATGCGGCGCGCTCGGTCCGCTCCGTGATCCGCCAGCTCGGCCGGGTCCCGGACAACGGCATCGGGTACTCGCTGCTGCGCCATCTCTGCCCCGACGACGACGTACGGGACCGGTTGGCCGCGACACCGCCGCCGCCGGTCGCGGTCAACTACATGGGCGGCTTCGGCTTCGACGATGTCGCCCCAGCCAACCAGCTCCTCGATGTCTGCACGGCGCCGTTCGGGCCGACCGAGGACCCCGACGGGCACTGGCCCTTCCCCTTCGACGTGACGGGGTCGCTCACCGGCCCCGCACTGCGCGTCGATCTGAGCTACGCCACTCCGGCCTTCCGGCCGGAGACCGCTGAGAACCTGCTCGACGGCATCCGGACCAGCCTCTTGCGCCTGGTCGGGAACCACGGGCAACCGCCACGGCAGTAGGAGGAGACCCCATGGCGTTCCGACGCCCGTCCCGGTTCGCCGGGTTCACCACGATCTGGTTCGGCCAGCTGCTGTCGGCGCTCGGCACCCGGATGACGAACTTCGCCCTGAGCATCTGGGTGTGGGACGCCACCGGCCGGGCCTTCGACCTGACCATGCTGATGGCGTTCGCGTTCGGCGCGACAGTGATCTTCAGCCCGATCGCCGGCGCGCTGGTCGACAGGTGGGGACGACGACTGACCATCGTGCTCAGTGACGTCGGCTCGGCGATCACCACCGCCGTCGTGCTGCTGCTGTTCCTCAGCGGCTCGGTCGAGGTGTGGCACCTGTACCTGGTCAACCTGGTCACCGGCGCGTTCCTCGCGTTCCAGCTGCCGGCGTACCAGGCGACCATCACCGTGATGATGGAGAAGGGCCAGTACCCGAGGGCCAACGCGATGATGTTCGCGGTCCGGACCATCCCGGTGATCTTCGCCCCCGGCTTCGCCGCCGCGCTGCTCGGCCTGATGGACATCAAGGTCATCCTGCTCATCGACGCGCTGTCCTACCTGGTGGCGATCGGCGCGGTGCTGCTGGTGCAGCTCCCACCCAGGCCCCGCTCGACGCAGCAGAACGAGGGCGGCTTCTGGTACGACACGATCTACGGCTTCCGCTACATCCTGGCCAGTCGGGCGTTCACCGGGCTGGAAGCGATCATGTTCGCCATCAACGTGCTCGCCGCGGTCGGCTTCGCCCTGCTGGTGCCGCAGATCCTGGCCCGCACCGACAGCAGCACCAACGCGGTCGGCCTGGTGCAGACCATCGGCGCGGTGGGCGGTGTGGCCGGCGCGCTCCTGCTCGGGCTGCTGCCCAACACCCGCCACAAGATCCGCCGGATGCTCATCGCCATCCTGGTCTTCAGCGTCCTCGGCCGGATCGTCTACGGCGTCGGGGACAGCATCATCGTCTGGTCGGTCGCCCTGCTCTTCCTGCACCTGTCCATCCCGTTCATCGACGGGTACGCCCAGTCGGTGTGGCAGGAGAAGGTCGAGCCGTCGCACCAGGGCCGGGTCTTCGCCGCCCGCCAGTTCATCGAGGACCTCGCGTACCCCGGCGGCACCGCCCTGGCCGGTATCGCCGCGGACCGCTGGTTCGAGCCGATGATGCGCGACGGCGGGCCCGGGGTCCCGTACTTCGGGTGGCTGGTCGGCAGCGGACCCGGCGCGGGGATGGGCCTGATCTTCGTGATCGTCGGCCTGTTCGGCATCGGCGTCGCGGCGGCCGGGTTCGCCTCGCCGAGCATCCGCCGGATGGAGGTCGACCTGCCCGACTACGACGAGCCGACCGACCCGCCGGCCCCGCTGCCATCGCCGAGCGGCACCGACGAGCTGACCGACGACCGCGCGGTGGTGGCGAAGTGACGCTGACCGAGGTGGTGGCCGGGGTCCTGGAGGTCGACCCGGCCGAGGTGACCGACGAGTCCGGGCCGCAGACCATCGGCACCTGGACCAGCCTGCGGCACCTGCAACTGGTGGTGACCCTGGAGGAGGTCTACGGGCTGTCCTTCGCCTTCGAGGAGATCCGCGACGTGCGCAGCGTCGGCGAGCTGCGCACCGTGCTGCGCGCCAAGGGCACGGAGACCCGATGAGCGCCGACCTGTTCTCCCGACGCACCCGCTGGCAGGCGCTCACCCGCCAGCGGCCGGCACCGGCGCTGCGCGTCGCGCTGCTGGCCAGCTACACGGTGGATCCGCTGGTGCCGTACCTGGGGCTGGCCCTGCACGACACCGGGCTGCCGGCCACGCTCGCCGTCGGCCCGTTCCAGCAGGTCGTGCAGCAGTGTCTCGCCACCGACGGCTTCCTCGCCGAGGCGCGACCCGACGTGCTGGTGGTGGCGCAGCGCCTGGAGGAGGCCGGCGATCCCGGTCCGGCCGGCGACGCGTGGGCGGCGGAGCTGCTGGCCGGGGCCGAGGCGGCAGTCACCGCCGCGCGCCGGCACGGGGCCCTGCTGGTGTACGTCCTACCGGCCGTCCCCGCCTCCCGCCCGTACGGGTCGGCCGACGCGATGCACGCCGACGGGGTGACCGCCAGTGCCACCGCCGTCCGGCAACGGCTGCGCGACCGGCTGGCCGGCGATCCGTGGGTGCTGCTCGTCGACGCCGACGAGGCGGTCCGGGCCGTCGGTGACGAGCGGGCGTACCACCCGGCGCTGTTCCGCTTCGCGAAGGTGCCGTACACCGAGGAGGTCTTCGCGCGGCTCGGCGCCACCGCCGCCGCGCTGGTGGCCGCCGGGTTCGGCGCGGGCTGCCGAGCGCTGGTGCTCGACGGCGACGGGCTGACCGCGGCGGCGTACCTGCTGCCGGCGCTGCGCGAGCTGCGCGCCGCCGGCGTACGCGTGGCGCTGCGGGCCACCGGCGCCGACTGGTGGTCGAGCGCCGACGCGACGGACCTGTTGGCGGTGCTGGACGGCTGGGTCACCGACGAGCGGCCGCTGGCCGACCAGCTCGCCGAGATCGCCGACGAGCTGGACGTCGCGCCGGCCCAGCTCGTGCTGGCGGGTACCGGCCCGACGCAGGCGCCGCCGCGACACGTCCCGCTCGGGTCCGATCCCGCGCTCTGGTCGGACGAGCTGCGGGCGGCGGGACTGACCGACCGGCTCCCGGCCCGACGGTGGACCGGCGGCACGTCCCGGCCTGCCGTCGCGCCCACCGAGCTGTCCCTGGACGACTTCGTGGCCGGCCTGGACGTCCACGTCGACTACCGGCCGGTGGCCGCCGACAGCGTCGCCGAGGTCGCCGAGGTCGCCGCCCGGGCGCACGACTTCGCCCTCGCCCCCGCCCCACCGGCCGCCGCGCTGGCCGAGCGGGCCGCCGACCTGCTGGCGATCCGGGTACGCGACCGGCTCGGCGACTACGGCACCTCGGGCCTCGTCGCGCTGGACCGGACCGTCGACCGCTGGACCGTCGACGTCTTCTCCCTCTCCTGCCCGGTGCTCGGTAAGGGCGTCGAGGCGGCCGTGCTGCGGGAGGTGACCCGGCGGGCGGGCGCGGCCGGCGCTGGCGAGGTGCTGGTCCGCTGGACCGACACGGGCCGCAACGGCACCGCTCGGCGCTTCCTGTCCGAGTTGGACGGTGTCGCGCCCGCCGACCCCCGGGTCCGGCTGCGCGCCGCCCACACGTCCGACGACAATTCGACGCCACCGTCGGCGACGGCATCGACACCGCCGACAGCCACGGCGGTACGGCGATGAGCGCGCCGCCGGTCGGCGTCGGGGTGGCCGCGCTGGCCCACGTCCTCGGCGAGCCGGTCGACGTGGCGGCTGCCGCGGCCGCGTACACCCAGGATCTGGACCGGTTGCGGTCCTGGGAGTACCGCGCGTTCCACCGGGCCGGCCCCGGCGTCGGGGTGACCGACCTGGCGGTCGTGGCCGGCGGCACGGCCCTGGACCGGGCCGGGCTGAGCGCCGCCGACGTGGACCTGGTGGTGCTGGCCATCCCCGACCTGGCCGAGTACCTCTACTGGGACCCGGCCGCGCACACCCAGGCCCGCCTCGGCGCGCACCGGGCCGAGGCGGTGCTGCTCAACCAGGCGTGCGGCGGTGGGGTGGCCGCGTTCGACACGGTGGCCGGGCGGTTCGCCACCCACCCCGAGTACCGGACGGCGCTGCTGATCGGCGCGAACCGGGTGTGCGAGCCGTACTGGAACCGGATGGAGGTGAACACCAGCGTCTTCTCCGACGGAGCGGCGGCGGCCGTGCTGGTGCGCGACCACGACCGGTGCCGCTGGCTGGCCACCGAGACCATCACCGACGGCCGGTACGCGGGCTTCATGCGCATGCCCGTCGGTGGCGCGGCGCAGCCGTTCACCCCGGACGGCGGCACCCCCCGCGTCGGTGACCCGGCCGACCGGCTCAACGAGTTCTTCGCCGGGGACGTACGCCGGATGTTCCGGTTCGTCGCGACGATCCGGGAGCGCAACCGGCAGGTGGTGGAGACGGCGTGCGCCCGGGCGGGCGTGACGCTGGCCGACGTCCACCGGTTCGTGCACTTCCACGACAACGCCCGGCAGTTCGCCGAGCTGGCCAAGGACCTCGGCGTGGACCTGGAACGGACCAACGTCGAGCTGGCCCTCGCCCACGGCCACATCGGCTGCGCCGACCAGCTCATCGGCCTGGAACGCCACCTCGACAGCGGCGAGCTGACCGACGGCGACCTGGTCGCCCTGACCAGCACCGGCAGCGGCATGCACTGGGTCTGCACCCTGCTGCGGGTCTGACCGGCCGGACCACACCCGACGGGAAGGAACACCGAACATGAGAGTCGAGGAGGTCCTGCACCGGATCCGCCGGCTGCGCCGACCCGACGCGGCCGCCGACCCGGAGCTGGCGCCCGGACTGGTCCACCTGGACGACGCGGCGGTCACCACCGTCGCGTCCGCCGGTCGGCTGCTCGCCGACGTACCCGTCGAGAAGCTGGCCAGCGCCGACTTCCCGCTGCGCCCGCTGCGGGTCGCGGTCACCGGCACGTTCACGCCGGGCACGCTGGAACCGCTGCTGCGGGTGGCGCTGCTGCGGATCGGCATCGCCGCCGAGATCCACGTCTCCGGCTTCGACCAGCTCGTGCTCGACCTCAGCGACCCGCGCTCGGCGCTCGCCGAGTTCCGGCCGGACGTCACGCTCTGCCTGCTGCATGACGGCTGGTTCCTGCCCGCCGAGTGGGACCCCGGCGACCTGGCCGGCCTCGCCGACGTGCTGGGCGAACGGGCCGGCGTGCTCGCCGCCGCGCTGCGCGGGTACGCGGCGCGCAACGAGGGCGCGGTGCTGCTGCACACCGTGCCGCTGTCGCCGTTGGAGCACCGCGGCCTGGTCAGCTTCCGGGGCCGGGCCGAGCTGGGCCGAATCTGGCGGGAGCTGAACTCCCAGCTGTTGGAGCTGGGCGGGCGGGACACGACGTACACCCTGGATCTGGAGACGCTGCTGGTGGACCACGACGGCCCGGTGCGCGACGAGCGCCTGTACCGGTTCGCCAGCATGGCGTGGACGCCCACGGTGGAGCGCCGGTACGCGCACGAGGCCGCCACCTTCTGCCGCGCGGTCCTCGGCCGGACGGCGAAGGTGCTCGCGCTGGACCTGGACAACACCCTCTGGGCGGGCGTGCTCGGCGACGACGGGCTCACCGGCATCCGGCTGGGCACCGACTATCCGGGCAACTGCCACCGGGACGTGCAGCGTCGCGCGTTGGCGCTGCGCCGGCAGGGCGTGCTGCTCGCGGTGTGCAGCAAGAACGACCCCGAGCTGGTGGCGGAGGCGTTCACGCAGCATCCGGACCTGCTGCTGCGCTCCGACGACTTCGTCGCCCAGGCGGTGAACTGGGGACGCAAGGACGAGAACCTGCGCCAGCTCGCCACCACCCTCAACCTGGGCCTGGACGCCGTCGTGTTCGCCGACGACAGCCCGTTCGAGTGCGAGCTGGTACGCCGCGAACTGCCGACCGTACGGGTGGTGGAGTTGGCCGGCGACCCGGCGGGCTTCCCCACCCGGCTGCTCACCGAGGGGCACTTCACCGTGCTGGCCACCGGCGCCACCGACCGGGAACGCACCGAGCTGTACCGGGCCCGCGCCGGGCGGGAGCGCTTCGCCGCCACGTTCGACTCGGCGGCCGACTATCTGCACGAGCTGACGTTGCGCGTCACCGTCCGGGAGGTCGACGAGCACAGCCTGCCCCGGCTCGCGCAGCTCGGGCTGCGCACCAACCAGTTCACCATGACCGAGCGCGCGCACACCGAGGCGCAGACCCGGGCGCGCGCCGACTCCCCCGACCACCTGGTGCTCACCGTCGAGGTGACCGACCGGTTCGGCGCCGAGGGGCTGGTGGGCGGCCTGTGGCTGGACCGGAACGACCCGGACGCCTGGGTGATCGAGAACTTCGTGCTCAGCTGCCGGGTCTTCTCCCGGGGTGTCGAGCAGGCGGCGCTGCACCGGGTGGCGGAGCTGGCCCGAGCCGCCGGCGCGACCCGGCTGGAGGCCCTGTTCCGGCCCACCGCCCGCAACAAGCCCGGCGGGGCCGTCTGGCCCGCCGCGGGCTTCACCGTGGCATCCGTCGACGACGGCACCACCCGGCACGTGTTGCCGCTGCATCCCCCGCCCCGGCTGCTGCCGGCGTGGATCGCCCTGGAGGAGGGAGACATCCGTGCCTGACCTGTTCACCACCGTCGCGGACCTCATCGAGCAGGTCGCGGACGTACCGGCCGAGGAGATCTCGCCCGACGTCCGGTTCGCGTCGCTGGCCAACTGGACCAGCCTGGAGGCGCTGCGTCTGCTCTCCGCGCTGGAGGACGACCTCGGCGTACGCCTGGACCTGCGGGCGTACCTGGCGGTGACCGCGGTCGGCGAACTGGTCGACCTCGTCGCCGGCGAGCTGGACGGGGCATCCCGGTGACCGCCACCCGCACCGAGGCGCCGCCGATCGCGCCGACCCGGCTCGCCGACGCCGACCTGGACCTGTTGCTGCTGATCCGGCACTTCGAGCTGGCCCTGCTGGACATGTTCGGCCGGGGCGAGCTGCACGGCACCACCCACACCTGCCTGGGCCAGGAGTACGTGCCGGTGGCGCTGCGCCCGCTGCTCACCGACGGCGACTTCGTGTTCAGCAACCACCGGGGCCACGGGCACTACCTGGCCCGGTTCGCCGACCCGCACGGCCTGCTGGCCGAGGTGATGGGCCGCGAGGGCGCGGTGTGCCACGGCGTCGGCGGCAGCCAGCACATCCTGCGGGACCGCTACCTGTCGACCGGGGTGCAGGGCGAGAGCGTGCCGGTGGCCGCCGGGGTGGCGCTGCACCTCAAGCGCACCGAGCCGGGCCGACTGGCGCTTGTCTACCTGGGTGACGGCACCTGGGGTGAGGGCGCCGTCTACGAGGCGCTGAACATGGCCGCGCTGTGGGGCCTGCCGCTGCTGCTGGTGGTCGAGAACAACGGCATCGCCCAGTCCACGCCCACCGACGCGCAGCTCGCCGGCAGCATCGGCGGGCGGGCGCGGGCGTTCGGGGTGGACCACCTGCGGGTGACCTCCACCGACACCGAGGTGGTCCGGGCCGCGCTGACGCCGGTGCTGCGCCGGGTCCGCGAGCGGTCCACGCCGTACGTGGTGGAACTGCTCACGCACCGGGTGGGACCGCACAGCAAGGGCGACGACAGCCGCCGCCCGGAGGAGATCGCGCACGCGCGGGCGCACGACTGGTACGCCCGCTACGCGCAGGCGTACCCGAAGCAGTTCGGCGCGCACGACGAGCGACAACGGGCGTACGTGGCGCAGGTGGTCGCCGACGTCGCCGGCCGACCGGCGAGCCGCTGGGCGGAGGCCGACCGTGGCTGAGCGGGTGGTGGAGAACCTCAACCAGGCGTTGCACGCGCTGCTGGCCGACGACCCCGCGCTGACCGTGCTCGGGGAGGACCTCGTCGACCCGTACGGCGGGGCGTTCAAGGTGACCCGGGGACTGTCGACGCGCTGGCCGGAGCGGGTGCTGTCCACCCCGTTGAGCGAGGGCGGCATCGTCGGCGTGGCCGGCGGGCTGGCCCTGGCCGGGCAGAGCGCGATCGTCGAGATCATGTTCAGTGACTTCGTGGCGCTGGCGTTCGACCAGATCCTCAACTTCGCCAGCAAGTCCACCGCCATGTACGGCCGGCGGGTGCCGATGCGGCTGGTGGTGCGCTGCCCCACCGGCGGCAACCGGGGGTACGGCCCGACGCACAGCCAGAGCCCGCTGAAGCACTTCATCGGCATCCCCGGCCTGAGCGTGCACGAGGTGTCGCCGTTCCACGACAACCGGGCGGTGCTCGCGGGCATGCTCGCCACCGGCCGGCCGGGTCTGCTCTTCGAGGACAAGGTCCTCTACACCACCCGCATGTACGCCGACGGCGTGGTGGACGAGCTGTTCCGCTACGACCTGATCGGCCCGGACGCCGACGTCGCCCGGGTCCGGGTGGACGAGGAGGAGCAGGTCGACTGCGTGCTGGTCGTACCCGGCGGGTTGGCCGCCCGGGCGGTGTCGGTGGCCCGGGAGCTGCTGCTGCGCGACGACATCGTCTGCCAGGTGCTGGTGCCGTCGCGGCTCTGGCCGCTGGACACCGACACCCTGCTGCCGCCGATCGCGCGGGCCGGCCGGGTGGTGGTGGCCGAGGAGAGCACCGCCGGCGGCACCTGGGGCGCCGAGCTGGCGCAGGTCGTGCACCGGCGGCTCTGGGGATCGCTGCGCGCGCCGGTACGCCTCGTGCACTCCGCCGACAGCGTCATCCCGACCGCCGCGCATCTCGAACGCACCGTGCTGGTGCAGGACACCGACATCCGCCAGGCCGTGAAGGAGGTCGTCAGTGGTGACTGACCTGGTCGTCCCCAAGCTCAACAACAACGACACGACGTACGTCCTGCTCGACTGGCTGGCCGAGAACGGCGAGCAGGTGCGCGCCGGCGAGCCGATCGCCGAAGTGGAGACCTCCAAGGCGGCCGAGGAGCTGCTCAGCGACGGCGACGGCGTCCTGCACCGGCTCGTCGAGGTGAACCGGGAGTGCGCCCCGGGCGACGTCATCGGTCACGTCTTCGACAGCGAAGAGGCCCGGCAACGCTTCCTCGCCGAGGCGGTCGCCCCGGCTGTCGTACCCCTGCCGGACGCCTCCCCCGGCGGACCGGTGCTCACCGACTCGGCCCGGGAACTCGCGGCCGCGCACGGTCTCGGCGACGACGAGCTGCGCGGCCTCGGCAAGGCGGTCGTGCGGCGTACCGACGTGGAACGCCTGCTGGCCGACCGGTCGGCGGCGCCCGCGGCCGCGACCGAGCCGGTGGTGGTGGCCGCGGCCGCCGCGCTGGCGGCCGGCGACGGCCCGGAGCCGGACGATCCGCGCCCGGTGCACGCGCTCTCCCGCGCGCAGCGCGCCGTGGCCGCCGTGGTCACCGAGTCCCACCGCGAGGTGCCGGCGGCGCTCGCCGTCATCAAGGTCCGCGCCGACGCCGCCCTCGCGGTGGCCCGGCAGCTCACCCGCGCCACCCGCACCCTGGTCGGCCTGCCGGAGCTGCTGGTCAAGGCCATCGGTGGGTTGCGCGAGGACCACCCGTTGCTCTTCGCCGCACCCGGCGACGGCAGCAGCGTACGACTCGCCGAGGCGGCCCACGTCGGCGTCACCATCGACGTCGGCACGGGGCTGTTCATCCCGGTGGTCCGCGACGTGGAGGAGCTGACCTGCGCGGAGATCGCCGAGACGCTGATGGACTTCCGCTCCCGGGCCGGCGGTGAGGGTTTCCGGGCCGGCGAGCTGGCCGGCGGCACCATCGTCGTCTCCCTGCACACCGACCCCGACGTGGTGCTCGCCGGGCCGATCGTCTTTCCCGGTCAGACCTGCGTGGTGGCAATCGGCGGCACCCAGGACGAGCTGGCGCTGGACGCGGACGGCCAGGTCGTGACGCGCCGCTACGTCAACCTGAGCGCCGTCTACGACCACCGGGTGGTCAACGGCCGGGAGGCGGTCGCCTTCCTCCAGGCCGTGAAGGCCGCGCTGGAGTCCCCCGACCACCTCGCCGAGGAGTGACACGGCGCTCAGCCGAAGGACTCGTCGCACACCTGCCAGCCGACCTCCGACTCCACGCGCAGGTCGAGCGTCGTGGTCTGGCCCGTCCGGCCGGTCAGCTCGACGGTCACCGAGGCGTTGTTTCCGGCCTCGTTGGTGAAGACGGCCCGACCCATGGTGTGCGACACGGGCCGGCCGAGGCGCTCCACCGCCGCGGTGAACGCCGCCACATCGGTCCGTTCCCTGATTCTCCGGCACAGGGATTCGTGCGCTGCGGCGTCGTCGTTGCTCTCCAGTCGACGGACGAACTGGTCGGCCGCCGCGCGCGGCTCGTCCACGTCCGGCCCGGTGTACATCCACAGCAGGAAGCCGCCAACCGGCAGGGCCAGTGCGCCCAGGCACGCGACGACGAGAGCGGCCACGACGATCCACGTGGTGCGCTGGGCCTTCGAAGGTGGGTCAACCGACGGAGGGTGGGGCGACAGGGCTGGACGCATGGCGGAACGTTAACGACCGCCGATACCTCCCGAGCGGCGGTACGGCCACGGATCGATCTCGGTCCCTCGCAGCCCGTCGCACCCTTGGCGCCATCTGTCGGTAGTGATCGTTGGCGGCTGAGCAGTGGTGGGGCCGGCGTGTCGCACCGCTCAGCTGCCAACGATCACGAGCGGGGCGCTCGCGTCGGGTTGTCGTGGCCTGGGCGGGCGCAGGGTGGCCGCGGCGGTCAGGCAGAGCACGGCGGCGGCGATCAGCGGCGGACGACCGCCGAAGTGGACGGCGGCGGAGCCGAGCGGGATCGCCAGGACGAGCGGGCCGAACATCGCGGTGTTGGCCGTCGCGGCGACCCGGCCGAGCAGCGCCGCCGGGCTGTGCGTCTGCACGGCGGTCACCGCCGCGACCAGGGTCCACGGCAGCCCGATGCCGGCGACCGCGGCACCCGCGACCGTGGCCGGCCACCAGGGCAGGCAGCGCGCCAGGCAACCCACGGCGAACAGCACCGTTCCGGCGACGCCGACGGCGGCGGGGCCCCGTCGGGTGAGGAGCCGGCCGACGACCAGTCCACCGAGGATCGAGCCGGCGCCCTGCGCGCTGGCCAGCACACCCAGAAACGTGGTCGGAAGGCGTAGTTCCGTGACGACGACCGCGTAGACGGCCGCGGTCGTGAAGCCCGACATGGCGATCGACACGGCCGCGAGCACGACCGGTACGCGGATCGTCCGCTGTCCGAGCAGGACCGCAAACCCGGCGCGCAGGCCGCGATGCCGCCGCGTCGGCCGTTCGGGCGGCGTCCGGTTCAGGCGCACCGCCAGGTACAGAACGGCGACCAGGAGCGGCATGGCCGCGCTCAGCACGGCGACCGCGTGGCCGCCGTGCCAGGCGTACAGGCCCGCGCCGGCCAGCGGGGCGACGAGCTTCACGCCCTCCTGCGCGCTCGACCGCCACCCGTTGACGTCGCCGAGGTCCGTCGGCGACAGCGCGGACGGCAGCAGCGCCGTCTCGCCCGCGTCGATCAGCACGTAGCTGACACCGTAGGCGCACGAGACGGCGAAGATGACCCACGTCTGCCCCGGGCCGCGGACGGCGAGGAGCGCCAAGAGCGCCGCTGCCAGCAGGAGGTTGACGGCGATCACCAGCGCCCGTCGGGGCGCCCGGTCGAGCAGGCCACCCAGCCACGGGCCGGCGAGCACCGGGGCGTACACGCAGAGCCCGGCCAGTGCGGCCAGACCGGTGGAGCCGGTGAGGTCCAGGATCCAGATGCCGGCCACCAGGGACATGGCGCTGCTGCCGAAGCCGGACAGCAGCGAGATCGCCACGAACAGACCCGCGTTGCGCCGCATGAGCCCTCCAGGTTGAGCCGAGTTGACTCACATCCTGATTCTTGAGCCAGGCTCAGGCAATGGCGTCGGGCGATGTCAATGGCTCGTTGACAGCACGGTGTCCACCGTCGACGCCATGACTCGCGCCGGTGGCGGCAGCCGGTCGTCCGCGGCTTCGAGGTCGGCGCGGAGGTGCAGGGCCAGCGCGTAGAGCGAGCCCGGGGCGGCGTCCAGGGCGGCCTCCACTGTGCTCCGAACGAGTGCCGCCCGAGGAAAGCGGGAATCCCACCGCCGGTCCGTCGCGATCCAGCGCCCGAGGTCGGCCACCGCGCCCCGCAACGCCGCGATCTGCGACGGGTAGCCACGGTCGAGGTCATGTCGCCGAGCACGTCGCGCGGCCGCCAGGCGCTGACGGCGCTGCTCGGCGGCCTGCCGGCTGCCGAGCCCCAGCGCCGTCGCGACCTGCGCCCAGGTCGCGCCGTCGTGGCGCGCCCGGTCGATCAGCTCCGCCTCCCGCTCGTCCAGGTGGGCACGAGCAGCGCGCACCTCAGCCAGGCCGGCCAACGGCGTCGTCGTCATCCGTCAACATTACATTGACAGTTCGGTGCGGCGGACCCCCGAGCGGGGGCGCGCCCAATCTCCGGGCGACGCGAGCCGCCCCAGGCATGGGGCAGCTCTACAGGCAGCAGAGGGGGGCCTGCCAGCGGCGTCGAGACGGTGCCGACGGTGGCTACCGGACGCCCAGCCCTGCGATGAGGATCTCCACCATCCGGCGCGCGTCGTAGCGGGGGTCGCCCGCGCCGATGCAGAGGTTGCCGACGCCGCGCAGCAGCTCGACGGGGCTCAGGTCGGTGCGGATCTCGCCCGCCGCCGCGGCCGCGTCGAGCAGTTGGGCGCACACCGGCACCAACCGGTCGAGGAAGTAGCCGTGCAGAGCCTGGAAGGCGACGTTGTCGGACTGCAACGCCTGGGCGAGACCGTGCTTGGTGACCAGGAAGTCGACGAAGAGGTCGATCCACCGCGCGAGGGCGGCGTACCGGGTGCCGCTGGCGGCCAGCAGCGTCGGCCCGGCCTCGGCACACGCCTCGACCTGGTGTCGGTAGACGGCCACGATCAGGTCCGCCCGCGTCGGGAAGTGCCGGTAGATCGTGCCGACGCCGACGCCCGCCGTGGCGGCGATCTCGCGAACGGGCACGTCGACGCCGGACGCGACGAAGGCCGCGGCGGCGGCGTCCAGGAGCGTCGCCTCGTTGCGCCGCGCATCCGCCCGCTTCCGCGGTCGCGGTGACGTCGATCCGCTGTCGATGTCGGCCACTGCGCCCGACCTCCCATGATCACTGTTGGCAAACGGAACAGTGTTCCGTATATTGGTTAGCGGAACATGGTTCCACTTGTTCAGGATGCCAGAGCAGGTGGGCCACGGCCAACCACGCCCCTTGAGCACGGAGGAACAACCATGCAGTACCGCACCTTGGGTCGCACCGGCGTCCAGGTCAGCACACTCGTGCTGGGCGCCATGAACTTCGGCAAGCTGGGACGCACCAGCCAGGACGAGGTCACCGCGATCGTCGACGCCGCCCTGGAGGGCGGGGTCAACCTGATCGACACCGCCGACATGTACAGCCAGGGCGAGTCGGAGGAGATGGTCGGCCGGGCGATCACCGGCCGCCGCGACGACATCGTGCTGGCCACGAAGGCCGGCATGCCGATGGGCGACAGGCGCGACCACCGGGGCAGCTCACGCCGCTGGCTCGTCACCGAGTTGGACAACAGCCTGCGCCGCCTCGGCGTCGACCATGTCGACCTCTACCAGATCCACCGGTGGGACCCGACCACCAGCGACGAGGAGACGCTGTCGGCGCTGACCGACCTGCAGCGGGCCGGAAAGATCCGCTACTTCGGCTCGTCGACCTTCCCCGCGTACCGCATCGTGCAGGCCGAGTGGGCCGCGCGGGAGCACCACCTGAGCCGCTACGTCACCGAACAGCCCAGCTACTCGATCCTGCAACGCGGGATCGAGACCCACGTCCTGCCCGTGACCGAGCAGTACGGCCTCGGCGTGCTGGCGTGGAGCCCGCTCGCCTCGGGCTGGCTCTCCGGCGCGGTCCGGGCGGGCCGGGAGATCACCACCAGCCGGTCGACGCTTCTGCCGGAGCGCTTCGACACCGCACTCGCGGCCAACCAGGCCAGGATGGACGCCGTCGAGCAACTGGCCAAGGTCGCCGACGAGGCCGGCCTCACCATGATCCAGCTCGCGCTCGGGTTCGTCACCGCGCACCCGGCCGTGACCAGCGCGATCATCGGTCCCCGCACGATCGACCACCTGCACTCCCAGCTCGCCGCCGCGGACACCGTGCTCTCCGCCGACGTGCTGGACGCGATCGACGCGATCGTCGCGCCGGGCGTCGACCTCGCCGCACACGAGAAGTTCGACACCCCGCCCGCCCTGCTCGACCCGGCCCTGCGCCGTCGCTGAGCCCGGCGCGGGCACGTCACCGCCGGGTCACCGCCGGGTCACCGACGTCGCACGGTGGGCCGTGACCGGTCGCTCAGCCGGCGGCCAGGTGCTCGCGGACGCTGCGGGGACGCATGTCAGTCCAGGTGCGCGTCACGAAGTCCAGGCACTCCTGGCGGCTGCCGGCGCAGCCGGCGTCCCGCCAACCGTCCGGCACCTCCTTGTGCCGCGGCCACAGGGCGTACTGCTCCTCGTCGTTGACCACCACGCGGTGTTCGTCAGCCATCGGGGTTGCCTTCCTCGTGTCGGGCCAGGTGCAGCTCGCGGGCGAGACTCTCCGGGGACAACGCCCGGATCTCCGCGAGCAGGTCGGTGAGGTCGCCGTCCGTGGGCGGGGAAATCGCCGGCGGTACGGCGGGAGCGGGCCCCGCCAGCGCGGCGACGGTACGGGCCAGCGCGGCGGGCGTGGGTGACTCGAAGATCGCGGCGGGCGGCAGATCGACGCCGAGCGCGTCGCGCAGTCGCGCCACCACCCGGGTGCCGAGCAGCGAGTGCCCGCCCAGCTCGAAGAAGTCGTCGTCGGGGCCGATCTCGTCGACGCCGAGCAGGTCCACCCAGATCCGCCGCACCACCTCGTACGGCTCGTACCCCGTCGAGGCCGTCGCCGCCACCGATCCCGCCGTCACCGATCCGGCCGGGGCCGGTGGCGGCGGCGCGGTGACCGGCGTGACCTCGTCGGGGGCAACGGTTCCCGGCCGGTACGCGTCGACCCAGTGCCGGTCACGCGCGAACGGGTACGCGGGCAGGGGTACCCGACGTCGTCCGTCGGCGCGGCCGTCGGGCCAGCGCACCGGGGCCCCGGCGAGCCAGAGCCGGCCGACGGCCCGGGCGACGGCGTCGTCCTCGCCGGTCGGCGTGCGCTCGGCGGGCAGGCTGGTCACCACCGGCACCCCCCGTGCGGCGTCGTGCTGCCGGACGAGGGTGGCCAGGGTGCGACCGGGGCCGACCTCCAGCACCGCGTACCGCTCGCCGAGCAGCAGGGTGGCCGCGGCGGTGAAGTTGACCGGACGGCGCAGCTGGCGCACCCAGTAGTCGGGGTCGGTGGCCTCGTCGTCGGTGAGCCAGCCGCCGGTCACGTTCGACACGACAGGCAGGGTGGGCGGACGCAGCGGGACCTCCCGCAGGTGCGCGGCGAAGCCGGCCAGGGCCGGGTCCATCACGGCCGAGTGGAACGCGTGGGAGGTGCGCACCTCCCGACAGGCCACCCCGCGCCCGCGCAGGTCGGCGGCGAGCGCGGCGACGGCGGCGGTTTCGCCGGAGACGGTGGTGAGGCGCGGCGCGTTGGCGGCGGCCACCTCCACTCCGGCGGGCAGCAGCGCCGTCACCTCGTCGACGCCGAGGGCCACCGAGAGCATCGAGCCCGGTGCCTGGGCCTGCATGAGCCGGCCGCGGACGGCGACGGTGGCGAGCGCGTCGGGCAGGGTGAAGACACCGGCCAGGCAGGCGGCCACGTACTCGCCGAGGCTGTGCCCCGCCATCGCGGCCGGACGTACGCCCTGGTGGCGCAGCAGTTCGGCGAGGGCGTACTCGACGGCGAACAGGGCCGGCTGGGTGAGCCGGGTCTCGTCCAGCTCGGGCGCGGCCGGGACCGCGTCGCCGGGTGGGCAGAGCAGCGCGCGCAGGTCCACGTCGAGGTGCGGGCGCAGCAGGTCGGCGCAGCGGTCGAAGGCCGCCCGGTAGACCGGTTCGGTGCGGTAGAGGGTGCGGCCCATCCCGGCGTACTGCGCGCCCTGGCCGGGAAAGAGCAGCGCCACGCCGGCCGGCGTGCCGGTGGCGACGCCGGTGCGGACCAGCGTCGAGTCACGGTCGGCGAGCTGGGCGGCGGCGGTCGTGGCGTCACGGGCGACGGTGACGAGCCGGTGGCCGAACTCCCGTCGGGTGCGCGCGAGGGTGTACGCGACGTCGGCCAGCGGCACGTCGGGGTGCTCGCTCAGGTGGGTGGCGAGTTGGTCGCGGGCCCGGTCGAGCGCGTCGGCGTCCCGGGCGGAGAGCACCAGCAGATGCGCGGACGGGCCGTCCCCGGCGCTCGGCTCTGCCGGTTCGGCGGCCTGGAGCACGACGTGGGCGTTGGTGCCGCCGATGCCGAAGGAGCTGACCGCCGCACGGGACGGCGTGCCCAGGTCGGGCCAGGGCTGCGCGGTGGTCGGCACGTGGAACGGCCCGCCGGCCAGCTCGGGATGCGGGTCGGTGCAGTACGGGCTGGGCGGCACCACCCGGTGATGCAGCGCCAGCGCGGCCTTGATCAGCCCGGTCACCCCGGCGGCGACGTCGAGGTGACCGAGGATCGACTTGACCGAGCCGAGCGCGCACCGGCCTCCGTCGGTGCCCCGACCGCCGTCCGCGCCCGGGCTCGCATCTGCGCCCCGGAACGCCTCGGCCAGGGCGCGCAGCTCGATCTGGTCGCCCAGCTCGGTGCCGGTGCCGTGCGCCTCGACGTAGCCGATCGTGGCGGGGTCGACCTCGGCCACCTCCTGGGCGGCCCGGATCGCGGCGACCTGACCGTCCACACCGGGCGCGGTGAAGCCGACCTTCATCCGGCCGTCGTTGTTGATCGCGGAGCCGCGGATGACCGCGTACACCGTGTCGCCGTCGTCGCGGGCGTCCGCCAGCCGGCGCAGGACGACCACGGCGGCGCCGTCGCCTCCCACGGTTCCGGTGGCGCGCACGTCGAACGGGCGGCAGTGCCCGTCGCGGGACATGATGCCGCCGGCCTCGTGCCGGTAGCCGGTGCCGGTGGGCAGCAGGACGTGCGCGGCGCCGGCGAGCGCGACGTCGCACTCGCGGGCGAGCAACGCCTGCGCGGCGAGGTGCACGGCGACCAGCGACGACGAGCAGGCCGTCTGCACCGCCACCGCGGGTCCACGCAGGTCCAGGTGGTACGCCACCCGGGTGGGCAGCGAGTCCTTGTCGTTGGCGAGCATCAGCTCGTACTCGGAGACCGAGTCGAGCCGCGGGTTGCGGAACAGGTGGTGCAGGAGGTAGCCGCTGGCCGCGGCGGCGGCGTACACGCCGACCAGCCGGTCGGGGTTCCCGGCGAGGTGACCGGCGCGTTCCAGGGCGGTCCAGGCGGTCTGCAGGAAGAGCCGCTGTTGCGGGTCGAGCAGCCGGGCGTCGCGGGGCGAGTAGCCGAAGAAGCCGGCGTCGAACCGGTCGATGTCGGCCAGCGCGCCGTGCGCCGGCACGTGGTCGGGGTGCCGCCGCTCCTCCTCGGTGAGGCCGGCGGCAGCCAGCTCCGCGTCGGTGAACCGGGTGATGGTCTCCTCCCCGGCGAGGATCCGCTGCCACAGCTCGTCGATGTCGGCGGCGCCGGGAAAGCGGCCGGCCATCCCGACGATGGCGATCTCCAGTCCGGTCTCCTGGTCGGTCACGCTCGTCCCTCCCCCGCCGGCACCGGGCGGGCCCGGCGGGCCCGGTCGGCCAGCGCCTGCTTGCGTTCGTCTCGTCGCCGGCCACCGGCCGGTGCGGTCGTCGGGGCGGCCGTGCCGTCGAGGAACCGGGCCAGCAGCGCGATGGTCGGATAGCGGAACAGCTCGACGGCGGGCACCGGTCGGCCCAGCCGTTCGGTGAGCCGGGTCTGCACCCGCGCCAGCAGCAGTGACGTGCCGCCCAGGTCGAAGAAGTTGTCGTCCGCGCCGACGTCGTCGAGCCCGAGCACCTGCCGCCAGGTGTCGGCGATGGCCCGTTCGACAGCGCCGTCGGGTGCCACGTACGCGGCGCCGAGGTCGGCGCGGGCCACGGTGGGGGCGGGCAACCGGGACGGGTCGAGCTTGCCGCTGGACGTCACCGGCAGGTCGGGGACCACCACGAAGGCGCTCGGCACGAGATAGCGGGGCAACCGCCGGAGCAGGCTCTGGCGCAGCTCGTCGATCGCCAACCCGTCGCCGACGAGGTAGCCGACCAGTCGTCGACCGCCGGGCACGTCGGTCCGCACCACGGCGGCGGCCCGGCGCACCCCCGGGCACTGCCGCAGTTGGGCCTCCACCTCACCCAGCTCGATCCGATAGCCGTTGATTTTGACCTGGTTGTCCGCCCGGCCGAGGAAGACCAACTGCCCGTCGGCACGCCAGCGGACCAGGTCGCCGGTGGCGTACATCCGCTCCCCCGGTGTCGGCGCGTACGGGTCGGGCAGGAAGCGCCCGGCGGTGAGCGCGGGGTCGCCGTGGTAGCCGCGGGCCACCCCGGCCCCGCCGAGGTGCAGCTCGCCGGGCACCCCCGGTGGCACCGGCCGCAGCTCGGTGTCGAGCACGTAGGCACGTACCCCGGTCAGCGGCCGGCCGATCGGCAGCTCGGTGTCGGTGGCCGCGCAGTGGGCGGCCGTGGCGGTGACGGTGGCCTCGGTGGGGCCGTACCCGTTGATCAGGAGCCGGTCGCGCGACCAGGCGGCGGCGACGTCCGGGGCGCAGGGTTCGCCGCCGACGGTGAGTATCCGCAGGTCGGGCACTGCGGCGGGGTCCAGCGCGTCGAGGACCACCGGCGGCAGGTCGGCCGCCGTGACGCGGTGCCGGGTGAGCGCGGCGGCCAGGTCGGGGCCAGGGGTGCGCTCGTCCGGGCCGAGCAGGCGCAGCGTGGCGCCCGCCGTGAGCGCGGTGACCACATCGGACAGCGCCACGTCGAAGCTGATCGAGTGGAACTGCAGGACCCGGTCGCCGGCCCGGACGCCGACCAGCCGGGCCTGCGCGGCGGCGAGGTTGCTCAGCCCCCGGTGGGTGCCGAGGACGCCCTTGGGCAGCCCGGTCGAGCCGGACGTGTAGATCAGGTAGGCGGCGGCGTCGGGGTGGATTGCCGTCGGGAGCGCGGCGTCGCCGGCCGGCGGCCGCTCGTCGAGGCGCAGCAGGGGCACGCCGGTGGTGGGCAGCGCCAACTCCGCGTCGGCAGTGGTGACCACGAGGGCGGCGGCGGAGTCGGCGAGCAGGTGCGCCAGCCGGGCCGCCGGCAACTGCGGGTCCAGGGGCAGGTAGACCCCACCCGCCCGGAGTACGGCGAGGAACGTGACCACCCAGTCCGGGCCGGCGGGCAGGCAGACCCCGACGGTCGTCTCGGCCCGCACGCCCCGGGCGGCGAGGGTCCGGGCCAGGCGGTCGGCCCGCGCGTCCAGCTCCCGGTAGGTCAGGGCCTGATCGCGGTACGCCAGGGCGACCGTCTCCGGTGCCGCCGCGGCCCGGCGGGCGACCAGCTCACCCAGGCTCGGCTGGCCCTGCGGCGCGGGCGCGGTGGCGGCCCAGCGGTCGACCAGCTCCCGTCCGGCGGGCACGTCGAGCAGCGGCAGCCGGTCCACGGGGGTGTCCGGGGCGGCGAGCGCGGCGGTGAGCAGGGTGTCGAGCTGGTCGGCGAGCGCCCGGGCGGTGGACTCGTCGAAGAGCCGCGTCCGGTACTCGATCCGCCCGTCGATGCGGCCCTCGTACGGGATGACGGTCAGCGTCAGGTCGAACATGGACGTGCCGGTGTGCGTCTCACCGCTGGCCAGCACGTTCACCCCGGGCAGGGTCAGCCGCTGCTCCCAGCCGTCCTCGACGGCGAACATCACCTGGGCGAGCGGGTGCCGGCCGGCGTCGCGGACCGGGCGCAGCTCCTGTACCAGGGCGTCGAACGGCACCGGGTCGGTCAGCGCGGTCAGCGCGGAGTCCCGCAGCCGATCCAGCAGCGCGGCGAAGGTCAGTCCACCGTCGACCCGGCTGCGCAGCACCAGGGTGTTGACGAAGAAGCCGACCGCGGTCTCGCTGTCGAGCGTCTGCCGGTTCGCCACCGGGGTGGCGATCAGCAGGTCCGGCTGCTGGCTGCGGCGGTGCAGCAACGCCGCCCAGGCCGCCGCGAAGATCATGTACGGCGTCGCGCCGGTGCGGCGGCCCGCCTCGGCGACCCGGTCGGCCAGCTCCGGTGGCCAGGAGAACTCGATCTCGTGGCCGGCGTCCTCCAGCTCGGCCGGGCGGGGCCGGTCGGTCGGCAGGTCGAGCCCCGGCGGCGCACCGGTCAGCGCGTCGCGCCACCAGTCCAGCCGCCGGGCCAGCTCGGTCGGGCCGAGCAGTCGGTCCTGGGCCAGCGCGGCCGGTACGTCCCGGGGCACCGGCGGCAGCGCCGGACGCCGCCCCTCCCGCAGGGCCGCGTACGCCGTCGACAGCTCCTCGAAGAGCAGACCCATGCTCCAGCCGTCGCACACCACGTGGTGCAGGGAGAGCAGCAGCGCGAAGTCGGTGGGGCCGGTGCGGCACAGGGTGGCCCGCACCAGCGGCCCCCGGGCCAGGTCGAAGGGGCGTACCGCCTCGGCGGCGGCGTACCCGTCGATCCGCTCCGGCGCGACGTTCTCGACCACCAGCGGCAGGCCGGTCGGCGGCAGGACCAGTTGGTACGACTGCCCGTCCAGCGGCACGAACACCGTGCGCAGCGCCTCGTGCCGCGCCACGACCTCGTCGAGCGCGCCGCGCAACGCGGCCACGTCCAGGTCGCCGCGCAGGTCCACCCGGTACGGCACGTGGTAGGCCGGGCTGTCCGGGCGGAGCTGCGCCAGCAGCAGCATCCACTCCTGGGCGGCGGTGAGCGGGTGGACGCCGTACCGGTCGCCGTCGGCGCGGATCGCGGCGAGGAACGCCCGCCGCCGTTCGGGCGGCAGGGCGTCCACGCGCTGGCGCAACTGCTCGGGCGTGAGGGCTCCGATCATCGGGCGATCCCCTGTTCGAGCTGGTCGAGCAGGCCGGCGAGGTCGGCGGGTGGCGGCCCGTCCGACGCGACCGGCAGGGCCGCTTCGGTGGGCTCGACCGGCACCCCGCTGATCTCGTCGGCTGCGGCGGCCAGCCCGGCCACGGTCGGATGGTCGAAGATCAGCCGCAGCGGCACCTCCGTGCCGATCGCGGCGGCGAGCCGGGAGCGGACCCGGGTCGCCTTCAGGGACCGCCCGCCGAGGTCGAAGAAGTCGTCGTCGCGGCGGCGCACCGGCACGCCGAGGACGTCCTGCCAGATCTCGGCCACCGCCCGCTCGGTGGGTGTCCGCGGAGATGCGTCACCGTCGCCTGTCGCGTCGGCGTCGGGCGCGGGCAGCGCCGCGACGTCCACCTTGCCGTTGCGGTTGAGCGGCAGCCGCGGCACCACCACGAACACCGCCGGCACCAGGTGGTCGGGCAGTTGCTCGCGGGCCCGCTCCCGGACCGCCTCGACGCGCACCCCGTCGTCGGGCACGACGTACGCGACCAGTCGGGCGTCCCCGGCGGCGTCGCGGTCGGCGCGCACGATCGCGTCCCGCAGCAGCCCGCCAGCGCGTAGCGCCTCGGTCACCTCGCCCGGCTCGACCCGGTACCCGCGGATCTTGACCTGGTGGTCCGAGCGGCCGACGAACTCGATCAACCCGTCCGGGCGTTGCCGGACCACGTCGCCGGTGCGGTAGAGCCGACCCCCGGTGCGCGGCCCGAACGGGTCGGGCACGAACTTCTCGGCGGTCGCGTCGGGGCGGCCGAGGTAGCCGCGGGCCACCCCGTCCCCGCCGATGAACAGCTCCCCGAGCACGCCCGGCGGCACCGGTTGCAGGAGCCGGTCCAGCACGTACACCCGGGTGTTGGCGACCGGGCCGCCGATCGGCACGATCGGGTCCGCGGCGGTGAGCCGGGCGCAGTCGTACGTCGTGGTGTAGGTGGTGGCCTCGGTCGGGCCGTACCCGTTGACCAGCGTCGTGTCCGGGCAGGCCGCCCGGAGCCGGTCCACTGCCGTCCGGTCGGCCTGCTCGCCGCCGAACGTCAGGTAGCGCAGCGCGGCCAGGGCGTCCGGCGCCTCGGTCGCCACCTGCCGGGCCACGGACGTGGCCAGGAACATCATCGTCACGCCGGTGTCGCGCAGCCGGGCGCGCAACCGGTCCGGCACGATCACGTCGTTGATGTCCAGGTCCGCCAGGCAGGCGCCGTTGAGCAGGGCGCCCCACACCTCCAGGGTCGCCGCGTCGAACGACATCGTGGCGGCCTGTCCCATCACGTCGTCCGGGCGTACGTCGACGAAGTTGGTGTCGCGGACCAGCCGGACGATGTTGCGGTGGCTGACCCCGGTGCCCTTGGGGTGGCCGGTGGAGCCCGACGTGTACATCACGTACGCGAGCTGGTCGGGATGGATGGTCACCGCCGGCGGGTCCGCCGGGCCGTCGTCGGCCGGCAGCCGGTCCACGACGATCCGGGGCGTGTCGTCGTCCGGGAGCCGGTCGGCCAGCGCGGCGGTGTGCAGGATCGCTCCCGGTGTGGCGTCGCGGCACATCAACGCCAGCCGCTCCGGCGGGTATCCGGGGTCCAGCGGCAGGTACGCGGCGCCGACCTTGAGCGTCGCCAGCGCGGCGATCACCCAGGCGGTGGTGTCGGCGAGGCAGATGCCGACCAGCGTCTCGGCGCCGATCCCCAGCCGGCGCAGACGCTCCGCCAGGTGGTTGGCACGCCGGTCCACCTCCCGGTAGGCGAGGACCCTCTCGCCGTCGCGCAGCGCGGGCGCGTCCGGGGTCTGCCGGAC
Source organism: Micromonospora sp. NPDC005252 (assembly GCF_042872475.1). Lineage (NCBI taxonomy): Bacteria > Bacillati > Actinomycetota > Actinomycetes > Micromonosporales > Micromonosporaceae > Micromonospora > Micromonospora sp. NPDC005252. Next base: position 296,347 of record NZ_JBIAKN010000006.1, on the reverse strand, counting down.
CCACTGGGCGAACAGGTCGGGCACCGACCTTTCGCGCGGGTAGGCGGTGTCGGTGGCGTTCCAGTCGATCACCACTTGCCGTTCCGTCGCCGGGTCGAGCAGCGGGAGGTCGGACAGGCGCGCTCCGGGCCGCTCCTGCGCCCGGGCGAGCAGCACGGCCAACGCCGCCCCGATCGACGTCGCGTGTGGGTGGTGGCTCACCGTGGCCGCCGGGCGTTCGTCGGTGTCGTCGATCAGCAGCCGCACCGCACCCCGATAACCGGGGGGCGCCTGATCGGAGCTAATCGATACCACCGGCCGATAGTCGGGAACCGTTTCGGGCAATTCCGCGTCGTGCTCCCGGGCCTCGCGCAGAGCCGTTCGGACCAGGTCCCGCAGCTCGGTCCACGTGGGATCCTCGGGCAACCGGACCCGCACGGGCAGCCAGCGTCCCGAGCCGGTCGGCGCGGCCGGCGTCTCGGCGAGCAGGTCCCGGCCGCCGACCCAACGGTGCAGCAGCGCGAACAGGCCGGCCAACGAGCTGACCTGCGGCTCGACCGAGTCGCATGGCAGATCCGCACGGGCTTCCCCGGCAGGGGCGGTCGGTGGCGCGAAGGGCAGGTCCGGCGGCTCCGGGAGGTCCGTGAGCTGCCGTTCCCAAAAGGCGGAAAGGCCAGGGAAAACTGTCTGTTCGGTCATCGGATCTCAGCTCCGATCGGCGGGCGACACGCAATGCCGGGAAGTCTGGACCGCGCCCGTGCCAGTTGCTTGTAGGGGCCGTTCGGGTGCCGTTGCGGCGGTCTGAGGGAAACCTGAGTGCGCGTTTATGCCGATAGCGCATTGCAGTCAGTAAGTACACCGACTCTTTTGGTTATGGCGATGCCGCTCGATGAAGACAATGATCGGGCCCGGGGGGAAGCCACGCCGGGGGCGACGACTCGTAGTGCCCGGTTGTCTCTTCGCTCGCCTGAGCCTCCACGAGAGAACACAGGAGCGGTGAATGTCCGGAGACAATGTCAACCATGCCTGGCGCCCGTCGACGCCGGCTCGCAGCGAAGGTGGGGACGAGGCATCGACCGCAGAACGACACCCTACGGGTGGTGACCCGGGTCGGGCGCTGCGCCGCCTCGCCTCCGCCGGTGACCGCGCGGCCGCGCACCTGTGGCTCGCCACCCAGCCCGACCTGCTGGCCGCGACACCCGACCCGGCCGACGCACCGGTCGCGGAGATCTGGCGCGCGGCGCTGCGGCACCACCTCGCCGGGGAACCACACCTGGCGACGGCCCGCCTGGCGACCGCGCCGATCGGCGCGACCGGCCCACACGCCGTGCAGCTGTACTGCCACGCGGCGGTGCACCACCTGCTCGACGACGACATCGAGCGCGCCAGCACCGACGTCGAGGAGGCGGCGCGTGCCGCCCACGCGTGCGGCGTCCCGACCGCCCACCAGGCGTACGCCCGGGTGGTCGTGCTGCTCGCCGCCGCCACCGGCGACGCGGCGGCGACCCGCGGGCGTGTGGAGGCGACCGACGGGCTGCGCCGCGCGGACGCCGGCCTGTTCCGGTTGATGGTCCACCTGGACCTGGCCGGCCACCTGCTGTGGGCCGGCGACGCCGCCGACGCGCTGCGGCACGCCGAGGCGGCCGTCCGACTGACCGAGGTGGCGGGCGACACCGGTTTCGAGCCGTACGCGCTGACCCTCACCGCAGTGGCGAAGTGTCAGCTCGGCCGGTTGGAGGAGGCGCTCGCCGACGGCGCCGCAGGGCTTCGCCTGCGGGAGCTGGCGGGAGTCGCCGCCGACGAGGCGATCTCGCTGGCCGCCCTCGGGATGGTGCACCGCCGCCGGCGGGAGCCGCGGCAGGCCCGGCAGGCGTTGGAGAGCGCTCTGGCCGCGGTGGGCAGCGGTCAGCCGCGCATCGTCTCGACCGCCTGGGTCCTGGCCGAGCTGGCGCGGATCCGCGCGGCCGACGACCTGTGCGCCGCGCAGGATCTCGCCGAACGGGCGGTCACCATGGCCCGGGAGCCCGAACGGCCGTACGCCCTGCTGGCCCGCGGCTGGGTGGCGTTGCTGCGCGGTGACACCGTCGCCGCCCACTTCGACGCCGCCGAGGCCCGCACCGGCGCGACCGTCGGGCGGCGACGCGCCACCCTCGTCGAGGCGCTCCAGCTCACCGTGCTCGCGGCGGACGACCCGCGCGCGTCCGCCGGGCTGCTCGACGACGCCGCCGCGCTCTGCCGGGAACTGGGCGACCCGGCCGAGGAGGCCACCGTCCAGCTGATCGCCGCCCGGCTACAGGGACGGCAGGCCCGCCGCGGCGCCGAGGGCGCCGAGCAGAAGCTGCGCCGCTGCGGGGTACGCCTGGACCCGGGCGTCGCCGACGGGCTCACCGCGATCACGCTGCGCGTACCGGCGGTGGTCATCCACACGCTTGGCGACTTCCGGGTGTTCCGGGCCGGCGCCGTCGTCCCGTACGGCGAGTGGCAGTCCAAGAAGGCACGGGACCTGCTGAAGATCCTCGTCGCGCACCGGGGACGCGCCGTGCCCCGGGCCAGGCTGATGGAGCTGCTCTGGCCGGACGAGTCGCCGTCGCGGACCGCGAACCGGCTGTCGGTGCTGCTGTCCACGTTGCGCCGGGTGCTCGGCACCGGACGCCGCACCAGCGGCCGGGGCGCGGTGCTGGCCGACCGGGGTTCGGTGGCGATCGACCTGGACGTGATCGACGTGGACGTCGAGACGTTCCTGACCGCCGCCGAGGAGGCGCAGGTCGCCCTGCGGGGCGGACACCCGGACACGGCCCGTGCGCTGGTCCGTGCCGACGAGCTGTACGGCGGGGACTTCCTCGCCGACGACCCGTACGAGGACTGGGCGCAGCCGCTGCGGGAGGAGGCGCAGGTCGCGCACACCAGCGTGCTGCGGGCTCTGGCCCAGCACGCCTCGGACACGGACCAGAAGCTGGTCTACCTGATGCGGCTGGTGCACCGGGACCCGTACGACGAGGACGCCCACCTGGAGTTGGTGCAGGTGCTGCGCGCGGCCGGGCGGCACGGCGAGGCGCAGCGGCGTTATCGCACGTACGTCGAGCGGATGCGGGAGTTGGGCATCGCGCCGGCCGGCGGCGAGGCGACCGACCCGGACGCGGGGGCCGCCGGGCAGCACGCCGAGCCGCCGGCCGGGGCACTGGCCCGGTGGCGGGCGCCGGCCGCGCAGACCCGGCCGTGGACGACGGAGTTGGGCGGCGCCCACCGCCAGACCGGCGTCCCCGCGCAGCGGACGGGGAATCCGAGGAGGCTCATTGAGCATCCGGCCTGACCGGGCCGGCCGACCGTCGCCGGCCGCGCCGGGGCAGGCCCGCCGCACGGGACCGGCCCCGCGAGCGCGCCAGGCGGCTCACGGGACCGGCCCCGGATCGGGCGTGCGGGTCAGTGGCGGGGCTGGTAGCTCTTCGGCAACCGCATGCCACGCTCGGCCATGATCGCCCGGACCCGGTTGGGGTAGTTGGTGATGATCCCGTCGACGCCCATGTCCATCAGCGCGGACACGGTGGCCGGGTCGTCGCAGGTCCACGGAATGATCTTCAGGCCCCGGGCGTGCGCCTCGGCCACCATGGTCGCGTCCGGGTAGAAGCGGAAGTTCGGGTCGCTGATGGTCCCGTTCTGGGGGAATCCGTAGTTGGGCGACAGGGCGGTGACGCCGGAAATGGCGGCGGCGGCCTTCACGAAGTCACCGTCGTAGTCGTCAGCGTCGATCCCGCCCAGCCAGGGGGACGCGCCCGGCTGGCCAACCTGGAGAAAGTCATAGTTCGTGAGGGCCACCAGCGGCCACTTCGGCGCGAGCCGGTGCATCTGGCTCAGCGCACCCCAGTCGAACGACTGGATGGTGACCTGCTTCTCGATGCCGGAGGAGTGGATCTCCTCGAAGACCCGCCGGACGAACAGCTCGCGAGGCGCGGTCTGCTCGGGCGCGCCCGGTCCTTGATGTACTTGCCGACGTACGGGTACATCGGGTCACCGGCCGTGACCGGTGCGGTGTCGGCGCACTTCTGAGCGCTGATCTGGCGGTCGTGGTTGACGACCACCTTCTGGTCCTTGGTGATCTGGGTGTCCAGCTCCAGTGTGGTGACACCGAGACGCATCGCCTTGCCGAAGCCTTCCAGCGACTCCTCGGTGGTCATGCCGATGCCGCCGCGGTGGGCTTGGAGGTCGAAATGGGTCTTCCGGGGGTGCGGCGCGCTGGCGCTGTCGACGGTTGACGCGTGCGCGGCCACCGGAGCGGCGAGCGCGGGCAGAACGGCAAGGCCCGCCAGAACGTGACGCAGGGACATGGTGCAAACCTCAGCTCTTTCAGGTGCAGATGCCCTGGTGAGGCTAGGTGGGAGGCGATCCGGCGCGATGACCTCGCCACAAGCGGGGTGTGAACGCTCGCCGAACCCTCGACGGCCGTGGCCGCGACACGACGGACCTGACGGGCAGCGCGGCCGCGCCGGGAGTTCACCGACGGCCACCGGATCGTCGCGGTGGCCGTCGGCGAACGTGGGCGCTAGTTGCCCAGGGTGACGTGCAGGACGCGTTCGTTGCTGTTGTTCGGGGTGCTGTCCTTGTCACCGGTGTTGGTGGTGGTGAGCCACAGTCCCCCGTCGGGCGCCGGCTCCACCGTCCGCAGCCGGCCGTAGGTGCCACTGAAGTACGTCTGCACGTTCGTCAGGCTGCTGCCGCTGATCACGGCGCGGTACATCCGCGTACCGCGGGCGCAGGCGACGTAGAGCGCGTCGCGCACGATCGCGATGCCGGAGCAGGAGCCCTCGGCGGTCGGGTAGGTGCGGGCCGGCGCGATGTAGCCGGCGGTGCCGCAGGTGCCGCTGGTGCCCTCGCAGTCCGGCCAGCCGTAGTTGCCGCCTCGCGTGATCAGGTTGGTCTCATCCATGATCGAGTTGCCGAACTCCTGCTCCCACAGGCGGCCCTGCGAGTCGAACGCGAGCCCCTGCGGATTGCGGTGCCCGTAGCTCCACACGTAGTTGCCGAACGGGTTGTCCGCCGGGACGCTGCCGTCCGGGTTGAGGCGCAGGATCTTGCCCTCAAGGGTGGAGCGGTCCTGGGCGTAGGCGCCGTTCTGCGCGTCGCCGGTGCTGGCGTACAGCTTGCCGTCCGGGCCGAACCGCAGGCGACCGCCGTCGTGGAACTTGTTGCGCCGAATCCCGCTGAGCAGGACCTGCTCGCTGGCGGTGGTGAGCCGGTCGTTCTCCATCTTGATCCGGACGATCCGGTTGTCGCTGGGCGAGGTGTGCATGATGTAGAGCCACCGGTCGCTGGCGAAGGTCGACGAGATCGCGAGACCCAGCAGGCCACCCTCACCGTCGGTGCTCTGCACGTTCGGCACGGTGCCCACTGTGGTCTTCGCCCCCGTGGTGGGGTTGAGATGGATGATGTCGTGCGCGTCGCGGCGGGTGTAGAGGACGGTGCCGTCCGGCAGCGTCACCAGCCCCCACGGGATGTCGGTGTCGGTGGTGACCTGCCGCACCGTGCACACCGGGTTGGCGCAGGTGCCGCCGGTGCTCACCGAGACAGAGGCGCTGCGCGCCGAGGCGTTGTCCTGCCCGTCGCGGGCGAGGACCTGGTACTGGTACGTGGTGTTCGCCGCCAGGCCGCTGTCGGTGAAGGTGGTGGCCGGCGGGGCGCCCGTGACAGTTCCAATCTTCACGCCACCGCGGTAGACGTCGTACGCCCGGACCCCGACGTTGTCGCTCGACGCGGCCCAGCGCAGGGTCACCGTGGTCCCCGACGCGGTGCCGGTGAGCTGCGTCGGCGTGCTCGGCGGCACGGTGTCGGCCTGGCAGGGCGGCGGCGTGATCGTCACGGTGGCGCTGGCCTGCGACACGTTTCCGGCGGCGTCACGCGCGTTGACGTACAGGCCCCAACTCGCTCCGGGGACGACGGTGAGGCTGGCCGACAGGGTGCCGCCGTTCACCGAGGTCATGAGCTGGCCATCGTGATAGATGTCGTAGAACGCCACAGCGACGTTGTCCGTCGAGGCGTTCCACGCGAAGGTCACCGAGTTGCAGGTCAGCCCGCTCACCCGGGGGTTGCCGGGCGGTGTGGGTGGCTGACTGTCGGTGCTGCCGAGCGACGACGTCCAGCGCTGGTTGGCCTGCCCGTTGCACGTCCAGAGGCCGACAGTCGTGCCGTTGGCGGTGCCCCCGCCGGTCACGTCCAGGCAGAGTCCAGATTGGACACCGACGATGCTTCCGTCGGCGTTGATCCGCCAGCGCTGGTTGGCGCCGCCGGTGCAGCCGTAGATCTGCAGCGCGGCGGGCGCGCTCGTGTCCTGGCCGACCACGTCCAGGCACATCGTCGCGTCGTACACCCGCAACTCGCCGGCGGCGGTGAACGTCCACGCCTGGTTGGCCTGGCCGACGCAGTCGTAGATGTTGATGCCGGCGCCGGGTGTGCGTGAGTTGCCCACCACGTCCAGACACCGACCGGACGCCACACCGACGACGGTCGACGGGCCCGCGGCCGACGCCGGCACGCCGACCGCCACGGCCAGCAGCATCGCCGCGGCAAACGCCGGCACCAGCCGTCGTGGTCTGACTCGGGCGAAGGTTCGCATCCGTCCTCCAAGGTCGGGGCATCGAACGGCCCGACCCCACGCCGGACGACCCAGCGCCCGACCGGACCGACGAGGAAGCAACATCGACCATCAAAGATGGATTCGCGACACATGTCAACGATCTCGTTCGATCGAGGACAAACCCGATCAACGAGGTCGCCGCCGAAGTCGGGGCGGTACGCGCGGCACCACCGCGGGCGCCCACGCTGATCCGATCCGGCGGCCGGACCGCCCAGCCCGCCGTGCGGGGCGATCCGGCCGGCGGTCAGCTCGCCCTGCGTGAGACCGTTGGCCAAGGTGCGGCCGCCTGCCGTCGCCGCCCGGCAGACCAGGTCGCCGCGAGCGACCCGAATCGACACCCGTCAAGGTCTGTCGATGGCGGAAGTATTGGTAGCACGTCGGCGCACTGTCAACGTTTACCGGAAAGATTGCGGAGCCGCCTGGCGACCCCCGCGCACTTGACGAACTGTCGAGCCTGGCCACGGCCCTGATCAATCTCTCCACAACGGATGCTTCGGCGAAGCCGTTCGTTGATTGGTCGGATCTCCGTCGGGAATTCCGGGAGGTTTCCGGATCACGACCGTCCGGCCGCCCTGAATACCGAGGCGATCAGCCCCACCGCCGCAGCCACCGGATCGCCATTGCGGCGACATCCCGGCTGCTCCGGATCGGTCCGGTGACGCGAGGACAGCTCCGGGTGGCTATCGGCGCGGGTTCCGGAAATTGTTGACGCGTCGGAATTCTCGCTGTAATACTTCGATCCATTCTGGTCGATGCGATCCCGCTTCCGGCGGGTTTCGGTCGATCTCCCCACCCACCACCCACACGTCCGGACCGGACCATGCCGCCCGCACACCGGGGCACGTTCGGACCGGTAGAAGGGGCACAGATGAGCACTGTCTCCGCTGGCACGCTCGTACGGTCGAGGCGACTACGTGCGGCGCTGTCCATCCTCGCCACCGCCGTCGCGACGTGCGGCATCGTCGTCGTGGCCACCGCCACCCCGTCGAGCGCCGCCACCTGCAACGGCTACGTCGGCCTCACCTTCGACGACGGTCCGACCGGCAGCACCAGCGCACTGCTGAACGTGCTGCGCGCCAACGGCGTACGGGCCACCATGTTCAACATCGGGCAGAACGTGCAGAACAACAGGTCGGCGGCGCAGGCACAGGTGGCCGCCGGCATGTGGGTCGGCAACCACAGCTGGAGCCACGCCCACATGACGTCGATGAGTCAGTCCCAGATGCAGTCCGACCTGTCCCAGACGAGTTCGGCGATCCAGTCCGCGACCGGCATCCGGCCCCAGCTGTTCCGGCCGCCGTACGGGGAAACCAACTCGACCCTCCAGTCGGTCGCCTCGTCGCTCGGGATGCGGCAGGTGATCTGGGATGTCGACTCACAGGACTGGAACGGCGCGAGCGTCAGCCAGATCGTGTCGAACGCCAGCCGCCTCCAGGCCGGCCAGGTCATCCTCATGCACGACGGGAGCCAGAACACCCGGGACGCCATCGGCCAGATCGTGGCCAACCTGACCAGCCGCAACCTCTGCCCCGGCATGATCTCGCCGTCCACCGGTCGCGCGGTCGCACCCGACGGCGCGACCCCGCCACCGGGCAGCACGACTCCCCCGCCCAGCAGCACGACCCCGCCGCCGTCCGGCGGCAGCTGCACCGCGACGGCGACGACGACGAACGTCTGGGGTGACCGGTACAACACCTCGGTCACCGTCAGCGGCACCAACACCTGGACCGTGGTGGTCGCCCTCACCTCGCCGCAGAAGGTCTCCACCATCTGGAACGGCAGCGCCACCTGGGACAGCAGCGGCAACGTCATGACCGTACGTCCCAACGGGGGCGGCAACACGTTCGGCTTCACCACGATGTTCAACGGCAACAGCAGCGCCCGACCGCAGATCCGCTCCTGTACGGCCGGCTGACACCGCGACGGTCCTGCGTGGCGTCAGCCGGATGCCACGCAGGACCAGAGCCCGTCTTCACTGCCTCGCGGCAGGAGGCGATTCGCTCGAACAGGTGCTCCACCTGGGTGATGCGCAGTACACGCTGGGTGATACCGCCGGCACCCCTGATCGAGAAGCGGGAGCCGCCCCGCTTCGCCCGGTCGGCGGCCAGGAGCAGGACGTGGACCCCTGCGGCGCTGAAGAAGTCGACAGCCGCGAGATCGCAACAGACGTCGGGGTGGCGGTCCAGGGCGTTGGTCAGCGCCGCCCCCAGCAGCGGGGCGGTGTCCATGTCGACATAGGCCGCCGGGGCGACGATCAACCGGTCGGCGGAGAACGGGGCAGACGAGTTGATGGGCTCGGTGTAACGGGCCACGGAGAAGGGCCGTTCCGGGACAGCCGGGCCCCAGAACCCACTCCGGTAGCGACGAGCGAATCGGGTCGATGTCGCCCGCGGAGGCTGGATCGCCATCTCTACCCGGTCGATCATGGGCACACGCCTCCCGTTGGAGATCCTGGACAGGATGGGCGCGTGACTTGACCCAGTCACACCGTAATGAGGATTTCCGCTGGCCGCCAGTGCACTCGTCCCCGCACGACTTGCACGCCGTGGCGTGACGGCCCAGCCGTGCGGGCCCGCCCCGAGCCGGCCCACCCCGATCACTCGACTGGGTTTTCGGACAAAAAGGCTCATCTCCGAATAACTCTCCCGTAATACCGTGAGTTGCGTGCCACTGAACCAGAGTCGCTCTGGTCGATCGCTGGCGTAACCCACATCGAGAGGATCGGACCATGCGCGACCTATCTCGTCGCGAAGTACTCAAGGCGACGGCGGCCGTCGGCGCGGGGGCCGCGGTTTTCCCCGGCATCGTGGCCGCCGGCGCCCCGGGATTCGCGGCCGACGGCGGCCCGGGCCCGTCTTCCACCGCGGAGTATCCGCCGGCGGAGCTGACCGGCCGCATCGTCCGCCCTCAGGATCCGGGGTACGCGAACGCGAGCCTCGGCTGGGACGAGCTGTTCGTCCGCTACCCGCTGGTCATCGTCTTCGCGCAGAACACCCAGGACGTGGTCAACGCCCTGACCTGGGCGCGGCAGAACGACGTCGCGCTGCGGGTACGCAGCGGCCGGCACAGCCTTGAGGGCTGGTCGAACGTCGACAACGGCATCGTGATCGACGTGAGCGAGCTCAAGTCGACCCACATCGACTACGCGAGCCGCATCGCACGGGTGGGCGCCGGGCTCAACCAGCTGGAGGCGGTCACCGCGCTCGGCGAGCACGACCTCGCGGTGACGACCGGCACGGAGGGAAGCGTGGGCCTGTCCGGCGCGACCCTCGGCGGCGGTCTCGGGTTCCTCACCCGCTACCTCGGGATGGCCTGCGACAGCCTGATCGGGGCGGAGATCGTCGTCGCGTGGGGCACCAACGGCGCCAAGGCGATCGAGGTGGACCTGCACAACCACGAGGACCTGCTCTGGGCCCTGCGCGGCGCGGGCAACGGCAACTTCGGGATCGTCACCTCGCTCACCTACCGGGTGACGCCGCTGCGCAGCGTCGCCTACCTCCAGGCGACCTGGGACGGCCTCGGCGACCTGGAGGAGATCTTCGAGACCTGGCAGCGCGTCGCTCCGTTCACCGACTACCGCCTGGGGACCCAGGTCGAGATCCACAAGTCCGAGATCCTGCTGTTCGCGGTGCTCGCTGACGGTCCGGAGGCGGAGGCGCGGGAGCTGCTGGAGCCGATCCTCTCGATCGGCAATCCCGAGGTCACCGTACAGACCGGGGGCTGGGGCGAGATCTACACGGGCTTCCAGATCCCGACCGAGGACGAGCCCGCCAACTGGAAGTTCTTCTCGCAGTTCTCCAACAGGCCGTTCCCGAAGAAGGCGATCAGCGTGGTCCGCGCCTTCATGGAGGAGGCGCCGACGGACGACAGCAACTTCTTCCTCCAGGCGTTCGGTCGCGGGGCCCAGGCGCACGAACCCCGTGGCGGCTCCGCGTTCCCGCACCGCGACGCGCTCTTCTACTCCGAGCCGGGCGCCGGCTGGGGCACCCGCGGGGAGCCGGACAGCGGCGATGCGCTCACCCCGATCGCCCAGACCTGGATCGCCGAGTTCAGCCAGGCCCTGCGGCCGTACGTCGACGGCGCCTACGTCAACGTGCCGAACATCGGGATGGCGGAGTGGGAGTCGGCCTACTGGGGGTCCAACTTCTACCGACTGCGCAAGGTCAAGGCGAAGTACGACCCGCACAACGTCTTCCAGTACGAGCAGAGCATTCCACCCGCGACCTGCTGAAGCGACGGTCCCGGGCCACGCGTGGGCGTGGTCCGGGGCCGCGTCCGCTCGGCGACGGTCGTGGCTTCTCGCGGCGTCGGCCAGCCGGAGCGAGCGGAGCGGCGCCAACTTTTGCCTTCCGTGAAAAAAGATCAGCTCCTTGTGAAAAAAGCCTCACCCCGGTGAGGATATTCAGATGCGTCGTCTCCCCCAGAGTCTCGGCCGGCTGATCGCGAGCCTGCTCCCGCTCGCCCTCGCCACGGCGGTCACCCTTCTCGCGTCCGCTCAGCCCGCCGCAGCTCACGGGACGCTCGCGATGTCCACTCCCGAGAGCGGCGCCACGGTGCAGGGGCCGTTGACGTCGGTGGCGCTGTACTTCACGGAAAAGGTCGGCGCCAACGCGTACTTCACGGTCACCGCGCCGAACGGCGTCCGCGTCGACAACGGCTGGACGTACGGGGAGCCGAAGACGCTGACCAAGCCGGTGCGGGAGTACTTCCTGGTCGACGACCAGTTCCAGCCACGCGAGTACACGACGGGGTTTCCGGCGATGGTGTCGGTGGCGCACCTACCGGCGGCCGGCCAGTACTCGGTGAGCTACCTGTCGGTGGCCTCCGACGGTGACGCGGTGCGCGGCACGATGACGTTCCGCTACACCGGCCGGGCGACCACGGCGCCGCAGGGTTGGCAACCGCCGACCCAGCAGCCCGACCCCGCGCTTCTGGCCGCCATCGACCAGCACGCGTCCACGGGGCAGCAGCCGGTGGCCTCGGCGGCGCCCGCCGGATCGCCGAGCACAGCGCAGGCGGCTCCCGCCGTACCCTCGGATGGGCGAAGCGGCCCGGGCGCGCTGCTCTGGGTCGGCGGGGCGGTCGCGGTCCTGGCGGCGGTGGCGGGCTTCGTCGCGTGGCGTCGTCGCTCGTCGACGGCGGGTGGACCGCCTGGCCGGGCCCGCCCGTCGAAGGCTCCGACCGGCCGGGGTGGCCGCGTCGCACCCTCGGCACGCAAGCCCGTCGCCCGCAGGAGCGCGGCAACCGCGAGCAGGAGTGCGGCAACCGCCGCCAAGAACGCGGCAACCGCCGGCACGAACGCGGCGACCGCCGGCGGCGGTCGCCCGGCCGGCGGCAGACAGCGAAGCGCCGCCGTACCCGCGGCGCGCAGGAGCGGCGCGCTCGCCAGCGCGCGGAGTCCGGTCGTCGTTGAGTCCGCGCCGGCGGGACGGCCGGCGCCGTCCGCGCGGGCCCTGGCCACACCGGAGGACACGTCGCCAGCCGACCGGCCGCAGCCCGAGGCGCAGGACAGCGGCGTGGTACGCGGGTCACGGCTGACCAACACCCACCTGGCGCTGCTCGTCGGCGGGCTGGTGGTGGCTCTGCTGGCCGGCTTCGGGCTCGCCCGCATCGGCACCGGCGACGCGTCGCCGGCCGGTGACGCGCGTCGGCCCGCGGCCCCCGCCGGAGTGCCGACCGGCTCCGGGGAGGCCCTGTCGGCCGGGAACGGGCACGACCACGCGCCCGGGACCGGGCCGCACTCGCATCCGGGGGACGTCAGCACGGGTGAGACGCTGGCGACCGGGACGACGGTAAGCGCGGGCGGCTACACGTTGCAGCCCCTGGAGCGGACCCAGCCGCCCGGCGTACGCGCGGACTACCGGTTCCGGATCGTCGGGACCGACCGGCAGCCGGCGACGCGTTTCGCCGTCGTGCACGAGAAGCCGTTGCACCTGATCGTGGTGGGTCGCGACCTGGGCGGCTACCAGCACCTGCACCCGACGATGGCGCCCGACGGCACCTGGAGCGTCCCCCTGACACTGGCCCGGCCGGGTGGCTACCGCGTCTTCGCCGACTTCTCCGTCAGCGCCCCCGACGGTCGACAGGTGCCCCTCGTGCTGGGCGTCGACCACCACGTGCCGGGCGCGTACGCCCCGGCCGCGTTGCCACCGGCCCAGGCGCAGGCGACGGCCGGACCGTTCACGGTGTCGATGACCGGGACGCCCACCGCCGGGGTGACGGCGCCGGTGCGATTCCAGCTCACGCGCACCGACGCCGCCGGGCCGGTCCAGCCGCAGCGGTACCTGGGCGCGTACGGGCACCTGGTCGTCGTTCGCGAGGGTGACCTCGGGTACGTGCACGTCCACCCGGAGCAGGAGCTCGTCGACGGCGCGGTCGCGTTCTGGCTGACCGTCCCCAGCTCCGGCCGGTACCGGGCCTTCTTCGACTTCCAGGTCGACGGGAAGGTCCAGACCGCCGAGTACACGATCAACCTGCCCTGACAGCTGGCCCACCCGGCCACGACACGCGTCGATGGTGTTGTGATGAGCACAGCATCGGCTCGGGGATTTGTCCGGTTCCGCCGCTCTGTTCCCCAGGTTGGTGGAACGATGGCTGTCGTGGGAACTGCCGATACTGCCATGCCTGCCATCTCGCCGCTTGCCGGTGAGCCGATCAAACGCGCGGATGCCGAGCGGCTCGCGGGGGTGCTGAAGGCGTTCGCCGATCCAGCCCGCCTGCGACTGCTCAGCCTGATCCAGGCCGCCCCGGAGGGCGAGGCCTCGGTCACCGACCTCACCGCGCCGCTCAACCTCTCTCAGCCGACCGTGAGCCATCACCTGCGGATTCTCACCGAGGCCGGTCTGATCGAGCGCGAGAAGCGCGGCGTCTGGGCGTATTACCGCATCGTGCCGTCGGCGATCGCGGCGATCGCCGACCTGTTGACGCCACCCCGCAAACGGCCGACGAAGAAGAGCCGCTGAGCGACCGCGGCACCGGCTTCGGTGGCGGTCGTCGTCACCGGACCCGGGCGACGGCGCCGTTGAACGACACGTCCTGCACGGACGGACGCGGCTGCGGCGCGTCGTCGGCGTGCCACCGCGCCACGGACACGACGCCGGGCTCGACGAGCTCCAGCCCGTCGAGAAGGGCCGCGAACTGCTCGGTCGTCCGGGCCTGGAACCGGCCGTCGCGGTTGTTGGCTTCGAGCTGAGCGATGGCGGCGGGCGGCAGGTATTCCCAGGTCACGTGCGAGGCGACCACGTAGCTGCCGGACGGCAGCGCCGCGATGAGCCGATCGAGGATGCCCTTGGGGTCCTCGTCGTCGCGGATGAAGTGCAGGATGGCCACCAACATCAGCGCGACGGGTTCGGTCAGGTCCAGTGTCGTGCGCAGGTCGGGATGGGCGAGGATCTTGTCCGGTTCCCGCAGGTCGGCGTCGAGGTAGGCCGTCCGCCCCTCGGGCGTGCTGGACAACAGCGCGCGGGCGTGGGCCAGGACGATCGGGTCGTTGTCGACGTAGACCACCCGTGCCGACGGTTCGATGGCCTGGGCGACCTCGTGGGTGTTGTCGGCGGTCGGGATGCCGGTCCCGATGTCCAGGAACTGCCGGACGCCGTGCTGCGCCAGGAAGCGCACCGTGCGTTGCAGGAACATCCGGTTCTCCACGGCGGCGAGCCGGATGGTGGGCATCGCGGCCGCGAGCGCGTCGCCGGACTCCCGGTCGGCGGCGAAGTTGTCCTTGCCACCCAACAGGTAGTTGTACCGACGGGCAGGGTGCGCGACGGAGGTGTCGATCCGGTCGGCCGCCGAAAGGTCTGCACCGCGTGACGTCATCCGGCCTCCCCAGCGCTGCGCGTTCTCCACAAGGTACACACCTCGTCGCCGGTGGGGAGACCCCGTCAGTTGCCGTTCAGGTCGCGCAGCTCTCGACCGTCGCCGATGCACCGCCCGGGTCCGGAGCCGGGTCCGCACGGAGTACTCCGGCGAGGAGGTCGGCGGTGGTGTGCGCCTGGATGCCGGGCTGCGTGCCGTCGACGAACCGCGCGACGACCGACCGGACGTGGCGCGCGGCGGGTTCGGCGAGGCCGTCGTAGACGGCTTCGAACAGCTCCCGGGCCGGCCGTCGGAGCCATCCCGCCGGCAGCAGGTCCAGCGGCAACCGGGGGTCGAGGGTGGGAAACCGGCGGAAGGTGTCCATGACCTCGGTACGCGCCCGCACCGCCGCCGCGCCGTCGACGGCTCCGGATCGCAGCATCGGCACCAGGGGCGTCCACCGTCGCAGGAACTCCTCGTAGTGCCGACCGATCGCCTCGATGTCCCAGGCGTCGATGGGAGCGCGCTGGCCGATCGCGTCGAGCGCCGCCTGTCGCCCGCGAAACACCGTGACGGCGCCGAGGGTGAACCGGGCGAGCTTCGCCCTGCCCTGCGCGCCCAGTTCGTACGGCGAGATCCACAGCCCGTCGTACAACGGCGCGAACCCGAGCCAGCGGAGCTGGCCACGCAGGGCCCGCCGCTGGGTGCTGTGATCCTGCGGCAGGGAGAAGGCGACGAGGGTCCAGCATCCGTCCCACGCCGTGACCTCGGTGGTGGCGGCCAGGATCCAACTGCCTCCGCTGGACAGGTTCGCGGCGGCGGCGCGGCTGATCCGGTAGGAGCTGCGCCGTCCCTCCCGGCTGCCCTCCAGCACACCCCGACGGGCCAGGCGGCTGATCGCGGCGCGGGCTCCGGCCGTGCTCACCCCGGCCTCGGCGAGCAGCGCGACGAGGGCGGCGGACGGGATCCGCGCGCGGTACCGCAGGGTGTAGTCGGCCAGCAGGGTCACCGCGAGATCCTGCGGCGAGCTGCCGGCCTGCCGCCGGGGCAGCCGCGGCGGGTCGTCCCCGTCGTCGGGATAGATCTCCTCGATGGTGAAGGGGCTTGCCACAGGCGCTCCCGGCTCGGCTCAGGGACGGTGCACCGACTGTAGACGGAGGGCCCGTGCCGCCGGGCCCGTCGCGGCGGGCACGACCACGCATGCAATTGAGGTACGTCGATTGACACTTCGGCGACCGCGAGGAACACTATCTGCTACGCGACGCCGCACGGAGCCGGGCACCGGGCAAGCACACGTAGTGGGCGAGGCGCGATCACCACGGGCAGTCGGGCGCACCCGTGACCGCCCCGCGACCACACGCAACCCGCACAGGTGATCGAAGGAGTCGTCCCCGTGAAAATCCGAAGGAAACTGCTGCTCGCCCTGGTCACGTCGCTGGCGGCGGCCGGCCTGGTGGCACCCGCGCTCCAGCCCGCGTACGCCGCGTCGCTCACCGAGGTGACCAGCTTCGGCGACAATCCGGGCCGGATGCGCATGCACGTCTACGTGCCCGACACCCGCCCGACCAGACCCGCGATCGTGGTCGCCATGCACGGCTGCGGAGGGTCGGGCCCCGGCTTCTACTCCGGCAGCGAATTCGCCGCCCAGGCCGACCGGTACGGGTTCATCGTGATCTACCCGACGGCCACCCAGCAGGCCGGCTTCGGCAACTGCTTCGACACCTGGTCGGATGCCGCCAAGCGCCGCGGCGGCGGCAGCGACCCCGTGTCGATCATCTCGATGATCCGCTACGCACAGCAGCAGTACGGCGGCGACCCCGACCGGGTGTACGCCACCGGCAGCTCGTCCGGCGGCATGATGACCAACCACATGCTGGCGTTGTACCCCGACGTGTTCAAGGCCGGCGCGGCGTTCATGGGGGTCCCCTACAACTGCTTCGCCAACGCGGCGGACTATCCGCCCGGGAGCAGCCAGTGCACCGGCGGGAACATGAACCGCACGCCGCAACAGTGGGGTGACGCGGTCCGGCAGGCCTACCCCGGCTACTCCGGCCCCCGCCCGCGCGTGCAGTTGTGGCACGGCACCAGCGACACCCTCGTGCCGTACTCGCTGCTGCAGGAGACCATCGAGCAGTGGACCAACGTGTTCGGGCTCAGCCAGACACCCACCTCCACCGACACGCCGCAGACCAACTGGAACCGGCGTCGGTACGCCGACGCGAGCGGGACCGTCCAGGTCGAGGCGTACAGCATCCAGGGCGCCGGGCACAGCCTGCCCGCCGGCGGCATGGCCGCTGCCGCCGTCGCCTTCTTCGGCCTGACCGCCCCGCCGAACCCGACCACGCCGCCGCCCAACCCGACCACGCCGCCGCCGAACCCCACCACGCCGCCGCCGAGTTCCGGCGCGTGCCGCGTGAGCGTGGCCATCAACGCCTGGAACACCGGCCTGACCGAGAACCTCACCATCACCAACACCGGCGCCAGCGCCGTCAACGGCTGGTCGCTCGTCTTCACCCTGCCCGGCGGGCAGAGCGTCACCTCGGGCTGGAACGCGACCTACTCCCCCGCGTCCGGCCAGGTGACGGCCCGGAATGTCGCCTACAACGCCAGCATCCCGCCGAGCGGATCGGTCACCATCGGCTTCCAGGCCACCCACACCGGCAACACCGCCCGACCGAGTTCGTTCACTCTCAACGGCGCGACCTGCACGATCGCCTGACCGCGGGCGATCCCCGACGTCCACCCGGGCCGAGCTGTCCGAGCCCGTACGAGATCGAGCCGGCCCCGTCGCGGCAAGCGACGGGGCCGGCTCGGACCAGGCGTCGGGCGGCCGGCGAGATGGGTGGCCGAGTCGCCTAGTTTCCCGCGGGCACCTGGTCCTTGACGTCGTCGTAGCCGACCGCGCCGGGCGCGTCGGTCGGCGCGTAGATCACGCGGAGCACGCCCGTCGGGAACACCTCGGTCGCCATCACCCGCAGGTGGTACGGCGTGTCGCCGTCGTCGAACAGCCTGCGGCCCTTGCGCGCCGCCACCGGGTGCACCAGCAGACGCAGCTCGTCGACCAGCCCGGCGGCGAGGAGTTGCTGCACCACGGAGATCGACCCGGGAATGAGGATGCCCTTGATCCCGGCGTCGGCCTTGAGCGCGGCGACGGCCGCCGGGAGATCGCCGTCGATGACCTCCGAGTTGCGCCAGGAGAATTCCAGCGGCTGGCGGGAGACGACCACCTTGCGCACGTCCCCGAGCTGCTTGGCGAACCCGGCGTCCTCGCCACCCGCCGCCTCCCGGTCGGGCCAGGCTCCGGCGAAGCTGTCGTAGGTCACCCGGCCGATGAGCAGCACGTCGGACGTGTCGTAGTCCTCGGTGACGGCGCGGCCCATGTTGTCGTCGAAGTACGGGAAGTGCCAGTCGGGGTCGATCTCGGCCACGCCGTCGGCCGAGATGAACAGCGTGGAGATGACCTTCGCCATCGCGGTGCTCCTTCACGTGAGGTGCTGTCGGCAGATAGACGGGCACAGCATCCCAAACTCGTCGGCCACCCACCGCCCCTCGAACCGCGCGCCGCCGACCGAATCCGCCGAGAACGGCGGAACCGTCGGACGCGGCCGGTAGGTTGCACGGACATGGCCACGCCCGCCGACGTCCGACGCGAACTCGCGAGCCTCGCCGACCCGGTCCGGGCGGCCGGATCGAGCCGGTTCCTCCAACTGGGCCCGGGCGGCTACGGCGAGGGTGACCGGGCGATCGGGGTTTCCGTACCCGAACAGCGGCGGGTGGCCGCCCGGTACTGGCGCGATCTCTCCCTGACCAGCACGGCGGAGCTGCTGACCAGCGACGTGCACGAGGAGAGGTTGACGGCACTGTTCGTCCTGGTCCGCAAGTTCGCCCGGGGCGACGAGGAGGAACGGGGCCGCGTCGTCCGCCTCCTGCTGGACAACACCGACCACATCAACAACTGGGACCTGGTGGACTCGTCCGCCCCGTACATCCTCGGGCCGTGGCTGATCGACAAGGACCGGAGCGTCCTGGATCGCCTGGCCGCGTCGGACCTGGTGTGGGACCAGCGCATCGCCATCATGGCGACCTTCGCCTTCATCAGGATCGGTGACTTCGACTGGACGTTCCGCCTGGGTGAACGGCTCCTGCACGACCCGCACGACCTGGTCCGCAAGGCGGTGGGCTGGATGCTGCGCGAGGTGGGCAACCGCGACCGGGCGGCCGAGGAGGAGTTCCTGGCCCGGCATCACCGGGTCATGCCGCGCGTCATGCTGCGGTACGCGATCGAGAAGTTCGAGCCGCAGCGACGCAGAGAGTACCTGTCCGGGCTGGGCTGACGGGCCTTGCGTCTTCGGCGGCGGCAGGACGCGGGCGAGCCCCGGTCGATCGCTGACGGATCGGCCGGGGCTCGTCGGTGAGCGCAGGATCAGGCGAGATCGAACCGGTCGAGCTCCATGACCTTCGTCCAGGCCGCGACGAAGTCCTGCACGAACTTGTCGCGCGCGTCCTGGCTGGCGTAGACCTCGGCGAGGGCCCGCAGCTGGGAGTTGGAGCCGAAGATGAGGTCGACCGCGGTGGCGGTCCACTTCACCTCGTCGGTGGCCAGGTCCCGGATCTCGTACACGTGCTCGTCGGACTTCGACGCGCTCCACCGGGTGCCCGGGGAGAGCAGGTTGGCGAAGAAGTCGTTGGTGAGCACACCGGGCCGGTCGGTGAGGACGCCGTGCTGGCTGCCGCCGGTGTTGGCGCCGAGCGACCGCAGACCGCCGACGAGGACGGTCATCTCGGGCGCGGTCAGGTTCAGCATGTAGGCACGGTCGACGAGCAGCACCTCCGGCTGGGTCTTCTCACCCGGGCGCAGGTAGTTGCGGAACCCGTCGGCGCGCGGCTCCATGACCCGGAAGGACTCGACGTCGGTCTGCTCCTGGGTGGCGTCGGTGCGGCCCGGCCGGAACGGCACGGTCACCTCGACACCCGCGTCGCGCGCCGCCTTCTCGACCGCTGCCGAGCCGGCCAGCACGATCAGGTCGGCGAGCGAGATCCTCGCCCCACCGGCGGCGTTGAACTCCTGCTGGATGCCCTCCAGGGTGCTCAGTACCGACGCGAGCTGCTCGGGCTGGTTGACCTCCCAGTTGCGCTGCGGCTCGAGGCGGATCCGCGCGCCGTTGGCGCCACCGCGCTTGTCGGTGTACCGGAAGCTCGCGGCAGAGGCCCAGGCGGTGGAGACCAGCTGGTCGATGGTGAGACCAGAATCCAGAACCTTGGCCTTGAGGGCGGCGATGTCGGCGTCGCCCACCAGCTCGTGGTCAACGGCCGGCACCGGGTCCTGCCAGAGCTGCGGCTCGGCCACCCACGGCCCGAGGAAGCGCTCGATCGGGCCCATGTCGCGGTGCAGCAGCTTGTACCACGCCTTGGCGAAGGCCAGCGCGAACTGGTCGGGGTTCTCCAGGAAGCGGCGCGAGATCTTCTCGTACGCCGGGTCGACGCGCAGCGACAGGTCGGTCGTGAGCATCGTCGGCCGGTGCTTCTTCGACGGGTCGAAGGCGTCCGGGACGATCGCCTCGGCATCCTTGGCGACCCACTGCTTCGCGCCACCAGGGCTCGTGGTGAGCTCCCACTCGTAGCCGAAGAGGATCTCGAAGAACCGGTTGCTCCACCGCGTCGGCTGGTCGGTCCACGTCACCTCGAGGCCGCTGGTGATCGTGTCACGGCCCTTGCCGCTGCCGTGGGTGCTCAGCCAGCCGAGGCCCTGCGCCTCCAGCGGGGCGCCCTCGGGCTCCGCGCCGACGTGGCCGTCGGCGACGCCGGCGCCGTGGGTCTTGCCGAAGGTGTGACCGCCGGCGATGAGGGCGACGGTCTCCTCGTCGTTCATCGCCATCCGGCGGAAGGTCTCGCGGATGAAGTGCGCCGCCGCCGCCGGGTCCGCGTTGCCGCGAGGGCCCTCCGGGTTGACGTAGATGAGACCCATCTCCGTCGAACCGACGCCGGCCGCCATCTCCTTCTCGGAGGCGTACCGCTCGTCGCCGAGCCAGGTGTCCTCGGGGCCCCAGAAGATCTCCTCGGGCTCCCACACGTCCTCGCGACCGAAGCCGAAGCCGAAGGTCTTGAAGCCCATCGACTCCAGGGCCACGTTGCCGGCGAGCACCAGCAGGTCGGCCCAGGAGATCTTCTGGCCGTACTTCTGCTTGACCGGCCAGAGCAGCCGGCGGGCCTTGTCCAGGTTGGCGTTGTCCGGCCAGCTGTTGAGCGGCGCGAACCGCTGCCCACCGTCGCCGGCGCCGCCTCGACCGTCCTCGATGCGGTACGTGCCGGAGGCGTGCCAGCTCATCCGGATCATCAGGCCGCCGTAGTGGCCGAAGTCGGCCGGCCACCAGTCCTGCGAGGTGGTGAGGACCTCGACGATGTCGCGCTTGAGGGCCTCGACGTCGAGCTTGGCGAACTCCTTGGCGTAGCTGAAGTCCGCACCCAGCGGGTTGCCCTTCGACGAGTGGGCGTGCAACACCGAGAGGTCGAGCTGGTTGGGCCACCAGTCCCGGTTGCTGCGCGGACGACCACCGGTCTTCGGGGTCGGCGAGTCGATCGCCGGGTTCTCGCTCTCGCTGCCGTGCGCGGTCACCGAGTCGTGCGCGACCGGGCAGCCGGCCGCGGCCTTCTCGTCCACGCCCTGCGCGCTGATGGGGCCGTTGTCCTGGGTGTCGCTCATGTACTTCCTTCCGAACTGGCGGATCACTGGGAGGTGCGAGCGGCCGCGCAACCGGGGCAGGTGCCCCAGTAGACGACCTCCGCCTCGTCGACCACGAACCCGTGGTCATTGGAGGCGGTCAGACAGGGGGCGTGGCCGACGGCGCACTCGACGTCGGCGATGGCGCCGCAGGCGCGGCACACGACATGGTGGTGATTGTCCGCCACCCGGGACTCGTAGCGGGCGGTGGCGCCGGCAGGCTGGATCCGGCGTACCAGACCGGCGTCGGTGAGCACCCGCAGCACGTCGTACACGGCCTGGTGGGACACGGTGGGATGCTCCGCCCGCACCAGCGCGATCACCGCGTCGGTGCCGACGTGGGGGTGGTCGCGCAGGGCCGCGAGCACCGCCAGCCGGGGCCGGGTCACGCGCAGCGAGGCGGCTCGCAGTTGCGCCTCGAAGTCGGGCATCACCCGAGGAACACTAGCTCACTATTTTGGAACGGATCAAGTTTTAACCCATCCGGCACGCCGGAGTGGCGGTGCCCCCTCCCGGACCCACTTCCCGCACCTGGTGGTCAAGGTCCGGAAAGTCTTCGGAAATTTCGGCGGCTTCCGGCCGAAGTGAGGTCCGTCGGCGCCGGCAGTCGTATGACGATACCGAACTCTGATTGACTACTGACCTGGCTCGACACGCGTCCCTCCCGCAGGGGGAGCCGAGAGCGATGTTGCCACGGCGTTTCCGGAAATTGTTGACAAGTCGACGACCTGGTTAATACGGTCCCCATCGACGACGCTCAATCACCGTCAGCACCAGCCACCACGGCCCACTCCTCCGGTCGTCGTGCAGGACGACCGGCCAACCACCACCACGCGGCACGACGCCGTGGCCGTTACGAGGAGGAACCACCCACATGACCGACACCAGCCACACCCCCACCAGGCCAGGGAGGCGCGGCCGAATCCGGTTGCTCCTGGGCGCCGCCTGCGCCGCCGTCCTGGCCATCGCCGGCACGGTGACGGCGACCAACGCGTACGCCGAGGCCGACCGGACGCTCACCTCGAGCCTGACCGGCACGCACAACGGCTACTACTTCTCCTTCTGGAAGGACGGCGGCAACGCCAGCATGACGCTGCGCGCCGACGGCCGGTATTCCAGCAGTTGGGACCGCAGCACCAACAACTGGGTCGGCGGCAAGGGCTGGGCCACCGGCTCGCGGCGGACGGTCAGCTACTCGGCCAACTACAACCCGGGGAACAACAACACCTACCTCGCCCTGTACGGATGGACGCGCAACCCGCTCATCGAGTACTACGTGGTGGAGAACTTCGGCAGCTACAACCCGAGCAGCGGCGCCCAGCGGCTGGGCACGGTGACCACTGACGGCGGCACCTACGACATCCTGCGCAGCCAGCGGGTCAACGCCCCGTCGATCGACGGCAACCAGACGTTCTACCAGTACTGGAGCGTCCGTCAGAACAAGCGCTCGAGTGGCACCATCACCACCGCCAACCACTTCGACGCCTGGGCCCGCGCCGGCCTGAACCTCGGCACCAATCACAGCTACCAGATCATGGCCACCGAGGGCTACCAGAGCAGCGGCAGCTCCGACGTCACCGTCCAGGAGGGCGGCGGCGGCAACCCGACCTCCGGACCCACCTCCGGGCCCACCACCGGTAACCCGGGGACCGGCACCTGCAACGCGACGCTCTCCGCCGGTCAGCAGTGGGGCGACCGCTTCAATCTGAACGTCGCGGTCAGCGGCACCAGCAACTGGGTCGTCAGACTCGGACTCGGCGGCGGCCAGAGCATTCAGAACAGCTGGAACGCCTCCGTCAGCGGCACCAGCGGAACCGTCACCGCCAGGCCGAACGGCAACGGCAACAACTTCGGCATAACGATCATGGCCAACGGCAACTGGAACTGGCCGACGGTCAGCTGCGGAACCAGCTGATCCCGACCGACTCCGCGCACCGACACCCGGCCCCGCCGCCACGCGACGGGGCCGGGTGCTGCGCCTGCCCGATCCGGCGGCCCGCGATGGGACTCCGCGGCCTAGAGGCCCTGCCCGATCTCCACCAGATAGCCGTCGGGGTCGCGGAGGTAACAACGGATCTCCGTGCCGTGGTCCTTCGGCTCGGTGAGGAAATCCGCGCCGCGGGCCTTCCACTCGGTGTAGAGCGCGTGGATGTCCCGGACCCGGACATTCATCGCGCAGCTCAGGGTGTTGGAGTCGACCGGGGCCTTGGCCTGGACCGTCGGCTTGTCGTCCGTCGGGCCGCCCTCGACGTTGATGATGATGTAGCTGTTGAAGAACCTCATGATCAACGGGTTCGCGTCATGGACGCACGTCGCCCCGAACACCCGCTCGTAGTATTCCCGCGACCGATCGATGTCGCGGACGATGAGCAGCGTCGCCAGGAACATGCCGTCTTCGGGCTCGAAATAGTCGGGAGCCGGGTTGGCCAGCGTCATAGCCACCTCTTCGTCGCCTGCCTCCGCTGCACGGGCGGCGACGGGGTTCCCGCCAGGGTCGGGCCGAAACCGGGAACGGCGCGGGAGATCACGAGTACATCAGGTGCAGCGTCATCCCGGCGTCGGCGTGCCCCAGGTTGTGGCAGTGGTTGGCCCAGATCCCCGGGTTGTCGGCTCGGAACGCCACCTCCCACACCTCACCCGGCCGGACGTCGAACGAGTCCAGCCACAACGGACTTCCGATCGCCGCCTTCCGGGTGCGGGACAGCACGAGAACGTGGTGGCCGTGCAGATGCCACGGGTGCACGGTCTGCGACCGGTTGACGATCGTGAAGCGGACGACGTCGCCGCGGCGGACGACCTGCGGCGGGATGTCCGGATCGGCCGCGCCGTTCACGGTGTGGGCGTATCGCGGGAGCAGTCCGCGCAGGTCGAGACCACGGTCGAGGACGAGGGTGAACTTCCGGTCGAACCGGGCCCACGGCACCGGAGCCGGCACGCCGTAGGTGAGCGGGTCCAGGACGGGCCACCCGCCGGTCGCCGTCGACACCTCCCCGGTGGAGTAGACCACCCGTCCGTCGACGAACAGCGCCACCGGGCTGGCCGGCGCGGTGAACACCAGGTCGTAGCGGCCTCCGGCCGGGATCAGCACGGCGGTGTCCGCGAGCGGCGTCGGACCCCGCAGATCAGAGCCGTCGATCGCGGCGACCCGGAAGGCGGCCCCGGCCAGGGCGTACCGGTGCGTCGTGTTGTCGGTGTTGATCAGGCGCAGCCGCACCGGCACGCCGGCCTCGACCCGTTCCACTCGCGCCGGGGGCAGCGGACGACCCGCCAGGGTGTGCACCGGCACGGTGACGTCGAGGCCGGTCGTCGGCCCCGGGCGCACCACCAGGACGCCGTAGAGGCCCATCCGCACACCGACGTCGGACACCGCGTGGGTGTGGTACCAGTACGTCCCGGCCTGATCGGCACGGAACCGGTAGACGAACTCCTGGCCGGGCAGCACCGCTGCCTGCGTCACCCCGGGCACCCCGTCCTGGCTGTTCGGCACGTCGTACCCGTGCCAGTGCAGGGTGACGCCCCGCCCGATGTCCCGGTTGTGCAGCGTCACCTCCACGACGTCGCCGACGGTGGCGGTCAACTCCGGCCCGGGTACCTGCGCGTTGAACGCCCACGCCGCGACGTCGCGGCCACCCACGTTCACCCTGGCCGTCCCGGCCGTCAGGGTGAACCGCCGAGTGGGTTCGTCGGTGGTCCGGATCTGCGGATAGCCATGATCATGCGGTACGGCGGGCGCGGCGTCCGGGGCGACGGCCAGCCCGGTTCCGGCCAGCAGGGCCGCGACCGTCACCACGGTGGCCGCCCGGGACACCGTCCGGGACGGGCGCGCGTCGAGGAAGCGCCACGAGACCGCCGCCGCCGTGCCGACCCCGGCGACCGCGAGCAGCCCCACCGAGGCCGACGCCGGATACCCGTGCAGGATCGTCACGAGCAGGGCGCCGCTCACGGCGTACCCGGCGAAGAGGAGCGGGACCGCGACGGACCGGAGGTCGCCCGCGGCCCGCAGCAGCCGCGGCCCGGCGACGACCACCGCGGCGAGCGACAGGGGCGCGGCGATGAGGGCCTTCTCCGCGGCGAACCACCAGCCGGCGCGGGCGAGCGCGATCACCGTGAGCGCGCGGCCGAGCGTGGCGAGCAGCGCGACGGCGGCCAGCCCGAGTGCGAGCGGACGGCGCCGGGCGGCCGCCGCGGCGCCGCCACCCAACCATCCGGCGGCGGTGAGGACCGCGAGCACGAGGTCCGCCACGAGCAGCGAGCCGGTGGTCATGCCGGCTCCCCCTCCCGGACGGCCGCGCGGATGTCGCCCACCGGCGCCGGACCACCCAGCCTCCGCGCTGCCCGAAGGACGCCGACCACGACGTGCACCGCGACGATGCCGTTGAGCGCGTGCAACCCGCCGAGGGTCAGGCCGAACGCGGTGCTGACTCCGGCGGCGTCGGTGGAGGCGTTGGCGAGCATGGCGAGAAGCGCCTGCACGACGACGAGGCCGACCGGCAGGATCGCCAGTCCGACGAGTCGGCCCGGCGCCTTCGCCAGCGCGGCGAACAGGGCGGTGAGCAGGGTGAGGACGGGGATGACGGCCATGCCGTTGACACTGTGCAGGGCGTACGCGCCGTCGCCCCCGGGTTTCGTGAACGCGCCGACGGCGGCGAAGACGAACTGGACGGCGAACGCGATGAGCAGCAGGGCGGCGCTGACGACGAATGCCTTACGCATGGTGATCTCCTAGAGGTGCGCCGAGGCCAGGGCCTGGGCGACATGGTCGGTGGCCGTGATCGCCCCGTACGCGACCAGCCGGACGAGGTCGGCGTCGGCGGGGTGCGACAGCCGCCAGAGGGCGACGTCCCCCACGCTGATCGCGCTGGGCGCGAACGCCGCCAGCAACGCGATCCGGGTTCCGATACGGTCCCGGCCGGGCACGTCCCGGACCAGGTCGACGGCCCAGTCGGCGGGCCGGGCCGGGAACCGCCCGTCCTCCCAGCGCACCGTGGCCGTCACGGTCTGGCGGGCCACGTCGCCCAGCAGGTCCCCGCCCCGGGTGGCGGCGGTTCGCAACGACGCGTAGGCGACACCGACCGGGCTGTCCCCCGCCCACGCCGGCGGCGGCGTCGGACCCGCCTCGATGAGCGGGAGACTGCGACCGGGTTCCCTCGGCTCCCGGGCGGCCCTGGCGTACAACCGGCCCCCGACCGAACGCACCAGCGGGGAGCGTTGCAGGCCGCCGGGGAGCAGGTCGGGGTCGAGCAGCGCCGAGACGATCCGGTTGATGAAGTGGAAGGCGAGCAGCGTGCCGGTGACCTCCGGGCGGTACGTGCTGCTCCAGTCGGCGGCGCGAGGGCTGCGGCTGGCCTGGGCCCAGCGGGCGAGTTCGGCGTGCCTCGGGTCGGGTGGCGTCCCGCCCCGGGCGACGACCTCGGCCAGAGCGCGCTCGCCCAGGGCGTGCAGCAGCAGCACGTGGGCGTCGACGCAGAACTGACAGCGGTTGGCCCGGGACACGGCCGCCGCGACGAGTTCGCGCTCGACCCGGGACGCGTCCCCGGCGAGCAGGGCCTCGCGCAGCAGCGACCAGGTGGCGGCCAGCACCTCCGGCACGGCCGAGAGCACCTGGAAGGTGGGCAGCGGCCCGAGGAAGTCCTCGCGCGACTGCTGGTAGACCTCCGCGGTGCGCCCGGTGGCCGCCTTCGTGGGGATGGGGGTGAAGAAGCGGTATGTCATGAGGTCGATGCTTGCCGTGGCGGGCTGGGAAAACGTCGTTCCGCCGCAGACACTTGCTCCGCCGCGATACCACCCCCGTGGTACGCCTGATCTACCGCACGCGCGGGATGCTCCACGGACGACGGCCGTTCTACAGTGCGACCATGCGCCGCGACCTGCCGTACGCCCTCAGTGGACTCGCCCTCGGCGGCCTGCTGCTCGGCAACGCCGCGCTCGCACCGGACGCCGCGACCGTCGGGGCCCTCGACGTCGCCCTGGTCCTCGCCATGGCGGCGGCCCTCGCGGTGTGCCGGCGGTACCCGGTGGTCGCGCTGGGCGTGGTGACCGCCGCCATGCTGGCCCTGCACATCCGGGTGCACTCCGGGGTGTCCGCCGCGTTCCCCGTGCTCGGCGTGGTCTACCTCGCCGCCTGGCGGGGTCGCCGGGCGGCCGCTGCCGTGGCCAGCCTCGCCTTCCTCGGTGGCTTCCTGGCCCGCGACGTCTCGGTGGCGCCGGCCGACCGCCCCAACCAGCTGATCGTCGAGCGGACGGCCCTGCTGCTGGGATGGTTCGTGGCGGCCAACGTCGCCGGGCTCGTCGGCAGGCAACGCCGGGCGTACCTGGAGCAGGTCGAACAGCGGGCCATCGAGGCCGAACGCACCCGCGAGGAGATGGCGTTGCGCCGTGCCGGGGAGGAGCGTCTGCGCATCGCCCGCGACCTGCACGACTCCCTGACCCACAGCATCTCGGTGATCAAGGTGCAGGCCGGGATCGCCGTGCATTTGGCCCGCAAGCACGGCGAGGAACCGTCGGCCACGCTGCTGGCGATCCAGGAGGCCAGCGGCGCCGCGATGCGGGAACTACGCACCACCCTCGACATCCTGCGCGCCCCCGACGACGACCGCGTCGGGCTGGCCCGGGTGGACGAACTCGCCGAGCGAACCCGGGCGGTCGGCGTGCCGGTCCAGGTCACCGTCAGCGGCCGGCCCCGGAGCCTGCCCGACGAGGTCGACCAGGCCGGCTACCGGGTCGTCCAGGAGGCCCTGACCAATGTGGCCCGCCATGCCGGCCCCGCGACCGCGCACATTCACGTCGAGTACGCCCCGGCCGGGCTGACCGTCGCGGTCACCGACGACGGGCGGGCGTCGCCGGCGCGGCCCCCGACACCGGGGGTGGGACTGCGCGGTATGCGGGAACGGGTCACCGGACTGGGCGGCACCCTGCAAGCCGCCGCCCGCGACGACCACGGGTTCACGGTGCGGGCCACGTTCCCCCTCGACGAGCCGGCATGACCGGGCGACGGCGCGGGGAGCCGGCATGATCCGGGTCCTGCTCGCCGACGACCAGGCGCTGATGCGAGCCGGGTTCCGGGCGCTGTTGGAGGCAGAGGACGACCTGGAGGTCGTCGGTGAGGCCACCGACGGCACGTCGGCCGTGCACCTCGCGCGACGCCTGCGCCCGGACGTCGTGCTGATGGACGTGCAGATGCCGGGGCTCGACGGCATCGAGGCGACCCGGCGCATCGCCGCGGACCCCGACCTTGCCGCGATCCGGATTCTCATTCTCACCAACTACGGGCTCGACTCCTACGTCTTCGCCGCCCTGCGTGCGGGCGCCAGCGGTTTCCTGCTCAAGGACGCCGACCCCGCCGACCTGCTGCAGGCCGTCGCCGTCGTGGCGCGCGGCGATGCACTGCTCGCGCCGGCCGTCACCCGTACGCTGATCAGCGAGTTCGTGGCCGGCCCACCGCCAGCCGTGCCGGCGGCCGGCCGGGACGTGCTGACCGCCCGCGAACAGGAGATCGTCGAGCTCGTCGCCCGCGGGATGACCAACGACGAGATCGCCGTGCGGATGGTGATCAGTCCGTTGACCGCCAAGACACACGTGAACCGGGCGATGACCAAGCTGCACTGCCGTGACCGGGCCCAGCTGGTCGTGTGGGCGTACGAGTCGGGACTGATCACGCCGCGCCGCCGGTGACCGCGCTGCCCGCCGGCGGCCCGGCCGCGAGATCTCGCCACCTCCCCGACGTTCAGCGCCGGGGAGGTGGCGAGGCGAAAGGTCAGGACCCGATCGCGATGGCGAAGACGTGCATGGTCGGCACGTTCGCCGCGGCCCGTGCGCTGATGTTGGGCAACACGACCTGGGTCACCGCCTTGCTCTGCAACGCCACGCCCACGTAGTAGATGCAGGCCGCCGTGGCCTGGCGGGCGTTGTTGGGCCGGTTCTGGTAGGCCGACACGATGGCGGCGGTCGCCCCGGACTGCGGCCCGCCGTACCAGTCGGGCGTGCTCAACGTGAACGTCTGGCGGGTGCCGTCGGCGTACACCACGGTGCCTGTTCCCGACACGGCGCCGTAGGTGCCGGTCAGGAGGAAGCCGAGCGTGCTGCCGGTGCCGCTGACGCCGATGGTCTGGCCCGAGGCGATGGCGTTGTCGGCCGTACCGGGGCTGACGTTGGGCCAGCGGAAGGTCACTCCGTTGCGGCTCACCGTGCTGCCCGGGCTGGCGCCGGCCTGCGCCAGGGCCTGCGCGGAGAGACTGGCGCCGTTGCCGTCGAAGTTTGCGACGTTGGTGTTGCTGTCGTTGCTGATGCCGGCATTGGTGAAGCTCTGCTCCAGCGTCGGCGTGGCGACACCCGTGCTGGTCACCCGGTAGGTCCGTCCCGCCTGCACTGTGACCTCGATCAGGTCGGATTCGACGCGGGTGACCCGGGGCGACGTCCCGTCGGCGGTGTCGACGACGCTGACGGTGCCGGTCAGGAACCGCGACCGCAGGCGGACGGTGCCGGCACGGTCCGGACGGACGAGCACCTCGGTGGCCGCGCCGCTCGCCCACGTGATGCTGACCGTGTGCCCACCGCGGCCCCGCAGGCCGGTCACCCGTCCGCTGGGCCAGGCCGGCGGCAGCGCGGGCAGGATGTGCAGCTCACCGATGTGGCTCTGGAGCAGCATCTCGGCGATGCCGGCGGTGGCGCCGAAGTTGCCGTCGATCTGGAACGGCGGGTGCAGGTCGAACATGTTGGGCGCGAGCCGGGCGGTGGTGGCGAGGTAGCGGATCAGGTCGTGGGCCCGCTTGCCCTCCTCCATCCGCGCCCAGAAGTTGATTTTCCAGGCCAGCGACCAGCCGGTGCCGTCGTCACCGCGCAACGCCAGCGTACGGCGGGCGGCCTCGAACAACTGCGGGGTGCCGCGCTTGGTGATCTGGTTGCTGGGGGCCAACCCGTACAGGTGCGAGATGTGCCGGTGGTTGGGCTCGGTCTCCACCCAGTCGTAGAGCCACTCCATGATGTTGCCCCGCGAGCCGATCTTCATCGGCGCGAGCCGGTCCCGGGTGGCGCGGACCTGGGCCCGGAAGGTGCTGTCCACGTTGAGGATCTCGCTCGCGCGGGCGCACGCGTCGAACAGGTCACGCAGGATCTGGTTGTCCATGGTGGGGCCGGCGCAGACGCTGGCGTTCGCGTGGTGGCTGAGCTCCGGCGAGTTCGAGGGGTTGGTCACCAGATAGCCGAGGGTCGGCTCGGTCACCAGCGTGTCGAGGAAGAACTGTGCGGCACCCTTCATGGCCGGGTAGTTCGTCCGCAGGAACTCGACGTCACCGTTGAACTGGTAGTGGTCCCAGATCAGCGTGGACAGCCAGGCGCCGCCGGTCTGCCACATGCCCCAGAACGCGCCGTCCACGACGGCGGTGGCCCGCCACGCGTCGGTGTTGTGGTGGGTGACCCAGCCGCCCGCGCCGTACTGCACCTGGGCGGTGCGGGCGCCGGCCACCGACAGGTCGCGGACCATGTCGAACACCGGGTTGTGGCACTCGGCCAGGTTGGTCGTGTTGGCCGGCCAGTAGTTCATCGGCAGGTTGGCGTTGATCGTGTACTTCGAGTCCCACGAGGGGGTCAGCGAGTCGTTCCAGATGCCCTGGAGGTTCGCCGGCTGGGTGCCGGGTCGTGACGACGAGATCAGCAGGTACCTGCCGAACTGGAACAGCAGCGCGGAGAACTGCGGGTCGTTGACGCTGTTGTGCTGGGCGATGCGGACGTCCGTCGTCTGGTCGGCGGCGGAGGTGCGGCCCAGGTCGATGGTGACCCGCCCGAACAGCGCCTGGTAGTCGGCGACGTGCCGGCTGCGCAGCTGGTCGTAGCTGTAGGCGCGCGCCGCGCTGAGGCGCTGTCGCGCGATGCCCCCGTAGTCGCCACCGACGTTGCGGTAGTTGACGTAGCTGGAGCCGATCGAGATGAGCAGGGTCACGCTTGTCGCGTTGGTGACCCGCAGGGTGCCGCCGGAGCTGGACACGGTGCCCCCGGTGACGGTGGCGTTGGCCAGGGCGAGGAAACGGACCTGCCCGGTGACGCCCTCCTGACTGCCGGAGACGCCGTCGAGGCCGATCGTGGCGCCGTCCGGGCTGGACACCGTCGTGCGCTGAGGGCTGTCGAACGTGGCGGTGAAGCTGATCGAATTGGTGCGGTCGGCGGTCAGTCGCATCGCGATGACCTGGTCCGGCGCGCTGGCGAAGACCTCACGCTGATAACGGATGCCACCCAGGACGTACGACGTCGTGGCGGTGGCGGTCGTCAGGTCGAGCGTGCGGTTGTGCTGGGACGCTCCGCTGGCGGATCCGAAGGCGAGCCGGAGGTTGCCGACGGTCTGGTAGGCCAACTGCCCGCCGGGGTTGCCCATCATGGTCTGGTTGATGAGGTCCTGGGCCTGCGTCCACTGGTTCGCGTTGACCAGTCGCCGGATCTCCGGCAGCGCGGCCGCGCCTCTGGTGTTGCTGGGGTCGTGCGGGCCGCCGGCCCACACCGTGTCCTCGTTGAGCTGAAGTCGCTCGGTGTCGACGTTGCCGAACACCATCGCGCCGAGCCGGCCGTTGCCGATCGGCAGGGCCCGCAGCCAGTCGGTGCCGGCACCCTCGTCGTACCAGAGGGCGAGGTCGTTGGCCGCCAGCACCTGCGGCGGCGCGACGGCGTCGGCTTGGGCGGTCGCCGTCCAGGGCAGCGGCAGCAGGGCACCGCCCGCGCCGGCTGCGCCGATCTTGAGGGCTTGGCGCCGGGTCAGGTCTGACATCGATCCTCCAAACGGTGACCGATCCGGCCACCCCAAGCGCGACAACGCCGAAGCCCGATAGCGGATCCGCGCGGTGGCACCGACCTGACCTCGCTGCGCAGGCCGTTGGCAGACCCTCAGACGACGAAACGTCTGATGTGTTTCGGGAAGATTACTCCGGCGTCACGCAATAGGCAACGGTCGATAGCTGGAAGGATCGTGGGCGGCGACCCGACCCTTATCAGGAGAGATCGGACTCGCCCGGAGCGGTGGCGGGGGCCGGCGGCCACGGTGGACACCTGCACCACCGACCAACCTCGCCAATACATCTGACGATTCTTGTCGGTGCGCCGGTGGAGGCGGACACGCAGCAACACCGCCGCGCTGGCCTCGGTGGACGGTGGGGCGGGCCGACGTCAGGTCGCCGTCGACGCGCCCCGGCAGCCGGGTCGTGATCGCGTGCGGGCAGCGCCGTCGGCGATCACCGCGCCACGTCCTGCGCCGGCGGCGGGTGCGGTGTTCCCGGCATCAGCCGGGTGCCGCCCTCGTCGCTCTGCGCACCCGAGCAGGGCGACGAGGGCGAGGAGGATGACGGCGACCGAGTACTCGCCGGCCGTCTGCGGCAGACCGCCGGCGTAGACGACGAGGAAGCCGGCGATCACGGTGGGAAGGCCGAAGCCGACGTAGCAGACGACGTAGAGTGGGTGGGCGTGGGCGGCTCCCCCCAGTCGGTGGTGCGGACCGCCCGGTACGGCCTGCCGCTCATGCTCGCCATCATCGGCGGCGCTCCCGAGCGTTTCGCGCCCTACATCGACCTCTACCGCCGGGCGGCCGACCAGCTCGGCACCACGGCGCACCCGGTCGGGATGCACTCGCCCGGCTTCATCGCCGACACCGACGAGGAGGCCAAGGAGCTGTTCTGGCCGCACTACCGGGTCATGCGGGACCGGATCGGCGCGCTGCGGGGCTGGCCACCGATCCGCCGTACGGAGTTCGACTCCGAGGTCGAGCACGGCTCGCTCTACATCGGCTCGCCCGAGACGGTGGCCCGGCGGATGGCTGGTGCCATCCGCAGCCTGGGCGTCGGCCGGTTCGACCTCATCTACACCGCCGGAGCGCAGCCCGTGAGCGCCCGGATGCGCGCCGTGGAGCTGTACGGCTCCCGGGTGATCCCCATGGTCCGCGACATCCTGGCCAGCTGACCCGCCGGCCGACCCTCGGGAAGGAAGACATGAACGACAGCGGCCCCGACCGCCCCCGGACCCTCGCCGTCCTCGGCGCCGGCAAGGTGGGCACCGTCCTCGCCCGGCTCGCGCTCGCCGCCGGCTACCGGGTGCTCGTCGCCGGCTCCGGCGACCCGGCGAAGATCGCCCTGACCGTCGAGGTGCTCACGCCCGGGGCGGTGGCGACCACCGCGGTCGACGCCGTGGCCGGCGCCGACATCGTCATCCTCGCCCTCCCTCTGGGCAAGTACCGTGCGCTCCCCGCCGAGGCGCTGCGCGGCAAGCTCGTCGTCGACGCGATGAACTACTGGTGGGAGGTGGACGGCATCCGCGACGACCTGACCGACCCGCGCACCTCGTCCAGTGAGATCGTCCAGGCGTTCCTGGCCGACGCGCGGGTCGTCAAGGCGTTCAACCACATGGGCTACCACGACCTTGAGGACGAGGCGCGGCCGACGGGCGCGGCCGGCCGCAAGGCCATCGCGATCGCCGGTGACGACGAGGCCGGCCTCGCCACGGTCCCGTCCCTTGTGGACGATCTCGGCTTCGACCCGGTCGTCGCCGGCCCCCTCGCCGAGGGGGTACGACTCGAGCCGGGCAGCGAGTTGTTCGGCGCCAACGTGAGCGCCGACGAGGTGGGCGCGATGCTCGACCGCTTCCCGGGTCGGAGCGCGGCCAGGCCGTCGCCGCCGCGCGGGCCCGTGCGGGCGACGATCACGATGCCCAGTCGGCTCCCGAGCCGCCGGCCTGACCGCCAGTACCTCTCAGTGGTCGTCGTCGAACGCCGTACGGGGATCGAGGTGCCCACCCCGCTCCTGCGCGGCGGCGTAAGCGGCGGGGCCGAGCGCCTCGATCGCGGCGTCTCGCACGGCGGCGAGGTCGGCCGCGTCGTCCGGGTCCGGCACCTGGCCGAGCGCCGCGAACGCCGCGTCCGCGAGACCGACCATGAGCGCCGCTCGCGGGTGGTCGCCCTCGGCGGACGCGAGCGCCGCGCCCGCCACGCAGACGTACGGCACGAACTCGTCCCAGCCGTGCCGGAACACCCGGG
The DNA here is from genome assembly GCF_042872475.1 of Micromonospora sp. NPDC005252. Taxonomy (NCBI): domain Bacteria; kingdom Bacillati; phylum Actinomycetota; class Actinomycetes; order Micromonosporales; family Micromonosporaceae; genus Micromonospora; species Micromonospora sp. NPDC005252. The sequence goes on along the minus strand of NZ_JBIAKN010000006.1, from coordinate 262,231 downwards.
TACGGCTGAGCGTGAACAGCCTCCTCGCCTCGGCGAGGTTGCCGAGACCCAGCTCGCAGAAGGCCAGGTTGCGCGTCTCGGAGTTGACGGTCTCCGGCCGACCCAGCGTCTCGTTCAGCGCGATGCTCTCCCGGTACAGATCCCGCGCCCGGGTCAGATCGCCGGCCATCCGCGCCACCGCGGCCAGCACGTGTCTCGGCCGCTCCTCCAACGCGCGATCGCCGGAGCGCACCGCGACGTCGAGTGCCTCCCGCGCCCGCGCCTCCCCGAGCGTCAGGTCGCCGCCACGAATCGCCACCCGCGCGAGGCTGTACCGGGCCTCCACCTTGCCGGCGGCGTCGCCGACGGCCCGAGCCCGCTCGATCTCGGCCGTACTCATCCGCACCACCGCGTCGGTCTCCCCACGCCGAAAGGCCGAGCGGACATCGTCACTGAAGCTCACGGTTGAGGTCCCCTCGTGTCTCGTGCACGGGCGCGTCGACGCGTCGACCGCGCCGCGGCCCCGACCGTCTCGGCGCGTGGTCACGCATGGAAGGCGGTCCAGTTCTCCAGGAGGCGGAAGCCCATCGACTCGTACAGCGGCCGGCCGAGCGCGCTGGTCTGCAGGTACGCCGCGTCCGCACCGGCCGCGACACCCTCGCGCAGCACCTTCTCGGTGATCGCGCGACCCAGGCCACGACCGCGCGCGCCCGGGACGACAGCGATGTTGAAGACGCCGACCACACCTCGGGTCCGCATCCCGAGACCCGTGCCGAGGTGCTCGCCGGCCTCCTCGTACAGGTAGCCGTCGATCCGCTCGGCGTCGAGAACCGCGCCGCCCATCAGCGACCCGAACAGACCGTCCCCGTGGCGGAGACCCTGGCTCGTGGCGCCGTGGAAGATGATCATCACGACCACACCGATCAGGCCGAGCAGTGGGGTCACCAACCAACCGAGCACCCCGGTCAGGCCGTAGAGCACCAGGCCGACGATCGACCGGGCCTCCTGCACCCGGACCTGCTCCTGGTCGACGGAGTCGGCACGCAACTCCGGATGGCGGCGCACATAGGCGAAGAGCACCCACCAGGGCGCCGACATCAGTGCTGCGGCGAACGCGTACAGGACGACCGCCACGCGCAGATCGTCGGTGTTGCCGTCGGCCAGCGCCGACGCCAGGACGGCGGTGGGAAACGGAATGATCACCACGCCGAAGAGGATGCCGAGGTTGATCGAGCTGAAGGCGGCAGTGGTGCCCCGGACCAACTGGAGCACGGCGTGATGATTCAGCCAGAGAACACCGACATAGATGAACGACACGACGAAGGCCAGATAGGCCGGCCCCTCCCCGAGGAGCCCCTCGGCCAGCCCACCCTCGTGGAACTCCGGGACCCGCAGATCCAGCACCAGCAGGGTGATGACGATGGCGAACACGCCGTCGCTGAATGCCGCCAGGCGACCCGCGTCGGTCACCCCGGGACCGCCGCCGCTCGCCTGCGTCCCCTCTCGACCTGCGGACATTGCCGCACGCTAACAGTCATTTGACAGCCAGCCGAGCGTGATTGCCCGGGACCAGCGCGATCCGGCCCGCGTCCTTCATGGACCACGACGGTGGCGGGAGCGGCCGGCCGCCACCCCCGCCCATCCGCTGGCTAGCTGGCGTACGTCTCGAACTCGCCGACCCGCGGCGCACCGCTCGAGCTGGTGATCCTAAAGGTGATCTTGCTCAGTGCCGTCGCGGAGAAGGTGATCGCACCCGCGCCACTGCCGGAGGCCAGGACGGCGCCGGTGTCGTGGTTGACGAGCTGCCAGGAGCCGATGGAGCCCTGGGTCCCGGAGGGCTCCCGAATGACCACCCGGGACACCCGGGTGGCGGATCCCCACTTGATCGAGATGGAGCCGGTCGATCCGGCCGGCGACCAGTAGGTGCTGATGTCGCCGTCGCGCACGTTGCCGTAACTGGTCCCGCTGGCCTTGCTGGAACCGTCGGCCCCGGCCCCCAGACTGAGGTTGGTCCCGCTCGTCGGCGGCGGCGTGGTCGGCGGCGCGGTGGTCGGCGGCGCGGTGGTCGGCGGCGCGGTGGTCGGCGCAGCGGTGGTCGGCGGCGGCGTCTGCGGCGAGCAACTCCCGTCGGAGACCCGCAGGCCCGTGTTGGCGCCGGCCGTCTGACGGACGACGTCCGGTACGCAGCTCGCGCCGTCGAGGCGGTACGCGTACGGGATGCTGACGGTGGTGTTGGACGTCGGGTTGGGGCCGGCGGGGTAGTTCTCACTGCCGGCGCTGGACCAGGTGACGTTGTCGAAGGTGTTGCCGCTGACCTGCCAGTAGCCGCGCTCGTTGGTGTAGAAGGTGCCCAGGACGTCCTTCGAGTTCCGGAAGTAGTTGTTCTCCACCTTGGCCCGTGCGCCGGCCCGGGAGTTGATGCCGGACTCGTGCAGGCTCACGTAGTGGTTGTTGTAGATGTGCGCGATGCCGCCGCGCAGCAACGGCGTACGGGAGTCGATGTTCTCGTACAGGTTGTGGTGGAACGTGATGAAGCCGTTCGAGAGGTCGCTCTCACTGGAGCCGATGAGGCCGCCACGACCGGAGTTGCGCAGGATGCTGTACGACAGGGTCACGTACTGGGTGTTGTCCTTCATGTCGAACAGGCCGTCGTAGCCCTCCGACTCCCCGCCGGACGCCTCCAGGGTGACGTGATCGACCCAGACGTTGCGGACCGTGCTCTCCATGCCGATGGCGTCTCCACCGTTGGAGGTGGGCGAACCCGACTTCTTGACGTTCCGGACCGTCACGTTCTGGATGATGATGTTGCTGGAGTCGCGGATGTGGATGCCCAACTGATCGAAGATCGCACCGCTGCCGACCCCGATGATGGTGACGTTGCTGATCTGCTTGAGCTCGATCACGCCGTCGGCGGTGTTGCAGCTCGAGCCCGACACCTTGCTGGTGTTGCCGTGGTTGATCGTCCCCGTCACCTCGATGGTGATCGGGGTGCTGCTGCTGGCACGCCCGCACAGCGCCGCGTGGATCGCGGTGCCCGTGCTGGCCCGTACCGTCTGCCCGCCCGCGCCGCCGGCGGTCCCGCCGTTCTGGGTGGCGTAGCCGGTGGCGGTGCCGGCCGCCGCCGACGCCTGCGGGGTGGACAGTGTTCCCCCGACCGCGATCCCGACAGCGGCCGTGGCCAGCGCTGCCAGAAGTCGCAGTGCGACTGGTCGTCTCATGTCGCGTCTCCTTCGTCATCGTCTGAATGTGCCGACGGCAGCGGCGATCGACGCGCCGACCCTCCACGGGTACGCGATTCAAGTCGATCACTTTGCATTGACGGCAATCAATTGTCTGCTCATCGCGGAGAACCTCATCGCCCTGGCGTGCGCGGCGAAACCGCTGGCCAAGCGGCGCGTCGTCGAAGGCGCATCCCGATACGCGCCCGCCCAGTTCGGCGATGAAACATCGATGTAACGCAATCGTAGGAAAGCGGTTTCCCTCTGGGCAAGGGTTAGCGTTTGCAGGTTTTTTGCAGACGTTGCGACCTCTGGGACAGGGTGCAGGTCTGCGAGGGCACCAGGACCGGCCCTCCGTTCCCCCAGTGCCTGCGGACCACCCCCACCTACGTGATCCTCAATGGAGGATCCGGGTCGAACCACGACTTCCTGCTGGTCCCCAGTTGTCGGATCCGCGGCATCGAGTGCCCGTTCATCACCACCGCCAGCGCGCCGAACTACTGGCTCGACGCGTGGGACAACGCCCAACCGGGCCAGGCGGGACACGTCGTCTATCCCCACGTCGGGCTGGGCATCAACTCGGCCGACCCGGCGATCCGTACGCAGGACCAGCTGCACATCCACCTAGCCGGGATCCACTCGGGCATCCAGACCCAGCTCAACACCCACGACAGCACGATCACGAACAAGCCGTCGCGGTGGCGCAACCAGATCGCGCCGATCTGGGGACTGACGAGCACCGGCGCTCCCGCCCCCCGCTCGTACCGGGTGCTCCACGTCGCGAACCTGAACACGAACCTCTTCCGGCTCCTGCTCGACAGCGTGGTGCGGCCGACCGGCGCGACCATGGCGGCGCAGACGATGGCCGTGACACCCCGCCTGATCGGCAGCGGCGGCTTCTACGTCCTGAACAGCGAACCTGGCCTGCCCGTCGCCCCCGGCCAGCCCGGCGGCACCGGGACCGTCGACTTCCTGCTCGCGTACGCGTGACGCATTGACAGGCACCACTTGACGAAATAAATTCCTGGCAACAAGAAACTGTTTCGTACGCTCGCTGTGCGGCACTCACCCGCGAGCCCGCGAATGAGCAGCGAGGCCGGCCCGGACCAGGAGCCGGCCGACAGAGGAGGGTGCCACAGTCCCGCTGGACCCGTTCGCCGCACCATCAGTCCTGCCGCCGCTCGCGTATCCGCGACCGATGGCACGAGGGCCGATCGGTGCCGCCGCCCCGGCCTCCGCACCGGCGTTCCCCCGGTGTCTTCTCCGCGCCTGTCTGCGTAGCGCGAGAGTCGGTGGCCGACAGGTGATGTCGCGGGTTGCCATGCGGGACTGGACTGGACGGGCGATATTTCGACACCCCGCCGCCGCACGCTTGGGAGCGCTCCCGAGCATCGCCTGACGCACTGCTGACGTACCGCCCGGCGCTCGCCCGAAGACCGCACCACCGGACGCGTCGGCCGCCACCACCCCTTCAGGAGAAGTCTCATGAGAAAACGAAGAGTGACCAATGCCGCCCTGGTCTCGGCCGGTGCCGTCCTGCTGGCGTCGACGGCGGTCGCCCTGGCGGCGCCGGCCGGTGCCGCAGCCGCCGGCTGTGCGGTGAACTATGCCGTGTCGTCGCAGTGGCAGGGCGGCTTCGGCGCGAACGTCACCATCACCAACCTCGGCGACGCGGTCAGCAGTTGGACGCTGACCTGGTCCTACAGCGCTGGCCAGACCGTCACGCAGGCGTGGAACACGACTCTGACCCAGAGCGGCGCCGCGGTCACCGCCAAGAACGTCAGCTACAACGGGGCCATCCCCACCAACGGCACGACATCGTTCGGGTTCAACGGCTCGTGGACGGGCAGCAATCCCGATCCGTCCAGCTTCGCGTTGAACGGTGTGACCTGCACCGGCGGCACGACGCCGACCACACCGCCGCCGACCTCGGCACCCCCGACGACACCGCCGCCGACCACGCCGCCACCCACCACTCCGCCACCCAACGGGCCGGCGGACATCACGGTGAACAGCGCCACCCGGTACCAGACGATCGACGGGTTCGGGGCCGCCCAGTCCATCTGGGGCAGCGCCTGGTCGACGACCGACACCCAGACGCTGGTCGGGATGGGTGCCAACCAGCTCGGGCTGTCCATCGTGCGCACCGGCCTCTCACCGGTGTCCAGCGAATGGTCGACCCACGTGAACTCGTTGAAGACGGCGAAGTCGTACGGGTCCGGTGTGAAGATCCTCGCCTCGCCGTGGACGGCGCCGGCGGCGTGGAAGACCAACAACAGCCGAACCAACGGCGGCCAGTTGAAGACCGACTACTACGACGACTACGCGAACCACCTGAACAGCTATGTCCAGTACATGCGCGGCCAGGGCGTGACCATCGACGTCACGTCGGTGCAGAACGAGCCGGACTGGCACCCGGACTACGACTCGATGGACTGGAGCGGCACCGAGCTGCGCAACTTCGTCCGTGATCAGGGCACCAAGGTGCAGAACAGCAAGCTGATGGTCGCCGAGGCGGTCAACATGAACTACGGCTACACCGATCCGACCCTGAACGACGCGACCGCCCGGAACAACATCGGCTACATCGGCGGCCACCTGTACGGCACCGAGGCCGCGGGCCGGCTGGCGCCGTACTCCCTGGCCGCTGCGTACAACAAGCCGGTGTGGATGACCGAGTGGAACTACCACGAGGCGGACGGCGGCGGTTCCAACATCTGGGGCAACCCCGCCAACCTGGCGGTCTGGAACGAGACGCTCGACGACATCATGCGCACGGTGCACAAGTCGATGGAATCGAACTGGAGCGCCTACATCTGGTGGTACGGCAAGCGTTACTACTCCTTCATCGGCGACGGCGAGGCGGCCTACGGCACCACCGCGGGCGCTCCGCTCAAGCGCGGGTACGCGTTCTCCCAGTACGCGAAGTACGTCCGGCCGGGCTATCAACGGGTGGCCCTGACCAAGAGCTCCAAGGCCTCGCCGCTGGAGGTGACCGCCTACCAGGGCGACGGCAAGATCACGCTGGTGATCCTCAACCGGTCGAACAGCGCGGTCAACAACGCCGTGATCCAGGCCCCGCAGAACGTCAGCAGGGCCGAGTACTACCTCACCTCGCAGAACGCCAACGCGGCCAGCCAGCCGACCAGCGTGAACGGAGGACAGGCCACCATCAACGTCGGCGCACGCAGCATCTCGACCCTCGTGTTCACTCTCTGACCGCTCCTGGGAGTCGGTCGCGCGGCGACCGGGCGTGGGGGTGCGAGCGACCGTGCGCTCCCCCACGCCCCACCGCGCCAGCGTGCCGGCGTCGCAGGGCCAGGTCCACGGCGGCATCGGGCCACCCCGGATGGTCGAACATGAAGCCCGCGGCGGAGAGCCGGCCCGGGGCGACGCGCCGGCTCTTCAACAGCAGTTCGGTGTCCGACCGGAGCACGAACGCGCCGACCTCCGCCATCAACCGGGTGGCCGGCAGGCCGACCGGAATCCGCCAGGCCGACCGCAGCGCCCGCATGAATTCCCGCTGTGGCACCGCGCCGGGCGCGGCCAGGTTCACGGGCCCGGCGATGTCGTCGCGGTCAATGAGAAAGCACACCGCGCGGACGAAATCCTGGTCGTGGATCCACGAGACGTACTGCCCACCGCCGGCGACCGAGCCGCCGAGCCCGAGCCGCGCGAGCCAGCTCAGCACATCGAACACACCACCGCGGTCGGGGCTCATCACCAAGGCCGAGCGCAGCGCGACCTTGCGCGTGTGGGGAGTCGCCGCCCGCTCCTGCGCGGCCTCCCAGTTCTGGGCGATCCTGACGCTGTACGACCAGTACCCGGGCACACCGTGCTCGCCGCCACCGAGCACGCCGTCGCGCTCGTCGTTGGCGGCGTCGAAACGGTGCGCGTAGATGGTCGCGGTGCTCATCTGCATCCACACCCTGGGCGGCCGGTCGGCCGCGGCGATGGCCTCGCCGACGACCCGCGCCGACTCCACCCGTGAGCGCATCATGGCGTCGAGGTTCTCCGGGGTGTACCGACAGTTCACACTGCGCCCGGCCAGATTGATGACCACATCGCTGCCGTTGATCTGCCGGGCCCAGTCGCCGAGCGTGGCGCCGTCCCAGCGAACCTGACGCGCACCCCTCGGCGAGCGGGTCAACAACACCACGTCGTGACCCTGCGCGGTCAACGCCCGGTCCAGGATCGCGCCAACCTGGCCGGTGCCGCCCGGAATGACGATCTTCACGGTCGATCCTCGGCCGGCACCGGTTTTTGAACATGTTCAACCATGCTCCGAGCGTACGGCGGAACGGCCGCCGGATCAAGATCGATCACCACGACTCCCTCCCTGCGGGGAGCGCCTTCCCCGACAGGAGGGGACCGCTCCGGTCGGAGCCCCGCGAGGATCGGACGCATGACGACACCGACAGCGATCGCGCGCAGGAGCGGCAACCGCCTGACGTACGCCGTACTCGCCTGGACCGTGGCCTATGGCGGCGTACGTCTGGCGTGGACGGTCGGAGAGGCGCCGGAGTTCGGCCCGTTCGGATCCGACCTGCTCGGCTTCACCGGCTGGCGGTCGGTGGTGTTGTGCCTGGCCGCAGGCGCGGCGGCGGTGGCGCTGGACCGGGCGACGACCTGGCGGCCGATGCTCGCGGGACTCGCCTGGGCCCTCGGCGGGGCGCTGGTCGCGGCCGCCGCGATCCTGCTGCCGGAGCTGGTGAGCCTCCTGCTGTTCGCCCGTGGCCCGTCCTTCGATCCGGTGGCGTTCGCGAGCCGGGTCGGGTGCGTCACCGGAGCGGCCCTGCTCGGCCTGGCCACCGCCCGCTACCAGCGGCGCACCCGGGGCGACTGCCCGGACTGCTGCCGGACCGTCCGACCCGGCCAGCGGCGCTCGGCACCCGCACCGTGGGCACGCTGGGCCGCGTACGTGGCGGTGGCCGGCCTCGTGACCCGGTTCGCGGCCCAGGCGGTGGTGGGCTTCGACGGTCTCACGCAGGACGCCTCGGTGATCGGGTTGGAGATCGGTCTGGTGCTGGCCGGGGTGCTGCTGCCGCTGGCACTGGTGCGGCACTGGGGTGAGGTTTGGCCGGGATGGGTGCCGCTGCTCGCCGGCCGCACGATCCCCCGACGGTTGTTGCTGGTGCCCGGCTTCGGGCTCGGGGCGAGCGTCGTGGCCTACTTCGGAATGGGGCTGACGCAGGTGGCATCGGGACCGGCCGGCGAGTTCTCTGACCTGTTCCTCTGGGTGGCCATGTCGGCGTACTGCCTCCTGGGGCTCGGCCTCCTCGCCGCGTCCAGCGATTACCACCTGCGCACCCGCAGCGCGTGCCGGTCCTGCGGTCGCTGACCGACTCCACTCCGGCGGACGCCAGACACCCGCCTGCCCCGGTCAGCCGGTGTCGCGGTCGTGGGCCTCCCGCCGGTGGGGTGCGGGAGTCCGGCCGAGGGACTCCTCCCGGGCCGGTACCGTCCGCGGGCCGCGCGCGGCCGAGCGTGGCGCGGGCGAGACCGGCAGCCGTGGCGCCCCGCCGTTCTCCGCGAGCAGGTGCTCGGTCTCCTGCACCAGGTAGTGGGGTCGGCGCTTGGTCTCGTAGTAGATCCGGCCGATGTACTCCCCGATCACGCCCAGGATCGTCATCTGGATGCCGCCGAGCCCGATCACGCTGACGATGATGGTGGTGTAGCCGGGAACGTCGATGCCCTTCTCGACGGCGTCCGCGACCACCCAGGCCATGTAGACCAGCGCGATGAGGGTGAGGAACAGGCCGCCGTAGATCGCCAGGCGCAGTGGCCGGTTGTTGAACGACAGCAGGCCGTCGAACGCGTAGTTGAAGAGCTTGCCGAACGTCCACCGGCTCCGCCCCGACTGCCGGGTCTCGTTGGCGTGGGCCACCACCGCCGTCCGGAAGCCGATCCAGGAGAACAGTCCCTTGGAGAAGCGGTTGTATTCCGGCATCGCCAGGATCGCGTCCACCGCCAGTCGGGACAGCAGACGGAAGTCACCCGCCCCGTCCTGCAGGCGCACGTCGATCCACCAGTTGATCACGCGGTAGAAGGACCGTGAGGCGACCATCCGTACGAACCGGTCACCGCGCCGGTCCCGACGGGCGATCACCTGGTCGAAGCCCTGCTGATACAGCATCACCATCTCGGGCAGCAACCGCGGCGGATGCTGCAGGTCGGCGTCCATGATGACTACCGCGTCGCCGGTGGCCCGCTGCAACCCGGCGAGCATCGCCGCCTCCTTGCCGAAGTTGCGGCTGAGCGACGTGTAGCAGACAGCGGGGTCCGCGGCGGCGAGCCGGCGCAGCGCCGCGAGGGTGCCGTCCTCGCTGCCGTCGTCGACGTACACCACCTCGACGTCCACGTCGGGCAGCTCGGCGAGGGCGGCGCACACGGTCTCGTGCAACCGCTCCACCGACGCTTCCTCGTTGAAGCAGGGCACCACGACTGACAATCGCACTGTCGTCACCCCGCCCCGCCCGTACCCGGGCATCCGCCGCCGGCCGGTCCGTCGCCCGCGCGGTCAGAGGTGGTAGACCAGCGTGCCATCAAGATCCTCCCGGGTGATGCCCAGCCCGTCGATGGGCCGGGCCGCGATGCCCTCCCACGGCGTCCCCACGGCGCGGCTCGGCACGAACACCACCGACCGCACGCCTATCCCCCGCAGGTACGCCACGCTGCCCGCATCGGGGAACGACGCCACCGCGGTCCGGGTCTGCGCCTGGCTGACCGGCTCGAAGCCGGCCAGACCGTTGGTCACCCGGGGGAACCCGTCGGTCGTCCACAACATGTACGTCAGATCGCCCACGCTGCCGGCCGGCAGCACCAGGATCGGGTCCTGCACCGTCCGCATCGCCGCCGGTGGCTGTGGCACGGTCGGGTGGGGTGTCCGGTTGACGCCCTCCAGGGTGACCATGGTCAACGGCACCAGCAGGACCAGCGGCGTGAGGATCCGCGTCCACTGGCGGGGCGAGGACTCGCGCAGCGATTCGGCCAGCGCCGTCACCGCGCCGGCGGCCAGCACCGCCAGCAGCAGGCTCGTCCAGTGCATCATCCGCCCGGGGGTGCGCAACGCGTCCCAGCCCGGCAGGAGCGTGGACAGTGTCAGGTAGCCCGGGTCTCCGTCACCGCCGAGGGTGGCGCCCAGGCCCAGCAGCACCGTGCCGAGCACGCCGAGCCCCAGCACGACCCGGTGGCGCAGCGGATACACCGAGAGGAACAGCCCCGCCGCGGCCAGCCCGATCAGCATCATCCCCGGCAGCAGCGCCATCTCCGGCGGCCAGGACAACTGTTCGCGTGCGGCGGCGTGCCGCTCGCCCCACAACCACGAGTCCGCCGGCGCGGTGACGAACCCGATCAGCGGAGGCGAGAACATCTTCGTCCAGTCCAGCGTCCGCTCGGCCTGCGGGTTGAGATCGACGACGCGCAGGTAGACCATGCCCAGCAGCAGCGTCACCGCGCCGAACGCACCCCCACCGAGCAGATCCGCGAGCAGCAGCCGCCGGCCGAACGGCGGGCGCTCCCGCCGCCGCCACCAGGACCAGCCGTAGCAACCCGCCGCCACCAGCACCGCGGCCAGCAGGAAGTACACCAGCGGCAGACCGATGCCGAAGCCGAGGCTGATCTGCCAGGCGGCGACCAGCCACCCGGCCAACGCCCAGCCCGGCCGGCGGAGCTCGGGCCGGTACCCGTGGCGCAGCGACCAGCCGTGACCACGGGCCAGCATGGCCAGCGACAGCGCGATTCCCGCGCTGGACAGGATGTTCAGGTGCCCGGAGTGCGCCAACCGCCAGGGCGCGTACGCCCACGCGATCGCGGCGACGGCCCCGCCCCACCGGTTCGCGCCGAGCTGCCGCGCCAGGGCGTACGCCCCGAGCGACGCCAAGGCGTGCAGCAGCACGTACAGCACGTTGTACCGGACCACGGCGGCCTCGAAGCCGGACCCGAGCATCCCGATCGGCGCGTAGCCGAGCAGGGTGTCGCTGTAGGCGTACGTGTACTTCTCGGGGTAGAACGTGTTGGAGTGCCAGAGGTCGGCCGGGTTGCTGAGCAGAGCGTGCCCCGACCAGGCGACCTGCCAGGCCTGCAACAGCGGGTCGCCCAGGTCGCCGGGGATCGTGCTCGCCGGATGCCGCAGCGTCGGCCAGGTCAGCACCGCTGCCAGCAGCAGGCTCGCCAGTACCGCCACGGTCCATTCGGAACGGGCCCAGCGCCATCGACCCCAATCGGCCGGTGGCCGGTCGTCGGAGGTCGGCTCGGGCGTCGCGTTCTCCGTGGTCGGTGGCGGGGTGGCGAACCGGATAATCATGAAATAGATGCTCTCCAATAGTCCTGGCCTTGTCCATCCGCTGTCCGAAGCGTGGATGTGCAGGCACCGGGTTCAACGGTCGCGTACCGCTGGGCGTCGCGGTCAGCGGCGACGGTGGCGCGGACGAGGTGCGTCCGCGCCACCGCGCTGCCGGTTCAGCGGGTCAGGTGGCTACCCGACACGGACCAGTTGCCACTGCTGGTTGTTGCCGCCCCAGTCGGCATACTGCACGATGTTCCCGCCGTCGGCGGTCGACGCGCCCTGCACCTCGACGGCCTTGCCGCTGTTGCGGTTGATCAGGCGCAGGTAGCCGCCGGAGGACTCGGCCAGCCGGAACTGCTGGTTCGTGCCGTTGCCGTCGCTCCACTGCACAATCGCCGCGGAGTCAGCGGTGGAGAAGTTGTAGACGTCCAGCACCTTGCCGGAGTTGCGGGACTTCAGTCGGAAGTAGCCGCCACCGGAGTCCACGAACTGCCACTGCTGCCACGCGCCGTCGTTGCGGGCCCACTGGTCGATCCGCGCGCCGTCGGTGGTCGCCCGTCCGTACACGTCGAGCGCCTTACCGCTGTTGCGGTTGACCAGCACGTACCAGGCGGTGGTGTCCACCCCGGTGCTCGGCGGGGGCGTGGTGGGTGAGGTGCTGCCCCCGTTGAGGGCGTTGAGGACTGAGGTGTACGCGGGCTTCTTGTTGCCCGATCCATCGAACAGCAGCGCGTTGTCGGACCCGCGCCAGGAGTCGCTGTCCCGGACGCCCCAGGTCGTGATGCCGGCGCAGCGGGCGACGGCCAGGCAGGCGCGGGTCACCGAGGCGTAGATGTTGGCCTGGTTGGAGCCGGTCATCACGTCGAGCTCGGTGATCTGCACGTCGACGCCGAGGTCGGCGAAGCGCTGCAGGTTGGCCTGGTAGTCACTGGCCAACGTGGTGCCGAGGTGGGACTGGAAGCCGACGCAGTCGATCGGCACGCCGCGGGACTTGAAGTCGCGCACCATGTTGTAGATCCCTGTGGACTTCGCGTTGATGCCGTCGGTGTTGTAGTCGTTGTAGCAGAGCTTGGCGCCGGGGTCGGCGGCGCGGGCGGCGCGGAACGCCGCCTCGATCCAGTCGTTGCCGGTGCGCTGAAGGTTCGAGTCCCGTCGGCCGCCGCTGCCACCGTCGGCGAACGCCTCGTTCACCACGTCCCAGGCGTAGATCTTGCCCCGGAAGTGGGTGGCGACCTGGGTGACGTGGTTGATGGCGGCGTTGCGCAGCGCGGTGCCGGACATGCCCTGCGCCCAACCCGGCTGCTGGGCGTGCCACAACAGCGCGTGCCCCCGCACGCTCATGCCGTTGGCCTGCGCGTGGCTGACGAGACGATCACCACCGGTGTAGCTGAACTGGCCCTGGGACGGCTCGGTGGCGTCCCACTTCATCTCGTTCTCGGGGGTGACGCTGTTGAACTCGCTGTTGAGGATGCCGACGTACTGGCTGTTGGAGAGCTTGCCCGTCGCGACGGCGGCGCCGAAGTAGCGGCCCTTCTCGGCCGCCGACGCCCGCAACGTCGTTCCGGCGCTGGCCATGGGCGCCAGCGCCACCGTCATACCCGCGGTCAGTGCGACCGCGAGGGTCGCCGTCGCCAGCAGAGCTTTCTTGGGTCTCATGTCGTTCCTTCTCAGTGGTTGCATCGGTGGTGGTGATGTGCCACTTCACTCAGGACGGACTGATCCCGGTGGCGGACGCCGGCGTGAGCCGAGGAATCCGCAACGGTCATCCTGGGCACTGCGCACCGGCGCACGCAGCCTGGCCGGCGCTCGCCGGCAACCACGCGAGTCCTGAGACGACGTCCGCTGCCCGGGGACGCCGTGCTTCGAGGCGCGACCGCGGGACTCGCCCGGTGAGCCACCGACGCCGCCGACCTCTGCATCGAGAGTGAGCGATAACATGCTGTTCGTCAAGACGTAACGAGCCGGCCACATAGCCGCCCGGCCGAATCGGTTCGCGGAGCGTGCATCATTGCCACCTGTCGACGTCCGTACGGGAACGGGTCGACGATCCATGCGGCCTCGACGCTGTGGGCGCACCGGGCAATGGCCTTGTTATCGCTCACAGTCCAGGTCACCTGCCGCGCGTACCGCAGGGGCGCCGGGCGGGAATCCGCGCGCCGCTCGCGCCCGGCGAAGCCGGACCGGCGCGGTGGCCGCGGATCGGCCCGCGACAGGTGTAGCCCGAGTTGCCCGGGGGCAAAAGTCCGCGCATGGATGGGACGGCGTGAGGCGGCCGACGCGGTGTTCGCCGCCGGCGGCGCTCGGCGCGGCGGCGTTCGGCGCGGCAGCGCTGGGGGCGGCAGCCCTCGGCGCTGCCCTGGGCGCCGAGCCCGCACACGCCGCCCCGTTGCCGTCACCGTCGCCGACCACCCGTGCACCGGCGGAAGACGCCACCGCACCGGGGATCGTCGGGGCGCTGCTACACGACGTGGACGAGACGCCGCTGGACGTCGGCCTGCCCCTGCCGACAGCCCTCCCCCGACCCGTGCCCACGGCCCTCCCACGGCCCGTGCCGACAGCCGTCCCCCGGCCCGTGCCGACGGCCGTCCCCCTGCCCCTGCCGACCGTCACCGCTGCGCTGTCGGTCGTACCGTCGACCGCCGCGGCAACCCGACCACCTCGTGCGCGACAGTCGTCCCCGCCGCCGGCCGCGCGCGTTCCGTCGGCGTCGGCCGCGCCGGCCGCACGCACCACCGCGCCACCGTCGCCACCGCCGCCGACCCACGTGACAGCGATGGCGTACCGGGCCAGCCTCCCCCGCATCGTCAACGGCGGCGCGCCGGCTCGAACGCTGGCGACGAGGACCGCGCAACCGCTATCGGCACCGCCCCCTCCCGTCGGGCCCCTCCCGGGGCAACCGGCGCTGGTGCCGGCATTCGTGTCCGCACCCGCCGGCGCCGGCGCCAGTGGGCTCGACCAGAAGGCGTCGGCGACCGGCGGGCCGCCGTCCATCGCACCGCTGCACCGGGGGCGTGCCGTCCTCCCCTTCGACAGCCACGCGGCCGGTCGGCCCGTGGAGCGGGGTCCCCCACCGCCACGGCAGCTCCTGATCTTCCACCCGCGTCCACGACGTTGATCAGGAGAGATCATGGAACTAGCCGTTATCTGGGTACCCGCCGACATCGAGCCGTCGGAGCACGCCATCGCGACGTGTCTGACCCACCTCCGCCAGCATGACTACCGACTGAACGGGATCATGCGGGCCCCGTGGGAGGCCGTCGAACAGAAGATGATCGACGGGGAGGTGGACGTGGTCGTGATCGCCGACCGCGCTCATCTTCCGCCGGACCGGTCGCCCCGGATCGAGGTGGCCGCCCCGGCGTCGAACGCGGACGAGGCCCGACCGGTGCCCGGCACCGACGTCGGCTGAACCGACGAAGCACCCCGTCCATGCCGGACGGGGTGCTTCGTCGAGCCCTCATTCGAAGCCGACGAGCCGTCGGGTCCATTCAGCCGGGGTCCTCGGCCGGTTCGGAGACGTGGGCGGTGACGATCCGCCAGCCGACGGGCAGGCGTACCCAGGTCTGGGTCTGCCGCCCGGTGGCGGCGGCGCCGGCGTACCCGAAACGGGTCGTCACGACCGCGAGG
The DNA here is from genome assembly GCF_042872475.1 of Micromonospora sp. NPDC005252. Classification (NCBI taxonomy): domain Bacteria; kingdom Bacillati; phylum Actinomycetota; class Actinomycetes; order Micromonosporales; family Micromonosporaceae; genus Micromonospora; species Micromonospora sp. NPDC005252. The sequence goes on along the minus strand of NZ_JBIAKN010000006.1, from coordinate 247,120 downwards.
TCCGCGCCGAACGTGCTGATCATCGGGTCGACAAGCCGTCGGCCGGTCGGCAGCGGTGGCTGCGCGGCCCGCCACTTGCGCTGCTCGTTCAACCCGTACTGGTGGTCGGCGAGGCCGAACCGCACGGTCCGGTCGGAGTCCCAGAAGTACCCGCAGATCCCCTCGGCGTCGCCGTCGACCAGCGCCCGCTCGTAGCCGGCGAAGGCCGCCGCCACCTCGGCGACCACGTCCGTCCGATCGATCTCCACGCGGTACGTCCTCTCGATCCGTCGGGTCGGCACCTGGCCGCCCCGGTGCGAACGCGTCGGCACCTCCTCCGGGACGGCCGGCTCAGCCGCTCAGGGCCGACGTCTTCTGCTCGTCTTCCGCTCGATCGGTGGCGGGGCTGGTGGACGCGGTCGGATTGGGCGTCCGGTCCAGCTCGGCCTCCTCCGGGTCGGGATCGCGCGGCGTGGGCCGACCGAGCGCGACGATCACGCAGATCGCCGCGACGAAGAGGTAGCCGAGCGCCACCTGTCCGTTGGCGTTCCACTCGATCCGTTCGCCGTGGATCAGCCCGATGAACGAGAGCACCGCGCCGGCGCCGGCGAAGATCGCCGCCCGGACGAACCGCTTGTCGATGATGAAGACCACCACCGCGCCGAGCACCAGGCCGGCGAGGATGGCTCCCCGGCCGAGCACCAGCAGCCCGTCGTACACCACGCCGGCGCCGTTGAGCGCGTCGTCGCCGACCGCGGCGGCGCTGGTGCCGGCCGCCGCCAACGCGTTGTCGATCTGCCCGGTCGCCCAGGCCGCGATGTTGGGGATCAGCGCGGCGACCACGGCTGCGGCGTGCGCCCGTGGGGTCGCCTGGAACGCCTGCGCCCCGATCAGCAGACCGATGTAGAGCAGGATCGGCACGATGGCCGCCGTCGGGAAGATCGCCGCGAGCAGCCCGAACATGCCGAGGAAGCAGAGCACCGCGATCACCACGCCGGTCGCCATCGAGTAGCCGCTGCGTCCACCCGCCGCCTTCCAGCCCGGGTGGCCGACGTAGACGGCGGGCGGGAACGGCGACCCGAGCGCCGCACCGATCACCGCGCCCGCGCCGTCGGCCAGCAGCACACTGCGCAGGTTGTAGTTGTCCCCGGCGGTCGCCGCGCTCTCCACGTTGGTCATGCCCTCGGTGAAGTTGTAGACGCCGAGCGGAATCGCCGTCGCCAGCAACGGCGCCATGTCGGCCAGCCCGGTGACCAGCAGGTCCAGCTTGAGCGAGGGTACGGCGACCGCGATGTCCCGCGCGGCCGCCGTGACGTCGGGCACCGACATCGCCCCGCCGGCCCAGCCGATCGCGGTGCCCACGAGCAGCGCCGCGAGCCCGATCGGGAAGTTGAACGGCAGCTTCACGTCGGTGAGCAGACCGATCAGCAGCAACGCGAAGACCGGCAGGGCGACCCAGGCCATGCGCCACATCTGCCCAGCCGGGTTCATCGAGATGAAGGTGATCGAGATCCCCGCGAGGGTGCCGAGCAGCGCGGCCCGGGGCGCGTACCGGCGGATGTAGGGCCCGACGAACGCGCCGATCAGCACGATCACGCCGATGATGAAGGCCCACGCCAGCCCGGCCTCCCAGGCCCGCACCGGATCCTGGGTGCGCAGGTAGATCGGGAGCATGATGACGAAGATGACGATGAACATGTGCGGCACGCTCGGCCCGTACGGCAGGGCCGTCACGTCGGCACGGTTCTCCCGGCGGGCGAGGCGGCGGGCCAGGAAGGTGTAGTAGACGTTGCCCGCGACCAGGGCGATGCCGAGCGCCGGCAGGATGGTGCCGAACACCTCCCCCTCGGGAAGGTTCACCACGGCGATGCAGAGCCCGGTCAGAGTGAGCACGTTGACCAGGACGTTGACGCCGAAACCGAAGAACGCGTTGGTGTCGCCGCGCACCCAGTACGGGAGCGGGACGACTGTGGGCTTCGTGGGGACCATGGCTGCTCCCGGTCAGGAAGAGGGCTGCAACGCGGACGTGGTGGGCAGCGCGGCGCGTACCTGCGCCGAGTCGGCGACCCACCCGAAGATCCCGCCCTGGGCGGCGATCATGTCGAGCCCGACCCGCTGGAACTCGGGGAAGTAGGACCCGACACAGTCGGCGAGCACGAGGCACTCGTACCCGCGGTCGTTGGCCTCCCGGACGCTGGTGTGCACGCACACCTCGGTGGTGACCCCGGTGACCAGGAGGCTGCGGATGCCCCGCTCGGCGAGCAGGGCGTCCAGATCGGTGGCGTGGAAGGCGCCCTTGCCGGGCTTGTCGATGACCGGCTCGCCGGGCAGCGGCGCCAACTCGTCGATGATGTCGTGGCCGTACTCGCCGCGGATCAGGATCCGGCCCTTGGGGCCGGGGTCACCGATCCGCTTGCTCGGCGCGCCCCGGTGGAGCTTGGCGGGCGGGCAGTCGGACAGGTCGGGCAGGTGCCCCTCGCGGGTGTGCACGACGGTCAGGCCGACGGCACGGGCGTCGGCCAGCAGCGCCGCGAGCGGCGCGATCGTCGTGCGTAACTGGCTGACGTCGTTGCCCAGGCTCGCACCGAAGCCGCCGGGCTCCAGGAAGTCGCGCTGCATGTCGATGACGAGCAGCGCGGTGCTCGGGAGGTCGAAGGAGTACGGGCCGGGTCGTGCGGCGATGGTCAACATGGGCGCACCTCACTTCGCCGTGGCGGCGATGACGTCCTCGGATGTGGTGACGCAGCCGAAGACGCCGCCCTGCATGGTCACCATGTGCAGCGCGGCGTCGTGGTTGGCCTTGTCGGTGGCGCCGGTGCAGTCGGAGAGGATCAGGCACTCGTAACCCCGGTCGTTCGCCTCGCGCATGGTGGTGTGCACGCAGACGTCGGTGGTGATGCCGGTGAGGATCAGGTGGGTGATGCCCCTGGTGCGGAGCACCAGGTCGAGGTTGGTGGCGTAGAAGGCGCCCTTGCCCGGCTTGTCGATGATCACCTCACCGGCCACCGGGGCGACCTCGGGCACGATCTCCCAGCCGGGCTCGCCCCGGACCAGGATCCGGCCGGCCGGGCCGGCCGCCCCGATCTCGGCGCCGATGCGCGCCGAGCGCCACCGCTTGTTCGCCGGCAGGTCGGACAGTTGCGGGTCGTGCCCCTCCCGGGTGTGCACGACGAGCATCCCGAGCGATCGGGCGTGCTCCAGCAGCCGGGCGGTGGCCGGCAGGCCGGCCCGGGTGAGGCCGATGTCGTAACCCATCGCGTCGACGTAGCCGCCCGGCCCGCAGAAGTCGGTCTGCCAGTCGATGCAGAGCAGTGCGGTACGCGCGGTGTCGGCCGCGCCGTCGTACGGCCACGGGTAGGGGTTGGCCGGTACCGGCCCGATGCTGCCCATCCTCTCGCCTCCTGTCATGATCGCTGGTGCCGCCCGCGTCAGCGCCGGACGGCGGAACGGCGGTAGGCCCGCCACCCACCGCTGGCGCTGATGTCCTCGGCCGGCGGGCCCGCGGCATACGCTTCGCAGAGGAAACCGAGCACGTCCCGCCCGTCGTGCAGGCGGACCCACCCGAGCGAGAGGGGTGCGGGCACGCCGGTCAGCAGCCCACCGACCGCGGCGCTGGGCAACCGCCACAGCTCGACCTCGATGGGATGGCCCGACGGCCCGTCCGGGGCGATCCGGACCAGACCGGGCAGTCCCTCGCCGTCGGGCGTGTCCATGCGGTAGAGCCGGTAGAGCGGCGCGGTGCGGGCGGTGCCGGCGAGGACCGCGCCGTGCCCGAGCAGCTCGCCGTTGCGGGACTCGCCGGCCAGGTGCCGGCCGACCACGGCGATCAGCACGTCCGCCGGGCGCTGCGCCGGCGGTGAGCTGGCCTCGACCGCCCCGGTCGGTGGACCGCCCTCGGTGAGAGTGGCGGCCAGCCGGGCCAGTGTGGTGTCGCTGAACGCCGGGCCGAGCAGGGTCAGGCTCGCCGGCCGGCCGGCGGCGGTGAACCCGTTGGGTACGGTCACGGCGGCCAGGTCGAGCAGGTTGGCGAACTGGGTGTAGCGGCCGAGCATGGCGTTGCGCCCGATCGGGTCCTCGGCGATCTCGTCGAGCGTGAACGTGGTGCCGACGGTGGGCACGACCAGCACGTCGACGTCCTGCCAGAGCTGGTCGACCTGCGCGCGCAGCTCGCGCAGCCGGTGCTGGCCCCGGAAGGCGTCGATCGCGTCGTAGCGCCACCCGGTCTCCAACACGGCCCGGGTGACCGCGAGGACCGACTCCGGGTGCGACCGTAGGAAACCGCCCAGCGCGACGAGCCGCTCGGCCACCCAGGGCCCCTGGTAGAGCAGGTCCCCCGCCGCGAAGAAGGGGCCGAGCGGCACCGACCGCGGGGACCCGACGAGGGTACGCAGCAGTTGCACGCCGGCGGCGAACCGGGCCTCCTGCCCGGTGTCGCCGAAGAATTCGAGGTCTTCTGCCCGCGGCACCCCGAGGCGTAGGGTCCCCGGCATGCGGGGAACCACCCGCTCGGCCGGCAACGGACGTCCCCACGGGTCGGCCGAGGTGACGGCACGGGCGGCGTGCAGCACGTCGAGGGCGCCGGCCACGTCAGGGGCGAAGACCGACACGCAGTCCAGCGAACGGCAGGCCGGCACCACGCCGGCCGTGCTGAGCAGACCCCGGGTGGGCTTGAGGCCGACGATCCCGTTGAGCGCCGCGGGCACCCGGCCGGAGCCGGCGGTGTCCGTACCCAGGGCGAAGCTGACCTGGCCCGCGGCGACCGCGACAGCGGAGCCGGAGCTGGAGCCGCCGGAGATGAGGCCGCCGCCGAAGACGCTCTGGCAACTGCCGTACGGCGAGCGGGCCCCCGTGAGGCCGGTGGCGAACTGGTCCAGGTTGGTCTTGCCGACGAGCAGCGCGCCGCCGTCGAGCAGTCGGCGCACCACCGGAGCGTCCTCGGCGGCCAGGTATCCGAAGTCGGGGCAGCCGGCCGTGGTGACCATGCCGGCGACGTCGATGTTGTCCTTGACCGCGAACGGGATCCCGTACAGCGGCAGTGCCGGATCACCGTGGCGGGTCAGCGACTCGGCCCGTTCGCGCAGGCGGTCGGCCGGGACGGTGCTGATCCAGACCGGCTCGCCGTCGCGCCCGGCCAGGCCGTCCAGGATGCGCTCGGCCTGGTCGACGGGGGTCCGGCCACCCTCGCGGTACGCCGTCCGAAGCTCCGAGATGGACTCCACTCGTTCTGGCATACTGTCGATTGTCGACCGTTCTGTTACAGCGAATCACGCGCTCTGTAACGAGGACATGACGGCACGCGTACCCCGGCCGGGGGCCTAGTCGAGGTACGAGCGCGCCCCGTGCGCGGAGAGCACGGCGAGAACCTCCTCGGGGTCTCCCCCGACGACCGCCTCGAACAGCCGCTCGTGCCGGTGGACCCCGTCCAGCGGCTGCGCCACCTCCGCCTCGCGGCGCAGGTTGATCGCCATGTAGAGCTGCAACTTCACCAGGATCGAGCCGTACACGGCGGAGAGTTGACGGTTGCCGGCGAGCGCCACCAGCGCGACGTGGAACGCCCGGTGCGACTCCGCGACCGTCATCCGGTCGCCGGCCCGGGTCGCCTCCCGCATCTGGTCCAGCGTCGCCCGCAACCCCGCCAGGTCGCTCTCCCGGCCGACCGGGATCCCCGCTCGCACCGAGAATCGTTCCAGCACGTCCCGCATCTCGTACAGCTCCCGCACGTCGCGGTCGGACAGGGTGGCCACCCGGACTCCGCGCCGGGGCACGTGCTCGACCAGGCCCTGCTGGGCCAGCAACCGCAGCGCCTCCCGCAGCGGAGCCCGGCTGATCCCCAGCCGGCGGGTCAACTGCTCCTCGACGAGGCGTTCACCCGGGTCGCTCTTGCCGCTGAGGATCTCCCGGGTCAGCCGGGAGACGGCGAGGTCCACCAGACTGACGCTCTCCAGCTCGCCGTCCACCGTCGATGCGGCCATGTCGTTCACGCCGACGAGTCTGCCACCCGTCGCCGTACGACCGGCGCGGACGCGTCCTGTCGGCCCGGCGGCCGACCCGGCCGCGCCGGGCTCCCCACGCGCGTGCCGCCCGCCGCGGAGGTGCGGCGGGCGGCACGGTCGACGCGTGACGTCAGGAGATGACCACGTCGCGGTAGTAGTAACGCAGGATCGTCTGGTAGCTGCTGCCCGAGTTGGCGAGGTCACGCGAGCCGTACTGCGACAGCCAGTCCCCGTCCACCCAGCCACCGCACGCGGTGGTGGTCGCACAGTAGTGCGCCCGCAGGATGTTGCCGCTCCGGGTCATCCGGGTCGACCAGGTCCGGTCCACCGCCGCCGACGTCGACGTCTGCCCCGACGACGGCCGGTAGACCTGGTCGCCGGTGTCGTCCCGAACGTCGTAGCACTGGCCGCCGGACGTCTTCCGGGTCGAGTGCAGCGCCCAGTACCAGCCATAGCTCTTCACGGCCATCGCACCGGCATCCAGCGAGGCGGCCGGCCAGCTCGTCACCCACTCGTTCGGGAGGACGTTCTTGACGTACGTCTTGAAGTCGATCCGATCGACTCGTCCGAGACTGACCCGGTAGACGAGGATGGTGCTCGGCAGCTTGCTGTTGGTGCCGTCGGTGCTACAGCCCGTCGGTCCGCTCAACAGCTCGTGCGAGGCGTTGTTGTTCTTCAGCGTGGCGTTGAGGTTGCCCTTCGCCCCGGATGCGAAGTCCTGGGTGGCGCCGGCGAAGTTGCTGTTGAAGTAGACCCGCACGGTCTTGCCGGTCCGGTTCCACACCGACGCCGCGTTGTTCTTCACGCACAGGCCCTTGCCGGAACCCGCGCCCTTGAAGTCGTAGCAGGTCGGCTGGGTCGTGCCGTAGTCGTCCAGCGAGTCGGTGAAGTCGGAGACCGAGCCGGCCTGGTTGCTGTTGTAGTAGTAGCAGAACTCGCCGCTGTCGCAGGTTCCGTCCCGTTCGGCCGCCGCTGCCGGCGAGGCGACACTCAGGATGGAGGTGGACATGGCGAGGACGGCGCCGACGACGGCGAGGCCCTTGCGGATATTCATGGCGTCCTACCTCTCGTTGTAGCCCTGGGAGTTCCAGAACGCGGTCGGGTCGGCGTTGTCCAGGGTGGGGTCGCCGACGCTGACGGCCGCGTGGGTCTGCCGGCCGGCCCGGACCTCGACGTGGGTGTGCGCGCCCGAGCTGGAGGACACTCCGTGCCACGACTCATCGGCGATGATCTCGCCCTTGCTGATGGCGTCGCCCACGCTCACCCCGGACCTGGGCGCGGTGTGCAGGTAGATCACCGTCTTGTTGAGCGAGGAGTTGTAGACGGAGATCGTGGACAGGCCGCCGCTGCCGGTGCTGCCCTGCGCGACGTAGATGACCGTTCCGGAGACCAGGGCGCGCACGTCCGAGCCGACGCTGCGGGCGATGTCGATGCCCTCGTGCCGGCCGGGCGTGGTGGTGTAACCGTCGAAGCCGCACGTGACCGTGCCGCCGCTGGCCTGGTACAGGGCGTACGACAGGTTCGTGCGCGTCGACGGCGAGAACTGGTGCGAGGCGTTGTTGTTCTTCAGCGTGGCGTTGAGGTTGCCCTTCGCGCCGGCCGCGAAGTCCTGGTAAGAACCGGCGTAGCCGCTGTTGTAGTAGACGCGGACGGTCTTGGTGCTGCGGTTCCAGACCGAGGCGGCCTCGTTCTTGATGCACAGGCCCTTGCCAGCGCCAGCGCCCTTGAAGTCGTAGCACGAGGGCTGCTCGGTGCCGTAGTCGTCGAGCGAACCGGTGAAGTCCGAGATCGATCCCGCGTTGTCGCTGTTGTAGTAGTAGCAGAATTCGCCGCTGTCGCAGACCCCGTCTCGGGCCGCCGCCGACGCGGGCGATGCGACGCTGAGGATCGAGGTGGTCGCTGCCAGCGCGATGCCGGCGGCGGCGAGGCTCTTACGGATGTTCATGGTGTCCTTTCAGAACGGTGAGGGGGTGCGGGTCACTGCCCGCGCTGGTACTGCTCCCAGGTCTTGATCGGGATCTGGGGGCCGTCGTCCGGTCCCTGGTTGGCCAGGCCGTTCATGCCGAGGTAGTAGTCGCCGACCTGGTGCTGCGCCTGACTGGACAGGTCCGTGTCGTTGATCGCCGTGGCGTGGATGTGCCATGGCCAGTCGCCCTGGTTCGGGTTGCGGACCCAGGCGGCGAAGCCGACCTGGCGCAGGGCCCGGGCGACGGCGGTGCGCCGGGCCGCGGTCATGCCGGTGACCGCGATGTCCACCACACCCCCGCCGTCGTGCGTACCGGCCGAGGTGGGGTCGCCCCCAGGGTTGTACGAGCCCTGGTCGAGCACCAGGGTGTAACCGAGCAGACGCTGGGCCTCGGCCAGCATCGCCTGGGTACGGGCGTTGACGACGTACCCGTCGCGCTGGACCTTCGCGCCCGGACCGATCGTGTTGCCGACGGTGTAGCGGTTCAGCCCGAGCTTCGTCAGCGACGTCGTGCCGGGCAGCCCGTTCGCGGCCAGCCCGGTGTAGCCGAGTGAGCGTTGGTACGCCGCGTACGCCGAGACGGTCACCGTGCCGAAGTAGCCGTCGACCCACTGCGCGTTCAGCAGGCCCTGCGCCTGCAACGCCTGCTCCACGGCGAGCACGGAGTTCTTCGCACCCGGAGTCAGTGTGTTGTCGGCACGGCGGGGGTCGATCTGGGCGGCCAGGACGGTGGCCTCCATGTCCACGACCGGCCGCGCGGCCGTGGCGGCGGTCGGCTGCGCTGTGGCGCCGGATGCCGCCGCGTGGGCCGGGACGCCGACGGCCACACAGAGCGCGGCGAGCCCGACGGTTAACCAGGGACGGCGCAAGATGGGTCCTCCTCGTAGCTGGTGAGTCGATCTCGGTGCGACATCACCCTGCGAGAAGCGCCCCGCTGTTCGGTACCCCCGGTGTCCTGTCAGATCCGTCAGGCCGTCACCGACCTCGATGAACGCGGTGTTGTCAGCTTGGGTCGAGCCCGCGCCTGACATCGAGCGTGCGCATCCGCACGCCGCTCGGGGCGATTCGTCAGGCGGTCACGGTGACCATGAAGTACACCGGCCGCCGGGTGGGGAAGTACTCCCGCCCGGTCTCGTCGACCATCTTCCAACTGACCCAGCACCTGCCGGGGCGGCTCGGCGCGGTGACCCGAACACGGATCATCACCTGCTCACCGGGCGGCGTGTCACCGATCGGCACCCGATTCGGTGTCTGGCAACCGTCACCGTCGGCGGTGGGCTCCGTACGCGCCAGGTACCGGTGGTGCCAGTCGACCCTTCCCACGTTCGCGAGTGCCCACACCTTGTCGAACTGGGTGTTCACCTTCACCTGGGTGCCGTCGGGGATGGTGACGTCGGCGACGAACCTGCTCGAGTCCCCGGGAATCAGCGAGTCCGAGAACGCCGTCGTGGACGGCGACGCCACCGATGACGGTGACGCGGTCGGGGTGCCGGAGTCGTCGGGGCCCGACCGGCCACGAACGCTCAGGCCCAGGACGGCGGCCACCGCCACCACCAGCACCACCGCGGCGGCGTTGAGCCACGGCAGGCGACGCCGCCGCGTACTCGCGACGCCATCCGCGGCCCGCGGATACTCCACGACCTGCAACGCGCCCTGCTCCGTCGGCGCGGACGCGGCGACGACCGGCTCGAGGTCACCGTCCCCGCTGGGCTGGGCCATCCCCGGGCGCTGCGCGTCCTCCCATCGGCGCCGCCACTGGGCCTCGTCCGCCTCGCAGGCTCGGACGAACTCCCGCGTGGTCTCCCACGAGGGAAACCTGGTCCCGGCGGCGGCCTCGTGCAGGGTCGTGTGCGAGATCCGACCCGACCGCCCCGCCATCTTGCGGAACGACGGGTCTCCCGCGGCGCTGCGCAGTGTCCGCAACTGCTCGGCGAACCTCTCGGCGGCCCGTCCGTCCTGACTCGACTCCGCGGCGGCACGCTGGTCCTTCATCAGTCCCCCATGTCAGACGACTCCGTCAGACGTTGTCAAGGCGTGTCAGAGGCTACCGAACGGGCCACGGTGACCATCAATGTGGTGCATCGACGACACGGGGATCGACGGTCCCGGTGCATTGAAGGAGGTCATCGATGAAGAGCCTTTCCCGACGCGGCGTACGCATCCTCGCGGCCGCTGGGCTGGCTGTGCCCGCGACGTTGGCGTTCGCCGGCCCCGCCCACGCCGAGACGAACCCGCGCTGCGCGAGCTCGGTGCAGATCGGCGCGACGGCGTACGTCACCGTCGGCGGGCAGACCGCCGCCTCGGTCAAGCAGTACAAGGGCTGCGGCAAGAACTACGCCTACACGTACGTGTGGCAGCAGTACCGGGCCAGCCACGGCTCCTACCAGGTCTGCACCTCGATCGTCACCGGAAGCACGCTTCGCGACCTGCAGTGCTCGAGCGGCCCGGACGTCTGGTCGCTGGGCGCCAACACGCTGACGGTGTGCACCCGGGCCCTCGGTGGGATCTCCGACGTGGCGCAGAAGGAGACCGAGGTGCGCTGCTGACCGGCACGGGTGGGTGTCCGGTGCCGCCGCCGGGGATCACCAGGCACGGCCGGCGGCACCGCGCCACCGTCGGGTGGCAGGGACGACTCAGCTGTGCAGGGTGGGTCGGTAGATGAGTTCCTGGGAGCGGCAGTCCAGCGTCCGGCTCTCGATCAGCTCCAGGTCGTAGTCGGCCATCCCGTGGAAGATCGGCTCCGTTCCGGTCTGACCGGTGAGCACCGGAAAGAGCGTCACCTGAACGAAGTCGACCAGACCGGCGGCCAGCAGTGCCCGGTTCATCGAGAGGCTGCCGTGTGACCGCAACGGCACCTCGGACTCCTCCTTGAGCCGGGCGACGACGTCGACGGCGTCACCGCGCACGATGGTCCCGTCCGGCCAGTCAAGGGGGCCCTGCACCGTGTTCGACACGATCGTCGCCGGAAGGTTGACCATGCGGGTGACCCACGCGTCCCGGACCTCGGACTCCTCGGTGCTGTCGGCCAGCATTCCCATGAACACCCGGTAGGTGCCGCCGCCGAAGACCATGCGCTGGTCCTCGTCGTACGTGGCGAGTCGGCGCTCCAGCAGCTCCGGCCCCTGCTTACCCCAGTAGCCGCCCCAGTTGCCAGTGCTGGCGCCGAAGCCGTCGAGGCTGGCGAAGACGTCGAAGGTGTAGGTGGCGGTCACGATGGTCTCCTCGGGTGGGTGAGTTCGGTACGACGCGTCCGCAGGAAGGCACGCTCGGTCTCGTTGCTGGTCAGTGCGATGGCCTGGTCGTAGGCGGCGCGGGCCTCGGAGTCGCGTCCGAGCCGGGCCAGCAGCTCGGCCCGGGTGGCGGGCAGCCGGTGGTAGCCCGGGAGGTCGACGTCCGCCAACGCGGCGAGGGCCGCCGCCGGCCCGTGCACCTCGGCGACCGCGACGGCACGGTTGAGCGCGACGACGGGAGTCGGCGCGAGCGAGAAGAGCTGGTCGTACAGCGCCAGAACCTGCGGCCAGTCGGTGGCCGCGCCATCGGTGTGCACCGCGCCGATCGCGGCCTGGATCTGGTACGGGCCGGGCCGGTTACGCCGCAGGCAGCGCCGGACCAGATCGTGGCCCTCGGCGATGAGTGCCCGGCTCCACAGTGACCGGTCCTGGTCGGCGAGGAGCACCAGTTCGCCGGTCGGGCCGAGCCGGGCCGGCCGGCGCGCCTCGGTCAGCAGCAGCAGGGCGAGCAGGCCCAGGACCTCGGGTTCGTCGGGCATCAACGCGGCCAGCTCGCGGGCGAGCCGGATCGCCTCGGCGCACAGGTCCGTTCTGATCAGTGGCCCGGCGGTGGAGGCGTAGCCCTCGTTGAACATCAGGTAGAGCACGGTGAGCACGGGCGGCAGCCGGTCCGGCAGCTCGTGTTCAGCGGGTACCCGGTACGGGATGCGGGCATCCCGGATCTTCTTCTTCGCGCGCACGATCCGCTGCGCGATTGTCGTTTCCTGAACCAGGTAGGCCCGGGCGATCTCCGGTACCTCGAGACCGCCGAGCAGGCGGAGCGTGAGGGCCGTCCGCGCGTCCGGGGCGAGCGCCGGGTGACAGCAGATGAAGATGAGTCGTAGCTGGTCGTCCTTCACCGGTCCCACCTCCTGGGGCTCGTCCTGTTGGTGCAGCAGCAGGGCCTGGGCGTGCCGGGCCTCGCGGGTCGACTCCCGGCGGAGCCGATCGATGGCCCGGTTGCGTGCGGTCGTCACGATCCAGGCGCCGGGGTTGGGTGGCAGGGTCTGCCACTTCTGCAGCGCCGTGGTGAAGGCGTCCTGGACCGCCTCCTCGGCGAGGTTGATGTCACCGAGGAGGCGGGCCAGGGTGGCGACGCAGCGGCCGTACTCCGCGCGGTAGACGCTCGCCAGGTCCATGTCGGGCGACGGCTGCCCGCTCAGGCCTGGGACAGATCGTCGAACGGGCGCACCTCGACCGCGCCGCAGGCCGCCGCGCACCTCTCGGCCCAGGCCAATGCCTGGTCCAGGTCCGCGCACTTGATCACCCAGAATCCGACGATGTGTTCCTTCGTCTCGGCGAACGGCCCGTCGCTCATGGAGGTGGCGCCGTTCTCGACCCGGACGACTGTGGCGCTGTCGGGTGACGTGAGCCCCCCGGCGAAGACCCAGGCGCCCGCGGCCTGCATGTCGTCGTTGATCCGCCCGGTCTCCCGGAACATGATCTCCATCTCCTCGTCCGACGGCGTCGGCGCGCCCTCGACGAAGTGCACGGACAGCAGGTACTGCTTCATGATGATCCTCCGATAGCTCGACGATGGCTGGAACAGGTCAGGCGGCCAGGCGGCGCGCGACGGCCGGGATCACGATCGCGGCCGCGACCAGGTGGGTGAGCATCAGCAGCGCCTTGGTGGCCGTCCCGGCGTCGGCGAGCACGTCCGGCACCAGGGACAGGACCGTCAGCACCACAGTCGTACGGACGAACGCGCGCCGCGGACGCCGCGCGAAGCGGGACAGCAGCACGGCGAGGAGCACGCCGATCGACGAGAAGACGGCGGTCAGCACGCCGAACCCCGTGACCGGAATCGAAGCGCCGCTCATGTCGAGGCTGATTCCGGCCGCGTGGCCGACGGCGGCGACGGCCATGGTGGCGGCGCTCGCGGCGACCGTGGCGATCACGCCGGCCCCGATCAGCGCGCGGAAGGCCGACGTCGTGGTGCGGGTGGTCTGCGCGGTGGTGGTCATCGTGCCCTCCAGCGGGGTGTGGCCCGTCTCGATTCCGGGCTCTCACCATGGCTACGAAGAGAGCCGGTCCCGATCGACAGCCGCACCCACAATATTTCGACGGCCTCGTCGCCGATGTACGCCGAGCCGGTCTCCGGGCCACCCGGTCCGGCTCAGCCGGGGCGGTCGGTGGTCTTGTCGTCCTCGCCGTACTCGCCGCGGATGGGCAGGTAGTAGGCGGGCAGGAAGGCCGCGATGATGGCGACGCCCGCGATCGGCACGAACGCGCCGACGAGGATGCCGCCGCCGATCCAGACCAGCGCGAGTGCGAATCGACGGCCGATGGCCCGGACGCCGAAGGGGCCGAGACTGGGGTCCAGGAGTCTCGCCCGGCGAAGATGGACCCAGATGACGTTGAACAGGGCCGCTGCCAACCACAGTGTCGTGCCGTAGACGACAACCGCCGTCCGCAGCCCCTGCTCCGCGCGGAGCGCGGCGGCGAGCAGCGACGTGGAGAACGGCAGGAACGCGATGACCATCAGGAGCAGCGTGTTGAGGAACAGGACCGGACGGTCGACGTGCCGGACCCGGTCGAACATGACGTGATGATTGACCCACACCTGCCCGACGAGCAGAAAGCTCAGCGCGTACCCCAGGTACGACGGCCACAACGCCCCGAGGCCCGGCAGGAGCCGCCCGAAGTCCTTCGGCGGTTGGATCTCCAGCACGAGAAGCGTGACGGCGATGGCGAAGACACCGTCGCTGAAGGCGACCAGCCGCCCCGGCCGGCGCGCGAGCCGAGGAGCGCCAGGGCTGGACGACATGCCCTCCAGTATCCGATCGAAAGACGATTCGTTACCGCGAAATCCGTAATCAGCAGGGCCGGGTCGCCTTCAAGGAGTTAAAACAAAATTAAGGCTGCGTGGGCGAAAAACTGTTATCCGAAGCCGGGACGACGGCTACCAGGAGACCTGCCCACAGCCCTCCTTAATTCTTTTTCCGCACGTTGATGCAGGCTCTGGACGTGCACATACTTCACCCGACAGGAGCGTTATCGCCGACTCGAAGGAAACCACTGGTAATGCGGACTCCCCCCGCGCATGTCGCACCGCCGGACCAGGCGCGAAAGCGCCGTCGACTCGCCCGCGTCACGCTCGCCTGCGCGGTCGTCGCCGCGTTGGGCGGCAGTGGAATCTACCTCGCCGGCGCCCAGGCCGAGGAGGTCGCCGTGCCCGGCCGGGTCCAGGCGGAAGCCTTCGCGGCGCAGTCCGGTGCGCAGACCGAGAGCACCGGCGACGCCGACGGCGGCAGGAACGTCGGCTGGCTCGCCAACGGCGACTGGCTGCGGTACGACGGCGTCTCGATAAACGGCGCGGAGCTGACGGCCCGGGTCGCCGCGCACAACACCGACGGCGGGGCCGTCGAACTGCGCCTCGGCACGCAGACCGGCGCGCTGCTGGCCAGTTTCCCGGTCGCCCACACCGGCGGCTGGCAGAAGTGGACGACCGCCACGGCCAGGGCGTCCGGCGTGCCGACCGGCCCACAGACCGTCTTCGCCGTCATGAAGAGCGCCTCCCGCTCGGACTTCGTGAACCTGAACTGGTTCACGTTCGGCCCCGCGACGGGCACGACGCCGAGCGCGTCCCCCACGCCGAGTTCCGGCCCGGCGACGCCGGGGACGCCGACCGCTCCCGGCACGCCGACCACCCCGCCGGCGGCCGGCTGGGTGCCGGTCGACCAGGCCGCGTGGAGCAAGGAGTTGGCCGCCTTCACCGCGATCAAGCCGAAGGCGGTGCCGCCGGGCACCACCCGCGTCCCCGAGTTCCACACCGACTGCGAGGTCGCCAACTCCGCCCCGGACGACCCCATCGTCCTGCCCGGCCTGTCGGGCGCCTCGCACCAGCACACGTTCTTCGGCCCCAAGGTCGACGCCTTCACCACGACCGACAAGCTGCTCTCCTCCAAGACCACCTGCAACGCCCCTGGTGACCTGAGCGCCTACTGGGTCCCGGAGTTGCGCAAGGACGGCAAGCCCGTACCGATGAAGAGCTTCCGGGTCTACTACGGCTCCCGGGTCAAGGACCCGTCGACCGTCAAGCCCTTCCCGCCGGGCCTGCGGGTGGTCGAGGGCGACGCCAAGCGACAGGTGGACACCCCGAAGAGCAGCGGCAGTAACCAGTTCTGGTGCGCGGGCAGCGCCGAGATCGGCCGCAGCGCCGACGGCAACTGGCCGGTCTGCGCCGCCGGCGGCAACCTGATCTTCCAGCTGGTGTTCAAGGACTGCTGGGACGGCAGGAACATCGACTCGCCCGATCACAAGTCGCACATGGGCGACCCCGTGAACGGTGTCTGCACCGGCAGGTACCCGGTGGCGGTGCCCGATCTCTCCTTCATGGTCAACTACGAGTCGCTGGGCGGGGACGGTCTCAGTCTCTCCTCCGGCAAGCCGTCCTCGATGCACGGCGACTTCATGAACGCCTGGGAGCCCGACCACCTGGGCGCCCTGGTGAGGTCCTGCCTGAACCAGAACGCCAAGTGCGGAGTGGAACCGACGTTCGCCGGCGGCTGATCCCCGCCGGCGCGCTCCTGGACGGCCCTCTCGCCCCGGCGAGGGGGCCGTCCATCGTTCACGGCACCGATCGGCTCGGGCCCGGGTGGCCGACAACCGACACCGGAGCACGCGGTAGCCGACTGTGACCATTACGTCACGACGAGCACACTCCTCCCCGACATGTTCCCGTCGAATGGAGGAACACATGCGTCTCCGATCGTTCGTCACCGCCGCGCTGGCCGCCGTCCTGGCCGCCGGCGCACTCACGCCGGCGGCACCGGCCGCCGCGGCCACCGCCGACCGCTGGGGGTTCGCGTACGTGCAGGACCCCACGGTGCCGGTCTGGACCGTGCTGGACACCAGCCGGCAGTGGGGTAGCTGGAAGACCGCGTTCCCGGCCGCCTGGGCGGACGGCGTCAAGCTCGCGCCCGGCCGGTTCCAGGTCCGCTTCCCCCAGGTGGGCGCCAGCTCGCGGGGCGTGCCGCACGTGACCCCGGTGAACCGGACCGGGCACTACTGCGAGGTGGTTCGCTGGTTCCAGTCCGGCGCCGACGAGATCGTCGACGTGCAGTGCCACAGGCCCGGCGGCACGCGCGAGGACACCCCGTTCACCGTGCTCTGGACGACCAGTTCGGGCGTGCTGCCGGCCGGCACCTCCCACGCGTACGTGCAGTGGGGCGGCGGCGTCGTGGTGCAGTCGTACAACTCGACGGGCGTGGTGAACACGGTCGGGCCACTGGGGGTCGGGCAGTACCTGGTGCGGCTGCCCGGGGTCGGGCTGGCCGGGGTGCTCGCCGGCGACGTGCAGGTCACCGCCGTACAGCCGAACGCCGGCCCCCGCCGGTGCAAGGTCTACTCCTGGGCCGCGGTCGGTAGCGACGTGCAGGTGTACGTCTTCTGCTACGACCAGGCCGGCGCGCTCACCAACACCGACTTCGCCCTGTCGTACCACCGCCGGCGGCCGGTGATCGGCTCCCTCGCGCCGCCGTCGTACTTCGGTTACCTGGGCACCGCCGTCGGTGGGCCGACCAACGACAACTCGGTGCTCGGCGTCGGGGCGAACACGGTGGCGCCGCTGGTGCCGGCCGGCCGCTACCTGGCGACCTTCCCGCAGATCGGGCTCAAGGAGACCCACGTCCAGGTGGTGGCGCAGGGCGCGGGCAGCAACTACTGCCACCTCACCCAACCGTGGACGTACACCACCAACGCCGACGTCGACGTGATCTGCTTCGACAACGCCGGCGTCGTCACCCCGCACCGCTTCCTGGCCACCTTCACCTCCCGACTCTGACGCCACAACCGCGCCGGCGGTGGCCGCTCGCGGTCGCCGCCGGCAGGATGAAGCCGGCCATCCGCTACCGGGCGGAGAGCAACGGCGCCGACGACCTGCGCCACCTCATCAACGAGGCCTCCGACTGACCCGACGTGCGGTCCCGCGCTGGTCAGTCGGTGCGGTGGCCTGGGCCAGGGTGAGCGAGCCGTCCCGGATCGCCGCGGCTACGGAGCAGACTCGACGGTCTCCCGGCGCTCGTCCCTGCTGACCAGGATCTTTCTGCCCGACCACCGAGCGACGCGGCCACCAGGGCGCAGGCCCACGAAGGCGACCACACCGGAGGCCAGGTACAACGCGGCCTGCACGTTGAGGACGAGCACGACGCTGAGCGCGTCGCCGAGCAGACCGGCCGCCACCATGCCCAGGCCCTGTGCCGCGTTGTAGATCGCGTAGTACGCGCCGAAGGCCCGGCCGAGATCGGTGTCCGGCACGCTCTGCTGAATCTGCGCGAACGCCCCGCTGCTGTAGGCGACGCCCGGCACGCCGACCAGGATGAACAGCAGGACGTACCACCCGGGTTGACGGGTGACCGCCGGCCCGTTCCAGATGACCGCGCTGATCAGGCCGAACGTGGTGGCGCCGAGGCTCATCAGCAGCCGGGAGCTGAGCCGCGTCCCCAGCATGCCGACGATGAGCCCGCTGGCCACACCGCCGATCGCCTGTACGCCACGGAGCACGCCGGTGAGCGTGCCGTCGGCATGCAGCGCGCGGCTGACGAAGACCACGAAGAGCACCACGAACAGGCCCTGCGCGATGCCACCCAGCGCCACGCTCAGCATCGTCACCCGCACGGTGTGGTTGCGCAGCATCGCCGCGAGGCCGGACCTCCAGGTGGCGAAGAACGACGACGTACGCTCCGGTGGGTTCGACGCCGCGACGCCGCGACGCGCGGCCCGGCGGCCGACGACGATCAGGGCTGCCGTGGTCGTGAAGGCCACGACGGCGCCGATGGCGAGGTAACCGGTGCCGGCGCGGGTGATCGCGAACCCACCGAGCGAGCCTCCGATGAGCCGTCCCACACTGATGTTGAGCGCCACCATGCTGTTCGCGCTCACCAGGTGCGCGGGCTCGACGAGGCTGGGCAGCGCCGCGTTGCGGGCGGAGTCGAACGTCTGGGTCAGCACGGCCTGGGCGCCAGCGATCAGGCAAATGATCCACAGATGGTGGCCGGGTTCGGCGAGCAGGGGAAGCACCGCTGCCGCCTGCGCCACGGCGGCGCAGCCCATGAGCCGGAACCTGTCGTAGCGGTCGGCCAGGGCACCGGCGAACGACCCCAGCGTGATGCCGCACAGCAGCTCGACGAGGAAGACGGCGGAGGTGGTGAACGCCGACCCGGTCACACCGAACACGTAGATCGGCAGCCCGGTGAGCAGCAACCAGCTCGCCACGCTCGAGCAGAGCCCCGCGGCCCAGATCACGACGAATCCGCGGTGACGCAACAGCGTCACCATGTCAGACGAATTCCGGTGTGGGGTAGGCCTGCAGGCTGAGGCTGACCGGTCGGGCGTCGCTCGGGGGCGCGTTGCGCAGGGGGCGCAGGTACGGCCGGATGACGGCGTCCAGGGTCAGCGTGAGGTGTCGCAACTCCTCCGGGGTGAGCGACAGCGTGTAGTTGTGGAAGGTCGCGCTCCCCCGCCACTCGTCTGTCAGCTTGTGCTGCCGGTTCTGGTAGCGCTGCAGCGACCGGAACACCTCGTCGAACTCGAGCGCGGTCAGTGCGTCGTTGACCTGCTGTCCGTCGGCGTCGTCGGAGTCGGGGAGGTATTCGAGCCCGGTGGCGGCGGCACGCCAGGGCCGGTCACGTCGGTTGGTCCCCTCGGCGGGGGCCCGTTCGATGAGGCCGTGCCGGGCCAGCTGGTGCAGGTGGTAGCTGCAGTTCGAGCCCGTGTCGTCGAGAGCCTCGGCGCACTGGGCGGCGGTTCGCGGGCCGGCGGCCAGCAGGTAGCGCAGCAACCGCAGGCGCAGCGGGTGAGCGAGCGCGCGCAGCGTGGTGGCGTCGCGTACCCGCACGCGACGCTCGGACCCGGTCGGTTCCATGGAGTGACACTCCTAATCGAAAGACTCCTTTCGTTTATACGCCCCTGGAGATAGTTTTCGCAATGAGTGTTTCGCATCAGCGATGGGTCCGTGTCCGCCGCCAGCAGGGCGCGGCCTCGTGGCGGAGATGACGTGGCCGACGACCCGCGCGCATCACCGGATGCGAATAGGTGAGTGCATCGCTACTATGGGTCAGCAATCCAGAGGGAAGGGGGGTAGTGCCCGCGTGCGAAGTCCCGTCAACGGAACCACGACGATGTCTGCGTCGAGCCGGTCGGCTGCGCCCGTGGCCGGCCGACTGCGCAGGCTCGCCCGGCGGTTGGTGCTGATCGCGGCTGCCGTCGGGGCCGGTTTCCTCCTGGCCGCCCTGTTCCAGGGGCCGGCCGCCGCCGACGGGATACGCAGCGACCCCGGCAACGAGCCTCATCGGCAGATCCGCGCTCTGGTCGAGCCGATCGCACGGCTCACGGTCGCGGAGCGCTCCGCGGGTGAGCGCCCGCGCGTCGTGCGGGCCGACAAACCCCGCCCTGATCGGCCCCGCGCCCCGCTGGCCGGGGCCATCGGTAGCGTCGTCACCCCCCGCGACGTGACACCCTCGACGCCGCCTCGCCGGCCCAGGGACGCGTCGCCCGGGTCCGTGCCGCTGCCTCGGGTCGGCGCAGCCGTCCCGCCCGGCGCTGCCGAGCGCGCGAGGCTCCGGCCCGCGTCCCCAGCGCCCGCGGCTCATCGTCCAACTCGCCACGGGCACCCGTCCCGGCCGGCCGCTGATCCGGCACCGCGGCCGGTCCCCGCCGCGGCCGAGGCACACGCGCTGCCCGTACCGGCCGGTTCTCTCGCGGTGGGCCTGATCACCGCCCCACTGCCGCATGTCGTCGCCATCGTACGGACAGTGCCGATCCAGTCTGTCATCGTGGCGCTTCTCCGTGTCACCGACGCCGTTCTACCGCCCGATCTCAGGGCGGTGATCCCTCCGGCGACACCTCCGCTGACCGCTCCCCCAGCGCCCGGGCCGGCCACCGTGCCGATGACCGACTCGCCTCCCGTGGCGGCCGCGCCGACACCACCGGCGGATTCGGCGGTGTCGCCCGTCCGCGCCGCGCCGGTGGTCGTATGTGCCACGGCAGCGCCGCCTCCCGCCGCGCCGCCGCCGATGTCCGTCGCCGTCCCCACGCGTCCCACGGCCTCGAAGGGGCACCTCGCCGCACGCCCGGCCCCGTTGGCGGTGGCCGCCGAACTTCCCGGCCGACCCGTCGCGCCGGTCGACCAGGAGGCCGCCGGCGTCGACAATGGATCGACGGCGGGGCCGGGTCTGATCCGGCCCGTCGACCGGCAGTCGCCCCTCGCCTCCGGGGTGCCCTGCGAACTCGTGCCACTCCTCGTCGAGAGCCACGCTCCGTCTGCGATCGCCCGCCCGGGCTGAGGCGCGTCGACCGACCCGGATGCCGGCCGACACGCTCGGTCCCATCCGCTGGCCTGGTCGATCAGTGCCCGTGCCCGTCTGCAGTGACGGTGCCGCGGGCCCATGCCTATCCGTCCGTCGCGCACGACCGCCCTGACCAGCCCGTGGACGTTCCGGGATCGGTGGCCGGTGTGACGCGTACCTGAGATCGGAGAAACGTGGTGATCCACGTTGTCGTCGCCGAGGACATGGGTTTACTGCGCGGTGCGCTCTGCGCCGCGCTGTCAGGTGAGGAGGACATGAAGGTGGTCGCCGACGTCGAGGGTGTCGGCGAGTTGTTGACGGTGGTACGCCGGTGCAGACCCCAGGTGGTGGTGCTGGCGCTGACACCGGAGTCGCCCGACCCGGTGGAGATGGTCACCCGGATCAGCGCCGAGGCGCCGCACGCCGCCGTGCTGGCGATGAGCCCTCGGTGGAGCCCCGCCCTGGTGGAGGCCGCGCTGGCGGCCGGCGCACGCGGCCTGCTCGGGAAGGACAGCTCCCTGGTGGAGCTGGTGCGGGCGATCCGCGCGCTCGCCGCCGGGGAGCGGGCGATCGATCCGGCCGCCGCGGTGGCGGTGCTGAGCCCTCCGGAGATCCCGTTGACGCCTCGGGAGATGGACGTGCTGCGGATGGCGGCCGAGGGTCTGCCCCTGAAGGAGATCGCGGCCCGCCTCTATCTGGCACACGGGACGGTGCGCAATCACCTCTCGGTGATCCTGCGCAAGACCGGTGCGCGCAACCGGTTGGAAGCGGTGTGGCGCGCGCGGAGTAACGGCTGGTTGTAGCCGTCGGGGGCGGGGCCGGTGGACGTGTCCGGCCCCGCCCCCGTCGCCGTGCGGGCCCAACGGATGCGTGTTTGAATATCGACGTAGTGTAATCGCCTTCGGAGTGCGGAAAGGTTCATCGTGATCCGTACCCTGCTCGCTTTGGACGGTGCCCTGGTGCTGGGCGCGCTGTCATTCGTCCTCGCCGCCGAGGACGACATCCGCGTCGTGGCGGAGGTGGATCGCGGCGACGCGGTCTCCGCGGCCGTCCGCGCCCAACGCCCCGACGTGGTGGTGGCCGACCTCGACGTCGTCGAGGGAGTCGACCCGAGCCGCTTCGGTCGGTGCCCCGTCCTGGTGCTGGCCCACCCACATCGGGCACGGCGACTGCGCGGCATGCTCTGCCCGACCCGGACGGTCGGCATCCTGCGCAGCGACGCAGGCCCCCAACGGGTCATCGACGGGATCCGCCGGCTCGCTCGCCGGGAGCCGGTGCTCGACGCGGATCTCGTCGTCGCGGCGCTGCGCTCGGACAGCCCGCTGACCAGCCGCGAGACAGAGGTGTTGACGCTGACAGCGGCCGGGGCGCCGGTCGCCGAGGTGGCGGCGACGCTCGGGCTCAGCCGGGGCACCGTCCGCAACCACCTCGGTCGAATCACCCGCAAGGCGGGTGCGCGCACCCGGGTGGAGGCCGTGCGGATGGCAGGCGAGGCAGGCTGGATCTGACGGCGCCGTCGGCTCGGGGCGCGGAGGTCAGCTCAGCCGGGCCCCCGTCCGGGACAGCGCCACCGGATCATCCCAGCAACCGACGAGGGCCCGGTACGTGGCCGATCGGGCCATCAACTGCTCGTGCGTTCCCACCACGGGCTCGTCGCCGTCGAGGACCAGCACCCGATCGGCCCGCAGCGCGGAACTGATCCGGTGCGCGATCACCACGAGACTGCCGTGCCGCCGGGCGAAGGCACTCTCGACGGTCGCCTCCAGCGCCGGGTCCAGGTGACAGGTCGCCTCGTCGAGGACCACCAGCGGGGCGGGCGCCAGCCAGGCCCGGACCGCCGCGATGAGCTGCCGTTCACCGGCGGAGAGCAGAGCCGGCACGACCGGCGCGTCCAGACCGCCCAGGCGCGTCGCCAGGGGGCGCGCACCGAGCGCGGCGAGGGTGACCTCCAGCAGGTCGTCGTCGGCGTCCGGCCGCAGGTAGCGGAGGTTGTCGGCGAGGCTGCCGGTGAAGACGTACGCCTCCTGAGGCACCAGCACTCTCATCCGGGCCAGGTGGGCCGGCTCGGCGTCGGCCACCGCCGCGCCGGCCAGGCGGACCGTGCCCGCCTGCGGCGGCACCAGACCGGCGAGCAGGGCGGCCAGTGTGGACTTGCCCACGCCGCTCGGGCCGACCACGGCGAGGTGATCCCCGTCGGCCAGCGTCAGTGCGAAGTTCCGGAGAACGGGCCGGGCGCGCGGGCCGTAGCCGAAGGTCAGTCCGCGGACCTCGACGGCCGGTGAGCCGTCGACCGGACGGGCCGGCGGGCGCGAGCGCGGCGTCCGGGTGGTGGGAGTGGGCAGGTGGGGTCCATCGGACACCGGACCGGCCCGCAGGATGTTCTCCAGGGTGACCGCGTACCGCAGCCCGCCGCCGCCGATGCCCTGCACCAGCGTGTGCAGGGCCGGTTGCAGGCCGGTGGAGACGTAGATCAGCGCCCCCAGCACCGCGCCCGCCGTCAGTCCGCGTTCGACCAGCCACGGAGCGGCCGAGAGCAGCACGACCAGCGGCAACCAGCCGCCGATGCCGAGGCTGAGGCTGCGGATCACCGCCATCCGGGCGAGGGCGCGTTCGGCGGCGGCCTGTGCGGACACCTGCCGTTCCACGTCGGCCGTGACGCGTGCCTGGGCGCCGCAGGCCAGCACGTCACGGTGACCGGCCAGCGCGGCCGACGCCGACTGGCCGAGCTGCTCACCAGCCCGGACGTACGCGCGCTGGTGCCCGGCCATCGCCGGCAACGCGGCGAGGAACACGGCCAGACCGGCGACCAGCGGCGCGGCGGCCAGCGCCGCCACCACCGGCGCCAGGGCGAGCAGGCCGAGCAGGGCCGCGCCGGCGGAGAAGAGGAAACCGCGGGTCACCATCAGCAGGCCCGCGAAGGTGTCGCGGACGATCTCCATCTGGTGGGTCAGCCGGGTCACGGCCGCGCTGTCCGGGCGGCCACCCGCCCGGGTGGCGTCGCGCAGGGCACCCCGGACCACCTGAGCGGCCACCTCGTCACGGAACGGCTCGACCACCGCGCCGAGGCTGCGGTACGTCCGACCGGTCGCCGCCGCGCCGACCAGCACGGTCACGGCGAGTACCCCCAGCCACGCCAGGCCGTCGAGGAGCCGCCCGGCCAGGAAACCGTCGTCGACGGCCCGGGCGACCAGGAGGCCGGCGAGCAGCGCGGGCAGCGACTCGACGAGCGACCAGCCGCAGAGCCGGGCGAGGTCACGCCGGCGGGCCCGCAAGGCCCGCCAGGTCACCCGTCGTACGCTGGGACGGCTCACGGCCCACCGCCGGCCGGCTGGAAGAGAGCGCGGTAGTCCGGGTCGGCCCAGAGTCGCCGGTGCGGCGCGAGGCCGCGCAGCCGACCGCCGTCCAGCCAGGCGACGAGGTCGGCCGCGGCGGCGGCAGCGGTCCGGTGGGTGACCACCAGTCGGGTGCGCTCGCCGCCGCGTCCGAGAACCGCCTCGGTGATCCGGTGCTCGGTCGCGGTGTCCAGACTGGACATCGCGTCGTCCAGGATGAGCAGCCGCTCGGCGGCGAACGCCCGGGCCAGGCCGAGGCGTTGGGTCTCGCCTCCGGACAGCGGTGTGTCCGCCAGTGGGGTGCGATAGCCGTCGGGCAGACGGTCGATCACGTCGGCGACCGCCGCCCTGCGGGCCCCCCGAAGGACCGCCGGCGTGGCCGGGCTCCCGTCGGCCGGCGGCGTCGCGGACTCGACCGGCAGCGCCAGGCCGATCGCGTCGTGGACGGTCGCGCCGATCAGCACCGGCTGGTCGAACGCATAGCCGACGGCTCGGCGCAGCGTCGCCCCGTCGAGGTCGCGCAGCGGCACACCGTCCAGTAGCACCTCACCGCCGTCGGGGTCGTGCAGCCGTCCCGCCACGGCGGCCAGGGTCGACTTGCCGGCACCGGACGCGCCGACGACGGCCACGATCGCGCCGGCCGGTACGTCCAGGTCGATGCCGTCCAGGATGGGCCGGCCGTCGTCGGCGTGCACGCGTACCCCGCGCAGTCGCAGGGCCCCGCCGCCGGGTGGAAGGGGTCGCCCGCCCGCCGGTGCGGCGGGCTGTTCCAGCAGCTCGGCGACCCGGTGTGCCCCGGCGCGGCTGCGGACCAGGTGGTTCAGGGTGGCGAGCACCCCACCGAGGCCGGCGCCCATGGCCGCGTACCGGACGGCGGCGACCAGTTGGCCCGGCGTGAGCCAGCCCGCGGTCAGGGCGTACCCGCCGACCGCGATGACGCTCAGGTGCAGCAGCGGCGCCACGGCGGAGGTACGCGCACTCGCCCGGGCCAGCAGTTCCCACGCGCGCCGGCCGTGCAGGCCCAGCTCCGGCAGGGCCGCCAGCACCCGGTCCTCCTCGCGGTGGACGGTGGCGGCGGCGGCGATGGTCCGGGCACCGGTCAGCGACTCCAGCAGTCGGCCGGCGATGGCCCCGAGCACCCGCTGGTATCCGGCGGTCGCGGCCGAGGCGTCGGCCACGAAGGCGCGCATGAGGACGGCGAGCAGGCCGAGGCCGGCGAGCAGGGTGATCCCCAGGACCGGTTCCATGATGGCGAGCGCGACGACGCTGCCGAGTGGTGGAAGCACCGCCACGATGGCCAGGACGACTGCGTTGCCGGCCTGTCCCGCGTCGGCGGCCTGGCCAACCAACCGGCCGACGAGATCACCCACCGGATGGCGGCGGGTGGTGCGCACATCCACGGCGAACAGGTGACGCAGCAGGCGCTGGCGCAGCCCGGCGGTGGCGCGTGCCGCACCGAATCCGCTGGCCAGGTCGGTGAGGGTGTCGACGCAGACGAGGACGACGACCAGGGCACCGGCGGACACCGCCCACCAGCCGGAGCCGCCGGCGAGGGCGGCGTCGACGGCACGGCCGAGGGCCGCGGGCAGCAACAGTTCAGCGGCCGCGCCGAGCAACGCGACCGCCGCGAGTCCACCGGTCCAGCCGCCGCCGGCCAGAACCGTCCGCCTCAGCAGCCGGTCCCCCGCCTCGAACGTCGGCATCGGTCCTCCCAGTGCTACGCGGTCGCCCTGGGTGGGCACGTCTGCCCGCCCAGGGCGACCGCGTTCTGCGATGGATCAGTTGCAGGTCGTGACGGAGAGCGAGCTGTCGCCGCAGAGCAGCAGGCTCGCCCGGCTACCGCCACCCGTGCGGTCGGCCGGAGCCATCTCCAGGCCCTGGAGGTCCAGAAGCGCCATGTCGTTCACCTCCCTTCCATCCGTTCGTCGATCCGGTCGCCCCCGCTGTCGCGAGGGAGTCTCTGCGCGCCCGACAGGGGCGCGAGGAAGGGCAGCACCGGCGGCTCGTCGTGTCGCGCACAGGCCAGCGCGTAGAGCACGCCGGCGGTGCCGGTGCCGAAGTCCATGGAGAGCCGCAGCAACTGCTCGCCGGGGAACGCGGTCCCGTCCCGGTACGGCAGCGCGTGCCAGGCCAGCCGGTCCACCTGTGCGGCGAGTTCCCTGCGGTCGGCATCGTGGGCCGAGGCGGCGAGGTAGGCGATGATGCCGGCACGGCCGGCGAAGAGCCCGGACTGTGCGTAGAACGGCGACCGCGCCGCGCGGCGGATCCCCGCGCTGGCCTCGGCGAACCGGTCGTCGGCCCGGTGGCGCAGGTACGCATCGAGGACCAGCCCGATACCGACGCTGCCGTGCGCCAGGTACGGCATCGTCCGCCAGCCCTCGTTGACCTCCAGGGCGCCGTCCGGCCGCAGCACACACCGGCGCAGATCCTGGCGCAGTGCCGTGGCGGCGTGTCCCAGCAGTTCGTCGTCACCGCTGAGCTCGTAGAGCCGCAGCAACATCAGCGCCGGTCCGGTCCGGCCGCGCAGCAGCCCGGCGTACGGATTGCGTCCGCCGCTGACGTCCGGGCCGGGGTCGTCGGCCAGTTGCCCGATCACCCGCTCGGCGGCCCGCCAGGCGGCGTCGCGCAACGACGCCTCCCCGGTGCGCCCGGCCAGCTCGGCCAGGTTGAGCGCGATCCCGGACAACCCGCTCGCCAGGCTGTGGTCGAGCCCGTCCAGGGGCTCGCGCAGGCAGATGTCGAGCACGTCCAGCGCGTCCTGGCGGCGTCCGAGGTGATCGAGGGCGTACGCCACGCCGTGCAGGCCGTCGTAGAAGCCGCAGCGGGTGCCGGACGGTGGCGCTGTCGCCCGCCGCACCAGCCAGTCCTCGTGCTCGGGCCACCGCCCGGCGCCGCTCCTGTCGAGCGCGTACAGCACTCCGGCCGCCCCGTGGGCGAGGTTGAGGCCGCCGCTGCGGAACTGCTCGATGTCGCCGGGGAAGAGCCGGTCGTCGCGCTCGGGAGTGGCGCTCGCCAGGGTCGCCGTGGTCAGTCGGTCCCTCGTGGTGGGCCACTCATCCGCGCCGAGAGCCCCGTGCGGGTCGGCGGCGACCTGGGGGCCACCGGTGATCTCCTCGACGGCCGGGTCGAGGAAGGACCTCGGCACCGGGAAGTTCGCGGCGATGATGTCGGCCAGGTGAGCCGCCTTCGCCGGCGCGAGCCGCACCAGCTGGGTCAGTGGGAGGAACAGCGCCAACCGCAGGCACGCCAGGGCGTACCGGTCGACGGCTGGGCCGGTTCGGTCCCGCGGCGCCGCGAAGCCCTGGTTGCGCAGTCCGGGCCGGCGGTGCCCGGCGATCGGGGCGGCCACCTCGAAGTCGACCAGGGCGACCCGGTCGTCCGGCCGGATCATGATGTTGAACAGGTGCAGGTCCCCGTAGACCAGGCCGCGCTCGTGGATCGCCGCGACGAGGGACTCGACCTGCTCGTGGACGTGCCGGGCCCAGCGGGCGTACTCCGCCCGGTCGTCGTCGGTCGCGTCGGCGTCGATCAGCGGGTACCGGTCGACCAGCACCTTGTTCAGCGGCCGCCCCTCGATGAACTCGAGCGCGAGGAACCGGTGCTCGCCGATGGCGAACTCGTCGTGCACCCGCGGCACCTGCGGCAGGTCGGCCAGTTGCCGCAGGGCCTCGGCCTCGCGGGCCAGCCGGGCGACGGCGTCGGTGCCGTCCGCGTCCAGGCCGGCGTGCGGTCGGGCCTCCTTCAGCACCACCTGGGTGTCGGTACGCAGATCCCGGCCCACGTACAGCCCACCGCCGTTGGAGAAGTGGATCACCTTCTCGATCCGGTACGGCACCTGGTTGGTGCTGGTGTCGTTGCGGGCGGCCAGGTGCGGGCCGAGGAAGTCGGGCAGGGTGACCCAGTCCGGTACATGGAAGACCGGCTCACGGCGATCCGGCACCAGCGTGCCGTTGTCGTCCTCGATCGCCGGCACCACCTGACCGTCGGGCGAGTGGCAGTAGCGGGCGGCGAAGCCGCCGTAGCGCACGTGGACCGGGCCGTCGCCGTAGCGGAGATCGCTGAGGATGTACGGGCCGGTCTCGCCGGTGAGCAGCTCGTCGAGCTCCTTGCAGACCAGCTCCAGCTCCGCGTCGTCGTGTGGGTAGACGGTGATGAACTTGCCGCTGGCCGCCCGGGAGGCGTACTTGGAGTTGCGCAGCAGCAGTGTGCGGGGCCCGTGGAGGAACTTGAAGGACAGGCCGCGGGGGACGCAGTAGTTCCAGACGGCGTCCAGCACCCGCTCGGCGTTCGCCAGGCCCGCCGAGACGTGGATTTTCCAGCCCTGCTGCGGCAGCGAGCCGCCGTCCGGCGCGTAGATCAGCCAGTCGTCGAGCGGCTCGCGGCGCCAGCCGGTCGGGATGGGGCGCTCGGCGGCCGGGAAGACGGGCTGCGCGACGGCGCT
Source organism: Micromonospora sp. NPDC005252 (assembly GCF_042872475.1). NCBI lineage: Bacteria > Bacillati > Actinomycetota > Actinomycetes > Micromonosporales > Micromonosporaceae > Micromonospora > Micromonospora sp. NPDC005252. The sequence continues at coordinate 218,853 of NZ_JBIAKN010000006.1, read as the reverse complement.
GCCGAGCGAGTCGTAGAACAGCCGATCCGCCGCGCAGTAGCTGTCGTAGCGTTCGTCCACCGTCCCGCCTCCTCTCGAACTCGGCCGGCTGTTGTTCCGGCGTTGAATCGAGTTTCGTCGACGGGAGGCGGTGGGTCCCAGTGCGCTTAGTCACTGACTTCGATGCAGGGCGCATCGGTACTCATGACATTAGTCAGGGCCCATGGCGCCGGCTCCACGGATCACCGCGCACCGGCCCGCACCCGAGGCCGCCCACGAACCTCGTCGGCGCTGTTGCGGCTTGACGAGCCCCTGACCTGGGGCTATTCCGATCGGATCGGTGAGGCAGCGCGTTCGTCCGCTCACCGACCTGCTCGTTCTTGACCCCTCGATCGGGTGGAACCCGGACCCCGGTGATTGGTGGGTTAACAGCTACGTCACTCAATCGAAATCGGAGAGGTCATCGCCACCGGAGCCACCGTCACTCTCGGTAGCGACGCCTGGCCCGAGGCGCTCGACGTGGGCGAGCACGCTGATGGGCCCGGCCACGCGACCCGCGCGAGCCTCAGCCGGGTGGCTGCTCCTTCGTCAGGTGGAGCAGCCACCTCTCGCCGGTGCGGATGAGCGCGTACCGCCGGCGGCCGGTACGCCCGTGCAGCGTGAACAGCATCCGGCGGTCGGTGCGGTCGTGCTCCTCCCACGTGCCGATGTCGGCGATCGACTTGTCGGCATCCTCGTAGGTGAGGTGATCAAGGTGGTGATCGGGCACCGCGATCGCGAGCCGGTTGTCGCCGGGACTGTCCGGCAGACCACGGGGAACCGCCCACGAGCGCAGCACACCGTCCTCCTCGAGCCGCAGGTCGAAGTGCGGTCGGGGTTTGCGGTGGTGGTGCAGGACGAAGGCGGGGTGCACCCTTGCCATTGTCGACGACCTCCGCCCCCGCCGCCGGTCGAGCGCCCGTGAGCAGGAAACCGTGCAGGCCTCGCAGGTCAGCCCAGGTACTTCTCCCACGGGCCGGTGATGGCCAGGGTGAGGCCGGGGTCCTGCATGTTGACGAAGAGCACCTTGCCGTCGGCGGTGAAGGTCGGCCCGCAGAATTCCGAATCGTTGAGCTGGTTGCGGGCGATCGCGTACGTCGGCCCGCCCGGAACCGTGCTGAGCACGTGGGAGGCGCCAGCGCCGTCCTCGGCGAGCACCAGGCTTCCCCACGGGGTGACTGTCACGTTGTCCGGGCCGTCGAAGGTGAGGTCGGTGTACTTGACCGGCGTGCCCTCCTCGGACTGGGTCTGGTGCGGGAAGTACGTCACCAGCTGGATGGTCTGGTCCTTGAAGTTGTAGAACCAGACCATGCCGTCGTGCGGCGCGGCGTCCGCCGGCAGGTCACCCTCGTCCCAGGCGTACGAGTTGACCACGTACACGCCCTCGTCGGTGGCCCACACGCCCTCGAACTTGCGTCCCCGGGTGACCTGGCCGTCGGCGAACTGCTCGCGTACGGACGTGGTCCGCGCGTCGCGGTCCGGCACCTCGATCCACCGCACCGGGAAGGGGCGGCCCAGCTGAGCGGAGGTCAGGTAGGCGACGTCCGGCAGCACGGAGCCGTCGTCCATGATGATCTGCATCGCGGCGAGGACGCCGGCGTTCGGCGCGAGGCGGGTCAGCACGCCGGGGCCCAGCTTGACCCCGGCCGGGGCGGTCCAGCGGTAGAAGAGGCCGTTGGGCTCGTCCGCGTCCTCGGAGAGGTAGACGTGGGTCCGGTCCTTGTCGACCGCCAGGGCCTCGTGGGAGTAGCGGCCCAGGCACTTGATCGGCCGCGGGTCCGCGCTGCCGTCGGCCCAGACCTCGAAGACGTACCCGTGGTCCTTCTGGAAGGCGCCGGTGCGGCCGCCCTCCTCCCACTCATCGCCGGCCCGGTCCTCGGTCTCCTCGCAGGTCAGCCAGGTCCCCCACGGGGTCGGCCCGCCGGCGCAGTTGGAGACGGTGCCGGAGAGGGCGACGAACTCGCCCAGGTTGCGGCCCGCACGGTCCGTCGTGATGACTGTGCAGCCACCGGCGTCGACGGCGCCCGCGTCGTAGACCGTTCCCTTGACGTGCGGCACGCCGAACTCGGCGCCGGGGTCGATCTCGTGGTTCTGGATCAGGGTGTAGCGGCCGTGGCCGGCGTCGTAGACGGCCATGCCGTCGTGGTCCGACGGGGTCGTGCCCTGGCCGCGGTCGAGTCGGGTGACGCCGGTCCGGGTGACCACGGTGTAGCTGAAGCCCGCGGGCAGGGCCAGGATCCCCTTGGGGTCGTCCACGAGCGGCGGGAAGGGCACGGGACCGCCCAAGCCCTGCGAGTGCGGCCGACCGGGGCTGGCCTGCGCCAGGGACGGCAGGCCACCGGCGACGGCAAGGCCCACACCGGCGGCGGCGCCGCCAGCGAGGAAGGTACGACGGGAGGAAGGCACGCGGATCAGCTCCTGGTCAAGGCAAGTGCGACGGCTGACAGCCAACTCCGGCCGACGGACACGGACACGTCACCCGGGGGGTCGCGTGGTGACATCGGAGTGAAGAATCAGGGCCGCGCGCCACCCCGCCGAGCCGACGGTGCGGTCCCTCGCCCTACCGGGCCCGCCGCGGCGATGTCCAGCCCTGCTGGTGCAGCCGTTCGATGCCGTCGAGCAGCAGGTCCAAAGCGAACTCGAACTCGAACTGGTCATCGCAGCCCTGCCCCACGACCGACTGGTCGTCGTGGGACGCCGCCCCGGCGATCTCCGCCAGGTGCGGGAACTGGGCGGCGAACTCCGGCGGTAGGGCGGCGGGCGGCTCGGGGCTGGTGGCTCCGGAGCGACCGGCCTGGCGGGAGGCGTCGAACAGTTCCTGGCTGAAGCCCAGCACCCGGCTGCCCATCGTGTGCATCACGTGGTGGGCGAGGTTGGCGGAGAACCCGCCGGCCTTGAAGGTCGCGACCACCGAGTCGAGATAGGCGAGGACGGCAGGCGTCGCCATGCTCCGGGACTCGATCGCGAGCGGCGCCCAGGGGTGCCGGCGCAGCACCTCCCGCGCCGAGAGGATGCGCCGGCGGATGGCGTCCTTCCAGTGGGCGTCGGACGCGGGCGGGTCGATCTGGCTGACGATCACGTCGATCATGCCGTCGAGCAGTTCGTCCTTGTTGGCCACGTGCTTGTAGAGCGCCATCGGCACGACGCCCAGATCCTGGGCGAGGTTGCGCATGCTGAGGGATTCGATGCCGGCCTCGTCGGCGAGCGCCACGGCGGCACGCAGGACGCGATCCCTGCTCAGCGGCGTCCGGCGCAGCGTTTCAGCCTGCTCAGCCATCTCGTCCTCGTCCTGTCCGGCGGTTGTTGAACCATAACCGTCTTGACAGGTGTACGGCGTACACCTACCGTCAGTGTACGCCGTACACCCCAGGGAGGGATCATGAAGGCGATCGTTCAGGACCGATACGGCCCACCGGAAACCCTCGCGCTCGCCGAGGTCGCCACGCCGACGCCCGCCCCGGGCGACGTGCTCGTACGGGTCGAGGCGGCCTCGCTCAACGCGTACGACTGGCATGCCATGCGGGGTGATCCCCGGATGGCGCGGTTGGCGATGGGCCGGACGCGGCCCCGGGCGCGCATCCGTGGCCGCGACTTCGCGGGCCGGGTCGAGGCCGTCGGCGCCGACGTCCGGCAGGTACGGCCGGGCGACGCGGTGTTCGGCGACCTCGGCGAGGCCAACGGGGCGTTCGCCGAGTACGTGTGCGTGCCCGAGACGTTGGTCGCGGCGATGCCGGCGAACCTGACCCCGCAGCAGGCGGCGGCCCTGCCGCTGGCTGGCATCACGGCGCTCATGGGGCTGCGCGACGCCGGCGGCGTCGAGCCCGGCCACCGCGTCCTCATCAACGGCGCCTCGGGCGGCGTCGGCACTCTCGCCGTGCAACTGGCCAAGGCGCTCGGCGCCACCGTGACCGGGGTGTGCAGCACCCGCAACGTCGACCTGGTCCGCTCGCTCGGCGCCGACCACGTCGTCGACTACCACCGCGACGACTTCACCCGCGGCACAGACCGCCACGACGTCGTGTTCGACCTGGTCGGCAACCGCTCACTCAGCGAGCTGCGGCGGGCGCTGACACCGACCGGGACGCTGGTGCTCTCCGGTGGCGGCGTGTACGACGGCGGCAGCCTCCTCGGACCGGTCTGGCTGATCGCGCGCGGACGGCTGCTGGCCCCGCTGGTCCGACACCGCATCGTCACGCTCACGACGACACCGGGCCGGCAACACCTCGACACGCTTCGCGGCCACGTCGAGGCCGGCCGTCTCACCCCGGTCATCGACCGTACGTATCCCCTCCACGAGGTGCCCGCGGCCATCCGGTATCTCGAAGGCGAGCACGCGCGGGCAAAGGTCGTCATCACCATCTGACGGCCGGCATCGCCGGCGGATCGCTGCTCGGCGGCGCCTCCTGCCCGTCTCGGGGGCACGCCCGCTGGCACTCATCGGTGGATTGCTGACGCTGGCCGCCCTCACGCTGCTCGCCGTGGACACGCGGCTGCGCCACAGTGGCGGGTCCGCCCCGACCATGGCCCGTCCCCCCCGGCCAGCCCCGCGGTTACGCCGTAGCCGGACCGCAGTAGTTCCTCCGCTGTCACCACTGACGGGTCTCTTGCGTCGTGTGCCCGATTGTCCGCAGTGACCGCCGCCTATACCGTGATCCCCGTGTTCGGGGAGGCCGTACAGGAGCTTCGGCGTCACAGCGCGCTGACGCAGGAGGATCTGGCCGCGAAGACAGGGCTGTCGGTTCGGCATCTCCGGGATCTGGAGGCAGGGCGGATCGCGCGGCCGCGACCCGCGACGATGCTGTTGCTGGCCGACGCCTTCGGCCTGCAGGGGGCGAAGCGGGACCGGTTCCTCGCCGGGGCGCCGACGCCGGTCGCCTCGAACGGTGTTCCGGCGCAGCTACCCGCGGACGGCTTCGGCTTCGTCGGTCGCGCCGACGCGCTGGCCCGCCTCGACGGGATCCTGGTCCGAGCGGCGGATCAGCCGACCGCGATGGGTCTCGCGATCGTCTCCGGCACCGCCGGGGTGGGCAAGACCGCGCTCGCGGTGCACTGGGCTCATCGCGTCGCCGCGCACTTTCCCGACGGCCAGCTCTACGTCAACCTGCGCGGCTTCGACCCGGGCGGCGTCCCGGTCAGCCCGAGCACGGCGCTCGCCGGATTCGTCAACGCGCTCGCGGGACCGGGCGCCCGTCCGCCGACCGCACTGGATGAGCAGGTCGCTCGATATCGCAGTCTGCTGGGCGGCCGGCGGGTGCTTGTCGTCCTCGACAACGCCGGCGACGCCGACCAGGTACGCCCGCTGCTGCCGGGCGCGCCGGGCTGCTTCGTCCTCGTCACCAGTCGGGACCAGTTCCTGGGTCTGGTCAGCGTGAACGGCGCTGATCCGATCACCCTGGACGTCATGTCCGGGGCCGACTCCCGCGAACTGCTGACCCGACGCCTCGGCGCGGAACGCGTCACCGCCGAGCCCGAGGCCGTCGACGCCATCGTCAGCGCCTCCGCCGGGCTGCCCCTGGCGCTGTCCGTCGTCGCCGCCCGGGCGGCCATCCACAGTGGGTTCCGCCTGATGGACCTGGCGGCGAGTCTGCGCCCGGTGGCCGGGCGCCTGGATGCCTTCGACGGCGGCGAGCCGGTCACCGACCTGCGGCTGGTCATGTCGTGGTCGTACCGGACCCTCGACCCGCCGACCGCCCGGCTGTTCCGTTTGCTGAGCGTCCATCCGGGCCCGGACTTCGCCGTCGCGGCGGCGGCCAGCCTCGCGGGGATCACGCTCGCGCAGGCGCACCGCCACCTGGCCGAGCTGACTCGGGCACACCTGCTCACCGAACACCGCCCCGGTCGGTACACGTACCACGATCTGCTGCGCGCGTACGCCGCTGAGCTGACGGCCGCGGAGGACAGCGACGCGAGCCGTCACGCCGCCCGGTCCCGCCTGCTCGACCACTACCTCCTGGTCGCGTACGCCGCCGACGAGCTGGTCTATCCGCAGCGGGACCGGCTGCCGATCGACCCACCGGGGCCCGGGGTCGCGCCGGTGGCGCTGGCCGATCGCGACGCGGCCCTGTGGTGGTTCACCGACGAGCACCCGGTGCTGCTCTCGGCCCTGCGGCTGGCGGCCAGCCACGGGTTCGACCGCCACACGTGTCACCTCGCCTGGGCGATCACCACCTACCTCAACCAGCGCGGCTACTTCCAGGACTGGACCAGCAGCCTGCGGACGGCGCTGTCGGCGGCCGTCCGGCTGGCCGACGACCGGGCCGAGGCGTACGCCCACGGGGTGCTCGGCTTCGCCGACATCGCGCTTGCGCAGTACGCCGACGCGCAGCGCCACCTGGAGCTGGCGTACGACAGGTACCGGCGGCTGGGCGACCTCGCCGGGCAGGCCCGGGTCGAACTCAACCTCGGGTGGATCTGCGACCGGACCGAGCAGCCCGAGCAGGCCCTCGCCCACGCCCTGGAGGCGCTGCGCCTGCACCGGCAGGCCGGACACGTCACCGGCCAGGCCTTCGCGCTGAACGCGGTCGGCTGGTCCCACAGCCAGCTCGGTGACCACCACGCCGCGATCGAGAGCTGCGAGCAGGCACTGACCCTCTTCACGTCGGTCGACAACGTCCTCGGCCAGGCGATCACGTGGGCCAGTCTCGGGCACGCCCACCTGCAGCTCGACGCCTTCACGGAGGCGGTCACCTGCCACCAGCACGCCGTCCGTCTGCGTCGCGAGATCGGTCATCGACGGTTGGAGGCGGACGCGTTGGTGAGCCTCGGCGACGCTCACCTGGCCGCAGGCGACGCCGGTTCGGCCCGCGTGGCCTGGCAGCAGGCGCTGGACATCCTCGTGTCGCTGCGGGAGGCCGACACCGGCGCGATCGAGGCCAAGCTCGCCTCGCTGCGCTGAGGGGCCCCGAAGTGCCGGTCAATCTCCGGTCCGGCTCCTGTCCGGGCACCGCGGCGGACGAAACGATGGTGAGGCAAGCCGCGCACCGCAGCGTTGCGCGTGCGACCCACACCTCGACCTGGGGGTTCCCATGCTCCGACGTCTTTCTCGCCTCGGCCTCACCGCCATGCTCGCCGTCACCACCGTGGGCGGCGCGGTGGCGATCTCCTCGCCCGCCCAGGCCGCCCTGCCGCACTGCAACGGTGCGGGCGTCTACACCTCCACCTGGTCCGGCGCCCGCGGGGCGACGGCCTGGATCCCGGCGTACGTCAGCAGCACCATCAACTTCAACTGCCTGCTGACCCGCGGCGACCACAGCTCCGGCGTCGGTGAACTCCAGCGGACGTTGACGGGGATCTACGGGAGGTACCTCGGCCCCAACGGAGTCGACAACGACTTCGGCGGCTACACCCAGAGCGCGTTGCGCAGCGTCCAGGCCGACCTCAGAATCTCCGCCGACGGCGAGTACGGGCCACAGACCCGCGACCACCTCTGCTGGCGGTGGACGGGCAGCGACAACTCCTGCATCTGGCTCAACAACAACCACTGAGGACGCGCGGGGCGCGCCACGGGGCGCCCCGCGACCGACCGCCCCGGCTCGGAGCCGGGGCGGTCGCCGTGGCCGAGGTACGACGATCGAGAACAAAACCGCGAGCATTGACGATCAGCAATTGACTGAGTGTCCAGGGTGCCTCTATAACGTTGTACGGGTGGTGATGGATGTCAATCGGATCACCATCGCCTGTGGGTGGAGATCCCGCCGACATCCGCCGTCCGCGTTCGAGAAGCCACCCGATGCCCACCGCCCCCGCGCTGCGGGCTCAGCTGCACGGCCCGCGGCGACCCGCCCCTCGGAGACGGCATGACACGTCAGGTCCCCGCCCGCCCCGCCCTGTCCCTACTGCTCATCCTCACCCTCGTCGTCGGCGTGTTCGCCGCACCGGCCCGACCGGTGCGGGCCGCCCCGGCCAAGACGCCGCCACTGACCACCCCGTGGACCAGCCAGGCGCTGGCCGGGACGCCCCTGCCGGAGTACCCGCGACCGCAGATGACCCGACCGGACTGGCTCAACCTCAACGGGGAGTGGCAGCTGCGCCAGTCCGGCACCGACGACGCCCCGCAGTTCAACACCGACCTGCCCGAGCGGGTCAACGTGCCGTTTCCCGTGGAGAGCGCCCTCTCCGGTGTCCAGCGGGCCGCCAGCGACAACCGCAACTACCTGTTCTACCGACGCACCGTCACCGTCCCGTCGAACTGGTCCGGCCGGCGGACCCTGCTGCACTTCGGCGCCGTGGACTGGCAGAGCACGGTCTGGGTCAACGGCGTGCGGGTCGGCGCGCACACCGGCGGCTACGACGCCTTCACCTTCGACGTGACCCCGCAGCTCAACGGCGGCGTGAACGAGATCGTGGTGAAGGTGTGGGACCCGACCGACACCCGGCAGAACGGCAGCCTGCCCCCGATCGGCAAGCAGACCAAGCAGCCCGGCGGGATCTTCTACACGCCCAGCTCCGGAATCTGGCAGACGGTGTGGATGGAGCCGGTGCCCGCGGCGTCGATCAGCAGCGTGGACGTCTACCCGAACCTGGGCACCAACACCCTGCGGATCCGGGTCTTCACCCGGGGCGACGTGAGCGGGCACAGCGTGCTCGCCGAGGCGCTCGACGGCGCTACGGTTGTCGGCTCCGCCACCGGCGGCTTCACCGACTTCAGCGTCCCGGTGCCGAACGCCCGCCGCTGGTCACCCGACGACCCGTTCCTCTACAACCTGCGGGTACGCCTGCGCAACGCCGGCGGCGCGACGGTCGACCAGACCGTCCACTACTTCGGCATGCGGGAGATCACCACCGGCATGGTCAACGGGGTGCTGCGACCGAAGCTCAACGGCCAGTTCGTCTTCCAGGTCGGCACCCTCGACCAGGGCTTCTGGCCGGACGGCCTGTACACCGCGCCGACCGACGCCGCCCTCGCCTTCGACCTGCAGAAGCACAAGGACCTGGGCTTCAACATGGTGCGCAAGCACATCAAGGTCGAACCGCAGCGCTGGTTCTACCACGCCGACCGGCTCGGCCTGCTGGTCTGGCAGGACATCCCGTCGCTGACCGCGCAGAACATCGACCCCACCGATGCCCAGCAGGCGCAGTTCGAGAGCGAGGCACGCGAGATCGTCGACGAGCACCGCAGCTCCCCCGCGGTCGTCGCCTACACGCCCTACAACGAGGGCTGGGGCGAGCGCGCCCTGGCCGACACCCGCCGCGTGGCGCAGAACATCAAGAATCAGGACCCGACCCGGCTGGTCAACCCGCACAGCGGGCACAACTGCTGCCAGTCCCTCGGTGACCCCGGCAACGGCGACATCGACGACTGGCACGTTTACCTGGGTCCGGACTCACCCTCGCCATCGAGCGGCCGGATCGCGGTGCTCGGCGAGTTCGGCGGCCTGGGCCTGCGCACACCGGGCCACGAGTACAGCCCGAACGGGCAGTTCTTCGCCTACGAGTGGCAACCCACCTCCGCTGCCCTCACCGACCGGTACGTGGGGCTGGTGGAGGGTGCGCAGAACCTGATGCTCGGCAAGGGACTCAGCGCCTCGATCTACACCGAGATCGCCGACCAGGAGGGGGAGTTGAACGGCTTCCTCACCTACGACCGGCAGGTGGTCAAGATGGACCAGGCCCGCGTCCGCGCGGCCAACACCGCCCTCGTCAACGCCTCCCGGACGATCGGCAGCTCCGCCCCCGTCGCACTGCCGGTCAACACCCGGCGTTCACTGCAGGTGACCACCCCCGGCTACACCAACCGGTACCTGCGGCACCAGAACAGCCTGGCGTACACCGAGGTGGTCGACGCGGGCAGCTCGGCGCTGCTCAAGAACGACGCGACGTACACCATTCGGCCCGGCCTGGCCGACGGCGCCTGCTACTCCTTCGAGTCGGTCAACTATCCCGGTCAGTACCTGCGGCACCAGGACTCCCGGGTCCGCAACTCGCCGAACGACGGGTCAGCGCTCCTGCGGGCCGACGCCACCTGGTGCGCCCGGGTGGGGCTGACCGGAAACGGCGTCTCGCTGGAGTCGTACAACTTCCGCGGGAAGTACCTCCGGCACTACAACTCGGAGGTCTGGCTCAGCAACGGCACGGGCGGTGACGCCTACAACCGGCCCACCCTCTGGGCCGCCGACAGCACCTGGAACATCGCCGCCCCCTGGGCCCCCTGACGGCGGCGGACCGTGCTCTGACCAACGGTGCGGGCCGGCGGAGAGCCGCCGGCCCGCACCGGGTCACTTCTTCCAGCCGTTGACCGGAGTGAGCGGAACCGGTGCCGGCCGCTGCGCCACAGTCGTCAGCTCGATCCGCCGGCCCTCGGCCGCCGAGACGAGCAGCGAGGTCATCGTTTCGAGTACGTGCAGCGCGACGTCGCCGCCGGCGCGGGGCGGGCGCTGGCCGTCGGCGGTGACCAGGTCGATCAGCCCGATGCCGCGGGAGCCCTCGACGTAACCGGCCAGTGGTTCGAGAACGCGCCATTCGGTGCCGCCCAGCGGAAAGACGCGCACGTCCCCGTCGAACATGTTCGGATCGGGTACGGCGAGCGTGCCGGTCTCCCCGTGCACCTCGATCGGCGCGGCCGTCGTCGCGACGCCGTCGAAGCTCGTGGTGATGGTGGAGAGAGCACCGTTGGCATGCTCAAGCACACCGGTCACGTGGGTGTCCACCTCCGCCGGGACGCGCTGGCCGTTGCGCGGGCCCGAGCCGATGACACGCTCGGCGCGCAGGCGGCTGGCGGCTCCGACGACCGCGCGAACCGGCCCCAGCAGGTGGACGAGCGCTGAGATGTAGTACGGCCCCATGTCCAGCAACGGGCCGCCGCCCGGGGCGTAGTAGAAGTCGGGGTGGGGATGCCAGCGCTCGTGTCCCGGTGTGACCATGACGGCCGTCGCCGACAGCGGGCGTCCGATGAGACCGCCGTCGATCGCCGCCCGTGCCGTCTGCGTACCTGTGCCGAGGACGGTGTCCGGCGCGCACCCGACGTGGACGCCAGCCGAGGAGGCCCGTTCGATGATCGAGCGGCCGTCCGGAAACGTCACGGCCAGTGGCTTTTCGACGTACACGTTCCTGCCCGCCTCGATCGCGCCGAGTGAGATCTCGGCGTGCGCCGCGGGGATCGTGAGATTGAGAACCGTCTGCACCTCCGGACGGGCGAGCAGACCCTCGACGCTCAACGCCTCGCTGCCGGGAATCGTGGCCGCGACCGCGGCCGACCGGGAGGCGTCGAGGTCGGCCAGCGCGACGATGCGCACCGCGGGGTGGTTCGCGAGGGTGTCGAGGTACGCGCGGGAGATGACCCCGAGACCTACGATACCGACGCGGTGCGGGTCGCCCACACCATCCCCCTCTCGATGACGGTACGGACGTTCGCGTCCTCCAGCACGTCGAGGCTGTGCCCCGGTGTCGTCACGACGATGCGCCCGGCACCCCAGCGTCGCGTCCAGATCGCCGGCGAGGTGACCGGCCGGTGCCATGGATGCCACGCCTGCGTGGGATGGGTGGTGACGGCCAGGATGTCGATCAGGTCGTCGTGCAGCACCCAGTACTGCTCGGTGACCAGGTCGAAGTCCTCGATCCCCGCGGTGATCGGGTGCTCCCGGCCGAGGTCGGTGATGCACACCGTGTGCGGCAGGAAGTTGTCCTCCGGGCCGCCGTGGCGCTCGCACGGCTCCTTACCCGGGTGGGTCGCGAACTGGCCGCCCACCAGATGCAGGTACTCCGACGACGCGCGGAACGCGTCCACGATCCCGCCGTGCCAGCCGGTGAAACCCGTGCCGGCGATGACCGCGGCGCTCAGGCCCGCCACCTGGTCAGCGGTGATCTCCGACATCGTCATGCACTGCACGACCAGGTCGGTGTCGGCCATCTCGGCGGCATCGGCGTAGATCTGGGTCGACTCCTCGACCCGTACGGCATAGCCGCTGCGTTCGAGGAAGGGAATGAACAACTCCGTCGCCTTGACCGGCTGGTGCCCCTCCCAGCCGCCCCGAACCACGAGTGCTCTCGGCTGCGCCACCCTCGCTCCCCTCCACGCTCCGTCGCCACCGGGCCGGACGTTCCCGCCCCGGCGACATGCCGTCGGTGCCCGTACCTGTCGAGCACAGAAACCGTACCCGTGGTCGCGGGCCGGAGTCGCGGAGCAGTCGCGGGGGGCGGACGGGCGGACGCACCGTCATCGGGGTCGCGCCGGTTCGGCCGGGGCCCCACGTCGGGCCCCGGCCGAATCTCAGATCACGGACGACACGACCACCACCATGGCCGGCAGCAACGCCGTGGCGACCGCCGTTGACTGCACCAGCCGCCGTGGCCCCGGACGCCCCAGGTCACTCACGCTTCCATGACCGGCGAGAATCGCCACGACCAGTGGACCGGTGAACGCGCCACCGAACACCAGACCACTCCACTGCGGAGCGACGTTGAGCAGCGCCGCCACCAGCAGCACCCAGGTCGTCGCCGACACCCGGAACGTGCTCCACATGAGCCCGGTGTCCAGACCCCAGATCATCGGCGGAACCCACCACGGGATGTTCTCCCGATGGCCCAGTTCCTTGGACGTCTGTCGGCGCAGCCCGGGGGCGTACGAATCCGTCCGGATCGCGTGTACGTCGAAGGCCGCCGCCACCAGTGCCGCCACGAGACACAGCCCCACGGTGAGCTGGGCATCGAGCCGCCCGGCGAACAGGGTGCCGACCTGGTACAGCGACGCGGTGACGAAGCCCGCCATGGCGATGTGCGCGACGGACAGTACGGCGACGAAGCGCAGACCGCTTCGGACGAGACGGGACGAGTCCCCTTGCACGAAGGGGCGGATGACTCCGATGAAGGATTGGCCTCAAGGGCTGAAGAGCTGGGCGAAGCCCGCCACCGCGGCGAGCACGATCGTCCACAGAACTACCATACGTACCAGATCGAGCAGGCGAACGGACCGGACCAGCACGAGGTCTTGCTCTTGCTGCACTCACCGCAGCCGTACGTGCGGCTGCCGCTGGTGCAGGTCCAGAACGTGCGGTAATAGCCCGACGGGCAGGTGTAGCGATCGGGTTCGACCGCGTAGTGGCACCGGGTGCAGCTGGCCAGCGAGCAGCAGGGCGACCCCAGGCAGTCGGCCACCGCCGGGGATGCCTTCAGTACGGTGGCCAGGCCGGCGACGACCGCGGACGCCGCGCCCATGAGCGCGAATCGGCGGCTACGACGGCGGTCGGTGAGCACCGCCGTCTCGGTCGGTGTCACGCACTCCATCTGATTGGTCATAGCCGTACGGTTCCTTCCTTGGCGACGGGCAGGCGGGACGGGACGGTGCGGGCGTTCAACAGCGGTTGCAGTTGCCGGAATGACGGCAGTGTCTGGGCCAGGAAGGCCTCACCCGAGCGGTAGAGGACCACCGACGGGACGGTGTCGATGCCGATCGCCCGCGCGACATTTTCCTCGACATCGATGGTCGCCCGGTCGATCGGTATGTTCAGTCCTTCGAGCCAGGCGCGGCCCTCCTGCTCGGAATGCGCCTGCTGCAGGACGATCCACACCAGTTCCAGGTCCTTGCGGCGCAGGCCCTCCGCGATTGACCGGCAGGTCGTGCAGGACACGGACAGGAAGAGCAGCGCGAGATGCGGCTGCGCGTCGAGCCGTGCCGGGAGCCCGACCAGGGAGGGCCTGATCGAGTCGTCCATCGGGATCGGGATCGGCGACGGGTTGTCTTCGAGCTTGAGGGACGTACGGATCAGTTCGAGGGTTTGATATTGGTCGATCAGCGCCAACACGCAGATCCCCATCAGCACGCTCAATGCGGCGACGACGACCCAGAGGAAGCCCATTGACTCTCCAACACTTTGAGGTAGCTCCAGCTCCGCAGGGCCAGAGGCAACAGCTGACGGACGACGGTCGCCAGGCACAGCACCAGCGCCGTCACCGCGACGGCGTCCGGACCGACGAGCAGATCTGATGAGTCGCGGTGCGCCGTCCAGGCGACGGCGAGCCAGATCGGGAGCAGCGCGAGCTGCGTCCAACCCAGCTTCGCCTCGGACGTGCCGCCGAAGCAGGCACAGCGCACCGAGGCGCCCCGTGCCAGAGCGATCGACGCCGCACCTGCGAACGACGCGCCGAGCGCGATCACGAGGCCCGCTGTCACCCAGGCGCGCGGTGCGGTCAGCAGGAGGACCGCGGTGACCAGCTCCACGCCGCTGACCAGCAAGGCCAGGACGCGCGGACGCGGCATCCTGAGCGCGACGAGCGTGCGACGGAAGGCAACGGGCGCGGCGAGCTTCTGACCCGCCGTGTAGAGCAGGACTGCTGCCGCGACGATCCGCACCGTCGCGTCGATCATCGGCACCAGCTCAGGCCGGGACGACCGCGAGGACCTGGGCGTCGGCCAGTTCCGTGTCCAGGACGCAGACCCGCACCCGCCGTGCAGTCCGCTTGTCGAGCAACGGCGAGGCGACCAGCCGCTGGCCCGCGACCGCATAGCCGCTGCCGTCGCGCTTCGGCACTCCGGTCACCCAGTGCACCACCGGCACGGCGGCCACGGCGAGGCCGGGCCACAGGTCGGTCACGGTGACCAGGTCACCCGGTCGTGGGGCGATCCCGTCCGGGAAGCCGGCGAACGGAACACGCTCCGCCGCCCGGATCGCGGTGCGGTTCGCCACCTTCGGCGTACCCACCACGGCGCCGCCGGCCGCCACCGCTGACACGCGGGCCAGCTCACCGCGCGAGCCGGCCTGTGCCGCATCCGTCCCCGGGTCGGCCGATGCCGACTCGCCCGAGACAGCCACCACGGCGACGGTCGATCCCACCACGGCACCAACGCGGAGGATCTGCCGCCGCGATAGTCCCTTTTCCTGGTTCATGCGTACTCCTCGGATCTGGTCCCTGAGGACGATCTACCGGTATCGGCGCCCGAATCGAGCGAGAACCCGCGAGTCCGGAGCGACGCCGCGGCGGACTGGGGCTGCTCGGTCGACCACCCCGCCGGGGTCGCCTCGACCGTGCTGCTGATCGACCCCCGGCGCGCCCCCAGTGCGCTCCGGACGGTCCTGACACGACGGTGCCTCCCGAGGTGGTGACGACGGCGTCCGGACGATGGAGAGCATCGATGTGTCTCCGGACATCGACGCTGCTCTGGATCACTCCCATCACCGTTTCAAGAGAACAATTCAGGGGTCCAGGTTTCGGCGGTGTTCTTGAACAGATCTTGACCGAAGCAGCCACGACAAGTGGCGGCCGCACCGCGCCGAGCTTGTCCGTTGTGGACTCCAGGTCCCGAAGGGCGTTGAGACGCCTCGGCAGGAGCGTGACCGACGACACGGACGGCTGATTCAGGGGTGGGCGTCGATGGGCCGTCGGCTGCGTGTCGATGGTGAGATCATTTCCAGCGTCGTGGATTCCTACGGATCGGACCGGGCGTGGACCAAGCGGAGGACGGCCTGCAGATCCGGCTGCTGGGTCCGGTCGGCGTGTGGCACGGCACCCGCTGGCTGGGCCCGTCGGCCGCGCAGCAACGCACCGTGCTGGCCATGCTGGCGTTGGAGTGCGGAAACATCGTTCCCATCGACCGCCTGGTGACGGCACTGTGGGGCACGGCACCGCCCGCATCGGCTCGTAACGCGGTACAGGGCTGCGTCTCCCGACTACGGGCCCTGCTCAACTCGGTTGACCCGCCACGCACAGCCGAGCTGGTGGGGGTGGGGACCGGCTATCGGCTCACCGTCGACCGGTCCGCGGTGGATCTGCACGACTTTCGGGATCTACTGCGGTCCGCGCGCACGTGCGAGCCGCAGCAGGCTCGTGAGCTGGTCGACCGCGCTCTGCGCCGATGGCGGGGGCCGGCGTTGGCGGACGTCGCCGGCCCGTGGCTGGACGAACTCGTCGCCCCACAGCTGAACGAGGAGCGGTTCGCGGCGGTTGAGCTGCGAGCCGACCTCGACCTCCGGCTGGGCCGGTACGGTGACATCGTCGACGATCTGTCCGACCTCATAGCCGACAACCCGGCCCGGGAGCGTCTGGCGCTGGCGGTGCTCATCGCGCTGCACCGGTGCGGCCGCCGGGTCGACGCGCTGACCCTGTTTCGTCGGGTCCGCGAGAACCTGGTCGAGAGGCTCGGCATCGAGCCGGGCGAGGAGCTCCAGCGGGCCTATCGCGCAATGCTCGCCGGCGCCGAGCCCGCCGCGGAACCCGCGGGGCAGCGGGTGCGGGAACCGACGGGCGTGGTGCCGCGGCAACTGCCGGCGGCCACCCCCGGCTTCGTCGGCCGCCGACGCGAACTGGCCCTCCTCGACGAGGCGCTGAAGGAGCGGGCGGCGCCGGTCGCCGTCGTCTGCGGCCCAGCGGGGGCAGGCAAGACCAGCCTGGCGGTGCGGTGGGCGCACGACGTCCACCACCATTTCCCCGACGGACATCTGTTCGTGGACATGCGCGGGTTCCACAGTCGTCCACGCCGGACCCCCGGTGAGGCGCTGCCGCTGCTGCTGGACGCGCTGGGCGTCACCGCCGACCGGATACCGGCCGAGCCGGACGCGCAGGTCGCGCTGTACCGTTCGACGCTCGCCGGTCGACGCGTTCTGCTCGTACTGGACAACGTCGCCGACGCCGACCAGGTGCGGCCACTCATTCCGGGCGGCCCGGACTGCCTGGTGGTGGTGACCAGCCGGGACCGGCTCAGCGGCCTGGTCGCCCGGGACGGTGCCGCTCGGCTCACTCTCGACGTCCTACCTGCCGCCGACGCGGTGGAACTGCTCGTCGGCACCGCGGGGGCCGAGCGGATCAACGCCGACCCGGCCACTGCTCGGGAGTTGGCCGAAATCTGCGGGCACCTGCCGCTGGCCCTGCGCATCGCCGGCGCCCGCCTGGCCGACCGGGCGCACGTGAGCGTGCGCAGGCACCTCGACGAGCTGATCGCGCGGGGCCGGGTCGCGCAGCTGCGGGTCGAGGGTGACGACAGCACCGCCGTCCGGGCCGCGTTCGAGCTGTCGTACCAGGCGCTCCCGGCCCCAGCAGGTCGGGTGTTCCGGCTGCTCGGACTGGTGCCGGCACCGTCCGGCCTCGCCGTACCCGCGGCCGCGGCGTTGACCGGCCTGCCCTGCGACGATCTCGAACCGCTCATCGACACCCTCGCCCGACTGCACCTGATCCGAATCACCCGGGCAGCCCGGATCGTCAGCCACGACCTGCTGCTCGAGTACGGAGCGCAGCTCGCCGCCGAACATGGCGACGCGGCCGACAATGCCGCCGCCGTGCACCGGCTGCTGCACTTCTACCTGCATGCTGTCGCCCGGGCCAGCGCCGCGCTGAACGGCCCGTCGCGGCTACGGCTGCCGCCGGATCCACCGCCGACCGGCGTACGGATCCCTGAGCTCGACGAGCAGACACCCGCCCGCGAATGGCTCGGTGCGGAAACGGCGAACCTGGTGGCGGCGCTGGAACACGCGGCTGCCGACGGCCGAGACCGGATGGCGTGGCAACTCGCCCACGCCCTGTACGACTTCCTCCGCATGCGGACGCCGCTGAGCCAGTGGCGGTCGATCGCCCGGACCGGGCTCAAGGCGGCCCGCCGCGACGGCGACCTGCGCGGCGAGGCGGTGATGCGACAAAGCCCGGGACTGCTGAACTGGCGTACCGGCGATCTGCGCGCCGCCCGCGCCGAGTACGAGGCGGTCGCGGCGCTCGCCGCCCGAGCCGATTGGCAGGTCGGCGCCTCGGCGGCACACTGCAGCATCGGTATCGCACTGGCTCAGCTGGGCCGGCCCCGGGCCGCGATCAGCCGGTTCGAGCAGGCTCTCGTCATCGATCGGGAGATCGGCGACCGCCGAGCCGAGGCCGGCACGCTGGCAAACCTGGCGGCCGCCTGCGAGGAGGTGGGCGAGCTGGCTGCGGCCGCACGGCACGGCGAACTGGCGATGGGGTTGCTGCGGGCGACCGGCCAACATCTGGGCGCCGCCGTGGCCAGCGAGAACCTCGCGCTGGTGGCCCGGGAGCTCGGCCGGCTCGACGAGGCGCGGACGGCAGCGGAGGAGGCGGTGCGCGTCGGCCGGACGATCGGCGCCCGGCACGAGGAGGCCGCTTCGCTCACCACGCTCGGCCGCGTGCACGGTGACGCGGGACGCTACGCGGAGGCCGAGGAGGTGCTCCACCTCGGCCTCGACATCGTCCAGGGACTGCCGGACGGCCGACTGGAGGTGGTCACCCAGACCGCGCTCGCCGAGGTACTGCTGCGGCAGAGCCGGCTGGCAGAGGCGGGCCGCCGGCTCGATCTGGTGCTTGACCTGGCGGATCGGACCGGCAACGAGCGCGCCCGGGTCGAGGCGCTGATGCTGCTCTCCGATCTCAGCGCGGCCCGCAAGGAGTTCGACAGCGCCCACGAGCACGCCACCGGTGCGATGGCGGCGGCCCGCGCCGGTGGGTACCGGCTGGTGGCCGGTCAGGCGCGCAGCCGCCTCGCCGCCGCGAGACTGGGCCTCGGCGATCCCGCGGGGTGCCTCGTCGAGGGCCGTCCGGCGCTGCGCGTCCAACGCCGGGCAGGGCAACGTCTCGCGTACGCCCGCACGTTGATGACCGTCGGCGGCGCGTACGCGGCGCTGGGCCGTCCGTCGGCGGCTCAGACCCGATGGCGGGCGGCACACGAGCTGTTCCGGGAGATCGGCGCCGCCGAGGCGGCACCGCTCGGCTAGCCGGGACGCCGGTCAAGACTCTCTCAAGTTCGATCGCGACGCCTCGACTGCGAGTCCCTCAAGGACCAGTATTCCGGGCGGAGCAACCATGCCTCGCGCCCTCGACGTCCGACCCTCCGATCGCCACCTCAGCCAGAAATCAGCGCCGGCTCAGCGCTGTCGGCTGTTATTCGCAGCGGAACGTCCCCCCCGTCGTTCGGGACTGACGAGGTGCGTCGACGACGTCGCCGGCCGCCCTGGCCGCCGGCGATCCCGCTCTCGCCCCGCGCCGGGTGGGCGCCGCGACGACGACAGGCGGGGCGATGCGGATCTTGCTCGTGGAGGACGACCGGCGGATCTCCGCGGTCCTGGGTTCGACGCTGCGCCGGCACGGTTATCAGGTGGAACACGCGTCGACCGGTGCCGCAGCGCTCGTGGCGGCCCCCTGCGACCTGGTCCTGCTGGATCTCTGTCTGCCGGACGGCGACGGATTCGCCGTGTGCCGGGCGCTGCGGGAACGCAGCGCCGAGCTGGGCATCATCGCGGTCACCGAACGGGGCGAGGAGCGCGGCGGCATCGTCGGCCTGCGGATGGGCGCCGACGACTACGTCGTCAGGCCGTTCGCGATGGACGAGCTTCAGGCGCGCATCGAGGCGTTGCTGCGGCGAACAACACGGCAGGGTCCGCAACCGTCCGACGTCATCGACGTCGGAGGGTTACGGATCGACCTCTCGGCCCGCACGGTCCACGTGGACGCCCGGCCGGTGTCGTTGACTCGCAAGGAATTCGACATCCTGGCCTCGCTCGCCCGCCGGCCCGGCCTCGCGCTCACGCGCGAGCGCATCATGCTGGACGTGTGGCAGACCACCTGGTCGGGCCGGCACACCCTGGCGGTCCACGTGGCGGCGCTGCGCGCCAAACTGGGTCGGCCCGAGTTGATTCAGACGGTACGGGGACTCGGCTACCGCCTCCCCGCCGAGTGAGGCCGCCCGGTCACCGAGGATCGGGAGTTACCCGATCGTCGGGTGAGCTGGGCACCGGCGACCATCAGTTTGCGTGGCACGCATATTTGCGGGGCGCGCAATTAGTGCTAGGGTGGTGGCATGACGGGGTTGCGGGAGCGCAAGAAGGCCGAGACGCGGGCGGCGCTCGGCTGGGCCGCGATCCACCTCACCGCGGAGCGCGGCTACGACAACGTCCGCGTCGAGGACATCGCCGAGGCTGCCGGCGTCTCCCCGCGCACCTTCAACAACTACTTCTCCAGCAAGGCCGAGGCGATCGCCTCCCGCCACCTCGACCGCAGCCTGCGCACCGCCGCCGCGCTGCGGGAACGCCCCGCCGACGAGCCGCTCTGGGCGGCACTCACCCAGGCCTCGCTGGAGCAGTTCACCCGCGGCCCCGAGGTCGACGCCATGCCGTCCCCCGCGCACGCCCAGTGGGTGGCCGGCGTACGCACCATGCTCGCCGAGCCTGCCCTGCAGGGCGAGCGGCTGCGCGCCGTCGCGATCGCCGAGGCCGAGTTGGCCGCCGCGGTCGCCGAGCGCACGGGCACCGACCTCGCCACCGACATGTATCCGAGGCTCGTCGCGGCCGCCGCCAGCGCCGCGGTCGCCGTCGCCATGCAGCACTATCTCGACAGCCCCGACCCGCCCACCCCGATCGAGCGCCTCATCACCGACGCGTTCACCCAGGTCGCCGCCGGCCTCCCCGCGCCGCCCCGCTGAGGCCCGCCCCTCGCTCACGGCACCACCCCAGCCACTTCTTGTCCGCGTCACACCCCACGGCGGGCCGGTCGCGTTCCGCGCCTGCCGCGGCGATGACGCACACCCCGAAGGGATCACGATCGTGATCGATGTACTCATCGTCGGAGCCGGCCCCAACGGCCTCATGCTCGCCTGCGAACTCGCTCTGGCCGGCCTCCACCCTGTCGTCCTCGAACGCCACGCCACGCCCGGAGGCGAGCCCCGCGCCAACGGCCTCGTCGGCCAGGTCGTCCGCCTGCTCGACCGGCGCGGCCTCTACGCGCGGCTCAGCGGCGAGAGCACCCCGCCGTCCCCCCAACCGGCCTTCACCTTCGGCGCGTTCCCGCTGGATCTCACGGTGCTCGCGGAGAATCCGCACTACGTGCTCGGCGTGCCGCAGGCCCAGCTGGAGGCCACCCTCGCCGCCCGCGCCGTCGAGCTCGGCGTCGACCTGCGCCGCGGCCACGAGGTCGTCGACCTCCGCCAACGCCCCGACGCGGTCGAGGTTCACCTCGCCGACGGTACGCAGCTCACGTCCCGTTTCCTCGTCGGCGCCGACGGCGGTCGCAGCGCGGTGCGCCGCCTCGCCGGCATCGACTTCCCGGGCGCCACGTTCGACCGGTCGGTCTCCCGCACCGCCACCGTGACCGTCCCCGCGTCATCCCTCGACCCGGAGACCGGCGGGCTGTGCGCCCCCGGCTACGGCGTCGTCCCGCCGTTCCAGCACACCCGAACCCCACGCGGTCTGATCGCCTGGGCGCCCTTCCCCGGCCGGCCGGCGATCCTGAGCACGACGGAGTGGCCCGACGCGCCGACGAGCGACGAGACCCCCATGACCCTGGCGGAGCTACGCGCCAGCGTCGCCCGGGTGCTCGGCGTCGACATCCCCTTCGGCCCACCCGACGGCCCCGGCCTGCTGCGGCGGCTGACCGGCGGCAACACCCGCATCGCCGCCCGCTACCGCGCCGACCGGGTGCTGCTGGTCGGCGACGCCGCGCACGTGCACCCCGCGATCGGCGGCCCCGGCCTCAACCTCGGCCTGCAGGACGCCGTCAACCTGGGTTGGAAGCTGGCCGCCACGGTGCGCGGGTGGGCGCCGCAGGGCCTGCTCGACACATACGAGACCGAGCGCCGTCCCGTAGCCGAACGGGTCGTCATGTCCACCCAGGCGCAGTCGGCGCTCATCGAGCCCGGCGACGAGATCACCGGCCTGCGGGAACTCTTCGCCGAACTGCTGCGCATCCCGGAGGTGACCGGGCACATCGCGGCGCTGATGTCCGGCGCGGACATCCACTACCCCGCCGACCCCGCCGACCCGTTGGCCGGCCGGTGCGCCCCCGACGTGGTCGTGCACGCCGACCACGCCGCGGTACGCCTCGCCGAGCTGACCCGCACCGCCCGGCCGTTGCTACTGGATTCCACTGGTGTCTACGCCGAGGTGGCCGCGCCCTGGCGAGACCGGGTCGACGTCGTCAGCGGCGCGTTGCGGGGCACGGCCGCGACCGCGTTGCTCGTACGCCCCGACTGCTTCGTCGCCTGGTCCGCCGGGGATGCGGACACCCTGCGCGCCTCGCTCACCCACCACTTCGGCCTGCCCCGGTGACCGGAAGCGTCTCGTGGACGCCGCTGGCGTCCGTCGCGTCCGTCCATCGACGAGTCCCTGTCGGACCCCGCAAGGTGGGACATGGCCGGGTGCCGGCAACACTGTCGGGCGCTGGTTGCCGGCCACCGACCACACCGACGAAGAATCAGTCGGTGATCACCGGCCAGGCGTAGGCGAGCAGGGCGCAGGCGGCGCCCAGCAGCGCGAACGAGACACCCCGAGTGGGCAGTGGCAGTGCGGCGAGCACGATCAGGATGACCGCGATGACGTAGAGAAATGCCTGGACCGACATGGGACTCTCCTCAATCAGGGAATTGATGGGAACCGACGTTGACCGCCGGGGTGACACCCCGCTCATGCGCGAACGCCGCACGCGCGGGTCGGGCGTGCGGGCTTGATCAGCCGTCCGGCGTGAAGAGCCCCTGAATACCGACGACGATCGCGATGAGACCGAAGATCGCGAGCAACAGGCGGACTCCGGTCGCGCCGTCCGACCGCTCCTCGCGCGACGCCGGCCGACCGGTCAGCCGGCTCCACAACAGGGCGAGCCCCACACCGATCCCCACCACCTCGAAGTGGAACACCCGGGGGCCGGACACCAGGTGGACGATGAGGTGGTAGCCGCCGGTCACGAGCGCCACGAGGCCGACCACCCACGCGATCGGGGCCGCCCGACCGGCGAGGCGGCCCAGGTCGTCACCGACGCGTGGCAACAGCCGCAGCACCGAGACGGCGAGCAGGAAACCACCGACGATGTTGGCGAGGTCGAGCAGCAGAGCCATGATCACGAGGGTCTCCGTCGATCGGATGATCAGCCGGTGGGAGCGTACCCACGGAGCCGGTCGGTTGAAACGAGATCTGGCGGCCGATGGCGCGCCGTCGGCTGTCTGCGGTCGAGGGATCCGCGGCGAAAGGCCCCGGTACGATGGGTTCCGGTGCGCCGGGAAGTCTGGTCGGCAGATGGTTCCGACCCGTCTTTCGAAAGTTGGCCTGCTTGTGACGTCGAACCCTCAGTCGCCTCCTCGTGTTCTCGGCCGTGGTTCCTGGGCTGAGGCACGTCGCATCGCCGACGTACTGCGCAAGGAGACGATCGGCGGCGCGTTGCTGCTGGTCGGTGCCGTCGTGGCGCTGATCTGGGCGAACTCGCCGTGGGCGCACCGCTACCAGGCGATGACGGCGCTCACCGTCGGGCCCCACGCGCTGCACCTTGACCTGTCGCTGGCGACGTGGGCGGCTGACGGGCTGCTGGCGATCTTCTTCTTCGTCGCCGGTCTCGAACTCAAGCGCGAGTTCGTCGCCGGTGATCTGCGTGATCCCCGCCGGGCCGCGGTCCCGGTCGCCGCCGCGGTCGGCGGCGTACTCGTGCCGGCCCTGCTGTACGCGGTGGTGAACTGGGGCGGCGCGGTGAAGGGCTGGGCGGTTCCGACCGCCACCGACATCGCGTTCGCCCTCGCCGTGCTGGCGGTGATCGGCCGGCATCTGCCGAGCGCGCTGCGCACCTTCCTGCTGACCCTGGCGGTGGTGGACGACCTGCTGGCGATCGTCATCATCGCGGTCTTCTACACCGCCCACCTGTCGCTGCTGCCACTGCTGGCCGCGGTGGTGCCGCTGGGCCTGTTCACGCTGCTGGTGCAGCGTCGGGTGCGCTCATGGTGGCTGCTCCTGCCGCTGGCGTTCGCGACCTGGGCGCTGGTGCACGCCTCCGGCGTGCACGCCACCGTCGCCGGGGTGCTGCTCGCCTTCGCCGTCCCGGTGCCGCGCTCCACAGGGGCCGGCCCCGGACCCGGCCTGGCCGAGCACTTCGAGCACCGATTCCGGCCGATCTCCGCCGGTGTTGCGGTGCCGCTGTTCGCGCTGATGGCCGCCGGGGTGGCCGTCGGCGGGCTGGACGGCCTGACGCAGGCGCTCACCGACCCGATCGCCGTGGGCATCATGCTCGGTCTGGTCGTCGGCAAGCCGATCGGCATCCTGCTGGCAACCTGGCTCGTCGCGCGGTTCACCCGGGCCCGACTGGACTCGGGGCTGGCCTGGATCGACGTGGTCGGCCTGGCCGTGCTGTCCGGCATCGGGTTCACCGTCTCGCTGCTGATCGGCGAACTCGCCTTCGGTGTCGGCAGCGACGCCGACGGCCGGGTCAAGATCGCTGTGCTGGGAGGCTCCCTGATTGCCGCCGCGCTCGCCACGGTCATCTTGCGGTTGCGTAATCGCGTGTACCGGCAGATCTACGAGGCCGAGCAGGTCGACCGTGACCATGACGACGTTCCGGACGTCTACCAGAAATAGGTCCACTGCGAGTGGGGGGCTGCCAGGCGGCGTCAGCGCGGTCAACGCGGCGTCCGGGCGTATCGTCGGTGCATGCGCGCGAGCGATGTGGCCATCCCGATGGACACCGTCACCGAGGACATGCCGGCCCGGGAGGCCGCGCGGATCCTGGCGGCGCAGGACCTGCCCGGCCTGATCGTGGTGGACGCCAAGGGCCGCCCGTCGACGGTGCTGGCTGGCACGCAGGTGCTGCGGATGGCACTGCCGTCCTACTGCCAGGACGATCCGGCGCTGGCCCGGGTGATCGACGAGGCCGCTGCCGACGTGATCCTGGAGGGGATAGGCGACCGCACCGTCGCGGACCTGCTGCCCCGCAACCGTCCGGGCCTGCCGGCGGTCAACGCTGACGCCACCCTGCTCGAGGTCGCCTCGGTGATGGCGCGATCGAATGTGCCGCTGGTCGCGGTCGTCGACCACGACCGGGTGATGACCGGCGCGATCACCCTGGACGGGCTGCTCGACCGGATGCTCGGCACCTGAGCGTCAGAAGAATCGCAGCCACAGATACGGCACCGCGATCGCCACCGAGATCACGGTGACGATCAGACCGTACTTGGTGAACCCCCAGAACGTGATCTTGTGCCCGGCACGTTCGGCGATGCCGAGCACCACCACGTTTGCCGAAGCGCCGACGGCGGTGGCGTTGCCGCCGAAGTCAGCCCCGATGGCGAGCGCCCACCACAGCACCTGAGCCTTACCGAGCCCACCTTCGGCGTTCACCAGCTCGCTCACGATCGGGCTCAACGTCGCCACGTACGGGATGTTGTCCACGATCGCCGACAGCCCCGCCGACGCCCACAGCATCAACATGGTGGCTGGCCACAGCTTGCCCCCGACGGCCTCGGTCGCCGACCGGGCGACGCTGTCGATCACTCCGGTGGCGACCAGGGCTCCGACCATGACGAACAGGCCGGCGAAGAACACCAGCGTCGGCCACTCGACGTCCTTGACCACGTCTTCCGTGTCCAGCCGCGACAACGCCAGCAACAGCAGGCCACCGAGCACGGCCACCACCGAGGGCTCCAGGTCCAGCACCGTGTGCAGGCTGAACGCGAGCAGCACCGTGCCGAGCACCACCAGGCTGATCACCACGAGGCGGCGGTCGCGAATCGCGTCCGCCTCTCGCAGCGCCATCACCCGGGCCGCGCGCTCGGCGTCGTAGCGGAACGCCGTGCGGAACATGATCCGACACAGGCCGACGAACACGACGAGCACGATCAGCACCAGCGGGGCCATGACGTTCAGGAAGTCGGTGAAACTCAACCCCGACCGGCTGGCGATGATGATGTTCGGCGGGTCGCCGACCAGGGTTGCCGCGCCACCGATGTTGGACGCCATGACCTCGGCGATCAGAAACGGGATCGGCGGCACGCCGAGCCGCTCGCACACCAGCAGCGTCACCGGCGCCACCAGCAGCACGGTCGTGACATTGTCCAGCGCCGCCGACACCACGGCGGTCACCACCACCAGGATCACCATGATCGGGAACGGACGGCCCCGAGCCTTCTTCGCGCTCCAGATCGCCAAGTACTCGAACAGGCCGGTGCGTTTCAGCACTCCGACGATCAGCATCATCCCCAGCAACAGGAAAATGACGTTCCAGTCGATGCCCGCCTCTTCGGAGAAGAACGCATGCTCGGCATCGGTCGCCCCGATCGCCAACATGATCGACGCGCCGCCCAGGGCCACCGCCACCCGGTTGATCTTCTCGGTGGCGATCAGGACGTAGGCGGCGGCGAACACGGCCACCGCGATCCAGGCCAGGATGCTCATTCGGCGCTTCTCCGGTTCTGGTCAGCCGTTATCGCAACGCCGACCAGGCTTCCCGGCACACCTGAGATCAACCTATCAGCCTGGGCGATCGGCAACGGTGTGGTGTGCCGGCCCGGCCGGCCCGCAACCGCACCGCACCACCTGTTCATCGACGACAACCGACGTGGGCTGGAGTGGGCGACCCGGAGCGTCGTAAGGGTTCCGAAAGGGTTCGCGACCAGTTCGACGGCTGCGGGGGTCGTACGCTGCGGGGGTGGGAAAATGGATCTTCCGGTCGCGAGTGGCCTGGGCCGGTCTCGCCTCCGCTGTCCTCGTGACGGCTCTGGCCCTCTACTGGTTCCAACCGTGGAAGCTGTTCACCGACACGTACGTCGACGAGGCGGTTCCCCCCGTGGTGACGACGTCGACCGCGCCCACTCCCGCGTCGGCGGTTCCGGCGGCGACACCAGCCGGGAACGCGATCCTGACCGCCGGCGAGTTCGTCACCCATGAGCACCGGACGACCGGCAGGGCCGAGATCCACCGGCTCGCCGACGGGCGCCACCAGCTCGTCATCCGGGACCTGAATACGTCGAGCGGGCCGGACCTGCGAGTGTGGCTGACCGACCAACCGGTCACCCTCGGCAAGGCCGGGTGGCGGGTGTTCGATGACGGCGAATGGGTCGAACTGGCCAGGCTCAAGGGCAATCAGGGCAACCAGGTGTACGAGATACCGGCATCGGTTGACCCCCGCGACTTCCTGAGCGTCTCCATCTGGTGCAAGCGATTCGCCGTCTCCTTCGGCGCGGCCGACCTCAGGGCCGTCTGACGTCGCCGGGCTGCCCGTTGCGACGCCGGCATAGGCGGCGTCGCAACGGCGCACACCCCCGGCGCCGGTCACCAGCTCGGTACCGGGGGTGCGGGCCACCGTGGATCGGTCGTCGCGGCGAGACGAGCGTCAAACGGCCGTACGCGACCACTGCTGGTTGGCGCCGGTGTTGCACGGATACTGCTTGAGGATCACGCCGTCCGCCGTCGATGCGGCCGGTACGTCCACGCACTTGCCGCTGTGCCGGGCGCGGAGTTGGAAGTAGCTGCCGTTGGCGACCATCTGGAATTGCTGGTTGGTGCCGGTGCCACAGGTGTACTGGACGAGTTCGGCGCCGTCGGCGGTCGAAGCGCTCACCACATCGAGGCACTTTCCGCTGTGTCGGCTGATGATGCGCCAGTAGCCACTGCCGGCGTCCTGGAACTGCCACTGCTGCCACGCGTTGCCGCCGTACGTGTACTGGCCGACCCGCGCGCCGTTGTCGGTGTTCGGTTGCTGGACGTCCATCGCCTTGCCACTGTGCCGCACGGTGATCCGGTAGAACGTTCCCGTCGTGGGCGGAGGCGTCGTCGGACCACCGTCGATGGTGTCGCCCCAGGCGTACCGGATCCGGTCGGCGCCGGAGGTGTTGCGAACGGTCAGGCTGAGGTTGGTGCCGCTGCCGCCGAGGGCGAACATCGAGTACCAGTCGTATCCGATGGTGCCCGGCTTGCCGCCGAGGGCGGGCCAGTAGGTGCCGCCCATCTGGTTGTCGCGCATGACCTGGGCCATCGCGCGGATGTAGCGCACGAAGTTGTCGGTGCTGCCCGCGTCGGCGTAGTTGCGGCCGTCGTTCATGGGAGCGCCGAACTCGGTCGCGACCGCGCGGGAGGCGCAGTTGCCCAGGCGGGTCTGGATGTGGCTGCGGAAGGCGTCGTAGGTCATCGCGCCGTAGAAGAACGCGTAGTAGTGGAAGGACAGCAGGGTCGAGTTGAAGCGGGTGTCGTTGCAGATGTCGCGCAGATCCTGGCTGAAGCCGGTGCCACCGATGAGCACCCGGCCGGGCACCGCCGAGTAGTGGTAGCTCAGCCAGTTCGCCGCGACGTCGCGCCACTCCGCCGAGCTGTAGCCGTGCGGCTCGTTCATCGGCTCGAAGTAGACGTTGGTGTTCGAGCCGTACGTGTTGGTCACCGTGGACCACATCGCGTTCCACGCGGCGAGGTTCGTGATCCTACCGCCGGAGGCCGCGCCGTCCTCCCAGTAGGCGAGGATGACTTTGAACCCGCGGGCGGTCGCGGCGTCGATGGCGCCGCGGTACGCCTCCCACCACGCCGTTCCCACCATGTGGGTGTTGATGGGCAGCCGGACGGTGTTGACCCCCATGGTGGAAGCCATGCTGTCGTAGAGGGCATTGGCCTTGGCCCGCACCGTCGCGTTGCTGTCGGACGAGCTGAGGCCCTGCACGACGAGCGGGCCGGTGCTGAAGTTGTCACCCAACACGGCCCAGTTCATGCCGCGAAACTGGCTGGTGGCGGCGGTGGCCGGCGACGACGTGACGACGACGATGCCAACCAGCGCGGTCATCGCGCTCACCAGAGCGATCAGAAGTCGGCGCAACGACCGGGTGCTCCGCGACGCGTGTCCGTGCGACAGCCTTTTGCGTTTCATGACAGGTCCAATCGGTGTGGGGAGACGGTCGGCGTTCAGGTGGTCACGCGGAAGGTGGCGTCGGCACGGCTCTGCGCATCGGAGAGCGGGTCGAGCCGGAGCAGGTAGTTGTAGTGCCGGATGTAGCGGTCCGGGTGGCTGTATGCCTGGAAGGACGTCCACGAGGAGTTGGCGACGCCGGCGACCTGCCGGAAGGTGGCGTCGGCGGCGAAGGTGGCGGTGCCGTCGTTGGCTTCCAGCCGGAAGTCGAACCCGTAGTGGCGCAGGTAGTAGCCCGGATAGTTGACCGACTGGATGGAGACCGTGCCGGAGCCGGCCAGACCGGGCACCAGCCGCCACTGGCCGTCCTGCGCGGGGCTGACGTTCGGATCGATGCGGACGTCGTAGTCGTAGTGCCGCACGAACCGGTCCTGGAGGTTGTACGACTGGATCCGGTTGACCGCCGTGGTGGGCCAGCGGGCGAGCACGCGGTTCTGCTCGGCGGCGGTCAGGTTGAGGATCGAACCGTGCCGTTTCCTGGTGCCGCCCATGTCGTACGAGCCGGACGCCGGCAGCCGGAAGCTGGCCGGGCTCGACGGATTGGTGGTCAGGACGGGCAGGTAGCCGCGCCCGCTGGCGTACTGGTCGAGGTAGAGAACCCACTCGTTACGGGCGTTGAACCGCATCCACATCGGGCCCTCGACCTGGGAGCCCGTCAGCCCGATGCCCGACAGGTTCCCGAGGGTCGTCCAGGTGCCGAGGATGGAGTTGCTGCCTTCGAGGGTGATCTGGCCGTCGCGGGAGGCCCGGACGTAACGGTAGGCGCCCGCACCGGCCGGCACCTCGACGATCTGGGTGTCGATGATCTCCTGGCTGCCAGACCGGCTGAGGTAGACCTGCGGCGTGGTGATGCTGCGGAAGTCCGCCGTGCGCGCGTAGTAGATGCGGTGCTTGGTCACCCCGTTGAGCGGGACGTTCGTCGCCCAGTAGAGGACGTAGTCGCCGGTGGCCGGGTTCCAGATCGCCTCCGGAGCCCAGGCGTTGCGTCCGTCCGCGATGGGGCCGGCGACGTTCAGCAGCCACGGCGCGGACCAGGTGACCAGGTCGGTGGACTCCCACACGACGAGGTTGCGGCTGCCGTTGTTGACCGCTGTCGACCAGTCCTGGCCGCAGCCGATGCACAGGTCCGTGGCGATGATCCAGTACCGGTCACCGGCGGGCGAGCGAACCAGAGCGGGGTCGCGGACGCCGCGGGTGCCGACTGTGGATCGCAGCACGAGCCCGCCGTTGTTGAGGTCCGTCCAACGCAGGCCGTCGGCGCTGTGGGCGAGGTAGATCTGTTGACCGGTCGAGGACTCGCCGGTGAAGTGCGCCATCAGGTAACCGACGGCCGGGTCGAGCGCGACCGCTGCCTTCGGCGTCGCCACCGACCAGGTGGTGAAGAGCAGGCACGCGGCGAGCGACACCGCGTAGAGCCGGGCGAGGACTCTCGACATGGGTCCTTCTCCTTCGCGGAGGGGCGGGCGACAACACCCCGAGCCGACCTACATGTGAGCGTTAACAGCTCCGAGGGGACGCGACCCAGGGCCGCGCGGTGGGGAGCGGTGGGTAGCGTGCCGTGCCGGTGTCGCCGGCGAGGCAGACGCCATGTGTCCAGATCATTAAGTACGTGTTGCGGACAAGTGTTAGCGATCGCAACTGGAGTGTCAAGGCATCGAAGATGCTCGTTCGACTTGACCGAACAGAGCGCCCCGAGGGGTGGATCCACCCGGCGGGCCGACGCCGCATCGATCGCGGACGTCATACGTCACATCATTATGCTAGTCTATGTGTTGCGTGGCTCACCGCCGGCCGTCGGTTCGGCGACCAGAACCGGCCGCCGCGGCGTCGGCACGGCCCTCGACGGTCTACGAAGGGCCGCCGCGCGGGTTCCTCGCCGACCGGTGACGCCCCACGCCCACACCACCAATGGAAGTTCGTCCACCACAAGGAGGCGCAGCTGTGCCACTTCGCAAACTCTCCGGCCCCTGGATCGGGGCCGCCATGGCTGTCCTGGTTCTCGTCGCCGTCGGGGCGTACATCATCGTGGCTGGCGGATCGGCGGCCGCCGCCACCACCGCCGGCTGCGGCAAGGCGCCCGGACTGAACAGCGGCACCCACACGATCCAGAGCAGCGGAAAGAGCCGCAGCTTCATCCTTCGGCTGCCCGACAGCTACAACAACACCTATGCCCACCGACTGGCGTTCGGGTTCCACTGGCTGGGTGGCACCGCCGATCAGGTGGCGTCGGGCGGCACCGACGGAGCGGCGTGGGCCTACTACGGCATGCTCTCCCAGTCGAACAACACCACGATCTTCGTTGCCCCGCAGGGCATCAACAACGGCTGGGGCAATTCCAACGGTGAGGATGTGACCTTCACCGACGACATGGTCCGCGTCATCGAGAACGCCCTCTGTGTCGACACGACGCAACTCTTCTCGGTGGGATTCAGCTACGGCGGCGCGATGAGCTACTCGTTGGCGTGTTCCCGGCCCACCGTGTTCCGTGCGGTCGCGGCGATCGCGGCGCCCGGGGCGATCAGCGGCTGCAGCGGCGGCACCCAGCCAGTGGCGTACCTGGGGATCCACGGCGTCAACGACAACATCCCGAACGGACGGGCGCTGCGCGACAGGTTCGTCCGGAACAACGGTTGCGCCGCGCAGAACCCGCCCGAGCCGGCGCCGGGTAGCCGGACCCACATCACCACCGCCTACTCGTGTCCGGCCGGATATCCGGTGGTCTGGGCCGCGTTCGACGGCGGCCACCAGCAAGGTCCGGTGGACGGCTGTGCCGGCTGTGAGAGCGGCGCGCGGAGCTGGGTCAAGCAGGAGGTGTGGAGGTTCTTCACCCAGTTCGGCTCGACCGTGCCGCCCACCACTCCCCCGCCCACCACTCCCCCGCCCACCACGCCCCCGCCGTCGAGCCCACCGCCCGGCCAGCAGAACGTGCTGATCGCGGGTAGCCAGTCCGGCCGGTGCATCGACATCCCCAACTCCAGCACCACCAACGGAACCCGCGCGCAACTGTGGGACTGTCACGGTCGCACCAACCAGCGCTGGACCCACACCGCGAGCCGCACCCTGACCGTCTACGGCAACAAGTGCCTCGACGCCAGCGGAGCGGGAAGCAGCAACGGCACCGCGGTCATCATCTGGGACTGCAACGGCCAACCCAACCAGCAGTGGAACCTGAACGCCAACGGCACCATCACCGGAGCCCAGTCGGGGCTCTGCCTCGACGCCGTCAGTTCCGGCACCGCCAATGGGACGCAACTGCACCTCTGGGCCTGCCACGGGGGCGCCAACCAGCAGTGGAGCACGCGCGCCTAGTGCCGCCTCAGGCAACGCTGAGCCTGTCGGAGACGCGCCGCTCGGGTCCTTTCCCGGGCGGCGCGTGGCCGTCCGGCTGTCCGGGTGGCCGAGTGGGGCAGCCATCGCTACAGGCCCACACTGCGCAGGGTCGGTACGGTCTGACCCACCCAGGCGAGCGCGGCGTCCTCGCGGGCGCCCTGGGTGCGTTGTGTGCCGGCCAGGAACCACAGGAAATAGGTGGTGTAGCCGGGCGCGCTGACCACTGTGTGGTACCCCTCGGGCATCATCTGCATCACATGCTCGCGGATGGTGACGTTCTCCTCGTACCCGTCGTCGGTGTAGACCCGGCTGATGCCGAACCCGTCCGCCGGGTTGACGCGGTAGTAGTACATCTCCTCGTGCGCAGCCTCGGCGGGCAGGTCGTCGACCTTGTGCCGGTGTGGCGGGTAGGTGCTCCAGTTACCCGAGGGCGTGTAGGTCTCGCCGACGATGAGCCGGCGGGCGGGCAGGTCCGGTTGCGAGACTTCGGTGAGGATCTGGTGGTAGGTACGGCCGAAGTTGGCCGCTCCCCAGCGGCCTGTCACGACCTGCTCCGGTGCGATGACATAGGGGTCGGTGGTCAGCTCGCTGGGGGCGCTGGGGAGGGCGATCTCCACGGCGGTGACCGCCTCGACGGTCACCGAGGAGCCGGCCGGGATGTAGACCGAGTGCGGCTTGCCGGAGAAAACGTCCGGTCGCTGGCCGACCTGCGGGAAGTGGCGGCCGGCGACGGTGAAGCTGGCCGTGCCACCGAGGATGACGGCCAGGATCTCCCGGTCACCGGACTCGCCGGTCCAGGACTCGCCGGCCGACAGCCGCAGCAGGGTGAAGTCCAGCAGACGGCAGGGATTGAAGGGCAGCTGGTTCCGGCCGTCGACGGCGGGAATCGCGCAGTGGTAGCGGTAGTCCATGGTCACCTTTCGGAGGATGCGGACGGTGCGGGTCGATCGCTGGTCACCAGGGGCTGGCCCAGCCAGGGATCGTGGCGCGGGTGAGGGCTTCCAGATAGAAGTAGTCGCCCCACAGGGTTCCCTCGTCGACGCCGATGCCCTTGGGTTTGTCGTAGACGCCGTGCAGGATCAGCGCGTTCGAGACCGGATGGCCACCGGTGGAGTAGTGGACGATGAGCGAGCGCAGGATCTCCGCGGCGGCTGTCCGGTACCGGTCGGCGCTGGCGGTGTCGGTAAGGCCGTCTGCCAGTTCGACCAGGCCGCAGGCGGCGATGGCCGCGGCCGAGCTGTCCCGCTCCTGGCCGCTGCCGTCGCCGAACTCCAGATCCCAGTACGCGACGTGGTCCTCGGGCAGGTGGGCGAGGAAGCGGTCGGCGCAGGTCCTCGCAGCGGCAAGCAGCGCCGGGTCGCCGACGTGCCGGTGGTTGAGGCTGAACCCGTAGATGCCCCATGCCTGCCCACGCGCCCAGCAGGAGTGGTCGGAGTGGCCCTGTTCAGTCTCCCCGCGTAGCGGCGCACCGCTGTCCGGGTCCCAGTAGAAGGTGTGGAAGGTGGTGCCGTCCGGACGCAGGATGTGCTGGCGAAGCTGAGCGGTGTGCCGGCGGGCCGCGGCGGCGTAGCGGTCGTCGCCGGTGGTCTGGCTGGCCCAGAAGAGCAGCGGCGTGTTCATGAGGCTGTCGATGATCGTGCGGCCACGTTGGCGGGGGTCGTTCAGGTCGCCCCAGGCCTGGATGATTCCGGCGGGTTCGAGGACGCGCGTCATCAGGTGGTCGGCGGCGGCGAGAGCGGCGCCTCGGGCCCGCGCGTCGCCGGTACGGCGGGCCGCGGTGACGCAGGCGAGGGTGTAGAGGAACCCGAGGTCGTGGGTGTCCAGGTCGATGCCGCGGGTCATCCGGGCCGCGAAACTGTCCACGTGGGAGAGCGCGGCCCGCCGGTGGCGCTCCGCACCGGTCAGATCATGTGCCAGCCAGAGCATCCCGGGCCAGAAGCTGGTGGTCCAGCCGACGTTGGCGCCCTCGGGCTGGCCTCCGCTCGCTGGCCGGAGTGGGTAGCGGTTGGCGGCGGTGGCGTCCGCGGGGTACCGGTCGCCGAAGGTGACGATGTTCGCGTCGACCGTGCGTATCGCGGCGGCCACCGCGGCCGCCGTGGCTTCTGCGTCGGAGCTGGGACGGACGTCGGTCGCCGTCATGGATGCTGTTCTCCCTCGTGGGTACGGTCCGGTGCCGGGCAGGTGCGTTGTCGGCGTCCCGGCTCGGTGGCCGGAACGCGGTGCTCAGGTGCTCTGCGGTGCGGTCGCCGGTGGGTCGAGGGCGGCGCGCAGGGTGAAGCGGCTGTTGGCCCATACGACGTAGAGCAGTGGCGCGGCGGCGAGGCCGAGCGCGATCGCGGGACGGGCCGCCAGGATCTGTGCGAGCAGCACGAGGACGAGGAGAGAAACGGCGGTGAGGTACCACCGGCGCACCGCCAGATACACGCAGGCGCGGGCCACCTCACGCAACCGCGCGGTGGGTCGCTCGGCGACGGTCACCAACCCCAGCAACGTGGTAGCGACGGTGAGGACGATCAGGGTCGCCAGCACCGGCAGGGCGAGTGCCCCGACCCGGTGGCCCCACGCGGCGCGGGCGTCGACGGCGAGCACGACCAGGGCAGCCACGGCTGCCGCCGTCCAGAGCATCGCCGGCCGGGCGGTGGCTCGCCAGGCGCGGCCGTAGGTGCGCAGCACGCCGCCGGTGTCGCCGGCCGAATAGGCGGACATGACCGCGAAGACCGCACAGAGCCCGGGCGCGCAGAGCGGGGCGGTCAGCGCGTACAGCGGCCAGGAGCGCGCCGCCTCGGTGGTGAACGCGAGCGTCACCAGTGGCAGGCAACCGAGCACCAGCAGCAGGTTGCTGACGAGCGCGACGTAGATCCCGTCGAAGACGGCGGCGATGGTGTTGTGGCGCGAACGCATGGGCCTCAACCCTTCAGTCCGGTCGTGGCGATGCCCTCGATGAAGTAGCGCTGGCCGAGCAGGAAGATGACAGCGACGGGCAGCACCGACAGCACGGAGCCCGTCATGATCAGTGCGTACTCGGCGTTGTACTGGGAGATGAAGGTGTTGAGACCCAACTGGATGGTGCGCAGCTCCGGACTGCGCAGGTAGATGAGCGGGCCGAGGTAGTCGTTCCAGGTGGTCACGAACGTCAGCAGGGCCAGGCTGGCCAGCGCCGGTCGGGACAGCGGCAGCATGATCCGTCGGTAGATGCCGAACTCGCTGAGCCCGTCCACCCGCGCCGACTCGCTCAGCTCCTCGGGGATCGTCTCGTAGAACTGCTTCATCAGGAACACGCCGAACGCGCCGAACGCCTGTAGCGCGACGATCGACCACAGCGTGTTCGACAACTGCAACTTCGACATGAGGATGAACTGCGGAATCATGTACGACTGCCAGGGCACCGCGATCGTCCCGACGTACGCCAGGAAGAGCGCGTTGCGGCCGGGAAAGCGGACCCGGGCGAAGCCGTAGGCGGCTAAACTGCCGGTCACCACCTGGAGGAGGCTGACGACCACCGACAGCAGCAGCGTGTTTCCCAACCAGGTCGTCATGTCCGAGCGCTGCCAGATGTCGAGGTAGTTTCGCCACACCACGGGATCGGGGAGCCAGGTGATCGGGATGGTGAAGACGTCGCTGTTGGTTTTCAACGACGCCACCACCATCCAGTAGAACGGCAGCAGCAGCGCGGCCGCCGCGAGCACGAGGGTGGCGTACCCGACGAGCCGCCAGCCCCGGGACCGGACCGGTCGGCCGGGCGCGCTGCGGTTGCGGGGCGCGGCGACGGCCGGGGTGGGCAGGGAGAGGTCGGTCGCGGTCATCAGCTGTTCCTCCGCTTGTTGACCATGAACTGGATGACCGTGATGCTGAAGCAGATGGCGAACAGGACGATGGAGACCGCCGAGGCGTAGCCGAACTGGTTCTCCTCGAAGCCCTTCTGGTAGATGTACTGCGAGAGCACCAGTGTCGACTGGCCCGGCCCGCCGCCGGTCATCACGAGGATGAGGTCGAAGACCTTGAAACTTTCGATGGTGAGCAGCACTGTGACGAAGAAGGTGGTGTGTCGTAACCCGGGGAGGGTCACGTGCACGAACCGCTGCCACGGTGAGGCGCCGTCGGTCTCGGCCGCTTCGTAGAGCTGGGCCGGGATGGTCTGCAGGCCGGCCAGGAACAGCAGCATGTAGTAACCCATGTACCGCCAGGTGCCGACGATGATGACCGCAGGCATCGACCAGGTCGACGACGTGGTCCAGCCCGGCGCATTGTCCACCCCGACGACACCGAGGAGGGCGTTGATCGGGCCGTACTCCGGGCTGAACAGCTGGTTCCAGACGATCGCCATCGCCACGATCGAGGTGATGTAGGGAAAGAAGGCGACGGTGCGGAAGAACCGTACGCCGCGCAGTTTGCGGTTGAGCAGCAGCGCCAGCCCGAGTGCCGCCGCGAGGGTCAGCGGGATGTGGAAGACCGTGTAGTAGACGGTGTTGCGCAAAGCGGTCCAGAAGCTCGCGTCGCCCCACATTCGCCGGAAGTTGGCGGTGCCGGTCCACTCGGCCACCCCGAAGACGTTCCAGTTGGTGAAGGCCACGTAGAACAGCACGACGACGGGGAGCAGGGTGAGCACGGCGAAGCCGACGAAGTTGGGCAGGATGAACGACCAGCCGGCGACAGTGTTGCGCGACACCAGCCGCCGGTTCCTGGGTCTCGTGCGCGGCAATGTTGCCATAGGGAGTCTCCGGAAGCGTTCGGCATGGTGGCGGGACCGGCGTGCGACGGAGGCGCGCCGGACCCGCCAACAGCTCACTGGTTGAGGACCTCGTTCTTGGCACGGGTCTGCGCCTTGCTCAGCTCCGCGTCGACGCCCTTGCTGTCGGAGAGGATCGCCGAGTGCGTCTCGTTGAGGAGGTTCTGCAGGCCGGCGGTGTGCTTCGACACCGGGTTCTCCGGCTTGATGGTGTGCGTGGTGTAGGCGAACTTCGACAGGTCGTCCCGCGGTACGCCGTCCAGCCCGAACAGCGTCGCGGTGACCGCGTCGGTGACCTGGGCCGGGGTGATGCCGATCGCGGCCAGCGCCTTGCCGGCATCCGGGCCGGCCGCGTACTGGAGGAAGGCCTTGGCCGCGGCGGTCTTGGACTTGCTGATCTTCGGGTTGATCCCCAGGCCGGTCGGGTCACCGAAGGTGACAGGCGTGGCGGAGGTGCCGGTGGTGGACTTGTCGAACTGCGGCGCCGGAGCAATCCCCCACTGGAACGTGTCGGCGTCACCGCTCTGTCGCTGGTTGAGCAGCGTGGCCACGTACCAGGTGCCCATCAGCAGCATCGCCGACTGCTGCTTGCCGAACTGCGCCTGGTAGGTGAGTTTGTTGGTCTTCGCGGTGCCGAAGGTCGGCTGCGCGCCGGCCGCCTGCAGGTCCAGTGACCGCTCGTAGTACGGCTTCAGGTAGCCGAAGTCCCCGGAGAGCAGGTCCGCGTTGGGGGTCTGGGCGAGCGCGAATCCCTGCACTGTCGACTGGAAGGTGTGCTGGTACGCGCCGGTCGCGTTCGAGCCGGCCCCCTTCAGCCCGGTGTGCAGCCGCTTCGCCGCGTCGGTGTAGTCGTCCCAGGTCCAGCTGCCGTCCGGCGGCGCCACCTTCGCCTTTGCGAACAGGTCCTTGTTGTAGAACAGCACCCACGAGTCCTGCCGGTACGGCACCGCGTACGCCTTGCCGTCCACCTGGTACGACGAGAGCGCCGGCACCGAGTCGAGACCGGCGGTGACGTCGGAGACATCGAGCAGCTGTCCACCGCTCTGGTACGTGTAGAAGTTCTTGAGGTTCTTCATCACGTAGACGTCCGGGGCGGTGCCGGCGGCCAGGTCCGTGATCATCTGGGTGTCGTAGTCGTTGCCTGGGGCGTACTCCTTGAGCTCCACCGTCACGTTCGGGTGGGTCGCCTTGAAGCCGTCGGCGAGCGTCTTGAACTCGGGCGTGGACGACAGACTCCAGCCAGCCAGGGTGATCGTCACCGGGGCATTGGGGTCGACTGGCTCGTCTCCGCCGCCGCAACCGGCGAGAACAAGCGTCAGGGCCGTCGCAGCGCTGATGACGGCCGGTATCGCACGCTTCATCCCTCTCTCCTTAGGTCAAGGGGCCCGGACGGGCCCGCACTGCTACCAGGACGCCTGGGTGGGCCTGGCATGCTCGGTGTCCAGACGGGTCGACGTGCCGATCCCGTCGGGCCAGTCGACCGCCAGGTGGAGACCGCGGCCGTCCTCGTCGGCCACGGCCTGGCCTACCTGCCCCACCGTGGCTGCCGGCACCGCGGACAGCTCGATGAAGGCGGCGACCCAGTCGCCCGGCCGGACGGGGTGGTCCAGCCAGGGCACTACCAGCCCGCCGGCCAGGGGCCCGCCGTGCGCAAGGGCGGTGGCACCGGCCGTTCCGTCCCCGCGAACGCTGTCGAGCCTGCTGGTCAGGCCGGCCCCGGTCAGGGCCACCGCCCGTTCACCAACGGTTGCCGTCGCATCCCCGGCAATGGCCCAGCCGCCGATCCGCAGCCGCAGCGCAGCCGCTTCGACGCCGTCGGCGAGGTCGTCGACGCGGGTCAGACGTAGTTCCCAGGGGCCACGGACCAGCGAATACACAGTGAGGTGCCCGGCCGGTCGGGACCGGCCCACGCGGCCGCCGCCGTGATCGCGCTGACCCGGATCCGGGTCGACCCAGTGGGCGAGGGCACGTGACCCGGCCACGCCCACGCCGTCGGTGTCGACGTGCACGGTCAGCAGGCGCATGCCGGCGCGGTGGGTGACCTGGCCCGCGTGGTCGACGAGAGTGACGGACTGGTCGAGCGGGCTGGCCCAGCCGCTGTCGTCGAGGACGGGGCTGGTGGCGGTGGAGTAGCCCAGTCGCGCGTAGAGCGGGGAATCTGAGACGGTGGCGCCCTCTACGGCGTGGTCGGTGCCGTGATTGATGACCCGGACGATGCCGTCGGCACGGGTGCCGGAAACCAGCCAGCCTGGCGCGTGCACCGCCCGCACCGCGTCCCGCTCCTCGACTGGCAGCGGCTCCTCGGAGGCCGTCCACACCGGATGTTCGGCGGGTAGCGCGATGCCGAGCAGGCCCTTGCTGGCCCAGTAGGGCGAGCCCGGTCCGGAGTACGACTGCGCCAGTCGCGGCCACGACCGGTGCCAGCCGAGGGTGAGCAGACCTCGTTCGTCCAGGGCCCCGTTGGCGACGAAGTGGCGCACGATGCGGGTGGCCGCGCGACGCAACTGGCCGAGGCTGACCGAGGGCACGCCGGCGATCGCGCCGACCCAGAACGGCGCCGCCGCGGCGAAGCGGTAGATCAGGCTTCGCCCCTGGATCAACGGTGACCCGTCGGCGCCCACGAGCGTGACCGCGTCGCCCAGGAAGCGGTCGAGGCTGGCCAGGTCCCGATCGCGGCGCTGCTCGGCCAGGTCCGCGGCGCCGGCCATTCGGGCCCACAGCGTCGGATACAGGTGCAGGGCCCAGCCCACATAGTGGTCGTACGCGCGGTGCGGCCCGTCGGACATCCAGCCGTCCCCGCGGGCGAAGCCGTCGTGCGTGCTCAGGTCCGCGGCCATCTCGTCGATCGAGTACGGCCCACCCACCGAACGCAGGAACGTCTGTACGACCAGCCGGAACCACACCCAGTTGATCTGTGGATACGTGTCGTCGCCGACCGCCGGGCGCAGGTAGTCGACTACCCGCTCGTGCACCGCGGACGGCATCCGGTCCCAGATCCACGGGCGGGTCATGTCCAGGACCAGCGCGATGGAGGCGGCTTCTACCTTCGCCTGGGGGTGTTCGTCCAAGCGCACCCAGGGGTCGGGGGAGCTCGGATCGGTGCCGGCGGCGATGCCGGCCGCGTACCGGTCGACGAGCTCGTCCATGCCCACTCCCCTGGCCCCCGCGATGCGGAAGCCGGCCAGGAGGAAAGTGCGGGCGAAACCCTCGAGGCCGTCGACGGCCCGCCCGTAACCGCCCTTTCGCCCGGGAAGACTGACGAGAGCGTGACCGGGGGACGCGAACGGCCGGACCGCGGCGAGCATCCGGTCGGCGAGGGCCAGCCAGTCGTGCCGGCTCCAGGTCGCGGCATCCGAGGCCGTCCCCGGCGTTGATCGGCCGGCCGTCCTGGACGTCATCCCAGATCCTGTCGCATCGATCCGTCTCCATGGAATGTGGCGAGCGGCGCGTTGCCCGGAATGTGACGCTCCGGCATCCGCAGTGTTTCCGAAGTAAAACGCTCACATCAGAGCAAGTCAATGCTGTTCTCAAACCAGACGAACACATACGATCAAAAGGACACACGCCGTCACCGGGATCGACGGCGGCCGGAGCTACCGATGCCTGCCCACAAAACGGTCTCACACCCCCTAATCATCCGGTCGAAGACCGGACCGCCGGCCCGTGACCCGGTCGACCCCCGCCGCACAGCGGACTCAGCGACGCCAGCAACGCCACAACTGATCTGATACGATCAGAATCGCTCACAGCTGCTCGGTCGGCCCGAGGGCCATAGCCGTCGCGCGCAGCCGCGTTCAACCCGGTCGGCAAGCTCGTCGTCACGGCGCGATACCTTTCGCCGCACGAAGCGTTCCTCGGAGGTCCCCATGACCAAGGACAGTCCTGTCGTCGCCACGGCGGAGACTTCCCGCGCGCCGCTTCAGGTCGCCCGCCGCCAGCAACTGTTGGCAGCCCTGCAACGCGACGGCTCGATGCGCATCTCCGACCTGTCGCACGTGCTGGGCGCCGCGCCGGTCACCATCCGGCGCGACATCGCGGAGCTCGCCGCCGAAGGGTTGGTTCGCCGGGTCCACGGTGGAGTCGCTCTGATCCTGCCGGACGACGTCCCGGCAGCCGAGGAGCCGCCCGACGCTGGCCTGAACCCGCTCGTCGGGCGCGCGGTCGGCATGCTCGTGCCCTCATTGGACTACTACTGGCCGGACGTGGCGCGCGGTGTCGAGGGCGCCGCCCGCGAGCTGGACATGCGTGTGGTACTGCGCGGCTCCTCGTACGACACCGAGGACGACCAGCCGCAACTGGCACGCCTGGTGGGGCGGATGGACGTGGACGCGCTGATCATCGCGCCGAGCATGGACGCGCCGACCGCCGAGCGCACCATCGAGTGGCTCGACCAGGTCGGCGTCCCGGTCGTCCTGCTGGAACGCACCGCCACGGTAGGCAGCCATCACGCTGTCATGGAGTCGGTGGTCACCGACCATGCGCTCGGTGCCGCCATGGCCGTACGCCACCTCACCTCGCTCGGACACCGCAAGGTCGGCCTGGTACTCGACGCCAACAGCCCCACCAGCCAGCACGTGCGGCGTGGCTGGCTCGACGCCACGACCGAGTGCGACCTCGACTCGAACGCGACAGTGGTGGCCGTGGTACCCGACACACGGTCACCGGAGCGGGACACGGTGCTCGACAACGTGCTCGACCGGTGCCAGGCGACCGGGACGACGGCCCTGCTGGTGCACGCCGACGCCGAGGCGATCGCGCTGGTGCAACACTGCGAGGAGCGGCACCTGTCCGTTCCCGGCGACCTCTCCATCGTGGCGTACGACGACGAGGTCGCCGGGCTCTTCAGCCCGCCGCTGACCGCGGTCCGACCGCCGCGACGCTCGATCGGACGGGCTGCCGTGCGTCTCGTCGCCGACCGGCTCGCCGACCCCGACCGCCCCACCCACCGGATCGTCATCAGCCCATCGCTGCGGGTCCGGGGGTCGACCGCGCGGCCACCCGCGTAAGGGGGCTTCCAGTCCCCGCCTCGGGAACGTTCAGCCAGTCGAAGACGCGCCGCTCGGGTCAGGTCCCGAGCGGCGCGTCGCTGTGCGGTCGCGGTAAGAGACGGCCGCTGCTCGGCTGATCCGTAACAGGCCCGAAACTACCGGTTGAGAATCCTGGAACATTCTGCGAGCCTGAGAACCATCGATCGCTGTGAACGTTAACATGATCCACTCAGCTCTGGAGGCGCCGCACGCGACCGTCAGGCCCACCCCCAGAAAATCAGCAGGATTTCCCGGAACCGTCCCGCCGGGCGTACCCGATTCCGAACACCCACTACTTCCGGAACAGCCGCGATAGTTGCGGCTCTGGTCGTGTCGCTGCTGCCCAATCTCAGCTCCGGCGGCGACTACGGTCTGCTGCCGTACCGGCCGGGTCTGCTGACGCTGCAACGCTGACGATCGGACAGCGCCGGGGCGGGCAGGTTCGGCCCCCGACCGAACCCGCCCGCCCCGCACTCATCCACCACCAGGAGGTACCGACAGTGCGAGGACCCGCAGACCACCCCCCGCCCTCGGGCGACACCCATGCCGACCGAGTGTCCTTCCGTTCTCGCGGACGGCTGCTCAAGCTCGCCGCGGCCGGGATCGCC
Source organism: Micromonospora sp. NPDC005252 (assembly GCF_042872475.1). Lineage (NCBI taxonomy): Bacteria > Bacillati > Actinomycetota > Actinomycetes > Micromonosporales > Micromonosporaceae > Micromonospora > Micromonospora sp. NPDC005252. The sequence goes on along the minus strand of NZ_JBIAKN010000006.1, from coordinate 176,596 downwards.
GCCGCGGTCGGGTTGTTCACCATGACGGTGGCGACCGGGTCGGCGTCGGCCGCCGACAACCCGTACCAGCGGGGCCCGGACCCCACGGCGGCCAGCGTCACCGCCGTGAACGGCCCCTTCGCCAACACCTCGGTAAGCGTCCCGACCGGGTACGGCTTCAACGGCGGCCGGATCTACTACCCGACCGACACGAGCCAGGGCACCTTCGGGGCCATCGCGATCTCGCCGGGTTACACCGCGTTGTTCTCCGCCGAGCTGGCCTGGATGGGACCGTGGCTGGCCTCCCACGGCTTCGTCGTGATCGGCATCGAGACCAACAGCCGCAACGACTTCGACACGGCCCGCGGCACCCAGTTGCTCGCCGCGCTGGACTACCTGACGCAGCAGAGCCCGGTACGCGACCGGGTCGACCCCAACCGGTTGGCGGTCGCCGGTCACTCCATGGGCGGCGGTGGCGCGCTGAGCGCGGCCAGCCGGCGCCCGTCGTTGAAGGCCGTGGTCGGCATTGCGCCCTACTCGCCGTCGTCGAACCTGGCCAACGACCGGGTGCCTACCATGATCTTCGCTGGGCAGGCGGACACGGTGGTCACCCCGTCCTACGCCACCGGCCTCTACAACAGCCTCCCGAGCACGACGGAGAGCGTCTACGTGGAGGTCGCCGGCGCGGACCACGGGTTCATGGTCGGACGGTCGAACCCGGTGATGGTCCGGACCATGCTGCCGTTCGTCAAGATGTTCCTCGACAACGACGCCCGCTACAGCCAGTTCCTCTGCCCGCTGCTGGACTCCAGCGGCGTGGTCACCTACCGCAGCACCTGCCCGCTGCTGCCGTCGACGCCGACCAGCCCGACGCCGACCACCACCCCGACGAGCACCCCGACACCGACCCCCACCACTCCGCCCACCACTCCGCCGCCGGGCTCGGCCAGCCAGATCGTCGGCACGCAGTCGGGTCGTTGCATAGACGTACCGAACGCCTCCCGCACCAACGGCACGCGGGTGCAGCTCTACGACTGCAACAGGCAGACCAACCAGGCGTGGACCTACACCTCAGGCAAACAACTACAGGTGTACGGCACCATGTGCCTGGACGCGGCGGGCACCGCTAACGGCGCGGCGGTCCAGATCTACAGCTGCCACAGCCAGACCAACCAGCAGTGGAACGTCAACTCCAACGGCACCATCAGCAGCGTCCAGTCCGGACGATGCCTGGACGTCTGGAGCACCGCCAACGGCGCCCAGATCCAGCTCTACGACTGCCACGGACAGACCAACCAGCAGTTCCGGCTCGCCGCCCTGGCGTAACCCCGCACCGGGCGGGCTCGGCGTCACGCCGGGCCCGCCCCGGTTATGCGGCGTCCGTGGCTCACGTACCGGTCAGCGGCGCCGTGCTCTGACGCACCACGAGGTGGGGGACGACCAACGGCAGTGGCTGCGGCGCCGTGTCGTCGATGGCCTGGGTGACGGCCGTGATGGCCCGTTGACCGACCGCGCCGAAGTCCTGCTGGATCGTGGTCAACGGCGGAATCAGGTACGCCGCCTCGGGGACGTCGTCGAATCCGACGACGGAGATGTCCTGTGGCACTCGCCGTCCACGCTCGTGCAGTGCGCGCAGCACACCGATGGCCATCTGGTCGTTGGCGGCGAAGACCGCTGTGGTCCCGGGCATCTCGCAGATCCGCAGCCCGGCGACATAGCCGCTGTGGGCCATCCAGTCACCCTGGACCGGCTCGGGCGGGCGTAGGCCCGCCGCGCTCATCGCCGCCCGCCAGCCGTCGCGGCGGGCGCGGGCCTCCGCCCAGTTGAGCGGACCGGACACATGCACGATCTCCTGGTGCCCGAGGCCGAGCAGGTGGTCGGTCGCCATCCGGGCGCCGAGCACCTGGTCGACGCCGACGGTGACGCTGGCCCGGGACAGATCGCCCTCCACCACCACGAAGGGCACGCCGGATCGGGTCATCCGCACCACTTCGAGAGCCTCGTCGTTGCCGGCGATCATCACGACGCCCTCCACGCCGACGCGCATGAGGTGTTCGGTGGCGTCGCTGAGCGCCCGTACCGTCACCTCCGAAAGGCTCACCGAGGTGGCGAAGTATCCGGCAGCGCGGGCGGCATCCTCGACGCTGCGGTGGATGCTCGTCGGACCGAACAGCGTCCTGGCCGTGCCGATGATGCCGATCATCCCGGAGCGTCCGCGGACCAGCGCGCGGGCGGCGGTGTTGGGGCGGTAGTCGAGCCGTCGGATGGCCTCGAGAACCCGCTCCCGCGTCTCGCGCCTGATGGCGGGTGCCCCGTTGATGACCCGGGACACCGTCTGGTGCGACACGCCCGCCAGGCGGGCGACGTCCGCCATGACCGGTGGCCGATGGGCGGCGGTCACCGCTTTCTCCGCGTGAACTCGCACTGGCAGGCCGTCCGTTCTTCCATGGGTCATTTTCTCGTACGTTGTGCGGTCGTCAGTGTGAGTGACGGGGCACAGCGCTGCCGCTGCCACCGACGAGGAAGTCGAGGTCCGCGCCGCTGTCGGCCTGGAGAACATGCTCGCTGTACAGCCGCGTCCAACCTCGGTCGGCCACCGGTTGTGGTGGTTCCCAGGCGGAACGGCGCTCGGCGAGTTCCGCGTCGTCGACCAGGAGGTCCAGGCGGCGCGTGGTGACGTCGACGCGGACCAGGTCGCCGGTGCGCACCAGCGCGAGAGGTCCGCCCACGGACGCCTCCGGCGCCACGTGCAGGACGCACGTGCCGTAGCCGGTGCCGCTCATGCGGGCGTCCGAGATCCGCACCATGTCCGTGATGCCGTCGGCGAGCAACCGGCGGGGCATGGGCACGTTGCCCACCTCCGGGAAGCCGGGGTAGCCGCGTGGTCCGGCATTGCGGACGACGATCACCGTGTCGGCTGTGACATCGAGGTCCGGGTCGTCGGCGGCGACGACGTACTCCTCGATCCGGTCGAAGACGAGCGCCGGGCCGGTGTGCGTGAGGAGGTGGGGGGAGGCGGCGGAGACCTTCAGCACCGCCCCGGACGGCGCGAGCGACCCGCGCAGCACGACGGTGCCCGAGCCGGCGGGCTGGAACGGCTCCTCCAGGGTGGCGATGACATCCCGGTTCCAGCACTGGGCGCCGTCGACGTTCTCCGCCACGCTCCTGCCGCTGACGGTGATGTGGTCCGTGTGCAGCAGCGGGGCGAGCTCCTTCATCACCACCGGAAGACCGCCCGCGTAGGCGAAGTCCTCCATCAGGTACGCCCCGGACGGCATGAGGTTGACGAGCAGGGGCACGTCGGCGGTGAGGGTGTCGAAGTCCTCCAACGACAGGGGCACGCCGAGGCGTCCGGCGATCGCGAGCAGGTGCACGACGGCGTTCGTGGAGCCACCGATCGCGGCGTTGACCCGGATCGCGTTCTCGAACGCCTCCCGGGTGAGCACCGAGGACAGCCGCTGGTCCTCGCCGACCATGGCGACGATCCGGCGCCCGGCGGCCTGCGCGAGCGCGTACCGCCGGGAGTCGACCGCCGGCACGGCGGCGGCCCCCGGCAGTTGTACGCCCAGCGCCTCGGTCACGCACGCCATGGTGGAGGCGGTGCCCATGGTCATACAGTGGCCCCGGCTGCGGGACATGCCGACCTCCGCCTCGGCGCAGTCGGCCGCGGTCATCCGGCCGGCCCGCATCTCCTCGGTGAAGCGCCAGACGACGGTGCCCGAGCCGATGTCCTGGCCGCGGAACTTGCCGTTGAGCATCGGGCCGCCGGTCATCATCAGCGTCGGCAGGTCGACGCTCGCCGCCCCCATCAGCAGGCCGGGAGTGGTCTTGTCGCAGCCGGAGAGCAGGACCACCCCGTCGAGCGGGTTGGCGCGGACCGACTCCTCCAACTCCATCGCCAGCAGGTTGCGGTAGAGCATGGTGGTGGGTCGCATGAGCGGCTCGCCCAGGCTCATCGCCGGGAACTCCAGCGGCAGACCGCCGCTCTCCCACACGCCCCGCTTCACCGATTCGGCCAGGTCGCGCAGGTGAGCGTTGCAGGGCGTCAGCTCCGACCAGGTGGTGGCGATGCCGATCACCGGGCGGCCGTCGAAGACGTCGTCCGCGAAACCCTGGTTGCGCATCCAGGACCGATGGATGAACCCGTTACGGCCTTCCGCGCCGAACCACTGCCCGCTGCGCAGCGATCGATTCGTCGTCGACATCAGCACACCTTTCTGTTCATCCGCCCGGATAGCTGGTGGGAAGGGCGGCTTACCGGAGGCCGCCGACGGACAGTCCGCCGCGCCAGTGTCGTTGCAGACTGAAGATCCCCTGCCAGAGGCCGAGGCCGACGGTCACCGGGAAGAGCCGGTTGTCCGAGAGCATGGCCAGGGGCAGGAAGTAGGTGTTCCAGGACGCCACGGCCGACCGGAGCAGCACAGTGACCACCGCGGGGCGCATCAGGGGAACAGCGATCTAAATGAACGTCCGCACCTCCCCCGCGCCGTCAAGGAATTCGCGTGCCGGCCGCGGGTGACCCACAAAGGCACCCGAAGGAGACCGGCAGACGCCGTTAATCGGTCGCTGACACCAACCTCCCGTCGACTCGCCGAGGAATGGCGGTGTACTCGTCGCGCAGCTCCTCGGGAAGGACCCAGTCCGGGGCGTCCTGCCACGCCAGCGGGCGCAGGAACCGTCGGATCGAGGTGGCGCCCACAGACGTGTGCACGGCGTTCGTCGACGGCCAGGGTCCACCGTGGTGCTGGGCCCACGACACCCGGACGCCGGTGGGATAGCCGTCGAAGACGATGCGACCCGCGCGGGCGGCGAGCACGTCGACCAGCCGGCGTACGACGTCCGCGTCGTCACCCGAGCCACGATGGACGGAGCCGGTCAGCGACGGGGGTACGGCGTCCAGCGCGGCGTCGAGGTCGGCAGCGTCGTGATACCGGACCACGACCATGAGCGGACCGAAGCACTCGTCGGCGATCTCGGCGGTCAGCCCCGGCAGATCCACCTCCAGGAGCCTCGGCGCGGCGGTGAAGCCCGCGCCGGGGTCGACCTGGGCCCGTGCCGAGACCCGAGCACCGGCCCGCTCGAACTCCGTGGCCCGACTCTCGTACGCGTCCCGGATGCGCTCGTTGAGCAGGACCGTGCCGCCCGAGTTGGCGACCTTCTCCCGCAGGACGTCGACCAGCTGGTCACCGCCCCGGTCCGTCGGGATGAACGCCAGGCCGGGCTTGGTGCACAGTTGACCGCCCGAGGCGGTGAAGGAGGCGAACAGACCCTCGGCGATCTGGTCACCCCGGTCGGCGGCCGCGGCGGGCAGGACGACGATCGGGTTCACGCTGCTCAGTTCGGCGTACAGGGGAATGGGGTCGGGTCGTTCGTCGATGGCCGCCTGGATGGCGCGGGCGGCGTTGACCGAGCCGGTCAGGGCGGCCGCGCGGATCGCGGGGTGACGCACCAGCGAGCGGCCCGCCTGCTCCCCGTACACGGTCGCGATGACACCCTCGGGCCCGCCCAGCTCGCGGACGGCCGAGGAGATCGCGGCGGCGGAGGCGTGCGACGTCAACGGGTGCGACGGGTGGGCCTTCAGGACCGCGGGGCAGCCGGCGGCCAGCGCGGCGGCCGTGTCACCGCCGGCGACCGAGAAGGCGAACGGGAAGTTGCTGGCGCCGAAGACGGCGACCGGCCCGAGGGGTACGAGCATCCGCCGCACGTCCGGGCCGCGTCCGAGCGGTGTGTCGGCGGCGTGGTCGATGGCCGCCTCGACGTACGCCCCGTCGCGCAGCACATCGCCGAACATCCGGAACTGGACCGCGGCCCGGGTGAGTTCCCCGTCGAGGCGCGCGTGGCTCAGCCCGGTCTCCGCCTCGGCGGCCGCGACCAGATCCACCCGGTGGGACTGGAGGGATGCGGCGATCGCGTCCAGCAGCTCGGCCCGGCCACGCCTCCCGAGGTCGGCCAACCAGCGCGTCGCCGGGGACGTCTGACCGGCGATCGTCTCCAGCCGAGACTCGTCGGTCTCGGTGAGATCCGTCGCGCGACGCTTGCCGTCGCGCGGATCGACCGTGATGACCACGTTCACAGCAGTCCTCTCCTTACCAGATTGCCCATGAGATCGCGGACGCCGAAGTGCCAGGGTTCGCACTCCTGGGCGTGCCGCACCCGGTTGACCAGGGTGCCGAGTGCCGGACAGCTGATCCGTACCACGTCGTCGACCTTGTGGGTGAAGCCCTCACCGGGGCGGTCCCGGTCCTGGATGGGCGCGAACATGGTGCCGAGCATCAGGGCGGCCCCATCGGGATAGTTGTGGTGCGGGCCGATCAACTGCCGCACCAGCTCCTCCGGGGCGCGCGACATCCGGGTCATCTCCGAGACCGCCTCCAGCAGGAAGCCGTCCCCACCGTGGACCTCCAGGCGCACCTCGAGTTCGCGTACCCGCTCCATCCCGAACCGGTCGTCGAAGAGCCGGATCAGGGGGCCGAGCGCGCAGGAGGCGTTGTTGTCCTTCGCCAGGGGAAGCAGGAGCGCCGAGCGGCCCTCGATGTCGCGCAGGTTCACGTCGTTGCCGAGGGTGGCGCCGACGATCCGGCCGCTGGACTGGACGATGAGGGTGATCTCGGGTTCCGGGTTGTTCCAGGTCGACGCGGCGAGCACACCGACCGGGACGCCGGTGCCGACGGCGGAGAGGATCTGCCCCTTGGTGAAGATCTCGGCGTCCGGGCCGATCCCCACCTCCAGGTACTGGCTCCACATGCCCTCGGCGACCAGCAGGCTCTTGAGCCGGTCCGCCTCGGCCGAGCCCGCCTCCAGGTTGTGCAGGTCGACACCAATGTCGGCGAACATCCGTTGCCGGATGTCCGCCGCGAGCGCCAGGTCTCCCCGTGCCCGCTCCTCGATGACGCGTTCGATCATCGAGATGGGGAAGGTCACGCCCGCGGCCTTGAGCGCCTGGAGGTCCACCGGGGCGAGCAGCCAGGGCCGACCACGGTCCCGGGTCGCGGCCCCCGTGTTAGCCAGGATCTCCCCGAAGTCGCCCACCCGCGCCCCGTCGAGCCCGGCCACGGTCGCGGCGGGGTCGGGCAGCTCGCAGATGTCCCGTACGGTCGGGAACCGGTGGCTGAGGTCGATGACCTCGCCGTTGCGGACGGCCACGGGCGTGGGGCCGTCGACGGACGGGTCCCAGATCCGGCCGATCAGAACAGCGTCCGCATCGTCCGGCAACGCCTCGGCGGCGGACCCGACCCAGTCCGCGCCGGCGGCGCCTGCGCGGGGCCGTGGGACCGTCATGAGCCGCTCTCCGCGATCCCGCCGGCGTGCGCGCGCTGCTTACCCATCGCTACTCCAGTGGTACGAGTTGGCATCGAGGGAATTAAATTGCAACGATCGTAGCGACATGTGCAACGGTGTCAAGAGGCGGTTGCGCATGACGCCAACTTCATTGCGTATTGTGCAATGGCAGCGACGGTGTCGTACCGTCGCCCCGAGGGGAGACAGAGCCTTGGCGCAATCGATTCGCCGCGCGATCGACCTCATCCGTCGGTCGGCCGAGCACCCGCTGTCCCTTACCGAGGCTGCGGACGTGCTCGGCGTCCACAAGTCCACGGCCCTGCGGATCCTGCAGACACTGGAATCGGCGCGCTTCGTCCGCCGGACCGGGGCGGGCACCTACGTGCTCGGCAGTGGACTCATCGAGTTGTCCGAACTCGCGCTGGGCTCGATGGACCTGCGCCAGCCCGCCGCCGCGCACCTCCGGGCGCTGCAACGCGAGACCGGCCACACCGTGCACCTGGCACAGCTGACCGGCGACGAGATCATCTACATCGACAAGGTGGACAGTCCGGCGTTCGACGCCGTCAAGCTGCCCTCGCGGATCGGGCGCGCGGTGTCCATCTATGCGAGCGCGGTGGGAAAGACGATCCTGGCCTACCTACCTCGGGAGGAACGCGACCGTCTCCTCTCCCACGTCGTCTTCGAGAGATTCACCGCGACCACATTCACCGACCACGACGCCCTCGAAGCTGAACTCGCCCGCATCCACGAACGCGGCTGGGCCGTGGACAACGGCGAGCACGACGCCTACGTGATGTGCGTGGCCGCGCCGATCAGGGATTCGCGCGGTCAGGTCATCGCCGCCGCCTCGATCACGGCGATCGAGGTGATCGCAAGCCTCGACCAACTGAAGAGCAACGTTCCGCTCCTTCTGGAGACCGCCAACCAGATCTCGTACGAACTCGGCTACCCGCGGCCCTCCGCGAACCCGGACGGTGACGGCCGGTCCACGACCTGACCGGGCGGTCACCGCAGTCCGGCGGTGTTTCAATCCTCCCTCCGCGGGATTGACCCTCGAAGATGGCCGATGTTAACTGCAAGTCAACGATGCAGGTCGATGTTCATCTCGCCGGAACCCGGCGCGTGACAGCGATCCGCGTCATCTCACATCGCCCCCGTTTCGGCGGACGTGGGCAGACCGGGGCTCTCCCCGGGGTGCGAGACATCCGCACGACGATCCAGAGGAGATCGTGTCGATGACGATGACGACGCCGCTACGAATCGCGCTCGCTGTCCCGTTCGCCGCTGGTGTCGTCGCCGTCGAACCGGCCGGACCAGCCACCACGGCAACCACGGACGCCGCTTTCGGCACCAGCACCGGGACGTGAACCGGCACGCGACCGGCCCCCGGGAACGTTCGACCTGATCGCCTTCTGACGGCGAGCTGGCCGGTCCGCGACGGGCCCGCCGGCCGGCGTCGCCCCATCGAGCCCGGCGTCGGCGGCCCGGCTTTGTCCATCCGCCCTGGCGTACGCGCACCCACCGGTGCGCGTGTGCCCGACCGTCCAGCCCACCCCGACCCCGGAGTACGCCATGCTCACACCACGTCCGCGCCTCACCGCGGCCGTTGTCCTGGCCATTCTCGCCAGCCTCCTGCCGATCCTGGTGGCGGTCACCGTCGCCGCACCGCCAGCGGCCGCGGCGCCACCCGCGACCACCCAGTTCGAGAAGGTCAAGCTCGACGGTGGGCTCTCCATGGGAGAGCCGATCGAACTGTCCGTCCTGCCCGACGCCAAGGTGCTCTACATCAACCGGGGCACCAGTTCCGGCGGCGGGCAGGTACGTCTCTACAACCCGGCCACCCGCACCACGACTGTGGCGCTGACCCTGCAACTGGACGCCCGATTCGAGGACGGCCTGATCGGCATCACCGCGCACCCGAGGTTCGCCACGAACCGCTGGGTGTACCTGTTCTACTCGCCGGCCACGACGCCGCTGGTCAACCGCATCTCGCGGTTCACCTTCAACCCGAGCACCCTGGTGCTCGACCCGGCGAGCGAGACCCGGCTGATCGAGTGGCCGACCGAGCGCCGGCTCTGCTGCCACTCGGCGGGCTCGATGACGTGGGACAGCAACGAGAACCTCTACTTTGCCGTCGGCGACAACACCAACTCCGGTGGAGACTCGGCGGGCATGGCGCCGATCGACGAGCGGACGAGCCGCGACGCCCAGTACGACGCGCAGCGGACCTCGGGCAACACCAACGACCTCCGCGGCAAGATCAACCGCATCCACCCGGAGGACAACGGCACGTACACCGTTCCGACGGGCAACCTCTTCGCCGCGGGCACCAGCGGCACCCGTGCGGAAATCTACGTGATGGGGGTGCGCAACCCGTACCGCCTGTGGGTGGACCGCAAGAGCAGCAACACGCTCTACTGGGGCGAGGTCGGGCCGGACGCCGGAGCGACGATCGCCAACCGCGGGCCGGCGGCGTACGACGAGTGGAACCGGGCCACCGCGCCGGGCAACCACGGATGGCCGTACTGCGGCGGCCCCAACGTCGCCTACAACGACTGGGACTTCGCCACCAACTCACCGCGCGGCTGGTTCCCGTGCGGTGGCAGCACCGGCCCGGTGAACAACTCGCCGCGCAACACAGGCCTTGCGCAGTTGCCGCCGACCCGGGGCGCGCTGGTCTGGGAGCAGCACGGCGGCAGCCGGGAGTGGCCGGCCCTGGACAGCCCGGGCGGCTGCGGCTCGCCCAACCACGCCGAGGTCTACCACTACGACCCCAACCTGGCCTCGGACGTGAAGTGGCCGCAGTACTACGACAACAAGCTGGTCATCACCGAGTACTGCCGTAACTGGATCAAGGAGGTCCAGTTCGACAACGGCAACGCGCGTACCGGCAACCCGACCGTCATCGAGCCGGTGCTGGCCGGCATGTCGTTCGTCCACCCGATCGACATGGAGTTCGGGCCGGACGGGTCTCTCTACCTGCTGGAGTACGGCAACGGCTACTTCTCCGGCGATGCCGCCGCCGGCCTCTACAAAATCAACTACGTCGCCGGTGGCCGGTCTCCGACCGCTGTCGCGTCGGCCACCCCGGACAACGGCCTGAGCCCGCTGACGGTCAGCTTCTCCAGCGCCGGCAGCACCGACCCGGACGGCGACCCGCTGACCTACGCGTGGGACTTCGACAGCAACGGCACCGTCGACTCCACCGCCGCGAACCCGACCTACACGTACGCCAGCAACGGCGACAAGCGCGCCCGGCTCACGGTCTCCGACGGCACCGGCCGGTCCGGCACCACCCAGGTGACCGTCGTCGTGGGCAACACCCGGCCCACCGTCGCCCTCAACGGCATTCCCAACGGCGGACTGTTCTCCTGGGACGAGAACCTGACCGCCACCGCCACCGCCGCCGACGCCCAGGACGGCACGATCCCCTGCGCGAACGTGACGATCCGGGCGGCCCTCGGCCACCAGGAGCACGCGCACGAGGAGGGCCAGGGCACCGGCTGCGGCTTCACCGTCAACACCGGACCGGTGCACGCCGGGCCGGACTCGGTGCTCTTCTTCCTGCTGCGGGCCGGTTACACCGACCGGGGCGCGGCCGGCACCGTGCCGCTCACCGCCGAGAAGGACGTCACCCTCTGGCCCAAGCAGTGGCAGGCCGAGCACTATGTCTCGTTGCACGGGCCCCAGGTCATCAACGCGGGAGGCGCCGAGGGCGGCCGGCGGCTCGGTGACATCCAGAACGGCGAGTACGTCCGGCACCACGCGGTGAGCCTCAAGGGCATCACCGGCATCCGGGCCCGGGTCTCCTCGGACAAGGCCGGCAACGTCGCCTCCTTCCGGTACGACTCACCGACCGGTCCCGAGATCGCCCGGGTCACCGTGCCCAACACCGGCGGCTGGGACAACTACACCGAGATCAGCGCGCCGGTCACCAGGCCCGACGACAACACCCACGACCTGTACGTCGTGTTCACCGGCGGCACTGGAGGAGCCCTGCTCGACCTGGACAGCTACACGTTCACCGGAGCCGGGGTGAGCACCCCGGCGAGCGGCCCCCGCACCGGCCCGATCCGGGGAATGGGCAAGTGCGTCGACGTCAACGCCGGCGCGACCGCCGACGGCACCAGCGTCCAGATGTGGGACTGCATCGCCGGCGCGACCAACCAGCAGTGGACGCTGCCCGGCGACGGCACCATCCGCAGCCTGGGCAAGTGCCTGGACGTGAAGTCCAGCGGCACCACCAACGGCACCCCGATCCACCTGTGGACCTGCAACGGCACCGGGGCCCAGCAGTGGGTGACCGGCACCGCGGGCAGTCTGCGCAATCCGCAGGCCAACCGGTGCCTCGACATCCCCGCCTCAACCCCCACCAACGGGCGGCAGCTGCAGATCTACGACTGCAACGGCACCTCCGCGCAGAACTGGACCCTGCCGTGACCCGTCCGCCCGCTCTCCCGCAAGGAGCCCCCATGCGCAGACGCCTCATCGCCGCCGTTGCCGCCGCCGTGGTCGCCGGGCTCACCGTCGCCACCGGCGCGACGGCCGTGGCACCGACCCCGGCCGAGGCCGCACCGCTGAGCAAGGTCCTGGTCTTCTCCAAGACCGCCGGCTTCCGGCACTCCTCCATCCCGAACGGCATCGCCGCCATCCAACAACTCGGTACGGCGAACGGCTTCACCGTCACCGCCACCGAGGACGCGGCCACCTTCACCACGGCCAACCTCGCTCAGTACCAGGCGTTGGTCTTCCTCAGCACCACCGGCGACGTGCTCGACGCCACCCAGCAGGGCGCGTTCGAGGCGTACATCGCCGCTGGCGGTGGCTTCGTCGGGGTGCACGCCGCCGCCGACACCGAGTACGACTGGCCGTGGTACGGCGGCCTGGTCGGGGCGTACTTCGCCTCGCACCCGGCCAACCAGCAGGCGACCGTCCGGGTCGAGGACCGGGCCAACGCCTCCACCGCACACCTGCCGCCGACCTGGACCCGCACCGACGAGTGGTACAACTACCGAGCCAACCCCCGCTCGGCGGTCAAGGTGCTGGCCAGCCTCGACGAGTCGTCGTACTCCGGTGGGTCGATGGGTGGCGACCACCCGATCACCTGGTGCCACAGCTACGGCGGCGGACGCTCCTGGTACACGGGCCTCGGCCACACCGAGCAGAGCTACACCGATCCGAACTTCACCCGCATGCTGCTCGGCGGCATTCAGGTGGCGGCCGGCGCGGTGGCGGCGGACTGCCGGCCGGAGCCCGGCTACACCCCGCTGTTCGACGGCACCCAGGCCAGCCTCGGGCAGTGGCGGCAGGCCGGGCCGGGCGGCTTCACCCTGGCCGACGGCACCCTCACGTCGAACGGCGGCATGGGGTTGCTCTGGTACCCGGTGCGCACGTTCGCCAACTACTCGCTCAAGGTCGACTGGATGATGCCGGGCGACGACAACGGCGGGGTCTTCATCGGATTCCCCGATCCGCAGGGCGACCCGTGGGGCCCGGTCAACGCCGGTCACGAGATCCAGATCGACGCCACCGACGGCGACCCGACGCGCACCACCGGCAGCGTCTACAGCCTCCAGGCACCCAACCAGGCCGCCCGTGCGGCGGCGCTCAACCCACCCGGCTCCTGGAACACCTACGAGATCGGCGTGCACGGTCAGCGGGTCGAGATCTGGCTCAACGGAATCAAGATCAATGATTACGTCAGCAGCCGGGCCATCGCCAACGGCTACCTCGGGGTGCAGAACGACGGCGCCGGCATGGACATCAACTACCGCAACGTGCGGATCAGGACGGACGGGCCGAGCGAGCCACCCGTCACCGACCTGGCCCGGGGCCGGCCGGTGACGGCGTCCAGTGTCGAGCCGGGCAGCGCGCACGTGGCGGCCAACGCCGTGGACGGCAACGCCACCACCCGCTGGGGCAGCGCGTACGCCGACCCACAGTGGATCACCGTCGACCTCGGGGCCACGTACGCGATCAACCGGGTGCGGCTGACCTGGGAGGCGGCGTACGCGCGGGCGTACCAGGTCCAGGTCTCCCCGGACAACGTCACCTGGTCACCGGTGCACACCACGACCACCGGAGATGGCGGCGTCGACGACCTCACGGTCACCGGCACCGGCCGCTACCTGCGGGTGTACGGCACCCAGCGGGCCACCCAGTGGGGCTACTCACTGTGGGACCTCAACGTCTACGGCACCGCCGCCGGTGGCACCCTGCTGTCCCGGGGCCGGCCGGTCACCGCGTCCAGCGTGGAGCCGGGCAGCACGCACGTGGCGGCCAACGCCGTGGACGGCAACGCCACCACCCGCTGGGGCAGCGCGTACGCCGACCCGCAGTGGATCACCGTCGACCTCGGGGCCACGTCCGCCATCAACCGGGTACGGCTGACCTGGGAGGCGGCGTACGCGCGGGCGTACCAGGTCCAGGTCTCCCCGGACAACGTCATTTGGTCACCGGTGCACACCACGACCACCGGCGACGGCGGCGTGGATGACATCGCCATCTCGGCCACCGGTCGTTACCTGCGTGTCCAGGGCACCCAACGGGCCCTGCCCGCGTACGGCTACTCGCTGTGGGAGCTGGAGGTCCACGGCACTGTCGCCTGACCCGCGCCCGGCAGGTCACCTCGGCATCTCGCTCGCGGTGACCTGCCGGCGCGGCAGCCACTTCGCTGGCGCCACCAGCACGAGCGGCCGGCGAGGAGCCGCCCGCTGGTGCAACCAGTTCGTCGACGGGCACGTCCGGAGGAGCGGCGGGTGATCCCCGCCGCCCCTCCGGGCGACATCACTTCCCGTACAGCTCGAATTCGTAGAGCGAGAAGCCGTACGAGGTGGCCCGCTTTACCCCGTACACCCGCACGTAGCGGGCGGTGACCGGGGCGAAGGTGGCGTTGTCGACGCCGCCGTTGCCGGTGGTGGTGGCGAACACCGGCGTCCAGGAGCTGCCGTCGCCGGAGACCTCGATCCGGTACGAGGTGGCGTACGCGGACTCCCACCGCAGCACCGTCCGGCTGACGGTGCGGGCCGCGCCGAGGTCGACCCGCAGCCACTGGTTGTCGTTGTAACTGCTGGCCCACCGGCTGCCGAGGCTGCCGTCGACCGCCTTGTCCGGGGTGTAGCTGGTCAGGAACTGGGTGCTCGACGCGGTGGCCGGACGACCCTGCGCCAGGTTCGCGACGTCGTCGCCCCGACGTGCCGGGAACGAGACGACCTGCTGGTAGGTGGGACGGTTCTGCCAGGCGATCAGGGGGTGGGTGATGCCGCCGAGCCCGGACTGGGCGATCGAGTCGGCGCACCACTGGTCGCCGGCCCCACAGGACTTGTCTCCGGGGTAGACGGTGGTGGCCGGCACCGCGGCGGCCTGGCCGAGCGCGTCGAGCAGGGCCTGCCGGCACGTGCCGAGGTTGCCGTTGCCGCAGTACGTGCGGCCCAGCCCACCGGCCACCGGCTCGCCGAGGACGGTGCGCAGGTCCTTGTCGACGTAGCCCCACCAGCCGTACTGGAACGACGAGCCCTTGTGCGCCTGCCCCTGCAGGGCCCAGCTCGCCGTGCCGTCGCGCGCGCCGTTCTGGCCGCCCGACGGCGCCTCGTTCACCTCGATGGCGTCGACAAGCGCGGCGTAGAGGTCCGGCCCGAGGCCGGGGCGGAACTCCGCCGAGGCCAGCAGCGGCCACCAGGCGTCGAAGATCCGGATCGCGTCGGCGTGCTGGTAGACCTTGGAGCCGGGGGACGTCTCCACCCGCCGTGTGCCGGCCTGCTGCCAGGCCCGCAGCTTGCCCACCGCGTCGGCAAGCGCCGGATCCGTGACCGGCGTGCTGTCCAGCACCCGCAGCAGGTCGCCGAGAACCTGCTGGCCCCGCAGGTCGGTCACCGCCGCGTCCGCCATGATCTTGACGACGTCGGCGCGCCCGAGCTTGCGCTGGGCGATCGCGGCGCGCACCGGACCGTCGAGCAACTGAGCCCGGTGTACGGAGCCGAAACTGAAGTTGCCGTCCGCGGCCCCGAAGTCCCGCGCCTGCTTGTTGTTCCAGCTCACGTAGTAGTCCTGGTTGACCGACTGCGGGTGGGCCGCCGCCGGGGTGTAGCTGGCGTCGTTGGTGTCCGGGTTCCAGCCGGCCCACTCGTACGCCGGTTCGGCCTTGGTGGGCAGGTTCGGGTCGGCGGTGGCCGGACGGACCGGGTTCGAGCCGGAGTTGAAGTACGCCGCCTCGGTCGAGTTGACGTAGAACCAGTTGAACGCGTACCCGACGCTGGCCGCGGACGCCTGGAACGCCGCCGCGCTGCCCATCGCCGACGGGTCGTTGTAGGCCTGGAAGCCGATCGCCGAGTCGGCCTCGTGCCGGTAGGTGGAACGCAGTTTGGTGAACGCGGTCGGCTGCCCGTTCACCAGCCCCCGGTACGCGACCAGCCCGTACTTGGTGCGCAGCGCGCGCAGGGTGTACGACCCGGCCGGGGTGGAGTCGGCAAGCGTCGGGGACCAGGAGTTGCGCTTCTCCAGCGCCTCCATGGCGAGGCACTGCCCGTGGTAGAGGTAGCGGTTGGTGCGCAGCGTCGGGGCGCTGCCGTCGGTGGTGCACAGCGGCACCGCGTACGTGTCGGTGAGGTCCTGTGCGGCGGAGGTCGCGCTCCACGCGTAGTCCTGGCCCCGGCCGAGCAGCACGTAGAGGTTGAGCCCGGCGAACGCGGCGCCGCGCGCGCTGATTCCCGGGCCCTGCAGCTCCTGGAGCATCAGCAACTGCGGCGCGAAGTAGCCGGTCTGCGGCCCGAACACGGCGACCGGGTTGCCGGTGGTGGTGTGCCGCCCGGAGACCACTACCGCGTTGGACATGCCGTGCGCCCGCAGGTTGGACACGCCGCCGAGCAGCCCCTGGGTGGCGGTGCTGGCGCCGGTGCGGGCGGCGGCCCCGCCGCTGGCGTCGTAGGCGAGGGGCTCGGCGACCACCGTGCCGGCGTCGGGGAGCACCGCGCTGGTCGCGCCCGGCGGCGTCGCCCCGTACGGGAAGCTCTGCCCGTCGTGCAGGGTGAGTACGGTCTCCGGGTCGTTCTGCGACCGGAACGCCGCCCAGACCCGGTCCCCCTCGGTGGTGCCGTACTTCGCCCGGGCGGCCACCCGGACCAGCGCGGACTGGATCTCGCTGCCCCCTCCCCCGCCGAAGAGCCCGCCGACCACACCGGCGGTGGCGATCAGGTCGGTCATGGTGAAGTGCGTCGGCTTGCCGGCGCCCGCGAGCACGTACTCGCCCGGGTAGTTGTCGTCGGCGATCGACTTGTCGACGTAGGCGTTGATACCGGCGATGTAGTCGACCACGTCGGTGTAGAGCTGCTGACCCCGGGCGCCCTTGGTGCGCAGCGCGTCCACCTGGGCCTGGAGGTCCGCCTCGGAGTAGGGCGAGTTGGCCCAGATGCTCTGCTCCAGTTCCCGGTTGCCGGGCGCGCCGCCGGCGAACGAGGTGAGCGTGCCGCGACCGGCGTGGCGCAGGAGATCCATCACCCAGAGCCGGTCCTGGGCCCCGGCGTAGCCCGCGCCGAACATCGTGCCGGCGCGGGTGGTGCCGGTGACGTGCGGGACGCCGGTGGCCTTGTCCCGCACGATGGTGACGTCCGCGCGCGGCGAGACGGTGCTCTCCACCTGCGCGGCCGGGACGCCGAACGAGGCGTCGTTGTAGAAGTGGGCGATCTGCTCGTCGGTCAGCCCGGCGTAGTTGTAGACCAGGTTCGCGTACTCGTCGAGCTGGTCGCTGGAGTGCGCCGGGCGGGTGCCGAGCGCCTGGTGCGCCAGGATGGCGACCAGCGTGGCGTTGCCGTTCTCCCCAGGGGGCAGGATGTCGGCGCACTGGCCGAGGCAGTAGTCGTTGGCGGCGAACGTGCTGGCGGCGAGCGCCGGTGAGGGCGGGGTCACCGTCAGGACGCTCGCGGTCAGGGCGGCGGCGGTGAACGCCGCGAGCCGGTTACGGAGAGCGGGACGAGGCATGGCGATCCTCCGGGGACGCGGAGTCGGGCCGTTCGGTACGCCCGGCTTCCGGTGCCGACGTCTCGCCCTCCGCGCCCGGGCGTTACACCAGGAGGTGAGAGTGACTCATGTCTATCTCCGGGCAATGATCGACGCAGGAGCCCCGTTCCGGATAGCCGTCGTTCACCACGCGCCAATGCCGACGTTTCGCCGCCTATCACGACGGAAACCGGCACGGCGGCACCGCGGGTCGATGGCGTGCGGCACGACCGCCAGTGAGCACGTCGAACGCAGCTCCAACCACCTCGGGCGCCCTGGTCGCCCTCAGCGACAGCGGTTGCCAGCGGATCTCCGCGGCGTTACGTTGGGATTTCATCGACAAACGTCTACACATAGGTACGGGGGCCACATGTCCACGTCTGTCACTCGCCGCAGCGTCCTGGCAGGTGGCGCCGGTGCGGCCATCGGCCTGGCGCTCCCCGGCCCCGCCGCCCACGCCGGTGGCCACCCCAGCGCCAGCGTGAGCTTCACCCTCGACGCGAGAACGCTCGACGGCGGTGAGCAGGTCACCTCGGTCACCCTCGACACCAGCGGGCTCGGGCCGATCGACCCCGCCGGGCTCACCCCCGGCACGTTCACCGTGCATGCCAAGGCCACCAGCCCGATCCCGATCGCTCCCGGTGACCTGATCTTCAGCGAGTACGACCTGGACCGCACGGTGACCGCGGCCCGGCTCGACCGGCACGGGAACGTCGTGCTGGAGCTCAGCACCGCCGAAGGTCAACTCGGCGGTGGCACCCTCGGCTACATCGTGAGCAGGGGCCGTAACGTCCGACTGGACCTCGTCTACACCATCACGCAGAACACCCCGCTCGTCCGGCGACACGGCCCGCCGGTCACCATCACGCGCTTCGTGCAGGGGCGGCTGTCGAACCCCGAGGTGGACGCCTTCAGCCACCACGTCTCGGGCTCGGGCCTGAAGTACCGGTTGTACTCCCCCAAGCGATCGCCCCGGCACGGTCGGCTGCCACTGATCCTCTGGCTGCACGGCGGCGGCGAGGGCGCCTCGCTGCCCGACGACTACTACGACAACGAGACCACGCTGCGCGCCAACCGCGGCGCGCTGGGCTTCGCCACGCCGGAGGCTCAACGGATCTTCTCCGGCGCGTACGTCGTCGCTCCGCAGAGCACCTCCTACTGGATGGAGGACGGCCCCCGGTTCGCCCCGCTGATCCGTGAGATCGTCCAGGACCTCGTACGCCGCGAGCGGGTCGACCCCGACCGGATCTACGTGGTCGGTTGCAGCAACGGCGGCTACATGTCCCTGGAGATGACCGTCGCCTATCCCGACCTGTTCGCCGCGTCGGTGCCGATCTGCGGGGTCGTCGAGCCGCTCGGCGGGGAGGGCCCGCCGCTGATCACCGACGCGGAGCTGTCGAGGATCCACACCCCGACCTGGCTGGTCGCCTCGCGCGACGACGACACCGTGCCACCCGAGACCAACACGATCCACGCCCACGACCTCATCGGCGGATCACTGATCACCCTGTACGACCACGTCGTCTGGAACGGCTACCAGTTCCCCGGTCACTGGTCCTGGATCTACGTGGCCCGCAACGACCCGAGCCGCAACGGCACCCACATCTGGCAGTGGATGGCCCGCCGCCGTCGGTGATCCGCCGTCCGAGGTCGCGTGTCACACCTCTGCGCCGTTCTGCTCCACGGGCGCCTCGATCGCCCCCTGGCGTACACCATCTGATCCTCGCCGTGCCCACCTCTGCCTGCCGGCCGACCCGCCGCCGCCCGCAAGCTCGTCGCCCATCGCTCACCTCAACCACGCAGGTCGCGCCGTCGGTACGCAACCGCGCCTGCGGCCATCAGAGCACCTGCCAGACCGGTCATCACGAATGCGCCGGGCCAGTCGACGGAGACCAGCGGCACCGGAGCGAGATGAGCGAACGGCGAAAGACTCGCCACCCAGGCCGGCGCGCCGACGCTGTCCGCGGTGACCTGCAGCAGGAAGCCGCCGGTAGCCGGCAGGCAGCCGACTGCCGTGACGGCGCTGGGCGTCATGCCGGTGGCAAGGACCGCCGCGCCCGCACTGAGCAGAACGATCGGCAGCGTATTCCACGTGCCCTGAAGTGCCGCGGTGATGGCGAAGTCGCCTCCAACGGCCACGACGCCGACCCAGGTGGCAATCGCGGCAACGCTCAGCAGGACGAGCGCACCGCCGATCGTGGTAACGAGCTCGGCCGAGAGAAGCCGGAGCCTGCTCAGCGGCTGAGCGGCCAGCAGGGTCAGGCGCCGATCGGACTCCGCGGCAACGAACGCCCCCATCCGAACCGCGGTGAAGGCGCCGACGGGGAGGGCGAGTAGCGCGAAGATCGTGGCGGTGAGACCCGCGACCGTGTCGAGCCCGGTGAAGCCCGCCTGCGCGGCGGCGTCGACGATCGCGGCCTTGTCGGCCAGGAAGTCCGTCACCGACGTGGTGGTCAGGCCGATGAGCAGAAAGTAGGCGATGACGCCGGTCGACCACGCGATCAGCGGGATCAACACCCGGCGCACGGCGAACGCCTCCACCGTCGACAGCGTCCGCAGACGAGGTGGCCGGCCGGTAGCCGGTGCCACCAGACCGCCGCCGACATCACGGCGCGCGGCCGCCGCCAGCGCGGCACCGGATACGAGGGCCGCCATCACCAACAAGATCATCAATGGCAGCGGGCGGTTGGGCCCATAGGGTGCGCTGAGTTCCAGTAGGCCGAACGGTGACAGCCAACGCAGCCAGGCCAGGGCGCTGAGACCGTCACCGACCATGCGCGCCAGCAGGCCGACGCCGAGCACGGCGATCGCGACACCGGTGGCGACGGCGCGGGCCGGAAAGATCTGCGCGGTCAGCGCGGCGACGGCGACGGCGAACAGCCCGAGGACGCTCAGGCCCACGCCATGCACGACCGCGCCGGTCCGATCGGGCCCGGCGTTCGACAGCACGGCGGTGACCGCGAGGCCGGCAAGCACCGGCACGAAGGCGACGACCGCGACGTGCCGAACCACGACGCCGCGCAGCGTGGCTCGGCCGGCCAACAGCACATCCCACCGTCCGGCGTCTTCCTCCCCGCGCGTGATGCGAGTGGTGGACAGGATCGACCAGACGGCGAGGACGACGGCGACGAAAGTCCCGACCCGCCACACGGTGAACCCACCGGCTTCGTCGAGCGCGATCGGGTCGCCGAACAGGGTGCGGATGGCCGGATTGCCAGCCAGCGCATCGAGGCTTGCTGACGCGGACGGATCCGCCATCACACTGTCGTAGCCGGCCACCACGATGGCCGGCATCGTCGCGGCGAAGAGCACGACGAGCAGGGCGCCGCGGCGGACCTGACGGGTTGCCAGGCCGGTGACGGCATGGTCCGGCGCGGAGCGCGTGATACTCGCCAAGCCGGTCATCGCGCCGTGTCCGCACCGTAGTAGCCGAGGAAGATCTCCTCCAGGCTGGGCTCCAGCACCGTGAGCGCCGTGACGTCGGCCTCGGCCAGCACCCTCAATGCGGGTGCGGGCGGCCCGCTCAGCGAAAACCGCAGGCGGCCGTCGCCGACGGCCTCAACCGAGTCGACGCCCGGCACGGCCGCCAGTGCCGGTGGTGCGCCGGTGAAGGCGACGCTCACCTCGGCGCGATGCAGCGGACGCAGCCGTTCCACAGGTGCGACGTCGACGAGCCGGCCGGCGCGCAGGATTCCCACGCGGTCGCACACTGCTTCCACCTCGGCGAGCTGGTGGGAGCTGAGGAATACCGTCTGGCCGCGATCGCGTGCCTGCCCGACGGCGGCGCGGAACTCCCGTTCCATGAGCGGATCGAGGCCGCTTGTCGGCTCATCCAGCACCAACAGGGGCGCGCGGGTGGCGAACGCCGCGATCAACGCGACTTTCTGCCGATTGCCCGTCGAGTACGTCCGAGCAGGCTTCGACAGGTCGAGCGCGAACCGCTCAACCAACTCATCCCGGTAGGCCAGATCGGTGCCGGGGCCGGTGCGCGCCAGCAGGTGCAGGATTTCCGCGCCGGTCAGTTGCGGCCACAACGCGACGTCGGCGGGCACGTACGCCAGCACCTGATGCGCGCGGGCGACGTCGGCGGCGTCGATCCCCACAACACTGGCACGCCCGGCTGTGGGCCGGGCGAGACCGAGCACCATCCGGATGGTCGTGGACTTGCCGGCGCCGTTCGGGCCGAGGAACCCGAACACCTCCCCAGCCACGACGTCCAGATGCAGGTCTTCGACGGCCGTCAGACGGCCGTATCGCTTGGTAAGCCCGACGGTACGCAGGGCGGAGCCACTCATCGAAGAGGCCCTTTCGGTCGGCGCGAATCATCACCGCCGACCAGGCTTCCCGGCACACCTGGGGCTCAGGATACTCCCACGAACAGCGTGCAGATAGGCCCGTTGCCTGTCGGTCGGCCGCGGACGGACGTGCGGCACTGGCCGACGGTGGTTTGTCGTCGACCGCGACCGACCTGACAGGCGTGTCGGTTCGTCGCGCTCAGGTCCGGGCAGCCCCGTCCCGTGGATGAGACCCTGCTCCGAAGTTCAGCAGCCGAGCCGCTTACTCGAAAGGGCGATGTCGTCGATCCAGAGGTCGAACTCGCCCGGTGTCGTGCCGCCCTGGTAGAGCTGCCAGCCGATCTTCACCGTGTCGACCGTCGGCAGGACGAAGGGAACGTCGTTGCCACCGTGGTCGCTCGTGGAGGCGGTCAGCTCCGGGTTCGCCACGCCGTCGATCCACACCGCGACGCGGTTGTCGGTCGCGTCGATCTTCCACTCGAAGCACTGCCAGGTGTCCTCGGCGACCGGGGCGGACTCCCGCCAGTTGGTCCAGTCGCCGGTCGGACCGCCGTCGGCGCCGATACCCCAGAAGGTTCCGGGGACCGTGGGCGCGTACTGGCCACCGATCGGACGGACGACCTCCGCGCTGCCGGTGCCGGTCGCTTCCACAAGTGTGAAGTGCGCCCAGTCCGGGGCGGTGGGGAAGGCATCGACGCGCAGACGCATCCGGCCGTAGAAGCGGTTGCCGGGCGCGGCGAAGTCGTCGACGCGCAGGAAGGCGCGTCCGTTGTCGACCGTGTGGATGTGCAGCACCTGGTTGCCGCGACGGGCACGTTCGACGGTGAGCGTGCCGTGGCGGGTGTCGACGCCCCAGTTCAACGTGCTGGGCCCTCCGAGAGGCAGTCGCTCGAAGTCCTCACAGAAGAGCAGGCCGCGGGGGCACGAGGGCGGGGAGGCACCCGACGCGCCCGCCGGAACGCTGCCGACTGCGGCGCCGAGGATCAGGGCGGCGCTGAACGCCGCGAGGAAATTGCGCATGGTCATCCTCCAGGACGGCTGGTCCCCCACCACACGGGCCGGGCCAGCAGGCACTTTCCGGCCATCCGATGCTGCCGTGCTTCCGCTCGCACCGCTGCGCGGTTGCCCGCGCCGCGGCGATTCGAGCCATTCCGGCACGGCCGCATCAGCTCCGGTTAGATAGATATATCGGTGTACGCGAAGTGGTCCGCTTCAGTCGGCCGGCAGTGGATCCCCACCAGCGGGTCCCGAGACGAGGCAGGAGCATCGGCAAGCGTCCGACCGGCAGCCGGTCGACCGGCGTAGACCGGGTCCGACCCGACCACGACGGCACCCGGGCCCGGAGCCGGTGGCTCCGGGCCGGGTCAGCGTCCTGAGGCGGCGGGTTGGTGCGTGTCGCCGGTCAGGGGCTGGTGCAGGAGAGGCCGCCGGGCGCGGCGTTGCTGCTGCCGTTGACCAGGAAGCCGAAGGTGGTCGAGGCGTTCGCGCCGAGGGACCCGTTGTAGTCGGCGTTACGCACGCTGACCGTCCCGCTGGTGCCGGTGTTGATGCCGTTCCAGACGTTGGCGATGGTCTGCCCGCTGGCCAGCGTCAGCCGTACGGTCCAGCCGCTGAGGGCGGCGGACCCGTTGTTGGCCACGGTGACCTCGCCCTGGAAGCCGCCGCTCCAGCTGTTGACCATGCGGTACGTCGCGGTACAGGCACCCGGCGGCGGCGTGGTCGGCGGAGCAGTCGTCGGCGGAGCGGTGGTCGGCGGAGCGGTCGTTGGCGGAGCGGTGGTCGGTGGAGCGGTGGTCGGTGGAGCGGTGGTCGGTGGAGCAGTCGTCGGCGGAGCGGTGGTCGGCGGGGTCGTGGTCGGCGGCGTGCCCGGCACAGTGGTGGAGGCGGCGTTGAGAGCATTGAGGACGGCGGTGTACGCCGCCTTGGGGCTGCTGTTGCGGTCGAACAGCAGCGGGTTCTCGCTGCCGCGCCAGGAGTCGCTGTCCCGGATGCCCCACGTCGTGATGCCGACGCAGCGGGGGACGTTCATGCAGGCCTGAGTCAGGCCCTGGTACTGGCTGGTCGAGGCGTTGGTGACGTCGGCCTCGGTCAACGCCACGTCGACCCCGAGGGCCGCGAAGCTGGACAGCGTCTGCTGGAAGTTGCCCGGCAGCGAACTGCCACCGGTGAAGTGGGTCTGGAGCCCGACGCAGTCGACCGGGACGCCCCGGGACTTGAAGTCCCTGATCATGTTGTAGACGCCCTGCGTCTTGGCGTACGTCCAGTTCTCGATGTTGTAGTCGTTGTAGCACAGCTTCACGCTCGGGTCCGCGGCGCGCGCGGTCCGGAACGCCACCTCGATCCAGTCGTTCCCGGTGGACTGCAGGTTCGACGACCGCCGGCTGCCGTTCTCGGCGAAGGCCTCGTTCACCACGTCCCAGTAGGCGAGCTTGCCCTTGTAGTGGGCCATCACGCCGTTGATGTGGCTGATCATCGCGGACCGCAGGGCGCTGCCGCTGAGGCTCCCCCAGAACCTCGGCTGCTGAGCGTGCCAGGCCAGGGTGTGACCGCGGACCCGCATGCCGTGCTGGGTGGCCCAGTTGTAGATCGCGTCACCGTTACGGAAGTCGAACTGACCCTGGTTGGGCTCGGTCGCGTCGGGCTTCATCTCGTTGACGGCCGTCATCATGTCGAACTCGCGGTCCGCGATGGCCAGGAAGCCCGAATCGTTGAGACGGTCCGCCCCCATGGCAGCGCCGAAGTACCGGCCGCTGCGCTCGGCGGCGGCCTGCAGTGTGGTCCCGGGCGGGCCGCTGAGATCGGCTTGGGCGAAGGTCGCCATGGCCATCGAGGACACGGTGACCGCCAGGGCGCAGGCCCCACCCAGAAGCAGCCTGGCGGCACCTCTGGTTCGGTGTTTCGGTCGAGCGGGTAGGTCGTTCATCTGCGTTTCTCCTCGGTGTGACCACCGGCCGCTGCCCGGATCGCCCGGTGGATGAAGTGCATTGGCGTCGTACGCCCGTGCGGAGTGACCCTGCCCTGCCGCGATGCTATATCGAATCAATTCGATTTGCGCGTCCGGCGGCCGATAGTGTTGGGCCGGCGACGAGCGCGACACCGACGGTGACGTGACGAGATCGCCGCGGTAATGGCGATGCGGCGGAACCTGCTGGTGCCCCACACTCCCCCGTATGGCCACGTCACTGAGCAGTGTCGCCGAGCTGACCGGCGAGATGCGTTCGGGCGCCCGGGTCAAGTTCCTGTTCTTCTGGGGCCACCAGCCGCAACGCGACGGCGCCATCGGGGCTGGCTGCCTGAGTCAGTGGTGGCCGGCGCCGTTCACCATCGACGGGCTGCGCTTCCCCACGACCGAGCACTACATGATGTGGCGCAAGGCGACCCTGTTCGGTGACCAGGCGACGGCCGCCCAGATCCTGACGGTGAGGCACCCGCACGCGGCGAAGACCCTCGGCCGGCAGGTCGCCAGCTTCGACCAGCAGGTATGGGAGCAGCACCGGTACGACGTCGTGGTGACCGGCAGCGCGGCGAAGTTCGGCCAGCATCCCGCGCTGCGCACCTACCTGCTGGGCACCCGCGAGCGGGTGCTCGTGGAGGCCAGTCCGCTCGACCGGGTCTGGGGCATCGGCCTGACCGCCGACCACCCGCACGCCGCCGACCCCGCACGGTGGCGAGGACTGAACCTGCTCGGCTTCGCACTCATGCAGACCCGCGCGACCCTGCGCGAGCAGGAACCAACCGATGGGTAAGCCTTCGGCGCCGCTCCGGACCTGACCGGCCGCGGGGCGCCAGCGCGGCCGAGCGTCGGCGCCGGCATCCGAGCCGTCGCGCACCGCGACGCCCGGTCGGCGCATCACCGCCGCCCCGCCCGCCCGGGGTCGAATCCGCACTGACGCTTGTCAATGTTGCCAGAGTGGACGCAGACGTGCTGGAATGGCTCATATCGCCGCAGCACGGGGGCAACCGTGCTGAGAACGGCCAGCACGGGAGCATCGCAGGGCCAGCAGCGCGTCGCCGTGACAGACGCGCGCAGGCCCATCGCCGGGCCATCGCCAGGACGGCGGGCACTCCGCCGGGTGGGCATTCCCCCGCCACACGTATCCCCCGGCACGCGGCCCCGATGGCCGACGCGCTCGACCGCTGACATGCCGGGGCATCCGAATCGGTCTGCCAACGCACCAGAAACCGGCAACGAGGTGAGAAGCGATCATGGATTCCCGAGAGAGTTTCGCGGAGCGGTACGGCCGTCGCCCGCTCTGGGCGGCGGTGATCCTGCTGGCGGTGTCGGTCGGCGCGGTCGTACTGCTCAACCGGGCCGACCCGGAGGCGGAGCCGGCGGATCTGCAAGCGCAGATTGTGGCCCGGATGCGGACCACGCTCGAACAGGCGGACCCGGGGCAGCACAACCACGCCGGACACAGCGCCCAGCAGGGGAACACGACGGAGAAGCCGCCAGTGATCTGCGGGGTTCGCGTCTACGGCTACGAGCCGGCAGAAGCCACCGCCCTCGCCGACGTCCAGAAGGTCTACGGCTTTCACCTCTGCGGAGTCGCCGAGCAGAAGCGTCCCTGGGACGTGGCGGTCAAGCTGGCCGGCCCTCTGATCATGGACCTGTCCACCGACCCTCCGGGCATCCAGGTCGTCGAGGCGACAGCCGACGTCAGGTTCGTTGATCGGCTGCGGGAGATGTTCCCGGCCAAGTACGCGACGTTGGCGCAGGAGGAGGCGCTGACCGCTACGGAGATGGCCGACCAGCGCCGCCGGTACGACGCCGCAGCCGGGCTCTGACCACGCCGGGCCGCCGAGCAGGGTCCGTGGACCCGTCACCGATCCGGCGATCCCGGACAGCTTGCTTCACATCCACCTATAGATAGATCAGCATTGATATTTAAGTTGATAGATGCAACAGTGGCTTTGGGAGCGTTCCCATGCTGATCTCTCGTACCGAGGAACGGAGGATGAACAGTGCGTTCACACAGGTCCGACCAATCCGGCGGACGACCCCGGTCAACCGTCCGGCGGTCCCTCCAGGCGCTCGTCCTGATGTTCGCCATGGTGGTCGGCACGCTGCCCTGGACCGGCGCAGCCCAGGCCCACGGCACCGTCATCAGTCCGGCGACTCGCGCGTACCAGTGCTGGAAGACCTGGGGCAACCAGCACACGAACCCGGCCATGCAGCAGCAGGACCCGATGTGCTGGCAAGCGTTCCAGGCGAACCCCGACACCATGTGGAACTGGATGAGTCAACTGCGGGACGGCCTCGCGGGCCAGTACCAGGCTCGCACGCCCGATGGGCAGCTGTGCAGCAACGCCCTCTCCAGGAACGACGCGGTGAACAAGCCCGGGGCATGGAAGACGACCACCGTCAGCCGCAACCTCACGGTCCAGATGTACGACCAGGCCAGCCACGGCGCTGACTACTTCCAGGTCTACGTCACCAAGCAGGGGTTCAACCCGGCCACCCAGCGGCTCGGGTGGGGCAACCTCGACCTGATCGCGACGACCGGGCGCTACGCGCCAGCGCAGAACATCTCGTTCAACGTCTCGCTCCCCGCACGCAGCGGGAACCAGATCCTGTTCGTGATCTGGAGGGCGTCACACCTGGACCAGACCTACATGTGGTGCAGCGACATCACCATCACCTGATCGGCAGGTCCGACGGCACGGCACCACTCCGGCCCAGGGCGCGTTGGCACCCTGGGCCGGATTGTCCTTCCGGTATCCGCCGACACCGCGCCCCCACCCACCTGCTCGAGGAGCTGAACATGCAGCGACGGCGTTATCGCCCGGCCACCATGCTGGCCGGGCTGCTCATCCTGACCCTGTCCGCGCTTCTGGTGCCACCGGCGCCGGTGGCCAGCACTGCGACAGCCGGCCCATCGCACACCCGTGCGGCGCCACTCGCTGAGCTGACCGTGGTATCCGAACGGCTGGCGTTCGGCCTGCAGCGTCCGATCGCGCTCACCGGACTGCCGGACGGTCGGATGCTGATTGCGGAGAAGAGCGGCACCGTCCGTGCGTACCACCCCGATACCGGCTTGGCGGCAGAGCCGGTGCTCGACCTGACCGCCCGGATCGACACGTCGGACAACGAGCGCGGCCTCCTCGGCATTACGCCTGCGCCGAACTTCGCGCGTACCGGGATCCTCTACGTGGCCTACACGAGCCTGCCGGCCGGCACGCTGACCCTGGCGCGGGTGCCCCTCGGCGCTCCCGACCGGCTGCAGGTGCTGCTCACCCAGGAGCACGCCGAGTACGGCAACCATAACGGCGGACAGGTGGCCTTCGGCCGCGACGGCTACCTGTACTGGTCACTCGGCGACGGCGGCAACGCGAACGACCCCTTCAAGAGCGGTCAGAACCTCGGCACCCTGCTCGGCAAGATTCTGCGGATCGACGTCAACCGCACCTGCGCGGGTAAGCCCTACTGCGTACCCTCGGACAACCCGTTCGTCCGCACGCCTGGCGCGCGGCCGGAGATCTGGGTCTACGGGCTGCGCAACCCGTGGAAGTTCTCCATCGACCCGGTCGACAACTCGCTGTGGATCGGCGACGTCGGCCAGGGCCTGGTCGAGGAGATCGACCACATCCGCCCGTCGCAGCGGGGAGCGAACCTCGGGTGGTCCTGCCGAGAGGGCACGCCGGTCTTCGACCAGACGCAGTGCCGGCCGGGCGTGCGGCTTACCGACCCGGTCTTCGAGTACGACCACTACATGACGGAGAACTGCTCGGTGATCGGCGGCGTGGTGTACCGAGGGTCCGCCACCCCGGAGGCATACGGGACCTACATCGCGAGCGACTACTGCTCGACCCTCGCGTTCGCCGTCCGCCCCAAGCCCACGGGTGGCTACGAGTCCGCCACGATCGGCAACTTCCCCACCCAGCCGACCGCGATCGGCCCCGATGTGCACGGCGAGCTGTACGTGCTCAGTGACCTCCCGGGATGGCTGAGCCGGGTACGGTTCGAGCGGGTCCCGCCAGCCTCTGCCACCGGGGTGACGAACCGCTGAACCTGGGAACAGTCCCTCCGCATTCGTGACGCCACTGTGGACGGCCGCTTACCGGGCGGCCGTCCACGCCGGGCTCGGCCCCCACCGCTTCGCCTACCGCCCCACCCGGGTCCGCCAGGGAGATCGTTGGCGCGCCCAACGCTCGTGCGCTGGGTTCTCACCGGAGTGCGTGGGCAGAGCCTCCGCGACCAGAGCAGACGTCCCCGAGAAGCGCGCTACCGGAGCGGCAGTCGCTCGCCAGGATGATCGCGGTACTGACCCGGGCGCCCACGGATGGGCGGCGATCGCGCAGCGCGTCGCGGACGAACAGTCGTGGCAGGCCGAGAACGGGGCGATCAGCAGTCCGGCGTCATGAGACTCCTGCGCAAACCGCCCTTAAGGGTCGCAACGGTCTGCGAGGATGTGAACGCCAGAATTGGCATGGCTCATCGGTGAGCGAATTCTTCACGGGGGAAACAGATGAAGGCTGTCGTGTACGAGGGACCCAGGACTGTCAGCGTCAAGGAGGTTCCGGACGCGAGAATCGAGAGACCGACTGATGCGCTGATCCGGATTACGACGACGAACATCTGCGGCTCGGACCTGCACATGTACGAAGGACGCACGGACATGGAGTCTGGACGCGTGCTCGGGCATGAGAACATGGGTGAGGTGATCGAGGTCGGCGAAGGGGTCGATCTGGTCAAGGTCGGCGACATGGTGTGCCTGCCGTTCAACGTGGCGTGCGGGTCCTGCGCCAACTGCAACCAGGGTCTGACCGCGTTCTGTCTGGTGGCCAACCCGGCGCCGGGCATGGCCGGCGCGGCCTACGGGTTCGCCGACATGGGTCCCTACAACGGCGGTCAGGCCGAGTTGTTGCGGGTGCCATGGGCGGACTTCAACTGTCTGGTCCTGCCGCCGGACGCCCGGGACATGAGCAGGCAGAAGGACTACGTCATGCTGTCGGACATCTTCCCGACCGGCTGGCACGCCACCGAGCTCGCCTGTGTACGGCCCGGCGACAGTGTGGCGGTCTACGGTGGCGGACCGGTCGGCCTGCTCGCCGCGTACTCCGCGATCATCAAGGGCGCCAACAAGGTGATGGTGGTCGACCGCCATCCGGACCGGCTGCGCCTGGCGGAGCAGATCGGCGCGATCCCGATCGACGATTCGAAGGGATCACCGGTCGACCAGATCCTGGAGCAGACCGGCGGGATGGGCGCGGACCGCGGCTGTGAGGCCGTCGGTTACCAGGCGCACGACCCGGGTGGCCAGGAGAAGGCGGGGCTGACGGTGAACAACCTCGTGCACTCCGTGCGGTTCGGCGGCACGATCGGCGTGGTCGGCGTGTACGTGCCTCAGGACCCGGGAGCGCCGGACCCGCTACAGAAGCAGGGCAAGGTGCCGTTCGACTTCGGCATGTTCTGGTTCAAGGGGCAGACCATGGCAACCGGGCAGTGCAACGTGAAGAACTACAATCGGCAGCTGCTGAACCTCATCGCTACCGGCAAGGCCCACCCGTCGTTCTTGGTGTCCCACGAACTCACGCTGGACGAGGCGCCCACGGGGTACCAGAACTTCGATGCCCGCACCGACGGCTGGACCAAGGTTCTGCTGCACCCGGACGGTCGACACTAGAAACCGGCAACCTGCAGGTGTTTTTCAGCGTGGCCAGGCTGCCTACGCCACCGCGGGGGCCGACAGCAGCCTGGCTCCGCCTGCCTACGCCAGAGCCGGCACTGGCCGATGGACGGCGGCGGGCCCGGCTGGCCGGTGAGGAGCACCGATGACCGACAGCGAACAGGACCGCCCGGAGATCGTCGTCGGACTGGTGGCGACCCCGCCGGACCACCCGGCCCGGGTGGCAGCTCGGCTCACCACCGAGCTGGCCGGCCGGCTCGCCGAGCGGGTGAACGCGGACGTGCGGTGGACCATCCGGGAAGGCTGGGGTGAGGTGGCGCCGCGCCGCGACGGTGGCGTTGAGGCGCTGCTCGAGGATCTGGCCCAACGGCGTGCCGACGACCGGTGGGACGTCGCGATCTGTCTGACCGACCTGCCGCTGAACGCCGAACGGGTGCCGCTGGTCGCGCAGACCTCGGCTCGCCGTGCAGTGGCGATGGTGTCCCTGCCCGCGCTGGGACTGCCTCAGCTGCGAGCGGCCCGCGCGGTCGTTCCGGATCTGGTGAGCCGACTGCTGACCGACGCTTCCGACGAGCGGGTGCCGCCGGCAGGCTGGGCACCAGCCGAAATGACACGTCGGATTCCCGCCGTCCACCGGGTGGTCGACGAGGCCGACGGGGATCTGGGCTACGTCGCCTCCGGGCTGATCGGCCGGGTGCGGCTGTTGACCGGAATGGTCCGCGCCAACCGCCCGGGGCGCGCCCTGCTGGGCCTGTCCAAGCTGCTCGTCGGCGCGTTCGGCACGGCGGCGTTCGCGCTCACCACGGACACCATCTGGCAGATGGGCGATGCGCTCGGAGGACTCCGGCTCACCGTGATCATGTTGCTCGGGCTGACCGCGTTGGTGACCTGGCTGATCGTCGCGCACGACCTGTGGGAGAAGCCAGACCGGGAGACGCCAGCTGAGCTGGCCCGGCTGTTCAACCTGGGTACGATCCTCACCCTCGCCCTGGCCACGGCCGTGTCCTACCTGGTGCTGTTTGCTGGCACGGTGCTCGTTGGCGCGCTGCTGATCGACACATCCGTGCTGGAACAGACCTTGCAGCGGCCGGTCAGTTTCACCGACTACCTGACGCTCGCCTGGATCACCAGCTCGCTGGCCACCGTCGGCGGCGCGATCGGCTCCGGGCTGGAGAACGAGGAAACGGTACGGGCCGCCGCGTACGGCTACCATCCCCAACCCGGCGGCTCGCGGGACGAGACGGCTAGCCCATCGCGGGCGGGATGAGCGGGCACGCACGAGCGAACCGCTGGTGATCCGCGGCCGTGACGTCGCGCTGCGCAGTGGGAGCGGGGCCGGTGCGCGCCGGGCAGGCTTTTCGGGCGCTCGCCGACCGGTTGCCGCGACGAAGTCCGCCGACGCCGTCTGGACGGCCCGGACCGGGAGGGCGATCTTGATGCGGCGGCCGATCAGCGGGTTCAGGTGGTTCCCGGGGGGTAACCGGGCCCCAATGAGTCGTGCCCCGGGTCGCCGTGAGCCGGGCTGCCCGGGCGGGTGCGACCGGATACGGAGGGCTACCCGTGACTCGACTGGCAACCCGAGAGGCAGCCAAGGCCAGGCAGGACGAGGTGCAGCGGCGGGGGCGCGGGCTCGGCTGGATGAGCCTCGGCCTGGGCGTGGCACAACTGGCGGCACCGGACACGGTGCGCCGGATCAGCGGCGTGGACGACTCTTCGACGTCCCGGGCGATGGTGCCACTCGTCGGGGCGCGGGAGCTGATACACGCGGCCGGGCTCCTGACGAGCCGGCGCAAGAGCATGTGGGCGTGGACCCGGGTCGCGGGCGACGCGATGGACCTGGCCTCGCTCGGACTGGCCATCGCCCACCGGGGCGGGCGCCGCCGGCGGCGGCTCCTCGTTGTCACCGGCGCCATCGTCGGGATCACGGTGGTGGACCTGTTGACCGCCGTACAGGCCACCCGGGCGAAGGAGATGGGCTCAGCGCCGGCGGTACGAGGCATCCGCACAGGAGGACCCATGGAGCTGACAGCCACGACGACCATTCGCAAACCGCCGCCTAAGGTCTACGCGTTCTGGCGCGAACTGGACAATCTCCCGACGTTCATGGCTCATCTCGAGGAGATCCGCTCCACCGGTAGCCGTACGAGCCACTGGTCCGCCAGCGCCCCGTTCGGCACGAACGTCGAGTGGGACGCGGAGATCGTCGACGACTCGCCCGGCGAGAAGATCGCGTGGCGGTCGACCGGCAACGCCGACGTGCCGAACGCCGGTACGGTCCGCTTTGTGCCCGCCCCGGATGGTGTGAGCACCGAGGTGCACGTCGTCCTGTCGTACGACATCCCGGGCGGCGCGATCGGCAAGGCGGTCGCCAGGTACTTCGGCGAGGAGCCGCACCAGCAGCTCGACGACGACCTGCGTCGGCTCAAGCAGGTGCTGGAGACCGGCGAGGTGGTCCGGTCCGACGGCGCCCCGTGGGGCAAACGGGCCCGCAAAGAGTTCCCGCAGCGTCCGGCGCAGCCGCTGTCGGATGCCGAGTTCGCGAAGGGGGCCCCGGCATGAGGGCGAACACCTGGGCGGGCCGCAACAAGGTCAAGGTCCGTGACGTGCCGGACCCGAGGATCCTGAACGAGCGCGATGCCATCGTACGGATCACGTCCACCGCTATCTGTGGCTCGGACCTGCACCTGGTCGATGGGTATGTGCCCACGATGCAGAACGGCGACGTCATGGGTCACGAGTTCATGGGTGAGGTGATCGAGGTCGGCCGGGGCGTCGATCCAGGTCGGCTGCGCGTCGGGGACCGGGTCGTGGTGCCGTTCCCGATCGCCTGCGGCGCGTGCGGCGCCTGCGCCGCCCAGCTGTACTCCTGCTGCGAGAACTCCAACCCCAACGCCGGGATCGCGGAGAAGATGTTCGGTCACCCGGTCGCCGGGATCTTCGGCTATTCGCATCTGACCGGCGGCTTCGCGGGCGGTCAGGCGCAGTACGCGCGGGTGCCGTTCGCCGACGTCGGTCCGCTGAAGATCGAGTCCGACCTGACCGACGAGCAGGTGCTGTTCCTCTCGGACATCCTTCCCACCGGCTACATGGGTGCCGACATGTGCGACATCCAGTCCACCGACGTGGTGGCGGTGTGGGGCGCCGGCCCGGTCGGCCAGTTCGCGATGGACAGCGCCCGGGTGCTCGGCGCCGCAAAGGTCATCGCCATCGACAAGGAGCCGTACCGGCTGCAGATGGCCGAACGGGCGGGCTACACGCCGGTGAACTTCGAGGAGGTGGACGTGCGGTCCCGGCTGCTGGAACTGACCGGTGGGCGGGGACCGGACAAGTGCATTGACGCGGTTGGCCTGGAGGCCACGCACGGCAGCGCGGCCCTCTACGCCTATGACCGGGTCAAGCAGGCGGTCCGCTCGGAGACCGAGCGTCCGCACGCGCTGCGGCAGGCCATTCTGTCCTGCCGCAGCGGTGGCATCGTGTCGGTGATCGGAGTGTACGGCGGTCTGCTGGACAAGTTTCCCGCCGGCGCGTGGATGAACCGCGCGCTGACCCTGCGTACCGGCCAGTGCCACGTGCAGCGCTACATGAAGCCGCTGCTGCAGCGCATCGAGCGTGGGGAGATCGATCCGACCCGGGTCATCACCCACACCCTGTCGCTGGACGAGGCAGAACGCGGCTTCGAGATGTTCAAGAACAAGCAGGACAACTGCGAGAAGGTTGTCCTCAAACCCTGACGGATCACTTGCATCCGGCCGCCGCGCGCGCACGGCGGCCGGCCGGATGCGGCGTCCTCCCGGTGTGGAGCGCCGCGCCCGGCAGTTTGCGGCGGACGACACTGGGTAGGCGCGCTTGGTGAGCGGGTCAGACACGGACCTGGGCACCCGGTCGGACACCAGCCGTGCCGTGGCGTTCAGCGATGCCATCTTCGCCATCATCATCACACTGCTGGTCCTGGACCTCCGGGTACCGGACGTACCACCCGGCCACCTCCTGTCCGGCCTGCTCAACCAGTGGCCGTCGTATGGCGCGTATCTCGCGTCCTACTCGTACGTGGCCGTCGTCTGGCTCAATCACAAGGCGGCGTTCAACCGCATTCAGCAGACCGATCGCGGCCTGCACTGGGTGAACCTGTTCGTGCTGTTCAGCACGGCCCTGCTACCGTTTCCGACCGCCGTCGTGTCGCACGCGCTGCAGGAGCACAACAACGCGGACCAGCGCGTGGCCGTCGCCTTTTACGCGTTGATCGGCGCGTTGCTGTGCGCAAGCTGGCTGGCGTTCTACCACTACCTGGCCCGGAGCCCCGACTTGCTGAAGGAACAGGTCAGAGACGACTTCTTTCACGTCGAGCGATTCCGGGCCCTCGCCGGGGTCGTCCTGTACGTCCTCGCGGGAGTAGTCGGCTACCTGGTGGCGCCGTTGCTCGGCCTCGCCATATTTCTCCTTCTGCCCGTCTTCTACGCGATCACCAGCGCTGGCCTGTACCAGTTCGGGGTGATTCGCCGGATCACTCGCCGACCTGGCCGACGAAGAGGCTGAAGGCGGCGGGCCAGCCGCCGTTCTACCCGGCGGGCGCGAGCACCCGCCGGGTTCCGGGTTCGAGGGCATTCCCACAAGCCCACCCTCAGTCGGAGGTTGGTGACGCTACAAGATCTCGAGCGGTTGCGGGCCGGTAGGCGGCGGGAACGCGGTGTCGAGTGCCGCCACGTCCTCCTCCGTCAGCTGCAGGTCTCGCGCTTCCGCGTTCTCCCGGGTGTGTTCGGGGTTGGACGATCGGGGGATGGCCGCCACCATTTCCTGCCGCAGCACCCAGGCCAGCGCCACCTGGGCCGGGGTGGCCTCGTGCCGGGCGGCGATCTCCGCGATCTGGGAGTGGCCGAGCAGTCGACCCTGCTCGATCGGCGAGTAGGCCATCACCGGGATCCGGTGCTCGCGTAGCCACGGCAGCAGGTCATATTCCGGACCGCGGCGGGTGAGGTTGTACAGGATCTGATTGGTCGCGCAGTCTTGCCCGCCCGCCGTCTCGAGTAGCTCCGTCATGTCGGAAAGATCGAAGTTGCTCACGCCCCACTGCCCGATGTCACCGGCGTCGACGAGTTCCGCGAACGCCTCGATGGTCTCCGCGAGTGGATGCGAGCCGCGCCAGTGCAGCAGGTAGAGGTCGATGTGGTCGACGCCGAGTCGTTGCAGGCTGCGGCGGCAGGCCTGCACGGTTCCCCGTCGGCTGGCGTTGGACGGCAGCACCTTGTCGACCAGAAAGACGTCGTCGCGTCGTCCGGTGATCGCCTCGCCGACGAGTTCCTCGGAAGCGCCGTCACCGTACATCTCCGCAGTGTCGATCATGGTCAAGCCCAGGTCGAGCCCGGTGTGTAGGGCGGCGATCTCGTCCCGCCGCTTTGCGGGGCGCTCACCCAGGTACCAGGTTCCCTGGCCGAGCACGGGCATGGTTTGGCCGGACGGCAGCTCGATCATTTGTCGACCTTCCTGAGCCTGAATACGAGTAGGTTGCCTGCGTTACCCGCTGCGACAGGCAGCACACCCACGGGCGGCGTTCGCTGGCCCGTTTGTGGGTGCCCGCACCGGGAAGGCGACCCGGGAGTGAGCGATGCGCCGCCGACGGGGTGGCGCCGCGAAGGGGAGGCCGCAGAATGGCGCAGAGCCAGCAGCCACTGACCGGCAAGCGAGTTGCTTGCCTCGCCGCTGACGGGGTGGAGGACGTGGAATACACCCAGTCCCGGGCCGCCGCAGAGCAGGCCGGAGCCGAGGTCCACCTGATCTCGTTGCAATCCGGCGAGATCCAGTCGATGAACCAGGACATCAATCCGGCCAACCGATATCACGTGGACCGGACCGTGAACGAGGCCGATGCGGCCGACTATGACGCCCTGTTGCTGCCAGGCGGGACTGTCAACCCCGACCGGCTCCGGATGAACCCGCAGGCGATGGACTTCGTCCGAGCGTTCTTTCAGCAGAACAAGCCGGTGGCGGCGATCTGCCACGGCCCCTGGTCGCTGGTCGAGACCGGAATGGTCAACGGTCGGACCGTCACCTCGTTCCCCAGCCTGCGCACCGACATCCGCAACGCTGGCGGAAACTGGGTGGACCAACAGGTGCAGGTCGACAACGGCCTGGTCACCAGCCGCAACCCCAGCGACCTCCCAGCCTTCTGCTCGAAAATGGTCGAGGAGTTCGCCGAGGGCAAACACGTCCGCCAGATGTCGACAGCCTGACTCGATGGGGCTCAGGGCCGGGAGGATCAGCCCGGCCCCGAGCGCTGCCCGGCGGCTGACCCAGCGCAACGGCGGGGCCGAAAGAGACCCGCCGGTCACGGCTGGTACTGGTTGCGGGTGCGGGGCAACCACTGGGGGTGCTGGTCACGCAGATAGCGGATCAGTCCCTCGCGTAGGTCGCAGCTCAGGTCCCAGGCGCTGGCGCCGTCCGCAGCTGAGGCCTGCACCTGGATGATCACGGTCTGCGCGGTGGCGTCGACCATCTGGAGCACCCACTGGCTGCGATCCCACAGCGGTGCGGACTCGACCAGTCGGCGTACCTCCCGGCGCAGGTCGTTAAGGTCCGCGGTGTGGTCGACATGGATCTGGATCTTGCCGATCACCCGCGACTCGTTGCGGGTCCAGTTCTGAAACGGCCGCTCGGTGAAGTACGTGGTCGGCAGGATGAGTATCCGTTCGTCCCAGAGCCGGATCACCACGTTGGTCAGCTTCACCTCCTCGACCCGGCCCCATTCGCCTTCCACCACCAACACGTCGCCGACGTGCAGCCCGTCGGCGAAGGCGACCTGGATGCCGGCGAACGCATTGGCGAGCGCGGTTCGGGCGGAGAGGCCGATCACCGCGCCGACCACCCCGGCCGAGGTCAGAATGGAGACGCCGAAGAGGCGTACCGGCCGGAAGGTGATCAGGATCAGGCCGATCGCAACGATCGTGACGACGACCACCGTGAGCCGCCGCACCGGACGGATCTGGGTCCGGGCCCGCCGGGCCCGCCGGCTCCGGGTCACATCATTCGGCAGTCGACTGAACACGACCGCCTCGGCCACCTGCAACACCCTGACCACCAGCCACGCACCGACGGCGATCAGGGTCAGCAGGATGGCGTGCCGCAGATAACGCTGCCACCCGGTCAGTCCGGGCGGCAGCGCGTAGTACACCACCCAGACCAGCAGGACCGCGGCCGCCGGGCGGCGGCAGGCGAGCCGCAGCGGCTCCAGCAGCCACTTGTAGCGGCCACGGGCAACCCGGCGAGCCAGCACGCCGGAGACCAGGTCCACGACCACGGCCGCCGCCAGCGCGGCCAACACGATCAACGCGGTACGCATCAGTTGCCGTTCACCGTGATCCTGATGCCACCTTCCCCTGGCTCGCTGCCCAGTCCACGGGCCCAGGGTGCCATCCGGTCCGGTGGCGGGCGGCGAACATCGACAAACAACCGCCGAACGGGCCTGCGTCAGCCGCCCGACGGTGGCTTCCGGGTTGCCGGCCTGGCAGCGCCGATCCGCCACCGCCTACGGGCGGGTGACCGTGGAGCGGGGCGTCGGCCATGCGCGGCATTCGGCGGCCCGCCGCGAACGCAACTGGAACTGGCTGCGATGGAGGTGACCACGTTCGGGCACACGGGTCAGTCGAGGCGGAAGCTTGCGAGGGCCAGTCGTTGCAGAGGCTCCGTCGCGGTCCACTGGCTGTCCTGGGTCATCCAGGACAGGCTGTGGGCACGGGTCCTGCTGTCATTGACCAGCAGCCGCCGGACGTGCAGCCGCACACCGCCGGCCTGGTCGCAGGTGTACTCCCACTCCGCGGCGCCACCCGCGCGGATGACCGGCCCGATGCTGATCTTCTGGTAGCCGGAAAGCGCCCCGGTCTTCACCGCCTCGCGCTCTGCGGCGGCCCACTGCTTCGAGGGTGTGGGGGAAGCTTCGGCGGTGAGGTCGACAGCGATGGCTCGCACCTCGGCGGGGTCGCGGAAGCAGACAGTTTCGCCCTCGGTGTGCCGGGTCCATCCGTGCGGAACTGCCACCAGGAAGCGGGCCGGGTCCTGGTGCCAAGCCCATCCGTCGGGCAGCGCGTACGGGAGCGGTGCGGTGGGTTCCTGCAGAGGCTCGGCCTCGCTGGAGGCGTCATCGTCCAGGCAGAGGTGGGCGGGCACTTCCGCACTGGTCGACTCCATCGCGCCGGCCGCCGCACCGCCCGGGTCGACGGCCGGCACGCCGTCCTGGCCACGCAGGCCGCCGAGCACGGCACCGGCTGCCGTGACAATGATGGCCACGACCGTCAACAGTCCCAACACTGCGCCAGCGAACGCCCAACCGGTCGTCCGGTCGCGGGTGTTCGACGCCCTCGCCGTGATGACCGTGGTGTCGATCGCGTCCTCGGCGATCGGCACCGGCGGTGTGGTGGTCCGCGACCGCCGCGGCGGTCGGGTGGACATCCGCCACCGGCGGCGCGCCCGGGGCACCGGCACGGGCTCGATCGGTACGGTCGCCTCGGCCACCTGCTCCAGCAGGGCGCGGGCCTCGTACGCGGACAGACGCTGACGGGGATTGCGCAGCAGGAGTCCAGTGACCGCCGGTTCGAGTGGCAGGACGCTCATCCGGTCGGGCGCCTCGGTGGCCAGAGCGGCGAGTGTGGCCAGGGTCGAGTGCCGGGTCCACGGTGGGCGGCCCTCCGCGGCCAGGTAGAGCGTCGCGCCGAGAGCCCACAGGTCCGAGGCGGGGGTGGCCCTGCCATCGCGAGCGCGCTCCGGCGCGACGTACTGGTTCCTCGACAGGTTCGCCGCACCGACGGTCGCCGGGCTGTGGCTGTCGAAGATCGACAGGCCGAACCCGCCGAGCATGACGCGCCCGTCGTCGCCGAGCAGCACGTTCTGCGGACAGAGCTCCCGATGCACCACACCCATCTCGTGTGCGGCGTTCAGTGCGGCGAGCAGGTGCAGCCCGACCCGTGCCACCTCGGCCGGCGGCAGCGGGCCGTCGGCGGCAACCACCTCGGGCAGGGACCGGGAGGGCACGTACTCCATGACAAGCCACAGGTGCCCGTCGGCGCTCAGC
Organism: Micromonospora sp. NPDC005252; assembly: GCF_042872475.1. Lineage (NCBI taxonomy): Bacteria > Bacillati > Actinomycetota > Actinomycetes > Micromonosporales > Micromonosporaceae > Micromonospora > Micromonospora sp. NPDC005252. Next base: position 137,369 of record NZ_JBIAKN010000006.1, on the reverse strand, counting down.
ACGTCCCACATCCCCATCACGCTCGGGTGGTCCAGCCCGGCCAGTCCACGAACCTCGGCCAGCGTCCGCTCGTGCAACCGGGACCGTTCCGCGTCGCTCGCCCATCCCGGCACGGCGATCTGCTTGAGCGCGACGTCTCGGTCGAGCACCTCGTCGCGGGCCAGCCAGACCCGTCCCGGAGTGGCAGGGTCCTCGATCGGCAGGAGCCTGCGGTACCGGCCGGCGAGCAGCTCGTCATCCATGCTGGTGATTCGGAGCGGTCCACCGCTCGGATGGGTGGATGAGCGGGAAGCACATCGGCCGTCGGTGCGGACCGGCTGGACCGGCTGACGGTGTGACCGCAGCCGGCCCGTGCTCAGCTCAGCTCAGCTCGACCGTACCCACGATTCGCGTGGGGGCGACGGAGCCGCCCGCGGGCTCGTTGGAAACGCCGAAGGTTGCCGCCTCGGCGACCGGGCCGATGACCGTGGTCGACGCCCTGGCACCCTCGGCTAGTCGCCCCACCTTGCGGGGTTCGCTGCCGCGGATGAGCCAGAGCTCGTAGATCCGCCCGGGGCCGGGTTCCGGCAGGTCGCGCAGCAGCACCACCCCTCGGTCTCGGTCGCGGGAGACCACCACGGTCGCGGAGCCGCCGGGCTGCAGCGACCGCTCGAACACCCGGGCGTCCGGGGCGTCCAGGACGGCGGCGATCTGCCGAGCCTGGTCGCTGCTGGCCTGCTCGTCGCTGATCCGATCGTTGCTCACGGTCCAGGTGACCGCGCTCGCGCCGCCGGCCACGAGGACGGCCGCGGCGGCAGCCACGGTGATCCGTCGCCACCTGCTTACCTGCCGTCTGGCGCTGTCTCCTGCGGCAGCCGAGCGCAACTGCGGGGTGCGCGCCGCCTGGGTGAGGGTGCGCTCCCGTAACGCCGGGGGTGTGGCCTCGACGACGGTGTCGTCGGCGAGCCGTGCGACCGTCTCCCGTAATTCGGTCACCTCCAGGCGGCACGACTCGCAGTCCGCCAGGTGCCGCTCGAACGCCGCCCTCTCGAGGTCGTCGACCGCGTTCAGGGCGTACGCGCCGGCGAGGGTGTGGATGTCGGCGCTCATGCCCGTCCCTCCATTTCGATTCCCAGGCAGTCGCGCATCCGGATCAGTCCGTCGCGCATCCGCGTCTTCACCGTCGGCAGCGGTGTCTTCAGCTTTTCGGCGACCTCCCGGTAGGTGTGGCCGCCGTAGTAGGCCAGGGCCACCGCCTCCCGTTGGACCGGCGTCAGCCGACCCAGGCACCGGCGGACCTGTTCCCGCTCCAACCGGGCGGTGACGTCCTCGACAACCTCGTCATAGGGGACATGCGTCTCGGTCGCGGCGACCTGCAGGGTGCGGTTGGTGTGGGCCTGCTCGGAACGCACTCGATCCACCGCCCGGCGGTGCGCCATGGTCAGAATCCAGGCTGAGGCTGAGCCACGACCGGCCTCGAAGCGGCCAGCGGTGCGCCACACCTCGACCATCACCTCCTGCGTCACCTCCTCGGCCTGCGCCGGGTCGCGAACGACGCGGCGGGTCAGCCCGAGGACCCGGCCCGCCATCGTGTCGTACAGCGCCGCGAACGCCGCCTCGTCGCCCCGTGCCACCCGAGTCAGCAGCTCGTCGGCGCTCGGTGGCGTCGGGGTGTCCGGCGGCACCGAACGTAGCCGCCGCGCCTGTTCCGGGTCACCGCTCATTCTCGGCATGTCCTCTCCTGTGCTGGCGGCCGTTCCGTGTGCCGCCGCGTACTCGGGTGCTAGGCGACATGAGCGTGAGCGAGGCGCGCGTAGACGATGACATTGTCGCGATAGTGCTGAGTGGCGTCGTCGAACTCGCCGCCGCAGGTGATCAGGCGTAGCGCCGAATGGTCGGTAGCCCCGTACACCTCATCGGTGGGAAAGTCGTCCTTGGGATACTGCTCGACCTTGCTGACGGTGAACATCGCGGTGCTGCCGTCCTGACGGTTGACCGTTATCCCGGCGCCGACGGACAGCTTGCCCAGATCGAAGAACGTTCCACGACGGCCCTTCCAGTTGACGTGCCCGGCCAGCACGGCCGGACCGAGGGCCCCTGGCGTCGGTGCCTTGGTGAACCAGCCCACGTCGGTGGCGCTGTCCGGGACCTCCATCGCCCCGTCCGCCCGCAGGCCGAGGGCGACAATCGCGGCGGTGGCCTTCAGCGACGGGATCGACACCCGCGTTGGGGGCGAACTGGCCATCAGTGGTCCCGAGGTCAATTCACCCGGCTTGGTCGCCCGAGCGGGCGACGCCGTCGCGGCTGGGGCGGCAGCGGAGGCGTCGGGCCGAGGTGGCTCCCCAGCCCGGTCGGTCACCGCGAAGCCGATCGACACGGCCGCCGTCACGGTGAGGATGCCGGCCACCGCCAGGAGCGCGAAGCGCCCCCGGCGGCGTCCGGCCGGCACTGGTGCGTCGCCGGTGTCCATCACGAACGATTCCGGCTCAGCGCTCGCCGGCGAGCCGGCGTCGCGCGACGACCGCACCCGCGGCGCCGAGCAGCGCGAGGCCACCCACGGTGTACATCATCATCGGCGATCCACCGGAGGTGCTGCCGTCGCCGGTGGCGACACCCCCGGCGGGTACGGACCCGGCGGCGGCGCCGCTGACCATGCCGCACGTCGCGGGGTCGGTGGCCTCGGCGGGGATGCCGTTGACGCCGATGGACTTGGCGAACGTCGACTCCCCGAGAGCTTCCATGTCGTACTTACCGTTCTTGTTGGCGTCGATGCCGTGTTGCACGAGGTGCAGGTCCTTGAGGTGCTCGATGGTGCCCTTGGGCAGGTCGGCAGCGGGGATGGTGCGCTCGTAGCTGAGGTTGCCCTGCGCGTCGGCCTTCGGCATCCGGTCCACCGCCAAACCGCTGGCCTTGGTCGTGTCCCCGGTGGTGGTCAGCGAGATGAAGATGTCCCCGTACATCTTCAGGCCCTCCTCCGTGCTGACGAAGCCGTTGCCGTTGGTGTCGGCGGACTTGTCCGGGCAGTGGAAGTCCATACCGTTGGCCGCGCCGTGCACGTGCTGGGCGTGCGGCGAGTTCGGCGTCATGCCCTTCGACCGGATCATGACCTTCAGGTCGCCGCCACTCGTCGCGGTCAACGTCGCGGTACCGGTGGCACCGGTCTCGTTGAGGTCCTGCAGCTGGACCTGCACGCTCTCGTCGGCCTGCGCGACGCCCGGGAACGCGAGGACCAGCACGGCCGCTGGTAGGGCGAGCAGGGCTCGGGACAGTCTCACAACAGATCTCCGTCTCCGCCTGGGTACGGCGTTGATACTCACGTGCGGTCAGGAGGGATTCGTGGCGTGGTGGTCGCCGGATTGGTGCCGGACGGGGTTCTTTTCGGCCCGGGAGGTCAGGTGATGGTGACGGTGGTGCTGTGCCAGCCGGTCGCGCCGTCGGGGAAGGGCGCGGCCCGCTGGTCGGTCTGGGTCGCACCGGTGGCATCGGTGGCCCGTACCCGCAGCGTGTGGCTGCCAGGGGTGGCGTCCCAGCGGTAGGTCCACTGCCGCCACAGGTCCGGCGATGGGCCGTCGGCGAGGCGGGCCTGCCGCCACGGCCCGTCGTCGATCTGCACCTCGACGGCGGTGATCCCGCGCCGTTGCGCCCAGGCGACACCGGCGATCATGACGGGTCCGACGCGACGTTGGGCGAAGGGTTTCGGAGTGTCGATGCGAGATGCGGTCTTGACGGGTGCGTCGGCAGCCCACCCGCGTTGGACCCAGTAGGGGTCGAACGCGTCGAAGGTGGTCACCTTCATCGAGGTGAGCCATTTGCAGGCGCCGACGTAACCGTAGAGGCCGGGCACGAGCATGCGGACGGGGAAGCCGTGTTCCAGGGGCAGGGGTTCGCCGTTCATGGCCACGGCCAGGAGCGCGTCGCGCCCGTCGAGGATAGCCTCGATCGGGGTGCCGATGGTCATGCCCTCCACCGAGCGGCTGACGAGCTGGTTCTGCCCGGGGCGTACGCCCGCTTCGCGTAGCAGCGGTGCGAGGGGAACGCCGGTCCAGCGGGCTGTGCCGATGTAGGGACCACCGACCTCGTTCGAGACACAGTTGAGCGTGATGTCACGCTCCACGAGGCCACGGGCGAGAAGATCCTCGAATCTCCAGGTACGAGGGCGATCGACCGCTCCGTCGAGAGTCAACCGCCAGGTTTCAAGGTCGACCTGCGGGACGGTGAGAGCGGTGTCGACCCGGTAAAAGTCCCGGTTGGGGGTGACGAACGCCGAGGCCCCGTCCACGCCAACGGAGACACCGCCGGGTAGCGGCGGCGCCGGTCGCACTGGCGGCGGAATCCGAACGCCGGCGCGGGAACGGGCACCCACCGCGCTGCCGCGACCGACAGCCTGGCCGATCGCGGCCGCGACGCCGGCGGTCAGCGCTGCCCCCGTCGCCGTGGCCAGGAATTGACGGCGGTTGAGCAGCCGCGGCCGGCTCGACGCGGTGACCCTGACCGTCCGAGCGGCGCGCACCAACACCAGCATCGCCGCCATCCCGATGCCGACGCCCGCCAGGACCGGCAGGACGTCCGACGACGTCGCCCCCGGGCGGGACAGGATGGCGGCGACACCGACAGCAGCGAACACGGCGAGGCCAGCCAGACCGTAGCGGCGTCGTCGTAGCGCCGCCGCGCCGAGCAGAACCGCGGTCGGGGCGAGCAGGGCGTAGACGCCGACAAGGAGAGCGATCTTGTCGTTGGCGCCGAAGGTGCGGATGGCGAATGCCTTGACGCTCTGCGGTGCCAGGTCGATAGCGACGCCACCGACTGCCAGCACCGGGTCGGCGGCCGGATCGACCAGCGCCGCGAGGAGATGAGCCACGGCGAGGGCCACCCCGGCGGTCAACACGCCGACGACGAGGCCGCGAACGGCGGTCATGCTGAGGGACGGCCCCGGCCGGCGGTTCGCCGGCCGGGGCTCGATGTCGGTCGACGCCATCAGCTCTTGGGCATCAGAACGGTGTCAACGATGTACACGGTGGCGTTGGCCGTCGAGACATTCCCGCAGACCACCATCGAGGTGCCATTGACGGTGAACGACGAGCCGCTGCCGGTCACCACGAGCTCGCCGCCCTGCAACGTCTTGTGGGTGCCAGCCAGAGTGTCCGGCGACAACTGGGTCGGCACCACGTGGTAGGTCAGGACCTTCTTCAGCATGGCGTCGTCGGCCAGGACCTTGTCCAGATCCGCCTTCGGGATCTTGGCGAACGCGTCATTGGTCGGCGCGAACACCGTGACGCCCTGCGCGCCGTTGAGCGAGTCCACCAGGTTGGCCTTCTTGACCGCCGTCACCAGCGTCGAGAGCAGCGGATTGCCGGATGCGGCGGTGGCCACCGGCACCTTCGCCATCGCCTCGAAACTACCCGGGTTGGACGGATCGGCCGGCACGGCCGAGCACCCCGAGCCGAACTGACCCGACATCATCATCGAAGGCGAGGCCGAAGCCATCGGCGCGCTGGCCGACATGCTCGGCGCGCCGCTGGCGCTGTCCTCGCTGTCGGTACCGCCGCAGGCGGACAGGGCCAGCACCGCGATTACGCCAACCGTGGCAAACAGGCGCCGCTTCATACGAACTCCTCAGATGCTTGTACGTCATTGCTGCTGTCATGAGGCATTCGAGGCCGCCCTAGAGACGGATGGGCGCAAGGTGGAGAAATTTGACGCGCTCGACGGCCATGCCGGCGCGTGATGCCGGCGGGGCGTCGGCGATGCTGTGAGCGTGGAGTACGTGTCCAGAGTGCCGCGACCGCCGCTGGACGGGCTGATCGACGACCTTTACTACCTGGAGGGTACGCCGCCGTACGCCCGGCTGACGCTGCCGCCGATGCCGGCGGCGTTGCTCATCGTCAATCTCGGACCGCCGTTCCGCATCCGCGCCGGCACAGACATCGAGACGGCCGAGTACGCCGACGGCTGCGTGGTCACCACGCCCACCCGCGCGTTCGAGTTCGGCTATCCGCTCCGGACCCGGTCCGTCGGCGTGCACGTCAAGCCGTGGGGGCTGGCGCCGTTCCTGCCGATGCCCGCGGCCGAGCTGTGTGACCGGCCGGTGACGCTGGAGCAGGTCTGGGGCCGGCCCGCCGTCGCCGAGCTGCGAGACCGGCTGGCCACGGCGGACGGACCCCACGAGATGCTGACGCTGCTCGAGGAGGAGCTGATGCGACGGCTGTGCGAGACCGCCGGCCTGGGGCTGGTCCGCCACACGAGCAGCGTCATCGCGGCGACCAGCGGGGCGGTGGCGATCGGCGACCTGAGTGTCGCAGCCGGTGTCAGCAGCACCCATCTGGCGCAGCGGTTCAAGGAGCTCATCGGCGTCACGCCGAAGCGGCTGGCCCGCACCCACCGCTTCACCGCCACCGTGTTCGCGATCAACCCCGCCGGACCGATCGACTGGGGCGAGCTCGCCGGTGCTGCCGGCTACTTCGACCAGGCCCACTTCGGCCACGAGTTCCGGGCGTTCACCGGGCTCACTCCGACCCGGTACCTCGAAGTCCGGCGGCGGTTCCTGCGCGAACATCCCGGCCACGCGATGGACGGCTGGCCACTGCCGGCCGATTGATTTCCTACAAGAGCGACAGCTCACGGCGCGCTAACTTGAGGGCACCCCGAAGTAGAGGAGAGCCCCGTGGGCACAGTGGTCATGTACAGCTCGGTGTCCGTGGATGGCTTCATCGCGGACGAGAATGACCAGCCCGGGCCGCTGTTCGACTGGTTGACCAGCGGTGACGTCCCCTTGGACGAGAGCGGCGTATTGAAGGTGTCGCAGGCGTCCCACGACTACACCCGGCCGTACTGGGACCAGATCGGGGTGACAATCGCCGGCCGCCACGTCTTCGACATGACGGACGGCTGGGACGGGAAGCCTCCGAGCGGGATCGACCACGTCGTCGTCGTGACGCACCGGCCGCCGCCCGAGGGCTGGGACCCCGAGGCGCCGTTCCACTTCGTCGACGGCGTCGAGGCAGCCATGGCCAAGGCACAGGAGCTTGCGGGTGACCGCATGGTCGAGTCGCCGCCGGCGACGTCGGTGGCCAGGTGCTTGCCGCGGGCCTGATCGACGAGGTGCGCATGGACGTCGTGCCCGTCGTGTTCGGGTCCGGCAAGCGCTACTTCGGGTCGGTCCACGCGCAGCACCTGTTGGAGGATCCTGACGTGGTGATTCACGGCAACCGGGTGCTTCACCTGCGCTATCGGGTGCGCCGCTGACCGATCTGACCGTGTGGCACTCCGGGGGCGCTTCAACACTTTGCTCTTGCGCTAAGTATCGCTGCGGGCGATACGTAGCCGCATGGCACAGTATTCGGCGCAGCTCGACGGCGTGTTCGTCGCCCTTGCCGACCCGACCCGGCGCGGGGTCATCCGGCGCCTCGGCCACGGCCCGACGAGCGTCGGCGATCTCGCCCGCGAGTTTCCGATGACCCTTCCCTCGTTCATGAAGCACGTACGGACGCTCGAATCCAACGGGCTGATCCGCACGACCAAGTCCGGCCGGGTACGCACCTGCGCGCTCAACCGCGAGTGCCTCGCGCTCGTCGACGACTGGCTCGGGGAGCAGCGCCGAATCTGGGAAGCGCGCACCGATCGCCTCGAACGCCTCGTCACCGACCCCGAGGAGAACCAACAGTGAATCCGGATCTGGACCTGACCGTGGAGCGTGTCATCCGCGCCTCCCGCGCCGCGGTTTGGAGCGCGTGGACGGACCCGTCCCGCTTCGAGAAGTGGTGGCTCCCGGCTCCGACCCTGTGCCGCGTCGACCGCCTGGACGTCCGGCCCGGTGGCGCGCTCGTGACCCGCCTCAGCGATGACGGGGTGAAATTCGTCCCGCACCTTGACGCGACCTTCCTCGTCGTCGAGGAACTGGAGCGGATTGTGTTCACGAACGCGATTGACAGCGCCTGGCGGCCCACGAACCCGACCCCGGTCCCCATGACCGCCGAGATCACCCTGAGCGATCATCCGGACGGCACGGACTACCGGGTCATCGTCCGTCATGGTGATCCCGCCGCTCGCGCCCGTCACGAGGAACTCGGCTTCTTCGACGGCTGGGGCTCGGTCACCAAGCAACTGGCCGGGGTCGTCGAAGGCGACGATGCACGATGAAGATCACCCTTACCGAGTTCGTAACCCTCGATGGGGTCAGTCAGGGTCCCGGCTCGCCCACCGAAGATACAAGCGAGGGCTTCACCCAGGGCGGCTGGCTCGTGCCCTACCTGGACAAGCTCTTCGTCCAGCGCACCTCTGACTGGCTAGCTCTCGCTGACGGTCTGCTACTGGGGCGGCGGACCTACGAGGCCTTCGCCCGCGACTGGCCGCAGATCACCGACCCGAACGACCCGTTCACCGAACGGATGAACTCACTACCGAAGTACGTCGTGACCAACACCCGCACGGAAAGTAGCTGGCACCCGACCACGCTGCTCCACGGCGACCCGATCCACACCGTCGGGAAACTCAAGGCGCAACCCGGACGAGAACTTCAGATCCACGGGAGCGCACGACTCGGCAAGGCCCTGTTGTCGGCCGGCCTCGTCGACACACTCCGACTCGTCGTCGCCCCCACCGTGACCGGTTCCGGGCGGCGGCTGCTTGACCACCCGAGCGCACCCGTCGGCCTGCGACTCGTTCACCACGAGGTAACGGCGAACGGCCTACTGCTGCTCGAGTACGAGCATGTCGGCGCCGCCACGGTGGCGGAATACGAGGGCGTCACGGCCCTCATCTGATCACCGCGCTCGGGATGTGTGGCCGGCCGCTGCCTGATCCCCTCGGCGGTCCTGCCTGGACGGCCCGGATCGGTAGGGCGACCTCGATGCAGCGGCCGATCAGCGGGTTCAGGTGGTTCCCCCCGGCGGGGGTAACCGGGCCCCAATGAGTCGTACGCCACGCTCGGGCTGCGTTAGCCTCGCCCGGTGCGATACCTGAGCGAATCGTTCGCGGTCGGCGCATTGCGCCGGTCGGCCTCGATCGAACAGTTCCTTGGCCCGACCTTTCACGGCGAGCGTCGGGGCGTCCGCTGGGTCGCCATCGAACCTCGGCGCAACGGCCGGTACGCGGTGATGGCCTACCTCAGCTGGGACATCGGCGGTGAGCACTTCCGTGATCTGCTGGAGTTCCCGCCGCTGGATCCCCAAGCCGACGACGCCGGTGAACTACTCGCCGAGGTTGACGATCCCGTCGAAGCCCTCGCCACCGCCGAACGCGTCACGAACGCCGTACGCGAGCGTTGGACGAACGTCGGCGTCGCCGCCGAGGACTACTTCGATTACGTACGATCCGGTCGGCTGCCCGACCCGCTCACCAAGGACGCCGCGACCCACGTAGTACGCACCCTACTGATCACCGGTGGCGGAAATGAACGAACCGCCTCCTGGTGCCTGGACGGCCTTACGCGCCGGACGGGATGTCTGCACATCAGCGACATGATCTTCTGGCCCGCCGGCCGCTCCCGGACAGCCGAGGACATCGTCGACCACGCTTGGTCCTGCACGCCGATCAGCCTGTAACAACCCCTACGACGAGCGGGCGGAGGTCCGGGCGGTGCTCCAGCGGGATCGGAGGAGCTGGATTCCGATCGGTAGGACGGAGACCACGACGATGCCGATCAGGATGATCTCGATGTTGGCCTTGACGAACGCGACCTGGCCGAGGAAGTAGCCCAGGACGGTTACGCCGACGCCCCAGAGGGCCCCGCCGATGATGTTGTAGGCCAGGAACGTCCGGTAGCGCATGTGGCTGACTCCGGCGATAATTGGGGTGAACGTCCGCACAATCGGCACGAACCGGGCCAGCACCACGGACCGGGCTCCATGGCGGTCGAAGAAGTCGTTGGCCCGGTGCACGTTCTCCTGCTTGAACAGGCGGGAGTTGGGTCGGCGGAACAGGCTCGGGCCGACTCGCCTGCCGAACAGGTACCCCACCTGATCCCCGGCGATCGCGGCCACGGCCACCAGCAGGCAGAGCAGCCAGAGCGGTTGGTGCAGGTAGTGGCCGTCGGCGACGAGAAGCCCGGCGGTGAACAGCAGCGAGTCACCCGGCAGGAAGAACCCGATCAGCAGCCCTGACTCGGCGAACACGATCGCGAGGATGCCGATCAGCCCGAAGGTGGAGATCAACCACTCCGGGTCGAGGAAGCTGGGCCCCGCAGCCGCCGAAGCGAGGGACGTTGACACGATAGAACCTCCGAGGGGTGTAGTGCGTAATCGGGCGGTGCGGGCGGGCAAGAGTGATCAGTGATTGCTGGTCGCAGCCCGTGGACGGTGTTGGTGGGCGCGCCAACCGAGGACGCGTGCGGCAAGCGCGATGATCAGAACCGCTCCCCCGCCGATGACCGCGCCGGCGAGGATGTCGGCTGGGTAGTGCACGCCCGCCCAGACTCGGGCGAAGCCGATGACAGCGGCCAGCACCGAGAGCAGTAACCCCCAGCGCCAGGACAGGAACACCCCGACGGCGAAGGCCACCGCGAAAGCCGCCGTGGCGTGGTCGCTGGGCAGCGACCCTCCTGGGTCGTGTGGGATCAGCTGATGCACGGGATGCGTCTGAAACGGGCGGGCCTCGTTGCTGGCACGTGCGACCACCTGACCGGCGGCGAACGCCAAGGCCAGCGACGCCCCGACGCGGACGAGTAGCGGCCAACCACGCGATCTCAGGCCGAGCAGCAGCGCGAACGCCGCCACGGCGCCGAGGGGGTAGATCAGCCAGACAGCGCACCACTCCAGCACGTCGTCGAGCGGATCACGATGTCCGGCAGCTGCGTTGATGAGGTGAAACAGGTGATAGTTCATCGGGCGTCCGATCCCGTCGCCGACCCGGCTCCCGTCGACCGGCTGGGCCCAGCCAATCTGTTCGCGACTGAGAGGACCCTGAAAGGCGAGGACACCGGCAGTCGCACACGCCCTGGGGGTCAGTCGCCCGGTTCGCTGTCGCCGGTCAGCGGCAGACGGATCTGGATCGTCATTCCGGGGCCAGGCAGCACCCGCACGGTCCCGCCGTGCGCCGCAACGATCTCCCGGGTGATCGGCAGGCCCAGACCACTTCCGCCGTCGGCGCGGGCCCTGCTCTCGTCGAGCCGGACGAACCGTTCGAAGATTCGTTCCCGCTGGGCGACCGGCACGCCCGGCCCATCGTCGGTGACCTCCAGGCATCCCCACCCGTCCTCGGCCCCGACCCGTAGGAGCACCTTGTGGCGTGCGTGGTGAGCGGCGTTGTCAGCGAGGTTGCGCAGCGCCCGCCCGAGGTCGTGGGCGTCGCCGGTCACCCGCACCGCGGTGAGCTGGGTTCGGACGGTCAGGTCCGGTCGGCGGGCGGAGAGGTGCTCCCGCTCGGTGTAGGCCAGGTCGTCGAGGTCGACGTCCTCACGGCGCAGGGTGAGCCCGTGTTCGTCGATACGGGCGAGGAGCAGCAGGTCGGCGACCAGCCTGCCCAGTCGCTGCGACTCTCGGCGCATCAGTCGGACCAGGTCGTCGTTCGCGCCAGGCAGGGGCGTCATCGTAAGGCGGTCGAGGCCGGCCTGCAGGGTTGCCAGCGGGCTGCGCAGTTCGTGGCTGGCGTCGGCGATGAACCGCCGTTGACTGGTCGCCGCCGTCTGCAGTCGGTCGAGCATGCTGTTCATCGTCTGCGCGAGTGCCGCCACCTCGTCGTGCGCTTGGGGCACCGGCACCCGGGCGTGCAGATCTCGGGCGGTGATGCCCGCTACCCGACGGCGAATCGCCTCCACCGGACGCAGCGACCGGCCAACGAACAGGAACACGGCCGCGCCGATCAGCAGCAGCATCGCCGGCAACCCGATGACCAGGATCGCGGCGATCACCTCGGTGCTCTCGTGGACCGGTCGCAACGACTGGGCCACCAGCACCGTCCGGGTGCCCGAGCTGGTGCCGACACCAATCGCGACCACCCGATAGGCGTCATCGTCCGCGAAGGGCAGCGTCCGCTGTTCCCGCAGCGTCTCGCCGGCAGCGGGACGCAGCCGGGACAGTGGCACGGCACCGTCGAGCGTCGGCGACGCCGCCTGCACCACACCCGACGGCGCCAGCACCTGCACCAGACTCTGCTCCCCCGGACGGGGCTTCAGCGTCTGGGCGATGGCACCGGAGTCACCGCCAGCTACCGCCGTGGCCACCTCGGCGGCGCGCTGCCGGGCGGCCGCGTCCACGTTGCGGACCAGGTTGGCCCGGGCCAGGTAGACGAAGACGGCCGCGCCAATCCCGAAGACCACCGCCACCACCATGGTGGCGGCCAGCGCCGAACTCAGCCGCACGCCCAGGCGGCGGCCTGCCCACCGGGCCGGGGCCCGCAACGAGGTGAGCATCGTGGCCATATCCGCAGCCTAGGGTCCTCGGAGCTGAGAAGGCGCTGAGAGACCCCCAGGGGTGGTGCGACTGCGCCACCTGGGGCACTGTCATCCGCCGTCGGCGGCCAGCCGGTAGCCCATGCCCCGTTCCGTCTGGATGGCCCGCCTGCCAAACGGATGGTCGATCTTGCGGCGCAGGTAGCCGACATACACCTCGACGATGTTGGGGTCGCCGTCGAAGTGGGCGTCCCAGACGTTGTCGATGATCTGCCGCTTGGACACCACGTCGCCACGATGACGCATGAGGAACTCCAGCAGCGCGAACTCCCGGGCGGTCACCCGGATCGGTTGCCCAGCGCGGGTGACCTGCCGCCGGGCCGGGTCCACTGCCAGGTCACCGGCGGTCAGGATCACCGGTCGGGCCGGGGCGCCCCGGCGGATCAGTGCCCGCAGGCGGGCCACCAGCACCACGAACGAGAACGGCTTGATCAAATAGTCGTCGGCGCCGAGGTCGAACGCGTCGGCCTGGTCGTACTCGCCGTCCTTGGCGGTCAACATCAGCACCGGCGTCCACACGTCCCGCGAGCGCAACTGGCGGCACACCTCGTAGCCGTTGAGGCCGGGCAGCATGATGTCGAGCACCACCGCGTCGTACGGGTTCTCGGTGGCTGCCCACAGCCCGTCAATCCCGTTGTGCTGCACATCGACGGTGAATCCCTCGTCGGTCAGGCCGGCGCGGATCACCTCCGCCAGGGCGGTCTCGTCCTCGACGACCAGCACGCGCACGCCGCTCGTTCCTTCCCGCCCGTAGTCCCGGCGGACCCGGCCGGGTCCGCGTCACCTCCGATCATCGCGCGCGAAGGGGCGGAGGCGGCCGAGTCAGGATATAGGCGACCCAAAAGGCCAAGATCGGGCTCAACCAGGACCGTGAGGAGGCCGCCGCGACCACGGGCCCAGTACACCCACGGCACATATGCCCACACGTCAGCGACGGCTCGGCCGGGGTTTCGGCGTGGCGGGTTGGAGACGGCTGCGGGCCACCAGTTCGACGGTGAGGACGACGGCGACGGCCTCTACGGCGAGGAGCCCGACGAGGACGACCAACTGCGTCACTCCGGCGGCGAGCGGGCTCGCTCCGCCGAGCAGCACACCGACGAAGGCGCCGGGCAGGGTCACCAGGCCAACCGTCCGGGTCTGGTCAAGCGCCGGGACCAACGCCTGTCCCGCCGCCGGACGGCACACCAGCAGCACCGCGTCGCGGGGCAGCAAGCCCAGGGCCAGGCCGGCCTCCACCTCACCGCGCCTGCTGGTCAGCTCGTCGAGCGCGCGCCGCCCGGCCAGCGACGTCGCGGTCATCGCCCCGCCGATCAGGATCCCCGCGACCGGGATGATCGCGATGCCGCGCATCGGCACCAGGCCCGCCAACAGCAGCCCCGCCACCACAGCCATGCTTCCCACCACGATCGGCGCGCCGGCCCACCACCCCCGACCGCCGCCCGTGACACGCCGACCGGACGTGCCCGCCGCCACCGCGCACATCAGGACAACAAACGCAGCTGTGGCCCACAGCGACACCGCGATGCCCACGATCAGCAGCGACACGGCACCCAGTTGGATCGCGGCACGGACGGCGGCGACCATCACCTGCCGACCGTGACCCAGCTTTCCGAAGGTCACGACGACCGCCGCTACAAGGGTCAGGACAACCAGCGCGACACCGAGCTTCGGGCCAACCACGAGCATGGTCGAGGACATGCCGACAGTCTCCCGCCACGCCCGGCCCTCGCGGTCGCGGCCGACATGCCGCGCTGTCGATATTCGCCGAGCGTAGGACGCTGGAGACGGGCGCCCGGGTACGTGCTCCTCCGGGCACCCGCCCCCGGCGGGGGTTGGTCAGCCGCGTCGCCACTTCTGGTTGGCGCCGCCGTTGCAGGTCCACAACTGCAGGACCGCGTCGTTGTTCGGGTCCCAGTCCTTGATGTCGACGCACTTGTTGGCCTGCGGATTGACCAGATCACCGGCGCCGCTGAGCACGAACTGCTGCGCGGGATTGCCCGAACAGGTGGCGATCTGGATGGCAGCGCCGTCAGCAGTGGAACCCCAGGCCACGTCCATGCACTTGTTGTTCTGGGTACGCAACGTGCCGCCGACCCACTCCCAGCGCTGGTTCGTGCCGTCGGTGCAGTTCCAGACAATCAGGCGTTGACCATCGTTGAAGTTCCAGTTCGGTACGTCGATGCACTTGTTGTGCCAGTTACTGACGATCCGGCTGGAGTCGCCAGCGGTGGTGGTCAGAGACAGCCCGTAGCGCTGAAGGATCGGTGTGATTGGCTGGTAGAAGAAGTTGCCTCCGGCGTCGCAGTTGCCGGTGGTGCCGGAGGTGACGCCTTGCGCCTGGTTGCCTGAGATGACCGCGCCTCCGGAGTCGCCGGGCTGCGCGCAGGCGCTGCTGCGCACCAGGCCCACGACCGCACCCTGGGCGTAGTTGACGGTGACGTTCTTGGCGGTGATGGTGCCGCACCGCCAGCCGGTGGTGCGTCCCGAGCGGCAGACCGAGCTGCCTTGGACGGCCTCACCAGAGCCGGCGACCAACACGTTGCCGCCGGCGTAGTTGTTCACCCACGGCTGGGAGGCCCAGGAGCCGTTGGTACGAACCCAGCCGTAGTCGTTGCCGGGGAACACCGACTCGGCGACGGTGCCCTGATCGACGTTGTTGAAGCCGCGGGTGGGCGCTCCCGCCCCACCGCAGTGACCGGCGGTGACGAAGCCGCCGGCGACCGCAAAGCCGACCGAGCACAGCGTTCCGGCACCGATGGCGTACTGGTCGCCGCCCCGGATGTCGAAGACCGGCCGTGGCGTTTCGGTGGTGACCCGGACGGTCACCTCGTCCGGGTCGGCAGTACTGCCCCGGACGAACGCGAGACCGGCGGATCGGGACGTGGCTGCGACGACAACCGTGTTGGTGACCGGGTCGACGTACCAGGTGCGCACCGCGTCCGCGGCGCCGGCCGCCACCGAGTCCAACGCCGACTTGGTGGCATTCAGCTGTCGCTCGGAGCGGGTCACGACCCTCGGTGTCGCGCCGGCGGCCCGTACCGCGGCGGCATCCGCGGCCCGGGTGACGCCCACGAGCAGTTCGGTGCCGTCGACCCAGGCGCCGGCATACCGCTGGCCCAGCGCGCTACGGAGACGTTCGGCGGTCGGTGTTGCGGCGGCCTCCATCCGGAGCCGGACCTGGACCTGGGCGTCGGACAGATGGAGGTCTCGGCGCATCGCCTCGGTCATGGACACTGCGGAGTCGTGCGGCGGGGAGATCGGGTCGGACGGCGGCGCGGCGGCGGCGCCCTGGGACGGTACGGCGAGTGTCGCGCCGGCGATGACGGCGACGGCGGCGGAGCGCCATGTGGTCTGGTTCACGGGGGTGTCCTCTATTGCATGGTGGGGTTCAGCGTGGGTGCTCGAGCCGTCCGGGCATCCGTTCGGGGGGACGGATGCCGGCAGCGGCGGGTGGGACGTGGTTCGGGGGTTGGTCAGCCGCGTCGCCACTTCTGGTTGGCGCCGCCGTTGCAGGTCCACAACTGCAGGACCGCGTCGTTGTTCGGGTCCCAGTCCTTGATGTCGACGCACTTGTTGGCCTGCGGATTGACCAGGTCACCGGCGCCGCTGAGCACGAACTGCTGCGCGGGATTGCCCGAACAGGTGGCGATCTGGATGGCAGCGCCGTCGGCAGTGGAACCCCAGGCCACGTCCATGCACTTGTTGTTCTGGGTACGCAACGTGCCGCCGACAAACTCCCAGCGCTGGTTCGTGCCGTCGGTGCAATTCCAGACAATCAGGCGTTGACCATCGCTGAAGTTCCAGTTCGGTACGTCGATGCACTTGTTGTGCCAGTTGCTGACGATCCGGCTGGAGTCGGTGGCCGGGGGCGGCGTGGTGGGCGGCGGGTTGCCGCCGGTGAACGGCGAGAGGATGATCGCCGCCGAGCGGGGGTCACCGTGGTGCACCAGCGACTCGAAGCCACCGACGTCGTCGTAGGCGAAGCCGTACGCCTTGCCGTCGGCCATGTTGGCGTGGACGATCCGCGAGTAGTGGTTGGGCGAACTGTTGCGGTAGAACTGGTTCGCATCCAGCACCGGCTCCTGCGACGAGGTGCCCAGGGTGCCTCGGTTCAGCGCCGTGCACAGCGTCCGCTTAATCTCCGGCTCGATGAACGGTGGCGTGTTCGGGGCATTGAACACCCCGTCACAGCCCCAGACGTTGGCCGTGCTGGGCTTGGCCACCGTGGCGACCTGAGCGCCGGCAGAGTCGGTGAAGACCATGGTGTTGCCGTTGGTCCGGCCGAAGAACCGCCGGTTCGGCTCGTTGACCCGGGGCACGACGGTGAGGGTTCGGCCCGTGTAGGCGTTCCACGCCGAGGTGATGTATCCGTCCAGGTAGTTCGGGCTCATCAGGCCGGCGTCCATTGCCTTGCCGGGTGCGAGGACCCGCAGGACGGTGCCGTCGGAGCGGGTGTACACGGAACGGGCGAAGTCGCCGTTGGCCCGGATCTGGTTGATCACGTTCTCCCGGCCGTTGGCGACCGGGTCGCCGGTGCGGATCGTCTGTCCGTCGGCACCGGTGACGCTCACGCCGTGCGGGACGGCGAACATGTCCACCTGGGAACTGTTCAGCCACAGACCCGAGTCGTTGTAGGTGAACTCGGACCAGTCGAACAGGATGTCCCGGTTCGGGTCACCGCCGGCCCACGGAGCGGGTTGGACAAGCCCGTCGGGGCTGAGACGGAGGTCCAACTTCCGGCCGAAGGAGAAATAGATCCGGCCCGAGATGAACCGCGGGACGCGTACGGTGACGCTGCCTCCATTGCCTGGGCCCGAGATCGCGACGTCCGGCGCGGGGGTCGGTGGCAGGCCACCAGCGGGCCAGGCCGAGAACTGTCCGGCGGCATTGACGTAGCCGAGCCGGCCGCCGGGGCGGATATCCTGCCCCAGGATGTAGAGGAACACGGCCTCGCCGCGGCCGGAGTTGTTCGTGACGGTGACGGGTAGGACATCAGGCCCCACCGCGTCGGCCGGCTGCGGCATGACGGTGACCATCGGAACAGCGGTGACAAGGACCGCCGCAGCGGCGCCGAGAGCCACCCTGAGGCGGCCTAGCATCGACAAGCTCTTGTTCAACCGGAACCTCCTGATCGGCCTGGCCCGTCCTGACGGCCAGGACGAGTCCGAGAGAGCGCTCTCACAGCCTGATAATCATCGATGGCAAAGTCAACAGCAATCGTTAACTTTGTTGCCTATGATTCGGAGGTCATTAGGTCCCAGATAACCCGGGAGCACGATGAGGCAGCGTCAACGGGCGGGCATCGTGGACGGCCCACCCTCTCGGTGTCGGCGCCCCGGGCCGGCTCGGCGGTCAGGCACTCTGGGTTGAACCCCAGGGTTCAGCGGATGCCCACGAAGAACCGGGTCTGGTCACTGCGGTGCAACGCGTAGTAGGCCTCGAAACGGGTGCCGTCGGGCAACCAGGCCACGGATTCGATGCCGAGCAGAGGCGTTGAGGTCGCCACCTCGAGCAGCGCGGCGTCGTCGGGCTCCGGGAAGACCGCTTCGATCCAACGGTCGGCTGCGGCGGCCTCCAGCCCGTAGCGGCGTCGCAGCACGTCGTACAGCGACTGGTTCTCGAGCACGGCGCGCTCCAGGCCGGGCACCAGGCGGGCCGGCAGAGCGGTATCGACGAGCAGCCACGGCTGTCCATCGACCCGTCGGAGTCTGCGCATCCGTACGACCTGCTCGCCGTGCGGGATCTGCAGCAGCTCGGCTTCGCGCTGGTCCGCCTCGCCGAGGCTCTGGCTGATCGTGTGGGTGGCCACCCTGCGGCCGGCCTCCCGCAGATCGTGCGCGGATCCGGACACCGAGCCGACGAAGTGCAGCTCCGTCTTACGTGGAGCGACGAAGGCGCCCCGCCCTTTGACCTTGTAGATCATCCGCTGCTGGACGAGCTCACGCAGCGCTTCCCGCACCACGGTCCGAGAGACGCCGAAGATGTCGCTCAACTCCGCCTCGGAGGGCAGCGGCTGGTCCGGGCCGACCTCACCCGACTCGATCTGACTGCGCAGCGCTCGCATCAGCTGCATCCACAGCGGTTCGACCCCGTCACGGGTCAACCGCCGGTAGGTCATCGTCATGGATCCCCTTCTCATCGATCGCGTACAGCATGCCATGCCGCTAATGCTGTCGTTACAGGTTGCACGGATTTCTGAGGCGGGATCGCGGATGGCGGTACCCACCGTCAGGGAATCCCCTGGTCGTTACGCCCCTGTTACCAGAAACACTGTGACGTGCAACACGTTCTTAACGCAGATCTAGCGCACCTATCACTACAGGTCTGTAATAACTGGACCTCGCCCCACCCCCGTGGTGGCCAGGCAACCTGCGCACACCGTGTCCCGCTCCGGCGGGGCCGCTCTTCCTGGAGGCCCCCACCATGCGCGTCCACCACACATCCCGGCGCTGGCGCGCCGCAGCGTCAGCCTCGCTCGCGGCCGCAATCGCGGTAACGGCGTCCGGTTGCGGCTCCGGCTCGAACGACGGCGGAGGGAGCGCAGGCGGCGACAAGCCGTTCATCGCGCTCAGCAACGGCTTCATCGGCAACGGCTGGCGGCAGACGATGATCGCCAAGTTCGAGGCCTCCGCCGCCAAGGCGCAGAGCGACGGGCTGATCGGCAAGTTCAAGGTCGTCAACGCCCCCGGCGAGAACTCGGCCACCGAGCAGGTCGCCCAGATCAAGAGCCTGCTGCTGCAGAAGCCGGACGCCCTGCTCATCGACCCGGCCTCGCCGACCGCGCTCAAACCGGTCATCCAGCAGGCCTGCGACGCCGGCATCAAGGTCGTGGTCTTCGACTCAGCGATCGACGCCCCCTGCGCCCACGTGCTGCTCAACAGCTTCAAGGACTGGGCGACGGCCGCAGCCGAGCCGCTGGTCAAGGGCATCGGCGGCAAGGGAACGGTCATCGTCAGCCGCGGCGTGGTCGGCTCCCAGCCCGAGGAGGAGATGTACAAGACCACGCAGGAGATCCTGGCCGCCAACCCGGATGTCAAGGTCGCCGCGACCGTCAACGGGATGTGCGACGGCGCCAAGGCGCAGAAGGCCGTGCTCGGCGTGCTGTCCAGCGTGCCGAAGGTGGACGGCGTCATCGGCTGCGGCGACGGCTACGGCGTCGCCCAGGCCTTCACCACGGCCGGCAAGCCGATCCCGGCGCTCACCTTCGAGACCAACGGCCGCGCGCTGAAGTACTGGCAGGACAGCAAGCTCGACAACGGCTCGGTCGCGGTCATGTCCGACCCGGGCCAGTCGGTGGCCGCCCTCTGGGAGGCGATCGACCTGCTCGACGGCAAGGACATCCCGAAGGAACTGACCTTCCCGATCGTGCTGGTGGAGCAGAAGGACGTGGCCGCCTGGGCCGGCGCGCTCAAGCCCGACGAGTACGCCGCCTGGCCGTGGACCCAGGACCTCTTCCGCAAGCAGGTCGAGGCCGTGAAGACCGGTGGCGCGCCGGTCCAGCCGCCGATCCCGACGGCCGCCGGCTGACCGGGACATCCCAAAGGAGCGGATCATGCACGTCGACAACCTGCCGGTGGGGTCGCTCGCGGCCCCGCCGGCGGGCGACCGGGAGGCCACACCGGCCCAGCCGGTCGTCACGGCACGGCAGGTGACCAGGACGTACGGACGTACCCGGGCGCTCACCGGCGTGGACCTCGAGGTCCGCGCCGGGGAGGTGCTCGGCCTCGTCGGCCACAACGGCGCCGGCAAGAGCACGCTGATGCGCGTCCTCGCCGGGCTGGAGGCGTGCGACGAGGGCGTGGTCACCGTCCGCGGGCAGGAGGTGCCGCGCGACGTCGGGCCGGGGGCTGCGGAGTTCCGCGCCGTACGGATGGCCTACCAGGAGACGTCGCTCTGCCCCGACCTCACCGTCGCGGAGAACATCTGGATATCCTCCCGATCCTGCCTGCCCCGACTGCGGTGGCGGCGGGCGGCCAGCGTGGCGGTCCAGCGCCGGCTCGACGAGATGTTCCCGGGTCACGGGGTGGCGCCACGGGACCGGGTGGAGGACCTCACCCTGGCCCGCCGACAGATGGTGGAGATCGCCCGGGCGAGCCTGGTCGACCGCCTCGACCTGCTGATCCTCGACGAGCCGACCGAGTCCCTCGGCCCGGACGCCGCCCGCTCCCTGTACGACCACGTCCGTACCCTCACCGCGCAGGGCTCGGCCGTGCTGCTCATCTCGCACCGCATCCGCGAGGTGCTGTCGGTGGCTGACCGGGTCGCCGTGATGCGCGACGGGGCGGTCGTGGCGGACAAGCCGGCGGCCGGGCTCAGCGAGGCCGACGTCCTCGTCCTGATGGGGGCCGAGGTGGCCGCCCCGGCCAACCCCGACCCGGTGCCGGCAGCCGTACCGGCCGGTGACCGGCCGGTCATGGCCGAGCTGCGCGGCGCCAGCGGCCAGGGCCTGCACGACGTCTCGGTCCGCATCGGCGCGGGCGAGGTCGTGGGCCTCGCCGGACTGGCCGGCCAGGGCCAGCAGGAGGTGCTCGAACGGCTGTGGCGCCCGGTCCGCAAGGACACCACGGTGCACGGCACCCGCGCGTACGTGCCGGGCGACCGGCAGCGCTCCGGCGTGTTCCCGCTGTGGTCCGTGGCGGAGAACCTGATCGTCACCGCGCAGCGCGGACTGGCCCGGTACGGCCTCCGCCGCCGGGCCGAGGAAGGCGCGGCGGTGCGGAGCTGGGTCGACCGGCTGGCCATCCGCGGCGGCGTCGACGCGGGCATGACCGAGCTCAGCGGCGGCAACCAGCAGAAGGTCATCGTGGCCCGGGCGTTCGCCTCGACGGCCGACCTGGTCCTGCTCGACGACCCGTTCCGCGGGGTGGACGTGCACACCAAGACCGACCTGTACGCGCTCATCCGCGCGGAGGCTGCCAACGGCCGCAGCGTCGTCTGGTACTCGAGCGAAAACGCCGAGATGGCGCACTGCGACCGGGTCTACGTGCTGCGCGCCGGCCGGGTCGTCGCCGAACTGACCGGCGAGGAGATCTCGGAGGAACGGATCATCGCCGTCTCCTTCGCCGAGTCGACGGGAGCACCGCGATGACCAACCTCGTCGTGGCGGCCGTGCCGCCACGAGCCCGACTGCGCCGCCTCGCACCGGCCATGGTCAGCACGATCGCCATGTTCGCGATGGTCGTCGTCTGCGCGTCGCTGCAGTCGGACGTGCTGACCGTCACCGGCCTCACCCTGATCCTCTCGGCCACCGTTCCGCTGGTCATCGCGGCCCAGGCCCAGATGATCCTCATGTCGGTCGGCGACATCGACCTCGGCATCGGCAACTTCGTCGGCCTGGTCACCGTCCTCACCGCCACCAAACTGGTGTCCTCGCCGGGCACCGGCGTCCTGCTCCTGGTCGGCCTCGTCGCGGCGTACGCCCTGCTGGGCGCGCTGATCCACCTGCGCCAGGTGCCCTCGCTGATCGCCACCCTCGGCACCTCGTTCGTCTGGCTGGGGCTGGGCCTGTTCGTCCTGCCCACCCCCGGTGGCAGCACGCCGGAGTGGCTGGCCACGTTCGGATCGTGGGCACCGGCCGGATTCCCGGCGCCGCTGCTGCCGATCCTCGTGGTGTCCGCGCTGGTCTGGCTGATCGCCACCCGCGGCTCCGTCGGGGTCCGGGTCCGCGCCTTCGGCAGCAACCCGGTCGCGCTGCGCCGGGCCGGCCTGAGCCCGTTGGCCGCGCGGGTCGTCGCGTACGGGATGGCCGGCGCGCTCGGCGTGCTCGCCGGTCTCCTGCTGGCCTCACAGACCGGCGGCGGCGACGTCTCGTCCGCCTCCAGCTACACCCTGATCACGATCGCCGCGGTGATCCTCGGCGGTGGCTCCTTCCGGGGCGGCACCGCCGTGCCGTGGGGCGTCGCCATCGGCGGAGTGACGCTCGGCCTGGTCAGCGTCGTCCTCAGCCTCCTCGACGTGCCGTCCAACATGCAGTCGGCCGTCCAGGGCGCGATCGTGCTGGCCGTGCTCGCCGGCCGCGTCGTGGTCGGAAAGGTGCTCCGATGACCCTCCGTACGCTCGCCCGCCCCTGGATCTGGGGCTTCGTCGCCGCCGCGCTCGTCTGGGCCACCATCCTGGCGCTGTCCAGCCAGGGTGGCGGGCAGACCGTCTCCCTGGCGCTGTCCCTGGCGCCGTACCTGGTCGTCGTGGGCCTGGGCCAGATGCTCGTGATCACCGCCGGCCCGGGCAACATCGACGTCTCGGTGGCGCCGATCATCTCGCTCGCCGGGTTCGTCGCGGTCGCGGCGACCGCGTCGACCGGATCGGTGGCGGTCGGCATCCTGGCGGGAGTCGGGACCGGCCTGGCCGTCGCCGCGATCAGCGTGCTGGCCATCCTCGGCCTGTCCATTCCCCCGATCATCGCCACCCTGGCGTCCGGGCTGATCGCCTCGTCGCTGACCCTGTCGCTGGCCGACGGCTTCACCGCGATGCCCGACGACGGGCTGCGCCGGCTGCTCAACCTGCGCCCCGCGGGCGTACCGGTGCTCGCGGTCGCCGTGGCCGTACTCACCGCGCTGATCGTCGCCCTGCTCAGCCGTACGACGTACGGGCGGTCGCTGCTCGCCGTCGGCCAGAGCCGGCCGGCCGCGGAACGGGCCGGCATCCCGGTCGCCCGGATCATCGGCGCCACGTACCTGGCCAGCGGCGCCCTCGCCGGACTGGCCGGCGCCCTGCTGGCGGCGTACATCGCACCCTCGCCCGACCTGGGCACCCGGTACCTGCTCGACTCGGTCGCCGTGGTCGTGATCGGCGGGACGCTCATCTCGGGCGGTCGCGCCGTACCGGTGGGCATCTGGGGCAGCGCGCTCTTCTTCATCCTGCTCGACGGCCTGGTGAACCTGGTCGGCTGGAGCACCGCCGCGCAGAACCTGCTCAAGGGCGGCCTGGTGCTCTTCGTCCTCTTCCTGGCCGGTGGCGGTACGCGCCGCGACGCCACCACCTCCCGACCCCGGCGACGGGCGCGTTCCGCGACCGTCGCCACCGCAGCAACGACTACAGGAGACAACACCCATGGCTGACACCGACGGTCTGCTCGATGCCCGGGACTTCGGCGGGAGCGAGCGCCCGGCCACCGGCTTCCATGTCAAGGGCGCCCACGCACAGGACTGGGGACTGCAGAACCGGCTCGCCCGGATCTTCCGCCCCGACAACGGCCGTACCGTGATGCTGGCCTTCGACCACGGCTACTTCCTCGGCCCGATGGCCGGCCTGGAGCGGATCGACACCAACATCGCCCCGCTCGTGCCGCAGGCCGACGCGATCATGATGACCCGGGGCGCGCTGCGCACCAGCATCCCGTCGCACAGCACCGCCGGCGTGGTGCTGCGCGCCAGCGGCGGCCCGAGCGTGCTGCGGGACCTCTCCGACGAGCACCTCGCGCTCGACATCGAGGACGCGGTCCGGCTCAACGCGGCGGCCCTGGCGATCCAGGTGTTCATCGGCGGCGAGCACGAGTCGCGGTCGGTGGCGAACCTGGCCAAGCTGGTCGACGCCGGGCAGCGGCACGGCATCGCCGTCCTTGGCGTGACCGCGGTCGGCAAGGAGATGGTCCGCGACGCCCGCTACTTCCGGCTCGCCACCCGGATCAGCGCGGAGATGGGTGCGCACATCGTCAAGACGTACTACGTCAACGAGGGCTTCGAGACGGTGACCGCCAGCTGCCCGGTGCCGATCATCGTCGCCGGCGGTAAGAAGCTTCCCGAGCTCGACGCGCTGACCATGGCGTACCGGTCGATGCAGGAAGGCGCCGCGGGCGTCGACATGGGCCGCAACATCTTCCAGAGCGAGCACCCGGCGGCGATGCTCGCCGCCGTCCGCGCCGTGGTGCACGACGACGCGAAGCCCGAGGAGGCCCACGAGCTCTTCCGCGAGCGGTCGGCCGGTTCCGCAGCATCCTGACCCACCCCCAGGGGTGCGGGTCCCGGCACGCAGCCGCGGACCCGCACCCCACACCCCCGGGAGCCTTCATGTCGCAGCCACAGACCGGACCCGATGACGTCGTCGACCTCGTCATCGTCGGCGCCGGCATCAACGGCCTTGCCATCGCCAGAGACGCCGCCGACCGCGGCCTGAGTGTGGTCGTCGTGGACCGGGGCGACGTCGGCGCCGGTACGACGAGCACGTCGAGCCGGCTCATCCACGGTGGCCTGAAGTACCTCGAACGCTACGACTTCACCCTGGTGAACGAGTCCATCCGCGAACGCCACCTGCTGTTCCGCACCGCCCCGCACCTGGTGCACGACTACCCGATGCTCATCCCGTCCTACGCCCGCGACAGCCGACCGGGACCGCTGGTCCGGCTCGGCCTGGCGGCCTTTGACGTGCTGGCCGCCCGCCGCGGGCGCGGGATCAGCCGGGGCCTGTCCGCCCGCCGGATCGGTCAGCGCTGGCCGCAGCTGTCGCGCGACGGGCTGCGCGGCGGGGTGCTCTTCCGCGACGCGCAGGTGCCGTGGGCCGAGCGGCTCTGCGTCGAACTGCTGCTCGACGCGGAACGGCTGGGCGCGCGGGTGCTGACCTACACCACGGTGACCGGGCTCATCGTCGAAGACGGCCGGGTGCTCGGGGTGCGGACCACGGACAACCGGTCCGGTCAGCAGGGGCGGATCCGAGCCCGGCTCACCGTGAACGCCGCCGGGCCGTGGATCGACCAGATCCTACGCGGACAGGTCGAGAGCCGGCGGCTCAACGGCGGCACCAAGGGCAGCCACGTCATCCTCGACCCGTTCCCCGGCGCCCCGGACACCTGCATCTTCTTCGAGGCCGCCGCCGACCAGCGGCCGATCTTCATCTTCCCGTGGGCGGGTCGCTACATCCTGGGCAGCACCGACCTCACCTACGACGGGGACCTCGACGAGGTCGTCGCCAGCGACGCCGAGATCGAGTACCTGCTCAACGAGACCAACCGGATCATTCCGCAGGCCAAGCTCACCCCGGCCGACGTGCTCTACAGCGTCGCCGGGATCCGCCCGCTGCCACACACGGCCGGCGTCTCGGACAACGCCAAGATCAGCCGTGGGCACACAGTGCTCGACCACGCGCCGGCGTACGCCGGACTGCTGTCGATCATCGGCGGCAAGCTGACCACCCACCGGGCGCTCGCCGAGGACGCCACCGACGCGGCGCTGAAGGTGCTCGGCCGGCCCCGCGGACGGTGCACCACCCGTACCCGGCCGCTGCCCGGCGCCGACACCGCCGACTGGCGTACGTTCCGCGCGGAGTTCCAGCGCTCGGCGACCCCGTTCACCGGCGACCAGCGGGCCCGGCTGCTCGACCTGTACGGGGTGCGGGCGCGCCGTGTGCGCGAACTCGTCGTCACCGATCCATCACTCGCCGAGGTCGTCGACGAGCAGAGCGGCGCGGTCGCCGCCGAGATCGTCATGGCGTTCCGCGAGGAGAGGGCCGTGACGTTGGCAGACGTCCTGCTGCGTCGTACCCTGATCGGCCTCGGCCCGGACATGGCGCTGTCGACCGCCGTGACCTGCGCGGACGTCGCCGTCCGGCATCTCGGCTGGGACGACGAACGGGCCCGCGCCGAGGTGGCCGCCTACCACGCCGAGCTGCGACGCTTCCGCCCGCGCGCGCTGAACCTCTCGGCGGCAACCCCGAACAGCGACAGGAGGACGTCATGACGACACCGCACATCTGCTACCTCGGGGTCGACGTCGGGCTCACCGCCACCAAGGCGGCCGCCTTCGACATCGAGGGCCGCGAGCTCGCCGTCGTGCACGCCCGCACGCCGCGCACCAGCGTGACCGCCCACCGTCACGACGTGGACATGCCCGCGCTGGCCGACACGGTGATGTCACTGCTCGGCGAGATCACCGGCAAGCTGGCCGCCGACGGGTACGCCCCGGCCGGCATCGGGGTGGCCGCCCACGGCAACGGCCTCTACCCGGTCGACGAGGCGCTGCGCCCGGTGGGGCCGGCCATCGCCTCCTCGGACAGCCGCGCCCAGCGGATCGTCCAGGCCATCCCGCCGGAGGGGGCACGCCGGCTGGCCGAGGAGACCGGGTCGATTCCCTGGGCCGCCCAGCCCAGCGTCCTGCTGCGCTGGCTGCGGGACAACGACGCCGACGCCTACGCGGCCACCCGGTGGGCCCTCTCCTGCAAGGACTGGGTCACCTCGCAGCTCACCGGCGTGGCCAGCGCCGACTACAGCGACGCCAGCGCCTCCGGCATGGTCGCGCTCGGCACCCGCGCCTACACCGCCACGGCGCTCGAACTCGTCGGGCTGCCGGCCACCGACCTCGACCGGTTCCCGCCGCTGCGGCGCTCCGACGCGGTGGTCGCCGGGCTGAGCGCCGCCGCCGCGGCCCGCAGCGGGCTCCCCGAGGGCCTGCCGGTCATCGCGGGTTGCATGGACTGCGTGGCGGCGACCCTCGGCGCCGGGGGCCGGGAGGTCGGGGACGGGACGATCATCGTCGGCACCTGGGCGATCAACGGCGTCGTCGTCCCCGCGCGTGCGCCCGCCCCCGAGGTAACCCTCAGCGCGTTCATGCCCGACCCGGCCACGATGCTGGCCATGGAGGTCGCGCCGACCTCCGCGGCGAACCTGGAGTGGCTCGCCTGCGCCGGGGTCGCGCACGACCAGGTCGGCAGCGTCGCCGCGGCGGAACTCCTGCGGGAAGCGGCCACCGTGCCACCCGGCGCGGACGGTCTGCTGTTCCTACCGTTCGTCAACGGCTCGCCCGAGCACCCGTCGGCGTCCGGCACCTTCCTCGGCATCTCCAGCAATCACCGCCGCGGCCACCTCACCCGAGCGGTCATCGAGGGGGTCGCCCAGTACCACCGGGTGCAGCTGGACCGGGTGTTGGCCAGCGGCGCGGACGTCGGGGACCGCCCCTGGCGGCTGGCCGGCGGAGGCGCCCGGTCAACGGTCTGGGCGCAGATCTTCGCCGACGTGCTGGGGCGACCCGTCCGGCGCCAGCTCACCAGCGAGCTGGGAGCCCGCGGAGTCGCCTCCCTGCTGCCCGGCGCCCTTGCCCACGACGTGCCGCCGTGGACCGTCAACGACGAGGACGACCTGTGCGTGTACCCGGGACCCGACCGGGCCGCATACCTTGCGCACTCCCAGGTGTTCGACCGCTGTCTCGCCGGCATGTCCTCCGTTTGGTCGGAGGTCGAGCGCTACAGCACGACCTGACGTGCACCCAGGGATTGCAGGTCACCGGAGCCCGCTACGGGGCGGCCCCCGCGTGCGAGACACCGAATCGACCAACCCTCCTCCCCCTGCGGGTCCGATCCGGAGTTCGCTGTCGACCGGCGGTCAGCGGTCTACCCTGAAGATCTACCCGACACTTCAGGTGACGCTCCGACGGCGACTTCGGAAGGGCCCGACGTGACCGCAGAGACCTCCGGCGGCTCAGGTGCACTGATGCCCGCCGCGTTCATCGGCCATGGCAACCCCATGAACGCTCTCGAGGTCAACCGATACACCACCTCGTGGAGGGCGTTCGGCGCCGCGGTGCCGCGGCCCCGAGTCATCCTGGTCATCAGCGCGCATTGGTACACCAACGCCACCGCCGTCACCGCAATGCCCCGGCCGCGGACCATCCACGACTTCTACGGC
The DNA here is from genome assembly GCF_042872475.1 of Micromonospora sp. NPDC005252. Taxonomy (NCBI): domain Bacteria; kingdom Bacillati; phylum Actinomycetota; class Actinomycetes; order Micromonosporales; family Micromonosporaceae; genus Micromonospora; species Micromonospora sp. NPDC005252. The sequence continues at coordinate 109,401 of NZ_JBIAKN010000006.1, read as the reverse complement.
TTCCCGCAGGCGTTGTTCGAGGTGGAGTACCCCGCGCCGGGGCTGCCCGACCTGGTTACGGAGATCAGCGACACTGTTCACCCGACCTGGGTCGGCGCCGACCTCGACAGCTGGGGCATTGACCACGGCACCTGGTCGGTCTTGACGCACGCTTTCCCGGACGCCTCGGTCCCGGTCGTACAGCTCAGCATCAACGCCGACAAGCCCTTGGACTACCATTTCCAGCTCGGCGCCAAACTCGCTCCACTGAGACAACGCGGAGTGCTCATCATCGCCAGCGGCAACGTCGTGCACAACCTACGCGGCATGGACTGGAAGCTGACCGACGACGGCTACGACTGGGCCCAGCGCTTCGACGAGGACGCCAAGACCCGCATGTTGACCGATCCGGGCGAATTCGCGACGCTCGACACCCACCGCGACTTCCGCCACGCGGTGCCGACACCGGATCACTTCATTCCCGCGCTCTACCTCGCCGGTCTGGCCGCCACCGCCGACGCGCCGGACACCGACGTCCTCGTGGACGGCTACGCCTACGGATCGTTGTCGATGACGGCTTACACCCTCGGGCTGCCCTGCCCCGACGCAGCTGGCGAAGGCGGATCCCCACAGCCGCCCGACGACCTGCCGGCCGACGGCTCGAACATCTAGGGTTGCGCGCGACCTGACGGAAGGTGGCCCCGCAGAGCTGACAACGCCGCGACCTGCGGCCGGAGAGCGTCCGGAACCGCAGGCCGCGGCGCGATCGTGCGAAGGCGTACGACCGGATCAGCCGCCGCTGTTGGAGCGGGTGGGGGCGGGCGCCGACCCGCCGGCCACCGCTCCCGGGTGCGGAGTGGCCGTGACCGTGGGCCTCAGCCCGACCGGTACGGCCAGCGCACTGCCCTTGGCGAACTCGTCCCAGCCGACATTCCAGGCCGTCCAGCCGTTGCCCGGATCCAGCGCCACCTCGGTGCCCTTGACCGTCACCAGGTCGCCGACCTGTGTGATCCCCATCAGCCAGTCGGCGTTCTCGTTGGAGACGTTGGTGCAGCCGTGCGAGACGTTGGTGCTGCCCTGATCCCCCACCGACCACGGTGCGGCGTGGATGAACTCGCCGCCGTTGGTGAGCCGCTGGGCGTCCTCGACGTCGACGATGTAACCGCCATTCGGGTCGCCCATAGTGTTGAAGGTCGTGTAGTCGAACTTCTCCATGACCACCATGGTGCCGCTGGAGCTCGGTGTGCTCGGCTTGCCGAGACTGACCGGAATCTTGCGCAGCAGCTTGCCGTCCCGGTAGACCGCCATCTGCTTGGTGGCGTTGTCGATGTCCAGCGACACCTGCCGGCCGATCTTCGAGGTGCCCGACCGGTCCGCGTCGCCGATGGCGTCCTTACCGATCGGCAGCCCTTCCAGCGCGCTCCGCACGCTGATCTTCGTGCCCGGCTTCCAGAAGTCGGGCGCCCGGTACTCGACCTGCTTGCCGTCGTCCAGCCAGGACCAGGTCCCCGGCTGGGGTGGATCCGTCTTCACGAACAACCGCCGCTGCACGTCCGCCCGGGCCTCCTTCGGAATCGCCGGGTCGAACGTGACCACCACCGGCATGGCCGTCCCGTACGTCTGGTCTGCGGCGAAATTCAGGACGGTGGTCACGGCCTGTCTGTTGCCCGGTTTCGCCATTGTCCTGAACGTCGTTCTCTGCGTGGTCGTCCGGCCCTTGCCACCGGTCGCGGTCACCTCCGCCGTGTACGTCCGCGAATTCTGCAACGGCTTGGCCGGCACCCAGCTCGACCCGTCCTCCCGCGGCTCCGCCGGCACCTGCGCACCCTTGTCGTCGGTCAACCGCACCGAGGTGATCTTCCCGTCCTTGACGGTGGCCCCCACCTCCGCGCTGACCGGCACGTCCCCCGCGTGGTTTCCGGGTGTCACGGTCAGTTGCGGCGGTGCCGTGTTCGCTTGTCGGGCTCCCGGCAGGCGGTCGGCGGTGCATCCCGCCAGGACCAACGGCGTGGCCGCGATGGTCACCGACAGCAGCCTCAATCGCTGCCTCAGCTCCATATTGTCCCCCCGTTCATGGCTTTCCCTCTGCCCACATTTTCACCACGGCGGAGAGATGTCGGCGGCGATTTCAGCGGAACCGTCGCGCAAGGCTCCGGAAACCTTTCCCCACGCATTCCCTTATGGCGTGAACCGGCCCGGTCATTTCCGTTCGTGACCGTTCCGACAAAATGAGTACGCCACTGCTCGCCCATCCCGTCCCGGCCGCGTTGCGCCGGCGCTTCCGCTTACGGCGACTCGGCCCGGGAGCCACCCGCAACTCCCGGCTGATCCGGATCGAGCGCGACTCGACCGTCGTGCGCCGGTTCGCCAGCAGCGCACGGATCGCCGCCGGGCCGGGCACGTCCGGCAGGCACTCCGCCGCCCCCCAAGCTGCCATGAAGCCGGACCGTCGGGCGAAAGCTTCGCGAAGAAGCAGAAGGAACGCGAGCCCGCTGCGGTGGCGGATTTCGAGCCGTCGCTGGACTACTTTCGGCAACCCGGCTGGGCTCGCCAGATCGGCGAATTACGGTGCATTGACGTGACCATCATTCGCGTTACCGCCGTAGCACTCAGCGCCTTCCTGGCCACGCCGGTTCTGGTGGCCGGGTCACCGACGCGCACGGCCGCCACGCCCGACATGCCCTGCCCGGCCGTGAAGCCGGCGGTGCCGCCGCCCGCCGGAGCGTCTCCACCACCGGTCGGTGCCGCCGATCGGGCGGTCGGCGGTGCCGCGCTGGCCACGACCGGCCTGGCCATTCCGGTGGGTGCGCCGACGGCGCCGGCGGTGACGGCCACCTCGTGGCTCGTGGCGGACCTCGACAGTGGCGCGGTGCTGGGCGGGTGCGGCCCGCACGAGCTCCGCACGCCGGCCAGCGTGCAGAAGATGCTGCTGGCCGCGGCCCTGATGCCCCGCCTGGACCCGGCCCAGATGGTCGAGGTGACCCGGGCTGATCTGCAGGATCTCGATCCGGCCAGCTCGCTGATGGGGGTGGTCGAGGGTGGCCGCTACTCGATCGAGAGCCTGTGGCTGGGGCTGCTCCTCAAGTCGGGCAACGACGCGGCCAACGTGCTGGCCCGCGTCGGCGGCGCCGCCGCCGGCCGGCCGGGCGGGGTGCAGGCGATGAACAACGAGGCGCACCGGCTGCGCGCGAATCAGACCCACGCGGCGACGCCCTCCGGTCTGGACGGTCCCGGCCAGTACACCAGCGCGTACGACCTGGCGCTGATCGCGCGGGCCACCTACGCCCGCGAGGACTTCCGGCGGTACATCGCGACCCGGGTGGCCCAGATAGCCGGCGACGCGGGCACCCCGGGCTTCGCCATCACCCATGACAACACGCTGCTGGACCACTACCCGGGAACGCTCGGCGGAAAGACCGGCTTCACCGACCTGGCTCGACAGACGTACGTCGGGGTGGCCGAGCGCAACGGGCGGCGGCTCGCGGTGACCCTGCTCGGCGCGGAGACCGCGCCGCTGGGCAGCCTGGGCGAGGCGGGAGCCCTGCTCGACTGGGGCTTCGCCCTCTCCCCCGGCGCGTCCGTCGGCCGCCTGGTCACCCCGGGCGAGAAGACGGACGACCATGCCGCGGCCGCCGGCGAGGGCGAGCACCACGGTCAGGCCGGGGACCGGTCGCTGCTGTCCTTCCCGGCGGTCCTCGGCGTCGGCGCCGCCGCGGCCCTGGCCGTCGTGCTCCTGGCGGCGCCCCGGTGGCGCAGGGCCATGCGGCAAGCAGCTGACCGGACCGCGCAGAGCGAGCGATCAGCGGCCGACCCGTCCCCGTCCGAACCGTAGGCGGACCACGCCGGCGCGCCGCCCGCGCAGGACCGGGATCCGGTGGACGTTCGCCGGCAGCCACCCCAGCGGACCCCGGCCCCGCGGCGACCGCAGCTCCGACACCTCCGAGATGTTCGGGTGCAGCCCGCGAAGGCTCGGCCAGTCCGCCGAGTCGAGGCACCAGTGCATCTCGGGGGGCGGTAGCCAAATTCCCGGGCGCTGGCCCGGGGCACGGCACGCGCCATCCAGCCGGCGACCGTGTCGATGGCCATCACGCGCCGATCTCGATGATGTCGCCCCGGTGGTCGTCGGCCGTCACCCTGCCACCATCCCCGCGATTTCCCGCTCGGTCCCCCCGTCGGGCGCGGTGGCCGGCGCATGTGAGGATGCGGCGCATGCGTGCCGTGATCTTCGACGAGTTCGGTGTCCGGCCCCAGGTCCGCGACGTCCCGGACCCGGTGCCGCCGCCCGGGGGCGCCGTCATCCGGGTCGAGGCGACCGGGTTGTGCCGCAGCGACTGGCACGGCTGGCAGGGGCACGACCCGGACGTCCGCCTGCCGCACGTGCCCGGCCACGAGTTCGCCGGCGTGGTCACGGCGGTCGGCGCCGGCGTACGCGGCTGGCACCCCGGCGACCGGGTCACCGTGCCGTTCGTCTGCGCGTGCGGGCAGTGCCCGGCCTGCCTCTCCGGCGACCAGCAGGTCTGCGAGCGGCAGACGCAGCCCGGCTTCACCCACTGGGGCTCGTTCGCCGAGTACGTGGCCGTGCAGCACGCCGACGTCAACCTGGTCCGGCTCCCCGACGAGCTGGGCTACCCGGCCGCGGCGGCGCTCGGCTGCCGGTTCGCCACGGCGTTCCGCGCGGTGGTCGGCCAGGGGCGGGTCGCCGCGGGCGAGTGGGTGGCAGTGCACGGCTGCGGCGGCGTGGGGCTGTCCGCGGTGATGATCGCCGCGGCCTACGGCGCGCAGGTGGTGGCGGTCGACGTCGCCCCCGGCGCGCTCGATCTGGCCCGCCGTTTCGGGGCCGCGGTGTGTCTGGACGGCTCTGCCCTCACCGGGCCCGGCGCGGTGGCCGCGGCCGTCCGGGAGGTGACCGGCGGCGGCGCCCACCTGTCGCTCGACGCCCTGGGCAGCCACGCCACCTGCACCGCCTCGATCGAGAGCCTGCGGCGGCGCGGGCGGCACGTGCAGGTCGGCCTCCTCCCCGCCGCCCAGGGCCGCCCGGCCCTGCCGATGGACCTGGTGATCGCGTACGAGCTGGAGCTGCGGGGCAGCCACGGCATGGCCGCGCACGCCTACCCGGAACTGCTCCGGCTGGTCACCGCCGGCGTGCTGCGCCCCGCCGAGCTGATCACCCGCACCATCGGGCTCGCCGAGGTGCCCGACGCCCTGACCGGAATGGACCGGCCCGCCCCCGGCGGGATGTGCATCGTCCAGCCTTGACCAGGACGACGCTCGGGTCGGACAGCGGACACGTCCCAGGTACGCGTAGGCCGCGGAGTAGCTCGCCGCCGCGGCACCGAAGACGGCCGGGAGATGTACCAGGAGGCGTTGCGGGACCGGCCCGACGATGGGATCCGGCTGCGGCTCGCCTTCGCGCTGCTGCGGGCCGGCGACGGCAGCGGCGCGCAACGAACCGCCCGAGAGGTCCTGGCCCGCGAGCCGGATTCCCGGTCCGCCGAGGCGGAGCAGACGCTGCGGCGTTTTCTGGCCGTCGCACCGGCTCATCCGGCCGCCGCAGAGATCAAGCGGCTGCTCGCCGCAGGTCAATCCACCGGGCGCTGACAGTGCCACCAGCCCGCCGATCAGGATCGCCGTCTCGCCGAGCACGACCAACCCGAGCAGGGTCGAGGACTCCAGGGCCGGCTGGACGATCACCAGCGTCAGGACGAGGAGCGGCGGCAGCCCGACCAGCACCGCCGACCGCCCTGTCCACCCGCTGATTGTCACCCCCAACGGGTTGACCGGTGACGAGAAAGGCCACGCGGTGGGCGGGCGATCCGTAGGGTTCGGGTCGACGGAGGCACTGCGCCGGATGAGGGGCGGCCGAGGACCGGTGGGAGCGCGAACGCATCGCCCGTCGCCGGTGTTGCTGGTCAGCCTGACCGTCTCGACCGGCCTGCTGGCAGCGCTGAGCGCCGCCATCCGCAGCCGTCCGGTGCCGCCGTGGGAGCGGGACCTGTTCGCCCTTCTCAATCACCTTCCCGCCGGGCTGGCCCCGGTCCTGGTACTGGTCATGCAGCTCGGCTCGTACCCGGCGGTGTTCGTCACCGCCGCGGCAGCCGTCGTCGCACGCCGGATCGGCACGGCGTGGAGTCTCCTGCTGGCCGGGAACCTGGCGTACTGGCTCGCGGTCGCCGTCAAGGCCGCGGTCGCCCGGCAGCGCCCGGCGGCGCTGCTCGCCGACGTGGTCCTGCGCGAGACGATCACCGGGCGCTTCGGGTACCCGTCGGGACACGTCGCGGTCGCCACGGCCCTGGCGCTCGTCGCGGCGCGGGCCGGCGGGCCCCGATGGCGCCGCGCGGCCTGGGCGGTGATCGGGCTGGTCGCCGTCGCGCGGATCCACGTCGGGGCGCACCTGCCGGTGGACGTGGTCGGTGGCTTCCTCGTCGGCTGGCTCGCGGTGTGTCTGACCCGGCTCGTGGTCGGCGAGGTTGGACCGCAACGGTCGGTGCCCCCTCTGCGGGCGGCGCTGCGGCGGCGCGGGATCGACGTGGCACGGTGGGCCCCGATCCACGGCGACGCCCGCGGCTCGCAGCCGTGGCAGGCGGTCACCACCGACGGGCGGCGACTGTTCGTCAAGGTGACCGGCGGTGAGCAGCGCGACGCGGACTGGTTCTACAAGCTCTACCGACGGGTGCGCTACCGCCACGTGGCCGACACGCCGCCGTACCTGAGCGCCCGCCAGCAGAGCGAACACGAAACGTGTCTGACCCTGCTGGCCGAGCGCGCCGGCGTCCGGATACCGGCCGTCGTCACGACCGCCGCCATGCCCGGCGGCGACGCCGTACTGGTGCAGGAGTTCATCGACGCCGCCCCGCTGCACGCCGTCGTCGGGCCGGTCCCGCTCGCCGCCGTGCGCGACGCCTGGGAACAGCTGGCCCACCTGCACCGGGCGGGCATCGCGCACCGCGACCTGCGCGCCGCGAACGTGCTCGTCGGCCGGGACCGCGCCTACCTGGTTGACCTGGGCTTCGGCACCGACGACGCCTCGGCCGAGCAGCAGGCCCGCGACGTCGTCGAGCTGATGGTCACTGTGTCCACGCGGGTCGACCCGGCCAGCGTGGTCGCCGGGGCGATCGACCGCCTGGGTGTCGCGGCGGTCGCGGACAGCGTGCCGTTCCTGCAACCTCCGGTGCTCTCGCGCGCCGGCCGTGCCGCCCTGCGCGGCCACCCCGGCATGCTGACCTGCCTACGCCAGGAGATCCTGCGGCGCTGCCCCGACCGTGACCGCCCGGCGGCGAAGGTGGTCCGGATCAGCCGCCGCGCGGTCCTGGAGCTGCTGGTCCTGGGGTTGATTGTGCACCTGCTACTCCCCCAGCTCGGCGAGATACGCACCGCCATGCGTCTGATCGTGCACGCCAACCCGGTCGCGGTCGCAGCGACGCTGCTCGGCTCCGCCCTGACCTACCTGCTCAGCGGCCTCGTGCTCCGGTTGGCCGCGGCCAACCGGGTCCCGCTGGGCGAGGCCACCCTGGTGCAGGTCGCCGCGTCGTTCGCCAACCGGCTGGCACCCGGCAGCCTCGGCGGCGCCGCCCTCAGCCTGCGGTACCTGCACCAGAAGGGACTCGTCGCCGCCGCCGCGGGCACCGCCGTGGCCGTCTCCCGTACCGCCGGCGTGTTCTCGGTGGTGCTGCTCCTGCCGGTGCTGCTGCCGTTCGCCCGCCAACCCGCCCGCATCCTCACCCACGACGCGGCCAGGGCGTTGCCGCTGCTGCTGGGCACCCTGGCTGTCCTGCTCGTCCTCGCCGCCGTGCTCGCCGTACCCCGGATCCGGCGCCGCGGACGCGCGGCGGCCGGCCAGGTCGTGACCGCGCTGCGCGAACTGCGCCACCAGCACGGGCTGCGGCGGCTCGCCGTCGCGTCGATGGCGCTCACCCTCACCTACGGCCTCTGTCTCTACCTCGCGCTGCTCGCCATCGGCCCGGTCCCCCTCGCGCACCTGCCCCCGGTGATCCTGGTCTGCCTCGTCGGTGAGGGTGTCTCGTCCGCCGCGCCCACCCCCGGCGGCCTCGGCGCCACCGAGGCCGCGCTCGTCTCCGGCCTGCTGCTCTACGGGCTGCCGCTGGACGCCGCCGTCGCAGGCACCCTGATCTACCGCCTCGCGACGTTCTGGCTCCCGGTACCGCCGGGCTACCTGGCCTTCCGGGTCCTGACCCGCCGCCGGCTGCTATGACCACCAGGCAACTGGCCGAATCCGCGCGCTGCCACGAACGCTGCATCACCCTGTTCCATGCGCAGGGCGAACAGTCATGGGGCTCGGCGTTCCTCCGCGACTGCGATCTGTTTGAGCACGGGCTGCGGACCTGCCGCAGCAATCAGTGACCTCGGTCGCGGCGGAGGAAACACGACAGCAGTTGCCTGAACTCGTGCGGGTGCTCGATCGCCGGCACGTGCCCGCATCGGCCGAGCACGTGCAGACGGACATCGGCCAGGTGTTCGAGCAGAGGCTGGGCTGCCGTCGCGAGCGGGGTGACTCGGTCCTCGGCGCCGTGAACGAGCAGCACGGGCGCGCGGATCGCTGCCAGCGTCTGCGCCGAGAGGGTGAGATCGTCGACCCATCGTGCCCGAGGTGGGGGGAACAACGACGCGAATGCGGCCGCCCCCGCTCGCATCGCAGCTGCACGGGCATCGACGGCCGCATCCGTGACGAGCGCTTGGTCGAGGACGAGGCGACTCAGCATGTCTCGGGCCCCGAGCGGGCCGGCGGGGGCGGCCCAGACCGCGTCGAGCTCGGCGGACAGCGGCGCTCCGGGGGCGCCCATCGTCGCGACCGCCACGACACGGGTGACCTGCTGGGGGCGCGCGGCCGCCAACGCCAGCGCCACGGCACCGCCCATGGAGTGACCCACCACGGCGTAGTGCTCGATACCGAGAGCATCCATCAGGCCCGCAGCCTGCTCCGTCCACAGCCGGAGCCCACCCGTGGAGCCCGCCGGGACCGGTGTACGGCCGAACCCCGCCTGGTCGGGAGCCACCAGGTGCCAGGACGTGCCCAGCGCCTGCGCCGTCGTCGCCCAGGCACCGGACCCGGTCGTGCCGGGTCCGGAGCCGTGCAGCATCAGCACCGCGGGCCCGGTGCCGCTCTCCAGGACGTGGACGGGGGAACCGTCGACTGTGACGGTCCGAAGTGCCGTCACCGGGACAGACCAGGTGTGTTCACGCCGAGGCGGAGTTGACGGACTTCGAGAAGAGCTCCATCATCGCCCGGCCGAATTGCGGCATGTCGGGCCACCCCCGGCAGGAGACGAGGTTGCCGTCCACGACGTCGGGAGCGTCGATGACCGTCGCGCCGGCGTTCTCCATGTCACCGGTGATGGGCGGGAAGCACGCCGTCTTCCGACCCTTCAGCAGCCCGTACACGGCTGGCACCTGCGCGCCGTGGCACACCAGCGCGATGGGGAGGTTGCGTGCGAAGAAGTGCTCGGTGATGCGCCTGACGTCGGCGTCGACCCGGATCCACTCGGGGGCACGTCCACCGGGGATGATGAGGGCGTCATAGCGCTCGACGTCGACCTCGGCCCAGGGCACGTCGACCGGCAGCTTCCGGCCGTTCTTCTCCACGTAGGCGTCGGAGTTGGGGTCGAACTCGTGGATGACCAGTTGCACGTCACGCATCGTCCGTGACGAGACGTCGACGTCCCAGCCGCCCTCCTGCACGCGGTAGTAGGGATACATGGTGTCGAGTTCCTCGGCGGCGTCGCCGGTCAGGAGCAGCGCTCTGGGCACCTGCTTCTCCTCGCATCTGGTGGCGGTGGCGGTGAGGTGGATCCAATCCGATCCGATCGAGTCAGCATTCCTCGGCCCAGCCCGCCCGTCAACCCTCCAGCGCCATTCCGTCCACGTCCTTGACCTCGTCGAACAATCGTCGGAAACGCTCGCCGGACCGCAGGATGTGCCGACGCATCGCATAGGCGGCGGCGTCGGGGTCACGCGCGGCGATCGCGGCCACCACGTCCTCGTGCTCGGCCATCGCCAGGTGAGTGACCTGGGTGTCGTGGTGCAGCCGGAAGAGGTGCACGTGGCTGTGCAGGCGAGCGAGCGTTTCACGGATGACCTGGTTCTCCGCGCTCAGGGCGACGAGATCGTGAAAAGCGGCGTCGCGTAGCCCGAAGGCGCCATAGGCCAGCAGCCCGCTGCCCCCCTCCAGCTCCGCCATCTCCTCCAGCATTCGTCGCAGACCGGCCACCTGCTCCGAGGACGCCCGCTCGGCGGATCTGCGCGCCGCCGCCGGCTCGAGGAGCAGGCGAACCTCGAGCATGTCCTCGAATCGGTGACGGGTGATCTGGGGAGGAATGCGGTAGCCAGCGTGGGGCACACGCACGACCAGACCCTCGGCCTCCATGCGGTTCAGGGCGTCTCGGATCGGCGTCTGCGAGACCCCCAACTCTCGCGCCAGGACGTCGATCGTGACGCGGGAGCCGGGCTCGATCCGTAGCGACATCAGCTGTCCGAGCAGCGTGTCGTACACCTCGTCGGCAAGCCGGCCACGAGATCTTCCCGGCGGCATTCCGCCCGGCATGGCCCTACGGCCCCGCGCGATCATCGCTTCGTCGTCCATCGTGACCTGAGGTCCTTTCTTGCGCCTTCGGGAACCTGTTGACACCAGTCACAACGCTGCGGCATTCTGACGCCCCCAACCAGATCGTATAGGAAACGCGACGGATGATCTTCATCCGCCACCATCGCGGAACCGCCCGCCATGGCACGTCGATCACCTGGAGGGCCTGCTCGACGGCGTGAAGGCCCAGTACATCGCGGCGTACTCGTGACGCCGGTCCCCGGGTCGGCCCCCGCGACAGCCCGGCAACACACCCGAACAACCCAGCAACTGCTCGGCGAAGCACATAGCGAGGCTCTAGAAGTCCCCACCCAGAAAGCAGGCGAGAAGATGCGGAATCCACGGCGAATAGGACGAATATCCGTTCCTGGCCGAAAGGTGCAGCTGGCGGCGGCGGCCATGCTGCTGGTCGCCACGACAGTGACGGCATGCGGCGACGGCAAGGACGACGGCGGGAAGGCGAGTGCCCCCAAGGCACCGGCGACCATCCCGGAGCTCACCAAGGACCCGCTGACTCTCAGCTTCATCTGGTTCGACTGGCCCCCAGCCAAGGCGCTGGAAGCCTTCGCGAACGCCGAGTACACAAAAGAGCGGCCGAACGCGACCATCAAGGTCAACACCGTGCCGAACGCGAACTGGCACGACGCGATGTTCACCCAGTTCGCCGCGCACAAGACCGACTTCGACATCGCGATCCTGGACTCGCAACACATCGGCGAGGCCGTAACGAACGGCAACATCCTCGACATCACCGACTTCGTCAAGAACAACATCGACGTCACGGCCTACAACCCGTACCTGCTGGCGGCCTACGGCCAGTTCCCCCAGGCGGAGACCGGCAAGCGCGACGAGAACGCCAGCCTGTACGGACTGCCGCTGCTCGGCGACACCTGGACGATGATCTACCGCAAGGACCTGATCGGCGACAAGCCGCCGCAGACCTGGGACCAGATGATCGCAGCTGCCGAGAAGTGCCAGGCGGACAACCCCGGCGTCAGCGGGCTGGCTTTCCACCAGGCCAACGGCTCCGACGCCGCAGCCGTCACCTACAACACGGTCAACGGGGTCTACGGCGGCAACCTCTGGGACGCCAAGACCCGCAAGATCGAGGGCGTCCTCAACGACGCGGCGGGCCAGGAGGCGATGGACGTCCTGGTCAACAAGATGAAGCCGCTGACCGCCAAGGGCTCCGGCAACTGGTTCATCGACGAGGTGAACGCGGCGGTCGCCCAGGGCAAGGCGTGCATCGCGTTCAACTGGATCGCCGCGAGCGGCGGCCTGCTCGATCCGAAGCAGTCGACGCTCGGCAAGACGCGGGAGCAGATTCTCGACAAGCTGGGCTTCGCCACCCTGCCGAGCCAGAAGACGAACCTGGTCCCCCTCGGCGGTATGGGAATGCACGTGTCGGCCTACTCCGCCAAGGCGAACCAGGCCGAGGCCCTGAACTTCATGAAGTGGTTCGAGCGGCCTGACATTCAGAAGAAGTGGGCCGCGGCCGGTGGCGTGCCGTCGCGTACGGATGCCCTGGAGTCGCCCGAGTTCCTCAATGCCGGGCCGTTCAACCAGGTGTACACCGACTCGGTTCCGCGGATGCGGGACATGTGGAACGTGCCCGAGTACGCGCGCCTCGTCGACATCGAGAACACCAACGTGAACGCCGCTCTCAACGGCGCGAAGAAGCCGAAGGATGCGCTCGACGACATCGCCAAGGAGCAGCAGGGCGTGCTCGACTCCAGCGGCCGCAAGGGCGGCGGCGGACTGTGAGTGCCCCCGTCCCCCTGTCGACCGACAACCCCGGGCAGGTGGCGTCCGCGGCGCCACCTGCACCGGGTCGGTCCCGCCGGCTGACCGACCGCGGGCTCGCCATGGCCTTCATCTCCCCCGCGCTGCTGCTGTTGCTCGCCATGTCGGTGTTCCCGTTGCTGTGGGCGTTGTACCTGTCGTTCACCGACTACTCGGCCACCCGCGGGGGGCCCGCCGGGTTCGTCGGATTCGGGAACTACACCGCCATCCTGACGTCGGCGCAGGTCCACCAGAGGGCCTTGACGACGTTGATCTACGTGGTCGGCGCGGTCGGCCTGCAGACCGTGCTCGGCTTCGGCATCGCCTACCTGATCTCGCGTCGTACGCACGGGCGAGGACTGCTGACCACCCTGTTCCTGGTTCCGATGATGCTGTCGCCGGTCGTGGTCGGGCTGTTCTGGCGATTCATGCTCGACGCGCAATTCGGCGTGATCAACAGCATGCTCGGCTCGCTCGGCCTGGGGCAGGTGGAGTGGCTCACCCGACAGCGAACGGCATTGATCTCGCTGGTCGTGGTCGACACCTGGCAGTGGACGCCGTTCATCATGCTCATCGCCCTTGCGGGCCTGACCGCGGTTCCCAAGTACCTGTACGAGGCCGCCTCGATCGACCGGGCGTCCGAGTGGTTCCGGTTCCGCACCATCACTCTTCCGCTGGTGTGGCCGCTGCTTCTCATTGCCGTGATGTTCCGGGCCATCGAGGCCTTCCGGCTGTTCGACCTCGTCTACATCCTCACCAACGGAGGCCCGGGTGTCTCGACCGAGACGTTGTCGTTCCACGTCTACAAGGTCGCGTTCCTGGGCTTCAACACCGGGACCGCCTCGGCGTACGGGATCCTCATGGTCCTCGTCGTCATCGTCCTCACGCAGTTGTACCTGCGTTATTTGAACAAGCTCAAGGAGGGCTGATGGCCGTCTCCGTCGACGAGGCCGTGTCCACAGGTCCTGCCCGGGATCGCACGCCCCCCGCGCGCCGCCTTGGTGGCCGGGGCCGCTCCGGGGTGGAGTTGGCGCTGCTGGTGGTGCTGGCCGTCGTGATGCTCTTTCCGGTGCTGTGGATGATCGAGACGTCCATCAAGGAGAACCGGGACGTCTACGCCATCCCGGCCGAGTTCTTCGGCTTCACGGTCACGTTGGATCATTTCAAGGACGTGTTCGTCGCTCCCGGCGGCGGTCGCTCGGCCCTGTCCGTCGCGTTTCTCAACTCCGCCGTGGTCGCCGGGGTGTCCACGGTGCTGGCCACCGTGCTGGGGGTTCCGGCGGCCTGGGCGTACTCACGCTTCGCGGTGAAGGCCAAGAAGGACCAACTGTTCTTCATCCTGTCCACCCGCTTCATGCCGCCCGTGGTGGTCGTGATCCCGATCTTCCTGATGTACCGCCAGGTCGGGCTCATCGACAGCAAGCTCGGGCTGATCCTCATCTACGCCGCGTTCAACGTCCCGTTCACGATCTGGATGATGAAGGGATTCGTCGACGAGGTGCCCGCGGAGTACGAGGACGCCGCCATGCTCGACGGCTACACCCGTTTGCAGGCGTTCTGGAAATTCACCCTTCCCCTGCTCGTGCCCGGCATCGCCGCGACGGCGGTCTTCGCACTCATCTTCTCGTGGAACGAGTTCGTGTTCGCCATCTTCCTCACCTCCAGCGACGACGTGCGGACGGCTCCGCCCGCCATCGCCGGCCTCATCGGTGGCACCACCACGGACTGGGGTCTCGTGGCCGCGGCCTCCGTCGTGTTCGCCCTACCGGTGCTCGTCTTCGCCTACCTGGTGCGCAAGCACCTCATCGCCGGTGTGACGCTCGGGGCGGTGCGACGCTGATGGCCGACATCGAGGTGACCGCCCTGCACAAGCGCTACCCGGACGGGACGGTCGCGGTTGACCACGTGGACCTGTCCATCCGCGACGGTGAGCTGTTCGTGATGCTCGGCCCTTCGGGTTGCGGCAAGACGACCACGCTGCGGGCCATAGCCGGCCTAGAGAGGCAGACGACGGGCGACATCCGCATCGGCGACACGCTTGTCAACGACCTGCCGCCCGCCGAGCGCGACATCGCCATGGTGTTCCAGTTCTACGCTCTCTACCCGCATCTGAAAACCCGCGACAACCTGGCGTTCCCACTGCGGGCCGAGGGACTGCCCAAGCCGGAGGTGCACAAGCGGGTCGAGGAGGCCGCCCGGCTGATGCGGCTCGGTCCACTCCTGGACCGACGACCGCGCCAGCTGTCCGGCGGAGAGCAGCAGCGCGTTGCGCTCGCTCGTGCCCTGGTACGACGACCGCGCGCGTTCCTCATGGACGAACCTCTCACCAATCTGGACGCCGAGCTGAGGGCGGACATGCGCACGGAGATCAAGCACCTGCAGGGCGAGCTGGGGGCGACGATGGTCTACGTCACCCACGACCAGGTCGAGGCGATGTCGCTCGGTCACCGAATCGCCATCCTCAACAAGGGCCGCGTCGAGCAGATCGGCACGCCGCTGGAGGTCTACGACCGTCCCGCGAGTCTCTTCTGCGCGGCATTCATCGGCTCTCCCCCGATGAACCTGATTGAGGTGGAGGTGGCCGACGGAAAGCTGCGCGGTCAGGGCGGACTGGTTCTCCCGCCACCGCCAGGCCTGCCGCGTGACCGTCGCCTGGTGGCGGGCGTCCGGCCGGAGGCGCTGGAAGTCACCGAACCACTGGCGGAAGGCTCGATCCCGGCCCGGGTGGTCTCGGCGGAGTGGCTGGGCGACGAAATCATCTACGTGGTCGACCACAGCGGCCAGCGCGACGTACGGGTTCGGATGCCACCGACTATTCGTTTCGCCGCTGACGCAAAGGTCGGGCTGCGGCACACCGGCGGGACCCCGGCGGTCTACGACGTGAGCACGGAAGAGCTGGTGGCCTGATGGGAACCGTGGCAGCGCACGGGCTGCGCAAGTCCTTCGGCAAGGTCCAGGCCCTGGACGGGGTGACGCTGGACGTGCCGGACGGCTCGTTCTTCGTCGTGCTCGGGCCCTCCGGGGCAGGCAAGACGACGACCCTGCGAGCGATCGCCGGGCTGGAGAAGCTTGACGCCGGGTCGGTGCACCTGGACGGGAGGGATGCGACAGGTGACACCCCGGCCGCACGCGACCTGGCCATGGTCTTCCAGAACTACGCCCTCTACCCGCGACACACGGTGTACGAGAACATCGCCTCGCCGCTGCGGGCACGCCGTAGTTCCGCGAGCGAGATCGCCGCGGCCGTCGAGCAGATGTCGAGCCTGCTGCACATCGAACGTCTGCTGCAACGTCGACCCGCGCAGTTGTCGGGCGGTGAGATGCAGCGGGTCGCCCTGGCCCGGGCGCTGGTGCGTCGCCCCCGCGCGTTCCTGATGGACGAGCCGCTGACGAACCTCGACCTCAAGCTCCGCGTCGAGATGCGCACCGAGCTCACCCGCATCCACCGGAGCCTCGGAGCAACCTTCGTCTACGTGACCAACGACCAGGTCGAGGCCCTGTCCATGGCCGACCGGGTAGCGGTCCTCAAGGAGGGGAAGGTGCAACAGGTCGGAACGCCGACCGAGGTGTACGAGCGTCCCGCCAACCAGTGGGTCGCAGGATTCGTGGGGAGCCCACCGATCAGCCTGCTCGCCTGCCGCGCCGAGGGAGATCGTCTGGTCGGTGCGGACGGCTGGACGCTGCCGCGGCCCCGCTGGACCACGGCTGAGGACGGCCGGGCGCTGCTGCTGGGCCTGCGCGCGGAGGACCTGTCCGTCGAACAGCGTGGGCACGCGTCGTTGTCCGGCGAGCTCTACGGGCTTGAGCCGCTCGGTGACCGCACGGTGGTCGACGTCCGAGTGGGGACGGAGATCCTCAAGGTCAAGGCACGACCCACCGTCACCGGTACGCCCGGCGAGCGGCTGCACGTCACGGTCGACCTGGACCGTGCGCACCTGTTCGACGCGGACACCGGGCTGTCGTTGTCCGAGGCTGGGCGGTAACCGCGCCGGCAGACGGGGCCACGGCCACCTTCGACCCGCTCGGCAACCTCGCCCCGGACCAGGGCGGGTGACCCGTCCGTCCACGCGCGCAGCGCACTCGCTGGGGCACGCCGGACATCACCACGAGGATCACAGGAGGCGACGCAATGAGTGACCCGATGAACGTCCTGGCCCCCGAGCACCGGCGGCTCCGGATCGGCGGCGCCTGGCGCGACGCCGCGAGCGGAGCCACCTTTGCCGTCGAGGACCCGGCCACCGGCAAGGCCATCGCCGAGGTGGCGGACGCGGACGTCGTTGACGGGCTCGCCGCTCTGGACGCGGCGAGCACGGCAATGACGGAGTGGGCGGCGACCCCGCCGCGGAAACGGTCGGAGTTGTTGACCGCGACGTACCGGGCGCTGATCGAGCGATCCGAGGAGGTCGCCCGGCTGATAACGCTCGAGATGGGCAAGCCGCTCGTCGAGGCTCGGGCGGAGGTGGCCTACGGCGCCGAGTTCTTCCGTTGGTTCGCCGAGGAGGCGGTGCGCGTCGAGGGGCGCTACAGCACCGCTCCCGCAGGTGGGTATCGCATCCTCACCGTGCCAAAGCCGGTCGGACCGTGCGTCTTCGTGACGCCCTGGAACTTTCCGCTGGCCATGGGCGCCCGCAAGATCGCTCCCGCGCTGGCCGCGGGCTGCACGACGATCACCAAGCCAGCAGCCCAGACGCCACTCACCATGCTGTTCCTGGCCCGCATCATGGAGGAGGTCGGCGTACCCCCGGGCGTTGTCAACGTGCTGACCACCAAGCGTTCCGGCGAGGTCATCTCCGCACTGCTGGCCGACAGTCGGACCCGCAAGCTGTCGTTCACCGGGTCGACCGAGGTCGGGCGCGTGCTGCTCCGACAGGCTGCGGACAACGTGCTGCGTACGTCCATGGAACTGGGCGGCAACGCGGCCCTGATCGTGTGTGCCGACGCTGACCTGGACGTCGCGCTCGACGGTGCCATGGTCGCCAAGATGCGCAACATCGGGGAGTCCTGCATCGCGGCCAACCGGATCTACGTCGAGGAGCCGGTGCGCGAGGAGTTCACGGCGCGCTTCGCCGAGCGGATGGGCGCGCTTTCGGTGGGCCATGGTCTCGACGACGGCGTGAACGTCGGGGCGTTGATCGACGAGGCCTCGGTCACCAGGATCGACGAGCTCGTCGCCGACGCGGTCGATCGCGGCGCCCGGATCGTGGTGGGCGGCGAGCGTCCGGATGGGCCGGGCCACTTCTACCCGCCCACCGTCGTCGTCGACGTGCCCGACGACGCGCGGATGCTGAAGACGGAGATCTTCGGCCCGGTGGCGCCGATCATCTCGTTCACGTCCGACGACGAGGTGCTGGCGAAGGCCAACGACACCGAGCACGGCCTGGTCGGATACGTCTTCACCCGTGACCTCCAGCGGGCGCTCCGGTTCGCCGAGGGGCTGGACACGGGAATGGTCGGCATCAACCGTGGCCTGATCTCGGACCCGTCAGCTCCGTTCGGAGGCGTGAAGCAGTCCGGGATCGGCAAGGAGGGGTCGCACGAGGGCATCCTCGAGTACCTCGACCTCACCTACGCGGCGATCGACCTACCGTGACCGGCCTGCCGCCCCGAGCTTCCGCCCCGCACATCGCCGCCGACGTTCGAGAGAGGCACTGACATGCTTGAGACCGTCCGCGGACCACGCCAGCTGATAGTGGGCGAAGGGGTCGCGCAGAACATCCCACGAGTGGTGGCCGAGAGTGGCTCGCGAGTGCTCATCGTGACCGACCGGGTTCTCCTGGGGCAGCCGGGCGTGGCCGAGATCGTGGCCGCCGTACGGGAGAGGGTCGAGGTCGTCGGGGTGTTCTCCGACGCGACGTCAGACGTGCCACTCGCCGATGTCGCCCTGGCCGTCTCGGTCGCCGCCGAGGTGGACGCCGACGTGATCCTCGCCATCGGGGGTGGCACGGTGATCGACCTCGCCAAGATCGTCGGCGTCATCCGGCGCCACGGCGGGACGCCGCGCGACTTCTACGGCGAGTCGAAGGTGCCGGGGCCGACGATCCCACTGGTCGCGGTCCCGACGACGTCAGGCACCGGCTCCGAGCTCACACCCGTGTCGGTGTTGACCGACCCGGACCGCGAGCTGAAGGTGGGGGTTTCCAGCGTCCACATCGTGCCCGACTTCGCCATCGTCGACCCCGAACTCACCTACACCTGCCCTGCGACCGTCACCGCCCACTCCGGCATCGACGCGTTCTGTCACGCGGTGGAGAGCTACACCGCGCGAGGGCGGGCCCACGGACCGCGCGACCCGGTGGAGCAGGTCTTCCTCGGCCGCAACCCCATCACCGACCACTACGCGCTCCTGGCCGCGGAGCGGATCGCCCGTAGCTTGCGTCGTGCGGTCAGGGACGGAGGCGACACGGACGCGCGGGCGGACATGTCCTACGGGTCCATGCTCGCCGGGCTGGCGTTTTCGCACGCGGGCAACGCGGCCCCGCACGCTCTCCAGTACCCCATCGGCGCAGCCACGCACACGCCGCACGGCCTGGGCGTCGGGCTGCTGCTGCCCTACGCGCTGGACGCGGCCAGGGAGGCCATCAGCGACCGGTTGGCCATCCTCGCCGGTGTGTGCGGGCTCGACGTGACCGACGCCTCGGATACCGAGGCCGCAGAGGTGTTCCTCACCTGGCTCGACGGGCTCCTTGCCGACATCGGCATCCCTGCCACCCTGGCGGACATCGGCGTGGCACGCGCCGACCTCCCGCGCTTCGCGGAGATGGCCAGTGGCGTCACCCGCCTGATCCAGAACCATCCAGGCCCGACCGACACCGCCAGCCTGACCGCGATCCTCGAAGCGGCCTGGACCGGGGACCGGATCCGACACGTCACGTCCTGACTCCGAACAGAGGCAGTGGCGGGCCTTTCACACGACGACGAGTGGTCGGGGGCGCTCCCCTCGACGGCCTGGCTCCACCACCACGTCAGCGGCACGGGAGCTGCCGCGACGTGGTCGGGGGCGCTCCCCTCGACGGCCTGGCTCCACCACCACGTCAGCGGCACGGGAGCTGCCGCGACGGCGCTGAGGGCCATCCAGTAAGTGAGGTCGCGCTACGGTGCGAGGGGCACCGGCGACGGCGGAATCAGCTGGTCGGCTGGAAGACGGCCCGTACGCATCCGTCGAGTTTCTGTTTGAACATCTCGTAGCCGCGCGGCGCTTGGTCCAACGGCATCGTGTGTGTCGCGAGATGCTCCGTGACCAGCTCGCCGCGGGCCATCCGCTCCAGCAGCATGGGAATGTAGCGCTGTCCGTGCTGCTGTGCGCCGCGCAGCGTCAGCCCCTTGTTCATCACCGCCCCGAGCGGAAACTTGTCGACCAGGCCGCCGAACACACCCAGGATGAACACGCTGCCGCCCTTGCGGCAGTTGTAGATCGCCTCCCGGGCGGCGATCGGTCGGTCGGACTCGATGCGCAGCTGCTGCTTGACCTGGTCGTACCAGAACTGCGGACCGCTGCTGTGCGACTCCATACCCACTGCCTCGATGCACACGTCCGGGCCTCGGCCGCCACTGCGCTCCAGCAATTCGCCGCTGACGTCCTGCTGCTCGTAGTTCAGCGTCTCGACGCCGAGATGTGTCTGGGCCATCTGGAGCCGGTTGTCGAGTCGGTCGATCACGATCACCCGATCGGCACCGAGCAGCACGGACGCCCGGGCCGCCATCTGCCCGACCGCACCAGCACCCCAGACCGCCACGACATCGCCCGGTTTGACGCCGGCGAGGTCGGCGCCCATCCAACCGGTCGGCGCGGAGTCGGAAGCGAAGAGCGCGCGCTCGTCGCTCACCTCGTCCGGGACGGTGAAGGCGCCCTGGTCGGCGTAGGGGACGCGGATGAACTCGGCGTGGCTGCCGGCGAAGCCCCCCAGTGCGTGCGAGTAGCCGTAACAGCCTCCGGGCGCGGCGCCCCAGACGTTCTCGGTGATCATCGGGTTGGTGTTTCCGTTGTCGCACAGCGAGAACTGTTGTTGCTGGCAGTACCAGCACTTGCCGCAGGAGATGAACGAGCAGACGACGACCCGGTCGCCTACCTTGTGCTTGCGTACCTGCGAACCGACCTCGACGACCTCGCCGAGGAACTCGTGCCCGAGGACATCGCCGCGTTCCATGAACGGGATGTACCCGCCGAGCAGGTGCAGGTCCGAACCACACGTCACAGTCCGCCGGACCCGCACAATGACGTCCTGCTCGTTACGCATCTGCGGGTCCGGCACCTGCCGCACCGCGAGCTCGTTGGCTCCCTCCCAGACCAGCGCCTTCACTGTCGTCCCTCCCGCCGACCCTGCTGGGTGGCCATTCGCAGTGGCTTGTTCATCGGAGTCGGCTCGGTCGTGGGCGGATAGTCCGGGTGCAGGACCTCACTGGTTTCGATCAGTTGCTTCGACTCGCGCAGCGCAGCCCGGATCGCCTGTTCAGGATCCCGGCCGGTGACCCGTCGGGCCGCGGCGGCAACAGGGAGTCGGGCGCCGTCGCGCAGCCGTACGGCGATCTCGGTCCCCCGGCCGCCGGGGGCAGGCCGGACCTGGACCTCGACGGCGTCGCCAAGCCCGGCCAGCGGCTCGGGGAACTGGCCGCCCGGGGCGACGTCACCCGCCGGTCGGTTCACCGTCGCCACGTGCCACCGCGCCCCGCGCCGCCGGGCCTGAACCCGTTGCCACTGGTCATTGCCCCGGCCAGCCCCACCGAGCAGGCGCCGGACAACCATCCCCCCGGCAATCGCGGCCGCACCACCGATCAGCCACCTCATGTCCGCCCCTGTCACTTGATCTGCTCGTGCGGGTGCCGTCGATAATCGGCAACCTTCAGAGCAAACTCTTTCATAAGGGGCGAACCCCGCAGGGGCGTTTGCAACACGCGCGGAGTTTCCACTGGCCAGGGCATTCTGCGAGGAGACCGTGCCCGTGACGCCGGTCGTTGACCCGGCGGTACGCGTGCGGACCGGGGGGGGTTCCCGAACGGCGTGGGCGGGCAAGGCCGGATGGTGAGGCGCACGCCTGCGGCGACGCCTCCCCGACGGTCATCGAGCCGGTGCGACACATCGGGTAGGCGTCGAAGTTCAGGTCTTTCGCGCCGTACGCCGGTTGCCGAACGACTCCATGGTGGTCGCCTTCTTGGCCGGTGCCCTGGTGGCGGACGTGGTGCGGGCCCGGGTCGGCGCGGCCTTCTTCGCCGGCGCCTTCTTCGCCGCGGCCCTCGCTGAGGGCGCCTTCTTTGGTGGTGCGTTCTTGGCGGCGGCCGCCTTCGCCGTCGGCCTGCGGCTGGGCGAGGCCGTGGTGGCGGAAACGTCCTTCTTCCGGGCGACGCGGGGCGTGGTCGGCGTGGGCTTCTCGCCGGGCGTCTTGGCTGCGCTCGCGCCGGTGGCCCGCTTCGTGGCAGCGGCGACCTTCTTGGCCGCCACCTTCCGGCTCGGCGGCATCTTCGTCGCCCCGGTGGCCTTGGTGGCTCCGGGTGATCTGCGTGCCGGGACGGTTGTCCTGCGTGGGCTCATCCTCGCTCCTCTCGGGTCTCGCCGGCATCACCAGCGCTGCCGGACGACAGACGTGGCGGGTCGCCTGGGCCCGATCGGCGAGGTGTTCCCGCGCCTCCGGCCGCCAAACGCGGGACGGAACGGCCGCGTCCAGCAGCCCGGGCCGGTCAGCCTGCTCCGCACGGCACGCGCACGAATGAGGAATGATTGGTTCATGACCGTGCGTGACGTGAGAACCGACGAGTCCCTTTCCGGGGTACGGGTCCTGGTCACGGGGGCGACCAACGGCCTTGGCCGCTCGATGGCCGAGGCGCTGGCCGACGGCGGCGCGCGGGTGGTCATCACCAGCCGCGATGAGGGCCGCACCGCCCAGGTCGCCGAGCAGATCGACGCCGAGCGCGGGCGGGTCGGTGGCGTCGCCATGGACGTCCGGGATGAGCGCTCGGTGGCCGACGGTGTCCGCCGGACGGTCGACCTCCTGGGCGGACTCGATGTGCTGGTCAACAACGCGGGGATCGGCATGCGAACCGTGAACCCGGAGTTTTTCACCGAATCTCGGGGCTTCTGGGAGGTCACGCCCGACGGTTTCCGGGACGTGATCGACACGAACCTCACCGGCTACTTCCTGGTCGCCCGCGCGGTCGTACCGACCTTCTTCACCGCCGGCGGCGGACGCATCGTGAACATCTCGCTCAACGAGGAGACCATGATCCGTAGAGGTTTCGTGCCCTACGGCCCGTCACGAGCGGGGTCCGAGGCGCTGTCCCGCATCATGGCCGCCGATCTGCGCGAGCACTCGGTATGGGTCAACGTACTCCTGCCCGGCGGGGCCACCCGTACCGGCATGATCCCGGACGGGATGCCCCAGGCGGTTCGCGAGCAGATGCTTGATCCCGCCGTCATGGCCGCGCCGATCCGCTGGCTGTGCTCGCCGGCCGCCGACGGTGTCACCGACGAACGCATCGTGGCCCGCGACTTCGACGCGTGGCTGCGTACCCGGACGACCGATCCGTCCCGGGTCCGCTGATCGCCGCTGGCGCGAAGGACAGGTCGGTGACGCGAAGGCCAGGTCAGGGTCCGGGCACTACCAGGCCGGCCAGGTCGGCTGACAGCTACACATGGCGCGCCATCGCTGCCTCCGCCGACGACGCATGGGGCACCGACTCCCGCGGCAACCAACTGTTCGGCGAGAACCTGTGCCTGGAGAGCGCGCAGCTGCTCGGCGAGGATCCGAACGCCGATCCCTGGAACTGACCCGGGGTTGACGAGCACCCCGCGGTCGATGCTGTGCCACCGCTGCGAACGCTTGATGTGGACGGCCTGAACGCGTCTGTTATCGACGCCCTCCCGACGGAAGTCCCACCGTTGCTCCGCTGCGAGTCCGCCGGCGGCGAGTAGTTCAGCCGCGCAGACGTCGGCGGCGTCGAGGTTCCCCGGGAGCGCCAGGATGTCGGCCGTCACTGGGCCTCGTCGGTTCCTGCACGGCTCGCTCGCGGCGCGCAGCCCGCCGGCCAGCCCAGATCCGTGCTGCGATCACCAGCGCCACAACCGCGAGCAGCACCTCCCCGCCCAGGCCAAGTCGCCGCTCCAGCAGTCCGTACGAGGCGCCAGCCAGGTAACCCAGCGCGGCCACCGCCGCTGCCCACAGCGCCCCGCCGGCAACGTTGGCCAGTGTGAACGTGCGCTGCGGTATGCCGCTCATGCCCGCCAGACCCGGCACCAGCGCCCGCAGCGCGGCCGCCCAACGGCCGAGCACCACTGCGCCGGCGCCCCGCCGACGGATCAGGTCGAGCGCACGACGCAGCTCACCAGACCGAACGAACCGGCGCGGCGTTCGGTCCAGCAGCCGCCGGCCGTAACGGCGGCCAATCAGATAACCCACCTGGTCGCCGAGGGCCGCCCCGGCCAGCGCCACAACCACCACCGCCCACAGCGGCAGCCTCCCGTCGTGGGCGAGGACTCCGCCGACCAGCACGGCCACCTCCCCCGGCACCACCAGGCCAAGGAAGGTCGACGCCTCCAGCGCCGGGAGGAGGAACGCCAAGACGAGCACCAGGGCGGGTGGCAGCGACACCAGCAGGTTGAGCACCTGGTCCATCCGGCAATTGTCATCCCATGACCAGGGGCTGGGCGCGGTGACGGCCAGACCGCTCCCTCCGTTCTCCCCGCACCTCTGGCAGGACACCGGCAGCAGGGCTTTCACGATCGCCGTCACCGCACTCGCCCCGGCAGCGGCCCGCTGTCCGCCGGCACTGACCGCCGCGTCGCCACCCTCGCCGACCTGAGAAGGTGCCGACCAGCATCGGCATCCCGGCCTGCCCGGTCAGCGTGGCGGCGAGGCCTGCTCCAGTGGGCGTCCGTGGGCTCGGATCGCGTCCGCGACGGCGACGCCGAGCAGGACGGCGGCAGCTGCCACAGCGACCCTGAGTGGCGGCAAACGGACCATCAGCGGCGCTAGGGCCACGAGGGCGAGGATCCCGATCGGCCGCGGAAGGGACACGCGGGCGAAGGCCACGTACTCGAATAGTGAACGCCCGGCGAGGTAGAGCGCGGGCCCGCCGAGGATGGCGCCGACCCAGGCGGGTTTGGCGTGTCCGGTTGGATCCAGCAAGACGAGTTCGGAACCGGCTGAGGTCACGAGGATGCCGGACACCATGAGCAGGTGACAGAGCTCGGCCGACCGACCGAGTCGGCCTGGGTCGCCGGATGCCACGACGGCCCCGCCCAAGATCTGGCCGGCTCGGTAGAAGTAGATCCGCCACAGCAACACCGTGGTGAGGAACGACAAGGTAAGAGCCAATATTCGTTCATGCACAATCGGACCACGTAGAAGACTCGAGCCGGAGGTCAGGATCGTCTCACCAAGCGCGACGATGACGAGCTGCCAGTAGCGTTCGGCCAGGTGCTCGCCGGCGACGGCCCACGGGGACACCCGCGAGCGGCCCAGCCCCGGTACCGGCCAGCCGAGTCTGCCCCCCAGGTAGTCGATCGCCAGGGCCAGCGCCCACAACGAATTGCGCGTCAACTCGGGTTCGAAGGCTCCGATGAGCCACGGCACGGCCGACGCGCCGAACCAGACGAGCGCCAGCATGTTGACGCGGCGCAGATCGTGGCCCCGCAAGGTAACTACGAAGAAAAGGGTGCGGCCCACCTGGATCGCGACGTACGTGCTCGCGAAGAGAATTCCGGTCTCGGCGAGAGCCCCGGATATCGCGACCGCCAGGAGCAGACTCCCGAACATCGTCGCGAGGACAAGGAACTGGATCTCCGGCCGGAACGGGTCGAATCTGCTGGTCATCCACGCCGTCTGGGTCCAGATCCACCAGACGGCCAATAGCAGCAGCAGAGTCTCGCCGTTTTCCGAAAGGGTAGTGGTCAACGTCTCGGCGACGTGACCCCTGGTGTAGTCCAGCACCAACTCGTGCACGATCCGGGTGAGCGCGAAGACGTACACGAGATCGAAGAACAGTTCCAGGAAGGTCGGCCGTTGCGGACTCTCCCGCCCACGCAGCAGATTGGCCACTCTGTTCGTCGTCACCGGCCCGCCTGCTTCGTCGGCTTGTTCTTGAAGCAGTCGTACCACGTGGCCGCGCCGTCGACAGATAAGACGCACTCCCGATGACTGAAGGCCTGACTGCCGACGAGGGCTGCGGCCCCGCCGCGTCCCCACCGCCGCCCTCGATCAAGCCTGCGGCACATCCGGGACAAGCGCACCCAACTCCAGACGCCGGCCACCCGGTCGTGACGGTTCCGCTCAGCCACACCGGCAGGATCGGCCGCCTGCGGGTCCGTCGTCGTCGCGGCGGGTCAGTGCGACAGGCAGCGCGGGGGGCACGCTGCCCCTCAACCCTTGGCATGCATACCCCCGGGGGGTACGGTGTGGGCGACTGAAGGAGGTCGGACATGGATCACAGCAGCCACGTTCAGAGCCCCACGGCGACTGCGGCACCGGGCTCGGCCGGCCACGCCGGGCATGGGCACGAGGGCCACAACCAGCACAGCCCGGACGCCGACCGGCAGCAGATGCGGGTGGTGGAGAGCTGGGCGGTCGCGGCGTCGGCGACGCTGCATTGCCTGACCGGGTGCGCCATCGGTGAGGTCCTGGGCATGGTCATCGGCACCACGGCCGGGCTGCACAACGCCGCCACCGTGGTGCTGTCGATCGCCCTGGCCTTCGTGTTCGGCTACGGGCTGACCATGCGCGGCGTGTTGCCAGCCGGTGTCAACGTCCGCACCGCGCTGAAGGTGGCCCTGGCCGCCGACACCGTGTCGATTGCGATCATGGAGCTGCTGGACAACGCGTTCATCGTCGCGGTGCCCGGGGCGATGAACGCCGGGCTGACCAGCGTGCTGTTTTGGGCGTCCCTGGCCGGGTCGCTGGTCGTGGCGTTCCTGCTGACCACGCCCGTCAACCGGTGGATGATCAGCCGGGGCAAGGGGCACGCCGTGGTGCACCAGTACCACCACGCCCACTGAGAAACCGGCGACCGCGGCGGGGGGGGGGGGGGGGCGGGGGGGGGGGGCGCGCGGGGGGGGGGTAGTCAGGGCGGCGCGGGGCGCTGGGGGTGTGGGGGGGCCGGGGGCCCCACCCCCCCCCCCCCCCCGCGGGGCCCCCCCCCCCCGGGGGCCCCCCCCCCCCCCCGGGCGCCCCCCCCCCCCGCGGACCGTCTAGACCTTCGTCAGCAGCTCCTGCATCTGGGTGATCTCGGCCTGCTGATCCCCGATGATCTTCGCCGCCAGAGTCTTGGCATCCGGGTTGCTGCCCTGCGCCGTCTCCTGCTGGGCCATGGTGATCGCACCCTGATGGTGGCTGATCATCATGGTAAGGAACTGCTTGTCGAACTCGGCGCCCTTGGCCTTCGCCAGTTGGGTCATGTCCGCGTCGGACATGACGCCGGGCATCGGGCCGTGGCCCATGCCCATGTCCATGCCACTCGCGCTGGCCATCGGGGCCGGCCTGCCCCAGGCGGTCAGCCACCCGTTCATGGTGTCGATCTCAGGCTGCTGCGCCTGCTTGATCTTCGTGGCGAGCGCCTTGACGTCGCTGCTGGCGGCCCGGGTATCGGCCAGCGACGCCATCTCGATCGCCTGCCGGTGGTGGACGACCATCATGTGAGCGAACATCACGTCCGCGTCGTTGAATACCGCGCCCGCGCTCGCCGAGGCCGCCGGCGCGCTGGTGCCCATGCCGGAGCCGTGGCCCATCCCGGAGCCCGTGGAGTCATCGCCGCCGCAGGCCGACAGCAGCACCGCAGCGGTCACCGCCACGCCGGCCAGTCCGGCACGGCGCAGCACAACAGAACGTGTCAACACAACAAGAAGCCTTTCGGTATCGGTGAACGTGCGAGAAGAACCTCGGCGCACGCCCTGCCGTACGCGCAATGCCGTACGGGCAGCAGCGGCGCAGCGGAGGTTCTATGTGCGCAGCACCGACAACCGAGCGAGACTCAGACCCACCGGCCGCGGCGGGCCCCGCGATACCCGCGACAGCGCGCTGACGTTGCGGATCTGCGAACCGACCGGACGCGGCCTCGCCCACCACCGCGCGATCAACAGCACGAGCACCGCCAGACCGGTGAGCACCGCCAGGCAGACACTCCAACCGGGCATGCCATCGCGCCCCGGGCCCTGCGGACCGCTCACGTGCGCGCAGCCTGGACACTCATCGGTCACGGCAGTCACCGCGGCCGCCACCTCCGCCGGCACGTCCATCCCGCCAGCCACGGCCACCGCACCGGCCGGCCCGTGGCCATGGTGGGTGCCCATGCGCATCCCGGCGTGTCCGAGGGTGTGCATCGCCGCGAGCCCGAACAGCGTGCAGGCCAGCAGCACCCACCGGGCCATCGGCCCGGCGCCCACTGCCCGCGCGCCTGTCACGCAACCACCGTACCCACCCACCGGGCGGGGACCCCTGACACCCGCACCGAACGTGACCGACAGTCGACGGTTGACCCACCAGATCGACCAACGCACGGGCGCACCGACACGGGTGCGAGCTGCGACGCGACCCGATCGTGGCCATCCTTTACGGAGTCCGGCAGCGGCCTCGAAGGTCGTGTGGACCCAGGGCGCAACAGCCGTTGCGGCTGGCGGAGCTTGCTGAACTGTTCGCCACCGCCGTGCGCGAGGTGGACCAGCTCGACGCGACACACACGCGCCTGCGTCTGGCCGGCCCGGCGGGTCTGGCGGCCACGGTGCGTGACCTTGCCGCTCGCGAGACCGAATGCTGCTCGTCCTTCGACTTCACCGTCGCAGTCGAGCGTATCGGCGACGGGGAGGCCGTGACCCTGGACGTCGCGGTGCCGCCCCAGCATGGCGAGGTCCTGGCCTCTCTCGCGGGCCGCGCCCGTGA
Source organism: Micromonospora sp. NPDC005252 (assembly GCF_042872475.1). Classification (NCBI taxonomy): domain Bacteria; kingdom Bacillati; phylum Actinomycetota; class Actinomycetes; order Micromonosporales; family Micromonosporaceae; genus Micromonospora; species Micromonospora sp. NPDC005252. The sequence goes on along the minus strand of NZ_JBIAKN010000006.1, from coordinate 81,192 downwards.
CGCTGCCGCTCGCACCGCGAGCCGAGAGGAGCATCGTGCAGCGGATCAGTCGTGACCGGCTTCGCGAACTGCTCGATGCCGGTGAGGTCACGCTCGTCGAGGCAGCTCATTTCGAGGCGGACCATCTGCCCGGTGCGATGAACCTGCCCGGTGAATTGTCCGCCGACCTGGCGGCCCGGCTGACGCCGGACCGCGACCGGACCGTGGTCACCTCCTGTTCCGGCCCGGCCTGCTCGCGTTCGAAGGCCGCCGCCGCCGCGTTCGAGCGGCTCGGCTACACCGACGTACGCGGCTACGACGGCGGCAAGGCCGACTGGGCCCAGGCTGGGTTGCCGTTCGCCGGTACCCGGTCGACGGCACGGGCGTCGTGATGGACGGGCTGCGCACCGGCGAGGTCGCCGAGCAGGCCGGCGTCAACATCCAGACGCTGCGCTACTACGAGCGCCGCGGCCTGCTCGCCGAACCGTCACGGACGAACGGCGGGCACCGCCTCTACCCAGCCGACACGGTCGCCCTGCTCAACGTGATCAAGGCAGCGCAGCGACTCGGATTCACCCTCGACGAGGTCGCCGAGCTGCTCGACGCGGGCCGCCACCGGCACCCGAGCGCGGATCTGCGGCATCGGGCCATCGACAAGATCGCCGAAATCGATCTGAAGATCGCCGACCTGACCGCGATCCGCGCCACGCTCACCGAAGTCGTCGACGCGCGCTGCAACAGCCTCACCAACTGCACCTGCACGGACTGCCCGATCCCGTATCTGACCATCGGCACCACTCGACCCTCCGGAGAACGCGAATGAGCCAGCCCGTCCCGCCGCCGACCCGCATCCCGAACCCAGCCCCGGGGGAGATCGACAACACGCCGCCGCGGCGCAGCAAGGTTGCCGGCGGACTCGCCATCCTCGCCTGCGCCGCCTGCTGCGCGCTGCCTCTGCTGATCGCCGCCGGGGTGCTCACCGGCGCGGGCGCCGCGATCCTGGAGAAGACGCTGTTCGCCATCGCCGCCGGACTGGTGGCTCTTGCGCTCGGCATGTGGTGGCTGCACCGCCGTCGCTCGGTCCAGCGTGCCATTGCTGGAGCGGGATGCGGCTGCCATAGCACTGGATGCGGCTGCTGACCCCCCGGGGCGCGAGGGCTTACCTGCGGGGCCGATCGCACACCGATGAGGTTTTCGCGCCGCGCCCGTCTGTACGTACTAAATGGACTTACGGGAGGTTGGCACGGTGCGGAAACTGATCTTCGCTATGAACGTGAGCCTGGACGGCTATGTCGCCGCGCCTGGCGATGACCTCGGCTGGAGCGTACCGAGCGACGAGCTGTTCCAGTGGTGGTCCGACCGGGTGGGGGCGACCGGCCTGGCGCTGTACGGGCGCAAATTGTGGGAGGCGATGAGCTCCCACTGGCCGACCGCCGACCAGCAGCCCGACGCCACACCGGCGGAGATCGAGTACGCCCGCCGCTGGCGGGACATGCCGAAGGTGGTGTTCTCCTCGACGACCCGCACGGTCGACTGGAACACCCGCCTGGTCACCGGCGACGCGGTCACCGAGATCACTCGGCTCAAGGCCGAAGACGGCGGCCCCATGGACATCGGCGGCGCCACACTTGCCGCAGCGGCCATGCGTGCCGGGCTGATCGACGAGTACGTGCTGGTCACCGCACCGGCCTTGCTGGGCGGCGGCACGCCGTTCTTCACGGCCCTGGACAGCTGGGTGAACCTCAACCTGGTGGAGACGCGGCCGTTTCCCGGCGGCGTGATACTGACCCGGTACGAGACGAGGCGATGAGCACGGGCCGGACTCGCCTGATCACAGTGTCGGAGGCAGGCCCAGCCATGGTTTGTCGGTGGCGTCGAATCCGGTGAGCTCGGCGATCCTCCCGTCGACGATGTGCAGGACCGCGATGGTAAACAGCCGGTACTCCGGGTCGTCGGGGGTGCGGAGGTACAGCGCGGCGGCCGGCATGCGGTTGATCGTCGTGGTGATACCGCGCCAGTCGTCGTAGCCGCGTTGAAAGAGCCCATGGGAGACCCAGCCGTCCACCGCTTCCCTGGCCGTCGTGGTCACGGTGCCCGGATCGGGCAGCATCGCGAAACGCAGGTCGTCGCGCAGTAGGGACGTCAGCCCGTCGAGGTCGTTGCGCTCATGGGCCTCGATGTACGACTTCACCGCGCCGCGCTCGTCATTCGACAGCTCGTGGGTGGCGGGGCTCCGCCAGTCGAGACGGCGGTCGGGCAGCTGCTCGCGCATCGTCACACGGGCCCGCTGCAGTGCGCTGGTCACCGATGCGACGGTCAGCTCAAGGGCGTCGGCGGCTTTCGACGCCGGCCAGCCGAGGACGTCGCGCAGGATGAACACCGCCCGCTGCCGCGGCGGCAGGTGCTGGACGGCGATGATGAACGCCAGCTCGATCGTCTCCCGCGCCACCACCGATTCCAGCGGGTCCTCGGGGAGCATCCGGTCGGGGTACGGCTGCAGGTACAGCAGCTCGGAGTCGGGGTTCGGCAGCTCGAACGGTACGGGTGTGCGGTCGTTGCGCTTCTCCAGGAAGTCGAGGCAGGCGTTCGTCGCGATCCGGTACAGCCAGGTCCGCACGGCCGCGTGGCCCCTGAACGACTCCCGCTTCTTCCACGCTCGCAGGAACGTCTCCTGCGTCATGTCCTGGGCGTCCTCGTAGTTCGCGAGCATCCGGTAACAGTGCACCTGCAGCTCACGCCGGTGGCGCTCCGTGATGAGTGCAAACCGCGCCGTGTCGCCTGAGTGGACCGCCGCGATGAACGCGGCCTCGGTGGCGCTTAGCGGTCTGGCGTCGGTCATGGTCGTTGATCCTTCCACCGGTGCGTGAGTGCTAAAGGAACCGACGACGTGGCGGAGGATTTCTGATCGGTGAAGCCGCCGACACCTAGGGCCGCGTCGGCGCGCCTTTGACCGGCGGAGAACAAAGACGAGTGCCAGGACCAGCTGGTGCGGGCACACCGCCGGAGCCCGCTCAGGTCGCCACGGCAACCGCCGGCACCACGTCGGGCGCGTCCAGCCGGAAGGCGTCGGCCGCCGCGTCGTCGGGCTGCTCGTGCGCGGCCCGCTCGGCCCGGACCCGCGCGACGTAGTGCGCCACCTCCCGGTCGACCCGCTCGTCGTCCCAGCCAAGGACCGGCGCCATCAGCGTCGCCGCCGGCCGGGCGGCCATCAGGCCCCGGTCGAAGCTCTCGATCGAGATGTGGGTACGCCGGGTCAGCACGTCCTCCAGGTGCAGCGCCCCCTCGGCGGACGCCGCGTAGACGACCTCCACCCGCAGGTAGTCCTCCGCGCCGTCGAGCGGCTCGCCGAGCGTGGGGTCCTCCCGCAGCAGCGCCAGCACCTCGTCGACGGCGGCGCCGTAGCGCCGCAGCAGGTGCTCCACGCGCTCGGTGTGCAGGCCGGACTGCTGCGCCAGCCGGCGGCGCTGGTTCCACCGGGCGACGTAGCCCTCCGCCCCCAGCAGGGGCACCCGGTCGGTGCACGAGGCGGCCACCGCGCCGCCGAGGCCGCGCACCGCCTCGTCGACCGCGTCGCGCGCCATCACCCGGTACGTCGTGTACTTGCCGCCGGCCACCACCACGAGTCCGGGCGCCGGACTGACCACGGTGTGCTCCCGCGACAGCTTGGCGGTCGCGTCGGACTCTCCGGACAGCAGCGGGCGCAGGCCGGCGTACACGCCCTCGACGTCGTCGCGGGTCAGCGGGGTGGCCAGCACCGCGTTGACGCGCTCCAGCAGGTAGTCGATGTCCCGGCTGGTCGCCGCCGGATGCGCCTTGTCCAGGTCCCAGTCGGTGTCGGTGGTGCCGACCAGCCAGTGCCGGCCCCACGGGATCACGAACAGCACGCTGGACTCGGTGCGCAGGATCAGGCCGGTGCTGGACCGGATCCGGTCGCGCGGCACCACGAGGTGGATGCCCTTGGAGGCGCGGACCTGGAACTGGCCCCGCTCACCGACGAGGGCCTGGGTGTCGTCGGTCCACACCCCCGTGGCGTTGATGACCTGCCGGGCGCGCACCTCGAACACCCGGTCGGTCTCCAGGTCGTGCACCCGCGCGCCGGTAACCCGGGCGCCCTCGCGCAGGAAACCCACGACGCGGGCCCGCGACAGCGGGTACGCCCCGTGCGCGGCGGCGGTGCGGACGAGGAAGGTCACCAGCCGGGCATCGTCGACCTGGGCGTCGTAGTACTGCAGAGCGCCGACCAGCGACTCGGGCCGCAGCGACGGGCAGGCGCGCAGCGCCCCGCGGCGGCTCAGGTGCCGGTGGGTCGGCACGCCGCGCGCGTGGCGGCCGGACAGGCTCATCGTGTCGTAGAGCAGCACGCCGGCGCCGGCGTACAACCGTTCCCAGCCCCGGTGGCGCAGCGGGTAGAGGAACGGCACCGGGCGGACCAGGTGCGGGGCGAGCCGCTGCAGGAGCAGGCCCCGCTCGCGCAGGGCCTCGCGGACCAGCCCGAAGTCGAGCATCTCCAGGTAGCGCAGGCCACCGTGGATGAGTTTGCTGGACCGGCTCGACGTACCGCTGGCCCAGTCGCCGGCCTCGATGAGCCCGACCGACAGACCTCGGGTGACGGCGTCGAGAGCGCAGCCGGCGCCGGTGACGCCGCCGCCGATCACCAGGACGTCCAGTTCCTGGCCGCTGCCGAGGGCGGCCAGGGACCGCTCGCGGGCGGCCGGTGACAGTGTCGCGGAAAGCATCCGTCTTCTCTCTCCTGAGGAGGGTGGAGCGGCCGGCGACGGGCGCCGGCCGCCCGGATCCTTGAGGGGGGGTGGGGCGTCAGTCGACGTCGACCCAGTCGAGGGTGCGCTGGACCGCCTTCTTCCACCGGCCGTAGCCGTTCTCGCGCTGCTCCGGCGACCAGCCCGGCTGCCAGCGCCGGCTCTCGTTCCAGTTCTCGCGCAGCTCGTCGGTGTTCTTCCAGAAGCCGACGGCGAGGCCGGCGGCGTACGCCGCGCCGAGGGCGGTGGTCTCGGCGACCACCGGCCGGCTGACCGGTACGCCGAGGATGTCCGCCTGCATCTGCATGCACAGGTCGTTGACGGTGACGCCGCCGTCGACCTTGAGGCACTCCAGGTGCACCCCGGAGTCCTGCTCCATGGCGTCGGCCACGTCCCGGCTCTGGTAGCAGATGGACTCCAGAGTGGCCCGGGCGATGTGGGCGTCGGTGTTGAACCGGGAGAGGCCGACGATCGCGCCACGGGCGTCGGAGCGCCAGTACGGTGCGAACAGGCCGGAGAACGCGGGCACGAAGTACACCCCGCCGCTGTCCTCGACCTGGCGGGCCAGGATCTCGCTCTGCGCGGCGGTACTGATGATCTTGAGCTGGTCGCGCAGCCACTGCACGGCCGAGCCGGTGACCGCGATCGAGCCTTCGAGCGCGTACACCGGGGCGTCGTTGCCGAACTGGTAGCACACCGTGGTGAGCAGCCCGGCCTTCGACCGCACGATCTCCGTGCCGGTGTTGAGGAGCATGAAGTTGCCCGTGCCGTAGGTGTTCTTCGCCTCACCCGGGGCGAAGCAGACCTGCCCGACCGTGGCGGCCTGCTGGTCGCCCAGGTCGCCGGTGATCGGGACCCGGCCGGCGAACGGGCCGTGCTGCCGGGTGCTGCCGTACGAGCGGGGGTCGGACGACGGCCGGATCTCCGGCAGCATGGCGCGAGGGATGTCGAAGAAGGACAGCAGCTCGTCGTCCCAGTCCAGCGTCTCCAGGTTCATCAGCATGGTGCGACTGGCGTTGGTCGGGTCGGTGACGTGCACCCCGTCCTCGACGCCACCGGTGAGGTTCCACAGCAGCCAGGAGTCGGTGTTGCCGAAGACGGCCTCGCCGCGCTCGGCGGCCTCCCGGACCCCGTCGAGGTTCTCGAGGATCCACTGGATCTTCCCGCCGGAGAAGTACGTCGCCGGAGGCAGGCCGGCCTTGCGTCGGATGACGTCGCCCTTGCCCTCGCGTTCCAGGGCCGAGGCGATGCGGTCGGTACGGGTGTCCTGCCAGACGATGGCGTTGTAGTAGGGCCGGCCGGTCCGGCGGTTCCACACCACGGTGGTCTCGCGCTGGTTGGTGATGCCGAGCGCGGCCAGATCGGAGGCGGTCAGGCCACGGGCGTTCATCGCGGTCTGGATGACCGTCTGGGTCCGCTCCCAGATCTCGACTGGGTTGTGCTCCACCCAGCCGGCCTGCGGCAGGATCTGCTGGTGTTCGAGCTGGTGGCGGCCGACCTCGTTGCCGCCGTGGTCAAAGATCATGAAGCGGGTGCTGGTGGTGCCCTGGTCGACCGCGCCGACGAAGTCAGCCATTCGGGTGTCTCCTTCTGTGTCCGTCGTAAGGATTCGGGTCGGCGATGTCAGATGCGGGCGAGCTCGTCCTCGGCCGAGGTCTTCTCGGTGGCCAGGGCGCCCGGCTCCAACTCGTCCTCGCTGGGCAGGAAGCGGCCGATGATCAGCTCGTAGAGGCCGGCGCCGATGATGCCACCGACGAGCGGCCCGACGATCGGCACCCAGAAGTACGGATAACCGCTGGTGTCCTGGAAGGCCGTTTCGTAACCGGTCAGGAACGAGGCGAGGCGGGGGCCGAAGTCGCGGGCGGGGTTGATGGCGTAGCCGGCGTTGGCGGCGAAGGCCATGCCGATCGCCACCACGATCAGGCCGACGATCAGCGGGGCGAGGTTGCCGGCGGGCAGCGAGTTACGCGCGTCGGTGACGGCCAGGACGAGGAACAGCAGGATGGCCGTGCCGATGATCTGGTCACGCAGCGCGCCCCACTCGCTCACGCCGGCACCGGGCAGGGTGGAGAAGACGCCCTGACTCTTGCTGGTCAGGCCCGGGTCGAACCGGGACAGCACCTCGCTGTAGTTCCAGCGGATGAGCAGGGCCGCGACGAACGCGCCAGCGGTCTGGGCCAGGGCGTACGGCATCACCTTGCGCCAGGAGAAGCCCTTGAAGACCGCCAGGGCGACGGTGACCGCGGGGTTGAGGTGCGCGCCGCTGATGCGGCCCGCCACGTACACGCCGAGCGTGACGCCGAGACCCCAGGCCCAGGCGATGCTGTCGAACTCCCCGGTTCCCGCCGCGGCCACCTGGGCGACCACGCCCACGCCGAACAGGATGAGAATCGCGGTGCCGGCGAACTCGGCGGCCAACTCGCCAACGAGCCCGGGCGCTTTCAACCGTTGCGCCATCTTGCCTCCAAAAACGGTGGGGGTGGCAGCCCTCCCCTCGGGGGAAGTGGAGGGTCGGTCGGTGACGCCGCGGTGCAGTAACGTCACTGTGCGGTGAACCGTAGGAAACCCTCGGTGCCGGGTCAACGAACCTCGGTCGACAATGCCGAACACTGTTGCGGCCGCCAAAACGCGATTAGCATTCCGCCCCATGCCGGGTCAGGTGCAGTCCATCACGCGGGCCGCGGCGATCCTCCGCCTGCTGGCCAGCAGCTCCGGCCGCCTCGGCATCGGGGAGATCGCCCGCTCTCTCGACCTGGCCAAAGGCACCGCGCACGGTATCGTCCGCACGCTCCAGGACGTCGGCTTCGTGGAGCAGGACAAGACCTCCGGCAAGTACCAGCTCGGGGCGGCCCTGCTGCACCTGGGCACCAGCTACCTCGACGTCAACGAACTGCGCTCACGCTCCATCAACTGGGCCGACCCGCTGGCCGCGCGCAGCGGCGAGGCCGTCCGCATCGGCACCCTGTTGGACGGCAAGGTGCTGGTGGTCCACCACGTCTTCCGGCCCGACGACACCCTGCAGACCCTCGACGTCGGGTCCCTGCTGCCCCCACACGCCACCGCGCTCGGCAAGGTCCTGCTCGCCTACGACGTCGGCGCCGCCAACGCGGTCATGCAGGGCGAACCCGAGCCGTACACCCGGCGCACCCTGGTCACCGCCCGGACCCTCAGCCGGGCGCTGACCGCGATCCGGGACAACGGCTGGGGCGCCGAGATCGAGGAGATGACCCTCGGCGAGGCCGGTATCGCCGCGCCCATCCGCGGCTACGGCGGCCTCGTCGTGGGCGCGATCGGGCTCTCCGGCCCGGTCGACCGCGTCTGCGACGCGCAGCGCCACCCCCGCCCGACGCTCGTCGCGTACGTCCGCGACGCCGCACGCGCGGTGTCCCGGGACCTCGGCGCGGCGCGCTGGTGATCCGTCCACCCTGCACCGCCATCCGCCCAGAGAGGACGAGGAATGACTGACAGCTACGTCGTCTCCATCGACCAGGGCACCACCTCGACCCGCTGCATCGTGTTCGACCGCCGGGGCAACCTCGTCTCCGTGGCGCAGCGGGAGCACCAGCAGCACTTCCCCCGGCCCGGCTGGGTGGAACACGACGCGCTGGAGATCTGGCGCAACGTCGGCAAGGTGGTGCCCAGGGCCCTCGCCCAGGCCGGCATCGTCGCGGGCCAGGTCGCCGCGATCGGCATCGCCAACCAGCGGGAGAGCACAGTGGTGTGGGACCGGCGAACCGGCGTCCCGGTGGCGCCGGCGATCATCTGGCAGGACACCCGCACCGACACACTGGTGGAGACGCTGGCCCGGGCACCCGGCGCCGAGGACCTCCGGCAACACTGTGGGCTGCCGCTGGCCACGTACTTCTCCGGCCCCAAGCTGCGCTGGCTGCTCGACCACACGCCCGGGCTGTACGAGCGGGCCGAGCGCGGCGAGGTGCTCTTCGGGACGATGGAAAGCTGGCTGATCTGGAACCTCACCGGCGGCCCGGACGGCGGTCTGCACCTGACCGACGTCACCAACGCCAGCCGGACCATGCTGATGGACCTTCGCGCGCTCGGCTGGCACCCGGACTCGCTGGCCTTCTTCGGCATCCCGGCCGCCATGCTGCCCGAGATCCGCTCCTCGTCAGAGGTGTACGGCACCGCGACCGCCGTCCTGCCCGGCGTGCGGATCGCAGCGGCGCTCGGCGACCAGCAGGCCGCCCTGTTCGGCCAGACCTGCTTCGCGCCGGGCGACGCCAAGTGCACCTACGGCACGGGCAGCTTTCTGCTGCTCAACACCGGCACGGAGCCGGTGCACTCCAGCCACGGGCTGCTCACCACCGTCGGCTACCAGATCGGCGGGCAGCCGGCCGTCTACGCCCTCGAAGGCTCCATCGCGATCACCGGGTCCCTGGTGCAGTGGTTCCGCGACCGGCTGGAGCTGATCAGTTCGGCGCCGGAGATCGAGACCCTCGCCCGCACTGTGGACGACAACGGCGGCTGCTACATCGTGCCGGCCTTCTCCGGGCTGTTCGCGCCGCACTGGCGCAGCGAGGCGCGCGGCGTGATCGTCGGGCTCACCTCGTACATCACCAAGGGGCACCTGGCCCGCGCGGTGCTGGAGGCCACCGGCTGGCAGACCCGCGAGGTGGTCGACGCGATGAACGCCGACTCCGGCCTGGAGTTGACGGCGCTGCGGGTGGACGGCGGGATGACCGCCAACAACCTGCTGATGCAGTTCGTCGCCGACGTGGTCGCGGTGCCCGTGGTGCGCCCGATGGTCGCCGAGACGGTCTCCCTCGGCGCGGCGTACGCCGCCGGGCTGGCGGTCGGCTACTGGCCCGACCTGGAGGGGCTGCGCAGCAACTGGCACCCCGCCGCCCGCTGGGTGCCCAAGATGGACAACGCCGTGCGGGCCGAGGAACGGGAGAACTGGCAGCGCGCGGTGGAGCGCACCTTCGGCTGGATCAAGCCCGAGGCCCGGGCCGCCAACGAATGACCTTCGGGGGCCACCTCATCGATACGCCGATCCCCCATGCCTGCACCACCCGATTCCCGTTCGAGCCGTACGCCCGAGGATTAAACGGCGACACCGCGGCGGCCACCACTGGCACGTACTCGGCGAACGTCGGGGCTAGCGGACGGGCCGGCCCTACCTCCAGCCCGGCCGGCGACGGTCTGGCTCACGCCGCCTCACCGCCCGCCACGGCGGCGTGCACCCGCACTCCATGGGTGCAACTGCACCTCGGCTACCTCTGCCCGGAACCGGTCCGGTCGGGGACGTTCTCGACGCAGACCAACCTTCGCCGCCCGCGGACCGACACGTGCGAGCACTACGGCACCCGTCGTCCACAGTCACCACGCGCCCCGCATCCAGCTCCAGACCTAGGGCTCCGTGCTCGTCGGCCCTCTAATTGATCCGACCCGTCCGACCAGGGCTGGTAGCGTGCGCCGAACATGAAGATCATGGGGGAAACATCGATGAACCGAACTCGACTCGTCCTGACTGGCTCGGCCGTTGCGGCGGCAATCGCGCTGTCCGGCTGCGATCCGCAGCCCGAATCTGCGGGCACTGCAACCTCGCCGTCCCCGGCGGCCTCGAGCGCCGCCCCGACCGGTAGTGCGGCCACCACCGCGACCAGCACCGCGGCCAACGACGCGGCCACAGTGAAGGCCTGCGCCGACATCAAGAAGGACATCAAGGACAACGCGGCTAAGGTCACCAAGGCCGAGAAGATCGGCCCGCCAGCCGGACACTTCGCGGTCAGTGCCCAGTGGGCCGCCGGCTCGGTCGCGATCCTGGCGCACTCGATGGGCGCCAACGAGGCAGTCACCGCCGCCAGCGAAAAAATCCAGAACGAGATGATGGGCCTGAGCGACGCGTACAACAAGTCCGCCGGCGCCAAGCCCAGCAAAAAGGCCCTGGAAGCCGCTATCAAGGAGCTGGACACCGCCTGCTCGGCCACCTGACCGGTTCGACCACGCAATCGGCGGTGACCCTCACCCGGACGGTCACCGCCGATTCGCGTGTCCGTGCGGCCTGCCGCACTGGTCGCGATGGACGACGCCGCCCGTCACACCCCGTACGCCTCGGCTTCAGCCCGGCGTACGGGGGTGCGACGAATAGTGGTTTCGGCGCGGGTTCAGTCCTGCGCGCGCCAACGGTAGAAGACGGTCGCGACCTGGTCCTGCGGGCCGTGGCAGAGGTCCGGCCGGTACGGCTCCACGTAGGGGCCGAGATCCTGCATCACCTTGCCGAAGGCCGGCTTCTCGGCGTGCTGGTCCCGGGTCGCCTCGGCCGCCGACGACTCCTGCTCCAGCAGGTGCACGTAGACATCGTCGATGGAGTAGAGCCAGCGTCCGGTGACACCCAGGTCGGTCGGGAGCGACCCGGCGTCCGACTCGCCGAACACCCGGGCCACGTCCGGCTCGGCGCCCGGCTTGATCCGCCCCACGATCACGGTGAGCGTGGTGTCCTCGGGCGGCTCGCCCTCCGGCGCCCAGTGGTAGAACTCCTTGGCCACCGAGTCCGACGGGTTCTTCCAGTAGCGCGGGTACGGCGTCACGTACGGGCCGATCTCCTCGGCGATCTTCTGGAAGGCGGGCAGCCCGCGCGTCTGCCCGGAGATCCGCGGGTCCTGCTCGCGCTCGATCACGTGCAGGTAGAGGTCGTGGTGCGACAGCAGGTACCGGCCGATGACGCCGAGATCCTGGGGCCGGGTGGCCTGGTCGTAGTGGCCGAAGACGTTGCCGACGATCTCGTCGCTGCCGGGGACCATGTGGCAGACGATCACGTTCCGGAAGACCATGACGTGCTCCTTGGCTGGGTAGGCGGGCTAGACGGTGAAGGTGATCGGCAGTTCCAGCAGGCCGCGGAAGGGCGAGGCGGCGGGCAGTCGGCGCACCTCGGCGAGCGGGACGGCAAGCCGCAGCCCGGGCAGCCGGCGCAGCAGCGCGGAGAGCGCGAGCAGCGCCTCCATCCGGGCCAGCGAGACGCCCAGGCAGTAGTGCACGCCGTGGCCGAAGCCGAGGTGCGGGCCCCGGACCCGGCGCAGGTCGAGCCGGTCGGGGTCGGTGAAGTGGGCGGGGTCGTGGTTCGCCGCGTTGATCGCCACCCCGACGATCGCGCCGCGCGGGATGCGTACCCCCTGGTATTCGACGTCCTCGGTGGCGATGCGCGGGCTGGCCACCGGCAGCGGGCCGTCGAACCGCAGCAGCTCCTCGATCGCGGTCGGCAGCAGCCTCGGCGTGGTCCGCAGCAGCTCCCACTGCTCCGGGTGGGTGAGCAGCGCCAGCACCGCGTTGCCGAGGAAGTCGGCGGTGGTCTGGTGGCCGGCGAACAGCAGTAGGAACGTGGTGGTGACCAGCTCCGCCTCGGACAGCGTGTGGTCCCGGTCGACCGCGTCCACCAGCGCGCCGATGATGTCGTCGGCCGGGTCGTCGCGCTTGGCCCGGACCAGGTCGGCCAGGTAGTGGTGCAGCCGCAGCTGGGCCTCCTGCACCGCCGCCCGTTCCTCGGCCGGGGGTCGGCTGGTCGAGCCGGAGGTGCGGATCACCTGGGTCCAGTCGAGCACCCGGTCGTGGTCGACCGGCGGCACGCCGAGCAGCTCACAGATGACCGTCATCGGCAGCGGGATGGCGAAGTCCCGCATCAGGTCCGCCTCGCCCTGCGGCACCATCTTGTCGATCAGCTGGTCGACGATCGCGGCCACCCGGGGCCGCAACGCCTCGATCCGCCGCGGCGCGAACGCCTGTGACACCACCCGGCGCAGGCGGGTGTGCTCGGGCGGGTCGGAGTTGAGCATGTTGCGGTTCAGGCCCTCCGAGTTCGGGCCGAAGATCCGCAGGTAGTGCTGGTCGGGCCCGTAGAGGTCCTTGGACAGCCGCGGGTCGGTCAGCGCCGTGCGCGCGTCGTCGAAGCTGGTGATCAGCCACGAGTCGAACCGGGGCGAGCCGACCGGGCAGACCGGCCGCTCGGCACGCAGCCGGGCGAAGGTGGGATAGGGATTGGCCGCGAACGCCTCCGTGTACAGCTCGCTCGCCGGCACCACGTCGTCGGTCATCGGGCCTCCCCCGGCTCGCTGTTCACAGTGTGCAGCACCTGGTAGGTGTGTCGTTCGGCGGACTCGCGCAGCTCCCGGACCACGCGCAGCAGCCGGTCCCGGTGCGCGCTGCGGCCGAAGGCGTCCAGCCGCTCCCGGTCCGCCCAGTCGCTGATGACCAGATAGCTGCTCGGGTCGTCGGCGTCGCGGACCAAGTCCTGGTGCAGGCAGCCGTCCAGGGTGCGGATCTCCTCGGCGGCGGCGCGCCACTCCGCCTCGAAGCGCTCCTCGCACCCCTGCCGGGTCCGCATCGCCAGCACCGTGCGCACCCGGCTCACCGCGCGCCGCCGAAGACCAGGTGCAGGTGCTTGCGCAGCGCGTCGGCGTCGACCGGGGCGCCGCGGAAGCCGACGTGCCCGTCCGGACGGATCAGGTAGAGCCCGGTGCCGGCCAGGCCGTACCCGGCGCGGAACCGGCGGTCGCCGTCGCGCAGCACCGGCGGGTCGGCCAGGCGCGGCTCGGCGACGTCCGGGTCGAGCAGCAGGTACGCGTCGAGTTCCCCGCCCGCCTGCCGCCGCGCGTCGGCGCATAGGTCGGCGAACCCGGCCAGCTCCGTCGCGCCGGCCGTGGCGTCGGCGTAGAGCAGCAGCGTGTGCCGGGTGCCCCGGGTCAGGTCCCGCAGCCGCAGCGGATGCCCGACGCCGCGCCGGCGCAGACCCTCGACGTCCGGCGCGCGGTCGCCGGGACGGGGCGCGTCACCGAGCCCGGCCGGGTCGGAGACGGTCTCCCCGACCAGTGGGCTGCCGGCGTAGCTGAGCAGCAGGGACATCTCCTGGAGGAACTGCCGTTCCAGGTCGGCCCGGTCCAGTTCCTCGGTGCCGGCCAGCCGCACCGCGCGGCCGACGATCTCCTCGCCCTCCGGGCGCCGCTCGGCCTCGTAGCTGTCCAGCAGTCCGGGGGCGGCCAGCCCGCGTACCGCCAGGGCCAGTTTCCAGGCCAGGTTCCAGGCGTCCTGGATGCCGGTGTTCATGCCCTGGCCGCCGGCCGGCGGGTGCAGGTGGGCGGCGTCGCCGGCGACGAAGACCCGGCCGTGGCGGTAGCGGTCGACGATGCCGTGGCTGATCCGGAACACCGACGACCAGCGCAGGTTCGTCGCCCGGGTGCCGGGCGGGGCGAGGCGGTCGAGGGCGGCCTGCACGTCGTCGAGGGTCGGCTCGCCGAGTTCCTCGCTGAAGCCGGGCGGGGCGTCCTGCCCGCCGGTCCGGGCGAAGAACCGGGGTGGGGCCAGGGTGGCGATGCGGTAGCGGTGTTCGCCGCGCAGCGGCACACAGACCAGCATCCCGTCCATCCCCCCGTCGGTGGTGTGCAGGAAGCGCAGCAGGTGACCGTCGGGCATGTCCCAGTCCACGTCGACGTCCACCAGCATGAACAGCTGCGGGAACTGGCCCAGCCCGCCGGTGAAGGTGAGGCCGAGCCGGTCCCGGACCCGGCTGTGCGCGCCGTCGCAGCCGATTAGGTACGCCGCGCGTACGGTCTCGGTGGCGCCGTCGGCGGTGCGCACGGTGGCGGTCACGCCGTCCGCGTCCTGGGTGAAATCCACCAGTTCGGCGCCGCGCCGCGGGCGCACCCCGAGCGTGGCCAGCCGGGCGGTGAGGATGCGTTCGGTCTCGTACTGGGGCAGGCCGAGGTGGTCGTAGGGCAGGCCGGGCAGCTCCCAGCTCATCCGGTGGGTCTGCTCGCCGTTGACGAAGACCATGTTGCCGGTGAGCCAGATGCCGGCGTCCATCGCCTCCCGCACGACGCCCTGCTCCTCCCAGATCTCCATGGTGCGGCAGTGCACGCCGATCGCCTTGTCGGCCTGCCCGGCCGGGGTCGCCCGCTTGTCGATCACCCGGCAGTCGATGCCGCGCCGGGCCAGCTCGACGGCGGCGGTCAGCCCGGTCGGGCCCGCCCCGACGACCAGTACGTCCGTTGTCCTCTGCACATCGGCCTCCCTGCCTGTGGTGTCGAGTCGCCGGCCGTCCCCACCGGGCACGACGTGGAACAGGCGGCGTCGGATGTCGAGAAGGAACGGTGCGATCGGCCCGGCCTGCGCCGAGGCGTGAGCCGGGTCGCCGATCCAGTCGAGGAACTCGGCCGCGGTGTCCCACTCGGCGAAGATGTGGTACACGTCCGAGCCGGGTTCGCGGAGCAGCTGCTCACGCCGGTAGCCCGGCACGGCGGTCATCCGCCGCACCACCTCGGGGTAGCCGCGATGGAAATCGGCGAGCCGGGCGCTCGGCACGGTCAGCTCCACGTCCACGTAGACCGGGCCGGTCCCGTCGCCGGTCTCGACCATCGGCGGGTAGTCGGGCGGGCCGGCCGGTTCGGTCAGCGGCCGGAGCAGGTCGGACAGGCGGGCGGCCACCGGCCCGTCCCGGTAGGCGCGCAGCGCCTCCTCGTCGGCCCACTCGGTGACCACGACGAAGCCGTACGGGTCCAGCGCGTCCCGCAGCAGCTCGTGCCGGAGGCCGCCGGGGAGCGCGCCGAGCTGTCCGGCGACGTCCTCCCAGGCCGGCCCCACCGCGGGCGCGCAGCCGGGCCGCGCTCGCAGCCGGAGCATCGTCCTGATCATGCCGCCCCCTCGCACCGTGCCGTCCTCGTGCCGCGACCCTGCCAGAGTCCGCGTCACCCGGTCGTCACCGGCGGCCCGGGCGGTGTGGCCGTGCGGTGACGCGGCCGGAACGCCATCCCCTCCCGGCAAGCCGCCGTCATGTAACTATCTGCTTGGGCATGACTCCTTACGACTTGGATACCCGTGCCTGGCAGGCCCGGCGCTTGGGTAGCTGTCCCGGCCCGCCGACATGTTTTCTCGGTCCTAACGGGATGCGAGGCTGAACGCGTGGCTCCCCGATCGACGTACACGTGGGCAACCCCCGGCCGCCCGGTACGCACCGTGGACACGTCGGCCGTCCTGGTCGCGCTCGGCGCGTCGCTGCACCGCACGGCGCCGTCGCGAGCAGAGCCGACCAAGCTCGAGCTGGCCGTGATCACCGCGCTGAAGCTCGTCGCACAGCCGGTCATCGCGTACGCGGCCGGGCTGGCCCTGCACCTGTCGGCGCCACAGTTGCTCGCCGTGGTGGTGTGCGCGGGCCTGCCGACAGCGCAGAACACGTTCATCTTCGGCCAGGAGTACGGCGTCGGCGAGGCGGTGGCCAACCGGGCGGTGGTGGTGACCACGACGCTGTCGCTGGGCACCCTGGCCGCGGCGGCGGCGCTGCTCGGGTAGGTCCGCCGGCTGACTCGTTCAGCAATCCTGGTGAGTCACGCCGACCATGGCGCTGGCGGACACGTCTGCGGCCACGATCATCGCCTGGTGATGTAGCGAGCGATCTTGAGTGAGAGTGGACGGACGGCTGTTGCGCCATGTCGGCGGCAGATCCGGATACCTGTGAGCCGTGGGTCTCGGCTAACGACACACGGGCGGTAGGAGAAATCCGCGATTGGATCAGACGTTGTCGGTCCAGGGTTTCCCGACGCCCGCGCGTGACACGCTGCGCCCACCTGGCAGGTCAAGAACATCGATGAGGCTGGGGTCCTCGTCGACGGCATGATGCAGGTGCCCGACTTTGCCGTTGCTGCCGCTCGCGTCGGTGGCTCCGACCAACTGCCAGACCCCGTCGTCCGCATCGTGACTGACGAACAAGACAGGCTCATGACGTTCGAACACCTCACGGGTCTGGACACAGACCGTGCCAAGCAACCAGTGCCGCATCCACCAGGCTCGCCGGTCGTGCTCCATGACATGGTCGGTGACCCACCAAACGAACGGCAGGTCCTCGTGGGCACGCGACTGCTCCGCGGTCAGGTCCGGGCCGCCCTGCGGGACCCGCTCAAACGGCTCGTCGACCAGGGAGAACGCATGACCACCGTCGTTCACGAAGACGACGGCGTGGAAGGTGCCACCACCCGGATTGCCGACACCAATCCCAACGGACAGTCGGGCGACATGCGGGTCCGAGCCGGTGGTCCAGCCGAACGCGTACGAAGCCAACTCCCCACGCGGCCCCACGAACTCGCCGAATGCCCGCCGGTCCATGCCGCTGGCATCGGCCGTCGGCACCTCAACGAACGCACCCTCGAGCACCTGGATATCCACGCCGGCAACCTATCCGATCGCGCACATCAACCCGCAGTCGCACGCCTCGATGCCGCAGATCCGGATGTCCGCCGTACGCGACCGTCGTCGCGCTGGCGACCGGCCGCACCTCGAGATCAGGTTCTGTCGCGGTGACGGCGGGCTTCGATGTCGCGCAACACGTCCGGGTCCCATTGGCTGGCGTTCCAGTCGTCGCTGGTCGGAGTGGGCGACAACGGCCACGCCGGGTCCTGCCCGGTGACGGCTGAGTAGTGTCCGGCGACGACGCGGTCGACGTGGGCGATCAGCCGCAGAACCCGCCTTCGGCTGTGCAGCACGCCGCCGATCAGCGCGGCGGCTCCGACGGTACGCAGGGCTGCCTGGCCGAACAGGACGGGCGGGGCGGTTCGGTCGACGGCCAACCAGGCCGTGGCGGCGCTCAAGACGACGCAGGAGGAGAAGACGCGTATGCCCCAGTGGCGGCTGTACGAGCGGCCCGAGGAGCCGTGCGCCTCGGCGATCTGACGAGTGCCGCGGCCCCAGATCAGTCCGCTGATCCCCAGGCCGATGACGGCGACGATCAGAGTCAGGTTGGCCAGGACGTAACCGATCGCCGCCCCGGTTCCGGACGGGGGCAGCGGGCGGGCACGGTCGCTCACGGCGCTGCCGAGGATCGCTGCGGCGATCGCGGCTAGGGCGAAGAGAATGGCGAAACCGGCTACGAACCAGGTCGCGATGTCCCAACCCGCTGTCCTGGGCGCGGGTGGAGGTGTCGAGGACCGGCACGTATGGCCTTGGCCGGGACCTTCGAGTTCGGTTCCGCATTTCGTGCAGTGCAAAGTGTTCCCCTCAGCGGCGCGACCAAGCCTCTGCCAGGCCAGATGAGCTGGGTGTCGCGCATCTTCCCGCACAGGACGGAGGGCCCGCCGGGTTCGGTGCCTAGCGGATCATGCCCGGTCGGCGCCGGTCCGGCGACCCCGAATCCCGCTGCTCGTCCTCGCCCCGGTTCCGCGCGGGTTGCCCGATGCCGCACAGGTGTCGGGTTGCTGCCGGTAGGGACAGTTTCTCGACGGCGACGTTGGCAACTCATAGCCGCCACCAGCACGGCTGCACGAGCATCAGCTCAGGCGGAACCGCCCCCCGATGTTCGCCATGCGCGTGGATGCTTCGTGTCGTCGTCTGCCGATTCGCAAGGATCGGTTGATCTCGCGAATCTCCACAAATACTGGTGTCCGAGGGCGACGAGCACCGCCACCACGGTCGCCTACTGGCGCCGCCGCGGCCCTCATCTGCACCCGGCGGACATCGCCGTACGGATCGGCAAGTCCGAACGCACCGTCGGCCGCTACTGGTCGCGACCGGCCACAAACCGCACTTCCCACGTCAACGGGCGCCTTGCTGACAGCCTCCGCCGCTGACACCACCGGCCGGCCCTGTTTTGGCCCGACGACCACATCCGCTGGCAGGTCCCCGACTGCGATCCGCTGCGGGGGAATGGCGGACCATGGCGTTTTAGCACCGTACAGCGGCGGACACCATCCCCGGGCGAGACTCAGCTCGCCGCGCGAGAGGCCAACAGGTCGAGCGCGATGTCGACGATCATGTCCTCCTGTCCGCCGACGAGTTGCCGCTTACCGACCTCGAGCAGGATGGTGCGTACGTCGATGCCGTAGTGCTTCGAGGCTGCCTCGGCGTGCCGGAGGAAGCTTGAGTAGACGCCGGCGTATCCGAGGGTGAGGGTCTCGCGGTCCACGCGTACCGGGCGGTCCTGGAGCGGCCGGACGAGGTCGTCGGCGGCGTCCTGGAGCGCGAAAAGGTCGCAGCGGTGGGTCCATCCGTGCAGGTTGGCCACGGCGATGAACGGCTCGATGGGGCAGTTGCCAGCTCCGGCACCATGACCGGCCAGAGAGGCATCGACGCGGGTCACGCCCTCCTCGACTGCTACGACCGAGTTGGCCACCGACAGCGAAAGGTTCTCGTGGGCGTGGATGCCGATCTCGGTCTGGGGGTCGAGGACGTCCCGGTAGGCGCGGATCCGCTCGCGTACACCGTTCATGGTGAGGCGACCGCCTGAGTCGGTGACGTAGACGCAGTGCGCTCCGTAGGACTCCATGAGCTTCGCCTGCTTCGCCAGCTCGTCGGCCGGGGCCATGTGGCTCATCATCAGGAAGCCTGAGACGTCCATGCCGAGGTCGCGGGCGTGGGCGATGTGCTGGGCGGATACGTCGGCCTCGGTGCAGTGGGTCGCGACCCGCACCGAGCGGACGCCGAGCCGGTAGGCCTGCTCGAGTTCTGCGACCGTGCCGATGCCGGGCAGCAGCAGGGTAGTGAGAGTGGCGGTTTTGATGTTGTCGGCCGCGGCCTCGATCCACTCCCAGTCGCTGTTCGACCCGGGGCCGTAGTTGAGTGACCCCCCGGCGAGGCCGTCACCGTGGGCGACCTCGATCGCGTCGACGCCTGCGGCATCGAGGGCGGCGACGATTTTCGCGACGTCGTCCGGCGAGACCCGGTGGCGCACGGCGTGCATTCCATCGCGCAGGGTGACGTCCTGAATGTACAGATTCACGGGGGCGGAGCCGGTCATGGCGTTGGTCTCTCGGTCGGCAGGGGTCGTCAACGGGTCACCTCACGGGCGACCTTGGTGGTGAGGCGGGCGGCGATGGCCTCCGCGGTACGGAGCGCGGCGGAGGTCATGATGTCGAGGTTGCCGGCGTAGGCGGGCAGGTAGTGCGCTGCGCCCTCGACTTCGAGGAACACCGTTACTTTGGTCGTCGCCGGTCCGGCGCCCGTGGGTAGCAGCGTGTGCACCGGCTCGTCGTCCGGGATGGAGGTGAACTGAACCTCCTGCTTCAGGCGGTAGCCAGGCACGTACGCCGCGACCTGCTTGACCATGTCCGCCACTGAGGAGCGGATCGCGTTGTGGTCGGCGTCACCGATGAGCGCGAAGACGGTGTCGCGCATGATCAGCGGGGGTTCGGCAGGGTTCAGGATGATCACGGCCTTGCCGCGCAGGGCGCCGCCGACCCTCTCGATCGCTGCCCTGGTGGTCTCGGTGAACTCGTCGATGTTCGCGCGTGTGCCCGGCCCGGCGGAGCGGGACGAGATCGAGGCGACGATTTCGGCGTAGGGGACCGGTGTGACGCTGGAGATGGCGTGCACGATCGGGATGGTGGCCTGGCCACCGCAGGTGACCATGTTGACGTTGGCGACGTCGCTGTCGAGGTGTTCATCGAGGTTGACCGGAGGCACTACGTACGGGCCGATCGCAGCGGGGGTGAGATCGACTATCTTCTTGCCGTAGGGGGCAAGCTTCCTGGCATTGACCACGTGCGCGGAGGCGGAAGTGGCGTCGAAGACGATCTCGATGTCGTCGAAGCCGTCCATCGCGATCAGCCCGTCCACGCCCTCGTGGGTGGTGGGCACGCCTAGCCGTCGGGCTCGAGCCAGACCGTCGGATTCCGGGTCGATGCCGACCATCACGCCCATCTGGAGGGTTTCGGAGAGTCGCAGCACTTTGACCATCAGGTCCGTGCCGATATTGCCGGAGCCGATCACGGCCACCTTGATCTTGCTCATCGCATTTCCTTCGCCGAGAACGTGGCGGTCACGGTGCCGAGGGAGGAGATCTCGGCTCGGACCCTGGCGCCGGTGGGAGTGGCAACCATCGGGCCGAGCGCGCCGGAGAGTACGACCTGGCCGGCACGCAACGGCTCGCCGAGCTCACGGGTGGTACGAGCCAACCAGAGCAGCGCGTTGAGCGGATCGCCGAGGCACGCGGCGCCGTAGCCCTCGGACACCAGGTCGTCGTCGACGTACATCCGCATCGTGACGTCGACCGGCTCGAAGTCGGTGAGCGTCACCCGCTGCGAGCCGAGCACGTAGAGCCCGCTGGAAGCGTTGTCGGCGACGGTATCGGTGATGCGGATGTCCCAGTCCGCCACCCGGCTGTCGACGATCTCCAGCGCGGCGACGGCGTAGTCAACCGCGGCACGGACGACGTCGACCGACAAGTTCTCGGAGTTGAGGTCCGCTCCCAGTACGAACGCGATCTCCGCTTCCGCCTTGGCCTGGAGCAGTCGCCCACTCGGGATTACGGGCAGGTGGGAGACATCCATGTCGTCGAACAGCACCCCGAAGTCGGGCCGGTCCACCCCCAGCTGCTGCTGTACGGCGGGAGAGGTGAGGCCGATCTTGCGGCCGACGATACGCGCGCCTGCAGCGAGCCGGTTTCTGGTGAGTCGCTGCTGTACCGCGTAGGCCAGCTCCATGTCGCTGTCACCGAGCAGGTCACGCACCGGCTCGCACGGCGTGCCGTTGCGCGCTGCGGATTCGAGCCGGTCGGCCGCCTGAGTGATGGCGGCGGCCCGATCGGTGCTTGTGGGTATCTGGGTCATCTGTGTCCTCGTGTCGGGTCGCCGCCGAGGACTCGGGCAGGCCCGCAGCCGGGCTACCGCTGTCATCGGTACGACGTGCGATGGGCGGACGCGTCCGGTGTCTGCTGTGGAGCGTCGGGGTCTCCGGAAATGCGGCAGGCATGGCCGGAGACCCCGAAGATGGCGCGCGCGGGCGATTCGCTGGCGCGCCGAGCGGTCAAGACAGCTGAGAGGTGAACTCGTCAACGGTTGCGACGGCGGCGAACAGCCCCATCGAGCCCAGAGATGCTTCGTGGGCGCCAGCGTCCGCGGCGGATGACGCGTCCGAAAGGACCACGGTGTGGTAGCCGAGGTCGGCGGCCTGTCGCACGGCGCCTTCGACAGATGCGTTGGTTGCGACGCCGCACACGATGACGTTCTCGATTCCGCGCTCGGTGAGGAGGTCGGCCAGTGCGGAGTCGGTGAACGGGCCCGGTCGCTTGTGCGTGATGACCACGTCGGAGTCGGTGACCGTGAGGTCGGGAACGAGGGCTGCGCCCTCCGTGCCGTCCTTGAGACAGCCTGCCTGCGCCACCATCTGCAGCAGCGGAAGCGTGGGGTTCAGGTCGGAGTGATCGGGTGCGAACGCGATACGCAGCGGAACCACGACTCCGCCCCTGTCGCGCAGGTGCTCTGCCGCGGCGTTGACCTTCGTGATGACGTCGCGGGCGGTGTACTCGGCAGAGAAGATCGTCCCGAAGGCGGTCCCCTCCGTGACGATGTCGTGCTGGAGGTGGACGATGAGAAGCGCGGTTTTGGACGCGTTGAGCTGGTTCATCAGTGGGTCCTCACTTGTGGGGCTGGACGATGACGCTGGCGAATCCGCCGTCGCGGTGGTTGGCCGCCGCCTGCACGGCCTCGTTGGCCTGCTCGAGCGGGAAGTGGTAGGCGTCGAGGTGGCTCAGGTCGAGAGTGCCCGCAGCCGCCATCCGGGCCATGTCCTCGCCCTCGGCGGTGGTGAACCACAGGGACCCGATGATGCTGATGTGCATGGTCATGAGCCGGTACATGGGGATGGGGAGGTCCTCGGGCATGGCGCCGATGCTGACCATCCGGCCTCCACGGCGCAGCGCCCAGATTCCAGCCATCGTCACGTCAGCCGTCGCGGTGTCACCGGTGGCGTCGAGGAACACGTCGACGCCGCGTCCATCCGTGTGGGACCGGACCCACTCACCAACCTCCTGCTCGCCGAAGGAGAGGACCTTGATGCGTGCCGGGTCGATCTGACGGACCCGCTCCAAGCGCTCCTTGTTGCGCGCCACGGCGAAGATCTGGGTTGCCCCCATGGCGCGCGCCAGGAGGACGGCGTTGACGCCGAGAGTCCCGGTCGCACCGTGGATCAGGACGCTACTGCCGGCGCGGACGTCGCCCTTGCGTAGGCCGCTGTAGGCCGTGCCCAGGTAGCCGAAGCGCGTGGCGTGGTCGAGCGGAACGTTCTCCGGGATGACGATGACGTTCTTGACTGGCGCCTTCACGTACTCCGCAAGCCCGCCGTACGGATAGTCCTTGTGGATCTCGGCGGAATCCGGTCCGAAGCCGAAGTAGCCCATGAAGGTGTAGGCCGGGTCGTTCATCGGCTCGCCGTTGCGGGCGGCCCACGAGTCCCCGGAATCCAGGCCCGGGTTGATGTAGACCCGGTCGCCGGGCTTGAGGTTGCGTACCCGGGAACCGACCTCCGTGATGACGCCGGCGCTGTCCATGCCGAAGACAGCAGGCAGCTGCGGCAGGGGGAGGAAGGGCTTGACTGTCGGGTAGGTGTTGATGACGTTGCGCAGGTTCTGGACGATGGCCGCCGCCTCGACGCGGACAATCACGTCCTGGTCACCCGGGACCGGCTTCTCAATCTCGTCGATCTGGAACTTGCCGCCGACTTCGTGCAGCCGCGCGGCTCGCATCGTTGCCATGTTCGGACTCCTCACAGGTAGCGTTCGGCAGCCTCCCGGGAACGGGGCCGCCGGAGATTGGCATGCCACATCGTGGCACGAGGTGATCGCTACCACAACCGCCACCTTGCAAAAGCTCCTTCATGCGGCACCCGGTATGGACATTACATCGGCCAGCTAGCATGCTAGTTGAGACGTCGAGGGGAAGGACGGACATGACCGAGCGTGAGTTCACCAGTGTGTGGTCAGACCTCGCCCAGGTGGAGTTCAGCCAGGGCTTCATCCAGGCGGGGCCCTACCGGACCCGCTACCTGAAGGCAGGGTCGCAGGACAAGCCACTGCTGCTCATGCTGCACGGTGTCACCGGTCACGCCGAGGCCTACGTGCGGAACCTGAAGGCGCACGCCGAGCACTTCAACGTCTACGCCATCGACTTCATCGGGCACGGCTACTCGGCCAAGCCCGACCACCCTCTGGAGATCCCCCACTACATCGACCAGGTCCACCACGTCATGGACACGCTCGGCTACGACAAGGCGTACTTCAGCGGCGAATCGCTGGGCGGTTGGGTGACGGCCCGTTTCGCCCAACTTTATCCCGGCAAGGTGGAGCGGATCGTGCTCAACACCATGGGTGGCACGATGGCCAACCCGCAGGTGATGGAGCGCCTCTACACGCTGTCCATGCAGGCCGCGGAGGACCCGTCCTGGGAGCGGGTCAAGGCGCGCCTGGAGTGGCTGATGGCCGACCCGTCCATGGTCACCGCCGACCTCATCAAGACCCGCCAGATGATCTTTCAGCAGCCGGACTGGCCGCGGGCCTGCCGGATGAACATGGCTCTGCAGGACCTCGAGACACGCAAGAGGAACATGCTCAGCGACGACGACCTGCGTGCGATCAAGGCGGAGGCGCTGGTGATCTGGACGACCAAGGACCCCTCGGGCCCGGTCGACGAGGGCCGGCGCATCGCCGAGCTGATCCCCAACGGCCGCCTGCAGGTCATCGACAACGCCGGCCACTGGCCACAGTACGAGCAGACCGCGGTGTTCAACCGCGTGCACCTGGACTTCCTGCTCGGAAACGAAGCAGTGTGAGATGACCGTTGCACTGATTGCCACCTCTCACAGCCCTCTGCTCGAACACGCCGACCTCGAGGCTGGGGTGGCAGCCGAGCT
The DNA here is from genome assembly GCF_042872475.1 of Micromonospora sp. NPDC005252. Lineage (NCBI taxonomy): Bacteria > Bacillati > Actinomycetota > Actinomycetes > Micromonosporales > Micromonosporaceae > Micromonospora > Micromonospora sp. NPDC005252. The sequence goes on along the minus strand of NZ_JBIAKN010000006.1, from coordinate 56,845 downwards.
CGATCAGGCGTTCACGACCGCCCGGCGCTTCGCGGAGGACTTCGACCCGGAGCTTGTGATCAGTTTCGGGCCGGACCACTACAACGGCTTCTTCTACAACCTGATGCCGCCCTTCTGCATCGGCTATGCGGCGAGCAGCGTCGGCGACTACGGCACCCAACCGGGCCCCCTCAACGTGCCAGAGGAGATCGCACGAGGGATCGCCGAGGCCGTCATGTCGGCAGGCATCGACCTCGCGGTCTCCCTTCAAATGGAGCTCGACCACGGCGCGGTCCAGCCCATGGAGATCCTCTTCGGCGACATCGCCGCCCGCCCCGTGGTGCCGATCTTCCTCAACTCCGTCGCACCACCCTTCACCCCGCTCCAGCGAGTCCGGCTTCTCGGCGAAGCAGTCGGCCGCCATGTTGCCCAACTGGAGATGAGGACCCTGCTCATCGCCTCTGGCGGTCTCTCCCACGACCCGCCCGTCGCTCGACTGGCAACTGCCACGCCTGAGCAGCGCCGGGTCCTGCTGGGTCACCATCTGCCCGCGACTCCGAGCTGGCGGAAGGAACGAGAGCAGCGCGTCGTCGAGACCGCCAGGGCCTTCGCAGCAGGCACCGCCGATATCCAGGACCTCGCCCCCGACTGGGACCGCGCCCTCATGGCCACCCTCGCCTCGGGTGACCTGACCAGCCTGGATGCGTGGACGCCAGAGGAGATGGCCAGGATCGCCGGGAACTCCTCACACGAGGTGCGGTCCTGGATCGCGGCCTATGCCGCACTAGGATCCTGTGGCGCTTACAGCGTTCAGTACAGCTACTACCGACCGATCCGTGAGCTGATTGCGGGCTTCGGCCTGACCACTGTGACCCTCGACTGAGCACGACCGACGAGACTCGTCGACATGGTTGGCTTGTGCCCAGCGCCAGCACCTGAGATTGGGAACCGCGATGAGCATAGCCACCGAATCGGGAAGAACAGACGTCCCGTTGGGACGTCTGCTGTTCGACCGCCTGCGAGAACAGCTCGTCGAGGGCACGTACCCACCCGGCTCCCGCGTGCCGATCGATGCGATCAAGGAAGAGTTCGGGGTCAGCAAACAACCCGTCATGGAGGCGCTGCGACGACTCGCCACGATGGGACTCGTGGAGATCGTGCCCCAGAGCGGCTGTGTTGTCCGGCAGTACACCCAGCAGGAGGCGCGCGACTTCTTCGGCGTGTTCGGCTCGTTCGAGGGTGACATCGCAGCAGCAGCGGCCCATCGACACACTCCCGAGGAACTCGTAGAGCTCGACCACGCGCTCGAGCTGCTACATCAAGCGGAACACACCCCCGAGGTCGCCCAACGCAGTCGCGACTACTTCCAGCACAACGCCGTCTTCCACCGGGTCATCCACCGGATGGCCCGTTCGCCGCTCATAGCCGACCTCAGCCAGCGCATGTGGGTACTGTCAGACTTCCTGATGTACGGCTTCGCCGGCGCCGCACCCATCGCTGGCGCCGTCGATGCCCGAAATCACGACCACGACTTGATACGAACCGCAATCCGGGATCGCAACGACACCGTCGCCAGAGCCGCCATGGACCACCACATCCGATCCATCACCCGGCTCTTCGCCGACTGATCGTAGCTACTATCGGAGTTGGTGCTTGTCGCCAACATCGCGTTGCGGGATAGCAAGCAGACGCGAGGGCGTCCCATGATCGGCGTTGGTCGGCGGTCGGAAAGCCAGACCCTCCTCGAGGGCCGCTACCTGGGCGGGCGCCCGCCCGCCCTACGGCTACACCCTCCGCGATCTTGGGCCCCTGGGCGGCCTCGTCAACGAAACCGAGTTCGACGGGGACGACTGATCGCCCACTCCGCACCCGCGCAGCGATCTCCGAAAGCAGAGGGCGCTCCCGTCACTGACGCCTTCGAGCGTAAGCAGGACGCTGCACCGACTCTGACCTGCACAGACGAGAAGCCGCAGCTAGGGGTGGGGCAGCTACGCGCCGTTGAGTGCCGTTCGGTGCAGTTGCAGGCCGTTCAGTGCACCCCTGTTGCTCCCCAACCTGCTCCCCCCGCTCCGGCCCACATGAAGACCTTCAAGATTCTCCGCGACTACCGCCACACCCGCGTCCCACCACGCGCAGCATGATCGGCAACGGGCGGATTGGGGCTCTTCGGTCGCGTAGGTCTGCTACTAGCTGCAAGCCAGTCTCCGTGCTTCGGCCTGGGTGGGGTCGCGCAGGCGGTCGCAAGCGCCTTCGCGATTCCAACCTGCTGGCTGTAGCCGTGGTGAACGGCGACTGTGAGCAGACGGATCGGCTGATCCCGCAAGAACTCGAGCGCACAGCTGGGAAAGGCCAGACAACCGCGTCTGCTCCAATCAGTCCATCGCCCCGTAGGCTTCTCGAAGCCGGTCAGCCACGTCGACTGCACCATCAAAGCCAGCACGGACCTGGCCTACGGTAACCCTGTGCCCGGCGACCCACGAGCTCTCCCGGGCAGCAGCCCTGACCTGGTCGACGGGAACCTCGACAGCCTGTTCGACCTCGTAGGTGACGCTGTCCAGGATGACGAAGACGCAGGCATCAAAGTTCCAGCTGCGAATCGGCGAATAGACGGCAGTACGCCGGCTGCCTGGCTCGATCACTCGACATTTCACCTGCAGCAAGGTGCCGTCTGCTGCACGCACGTCCCAGCTCTTCTCAGACTGCGGCGCGAGATGGCCTCGGTAGGCCTTGGCAACGACGGACTCAGCCAGATCGCCGGCAGGGGCGTTGCGCGACCTGACAACGCCGCGCCGGATCAGCTCGGTGAGAATCCGGGAGTAGAGCGTGAGCAGTTACCGAATGCTCATCTCGTGAAGATCAGGGTTGGCAGCTGCTTGCACGGCGCGACGCTACACCCGTGCCCGTACGCAGGCCATAGGGTCACAGCCCGGCCAGCGCCGTCTCGACCTTCTTTGCCAGCGACGGCTTCACCTTGCCCGACACCCGTACCAGCACCCGCCCCTGGTCCGCCCGGTAGTGGTACTCGGTGCCCAAAATCTGCATGCTCTTGAGCGTGTCCTGGATGAACTTGGACCGCCGGTCCGCATCCTCGGCGGTCGGCCAGGCCTCGATCACAAGCCCGCGGTCGATGTCGTACTTGTCGGCTTCGGTGTCACCCCCGGGGAGGTCGGCGGAGGCACGGGACGTGTAGCCGTTCGGGCGGCCGAGCAGGTCGTTGGGGTCGTTGTCCTCGTCCTGCACCGAGCCCTGGGTAGCGCCGAGCTCCGCGGCGGTCAGCTTTGCCAACACCACCTTCGCATCCATCGGTTGGGCCGGCGCCGACGCCTTCTCGGCCGGGCTAGTGGCCGCGGCGGGGCCAGCGGCCTGGGGGCTGTTGACGGAGTTGTTGCCGCAGCCCGCGAGCATGAGCGTGGCGGCGGTAAGGGTTACGAGGGTGTATCGGAGTCGCATGGGAAGATCATCCAACCCGGGTTCACGCACCGCGCGGCAGGGTCCCGCGTGCGTGACAGTACGCTGGCCTGGCCCTGCCTGGCACCGGCAGGCGGAGTGGAACTGTCTGTTCAACAAGGCAGGTGGCATGAAATCGCGACGCGTAAACCTCACCTCCGGCGGGCTGACGTCGGACCTGCGCCCTCCCCGCGATCCTCTTGGTGATCCGTCCTCTCGCAGGCCGCTGCCAAACAGAGAGAACGCCGTTCGGAACCGCTTGAACGTTGACCTGACGAATCTCGTCGCTGCGATGCGCGCCGGGCGAGAGTCAGCCGCGCGGGAGCTGTTGCGCGAGGCGCGAGCTCTAGTTGCCCGGCTTCCGCGAAACTCGTGCGAAGTTGAACGCCGCAAGATCAACGCGGCCGCCCTTCTGCTTCGCTCCCCCGCCTGGCGCCAGGAAGCTGCTGCTACAAGACACGGCAAGAGGTAGAAGGCCAACTACAAGGCGTTGATCGATGGGCGAGCATGGATCGAGTGCGGCGCTATCCGTCTGACCTCACCGACGCCGAGTGGGAGATCATCGAGCCGATGCTGCCCGCTGACCGTCGCCGCACTCCGCCAAGCCGCCGGTGCCGGATTCGACGCGCACACCTGGCGGCTGGGGCGGGCCCTCGACACGTTCCTGGACCGCCAGGGGCACTGGCAGGGCCGGGTCGAGACCTGCCGGGCGGCCCTGCGCGCCGCCGAGCGTCTCGGCGACCCGGTCGCGCGGGCAGTCGCGCACCCCTTCCTCGCCGGCGCCCACACCGTGATCAACCAGTACGCCGACGCGCTGGGCCACCCCGAGAGGGCCCTCGACCTGTACGTCCGCGCTGGGGACACCGAGGGCGAGGCGCGTACGCACCAGAACCTCGCCTCGCTGTGGGACCGGCAGGGTGAGCCGCGGAAGGCCCTTGAGCACTCGAAGCGGACCCTCGTCCTGGCCCGGGCCGCCGGCCACCGCAGGGCCCAGGCCGACGCGCTCAACGCGGTCGGCTGGTGCCATGCCCAGCTCGGCGAGCACCTCGCGGCGTTGGCGTACTGCCAGCGGGCTCTCGCCCTCCTCCAGCAGCTCGACGACCGCGCCGGCGAGGCCGCCACCTAGGACAGTCTCGGCTTCGCGCACCACCACCTCGGCCAGTACGGCCGGGCCGTGGAGTGCTACCAGCGCACGCTTGAGCTGACCCGCGATCTCGGCGACCGCTGGGGTGAGGCGGACACCCTCAGCCGGCTCGGCGACACCCGGCACGCGCTCGGCGACCCCACCTCCGGCCGGGCCGACTGGCAGCGGCACTGGACATCCTCACGGCCCTCGACCACCCGGACGCCGCGGCCGTCCGCGCCAAACTCCAGCTCCCGTAATCGAACCGTCGACCAACAACGGCGCCCACCCGGTCGTACTTTGGGACGATCTGGAGTCGCACCACCGTTCGTACGATGAAACCCATGCACTCTCGCCTGCACGCGGTGTTGGCCGAGCCGCGTGTCTCCCCCACCCCGGCCCGGGTCTGGCGCGACTGGGCGTTGATCGTGGTCCTCGCTCCGGCGATCGTGGTGGAAGGAATCTTCCGGCCTGATCTGCCGTGGCGGGTGGGCTGCGTCGTCGTCGCACTCGCGCTGCTGCCCACGATCCTGTGGCGGCGGACCAGGCCGCTGCCGATGGTGGTGATCGCGTTCGGCTGCACGACGGTCGCCCCGTACGTGCTGCCCGGTGATCCCTGCCAGCTGTTCACGGCGAGCTTCCTGGTCCTGCTGACCTACGCGCTGTTCCGCTGGGGCTCCGGCCGGGACGCCGTGCTCGGTTCGTTCTTCGTGGTGGCCAAGGTGATCGCCGCCGGCCTGGTCGGCTCGATCGACGGTGGCGAACTGGTCGCCGGTTTCGCGGTGATGTTCGCCGCCGCCACGCTGGGTGCCGCGATCCGCTTCCGCGCCGCCGCCCGACTGCGCGAGTTCGATCAGGTGAAGCTGTTGGAGCGGGAACGGCTCGCCCGGGACCTGCACGACACGGTGGCCCACCACGTGTCGGCGATGGCGATCCGCGCCCAGGCCGGCATCGCCGCGTCGGCGAGCCAGCCGGGTGCCGCAGTCGAGGCGCTGCACACCATCGAGGCCGAGGCGTCCCGGGCGCTTGCCGAGATGCGCGCCATGGTCCGTGTCCTGCGCCGCGACCAGCCCGCCGACCTCGGGCCCAATCCGCAGGTCGCCGACATCGAACGGCTCGCCGGCCAGTTCCGCAGCGGGCCGACCGTCGACGTGGATCTGCGCGGCGACCTCGGCGACCTGCCGCCCACTGTCGGCTCCGCGCTCTACCGGCTGGCCCAGGAGTCGGTCACCAACGCCCGTCGCCACGCGCGCCACGCCACCCGCATCGAGGTCAGCGTCGCGGCCGACGACACGTCAGTGCGGCTGCGGGTCAGCGACGACGGCGAGGCCGGTGCCGCCCGCCCGAGCGGCTCACAGGGTTTCGGCCTGGTGGGCATGATGGAGCGCGCCGACCTGCTCGGCGGCACCTGCGAGGCCGGCCCCAACCCCGACCGTGGGTGGACCGTCACGGCCGTGCTTCCGCGCGAGGGGGTCGGCGCGTGACGATTCGCGTGCTGGTGGCGGACGACCAGGAGATCGTCCGCACCGGCCTCACCATCATCCTGAACACCCAGCCCGGCATCGAGGTCGTCGGTGGGGCCGGCGACGGCCGGCAGGCCGTCGAGCTCGCCCGCCGGCTCCGCCCCGACGTGTGTCTGTTCGACATCCGGATGCCGGGCATGGACGGCATCGAAGCGACCCGGGCGCTCGCCGGGCCGACGGTCCCGGAGCCGCTCGCGGTGGTCGTCATCACGACCTTCGACCTCGACGAGTACGTGTACGCGGCGCTGCGGGCCGGCGCCCGCGGCTTCCTGCTCAAGGAGGCAGGTCCCGACCTGCTCAGCCAGGCCGTGCACGCCGCCGCCAACGGGGATGCGCTGATCGCGCCGAGCGTCACCACGCGGCTGCTGAAGGCGTTCGCCGACGCGGATCCGGCCGCGCCGCGCCAGCAGCCCATCGAGGCGCTCACCGACCGGGAGGAACAGGTCCTGGTCGCCGTCGCGCGGGGACGCACCAACCAGGAGATCGCCGACGAGCTGTACATCACGTTGAGCACCGTCAAGTCGCACGTCACCAGCCTGATGACCAAGCTGGGTGTGCGTAACCGGGTCGAGGTGGCGATGTGGGCGTACGAGACCAACCGCGGCCGGAGGCGCTTTTGACCGGCGGAAGTACGACGACGGCGTCCGACCATGGGCCGACCCGGTCGCGGCCCATCTGCCGATGAGCGGGGGCGGGTGCGGCGTCCACCATCGACGGCGTGACGATGCGCGAGTGGCGGCTACCGGTCGCGTTGATCCTGCTGGGCCTGATACCGATGCTCGCCGGCGCGGGGCGGCTCACCGAGCTGGGCAGCGGACCGGAGGTCACCCCGGCGAACGCGCGCTTCGTCGCCGATCCGCTGCCGGTGGTGCTGCACATCGTCGGCGCGGTGGTGTACACGATCCTCGGCGCGTTCCAGTTCGTACCCCGTCTGCGTCGGCACGGCTGGCACCGCCGGGCCGGCCGGGTGCTCGTCCCCTGTGGGCTGACGGTCGCGTTCACCGGCCTGTGGATGGCTGTCGCGTACGATCTGCCGGCCCATGACAACGACGTGCTCGCCGGTATGCGGCTCGTCTTCGGCTCGGCCATGGCCGGCTCGATCCTGGTCGGTCTCGCCGCCGTGCTCCGCCGGGACATCGCCCGGCACCGCAGGTGGATGGTGCGTGGCTACGCGATCGGCCTCGGTGCCGGCACCCAGGCGTTCACCCACGCGCCGTACCTGCTCGCGACCGGCGAACAGCCCGACGGGAACCTGCGGGCCGGCCTGGTGGTCGCCGGTTGGGTGATCAACCTTGCGGTGGCCGAGTGGTACCTGCGCCGTCCGGCCCGGGTCGTCACCGCGCCGGCCCTCAAGCTGAGCTGAGCCCGCGCGCGTCGGCCGTCGGTGTCCGGCTCAGGCCGCCCCGGATGTCCTCCTCGATCCGCTTCGCGGCGGCCAGCAGCGGCGGGAGCAGCTCTCGACGGATCATCTCGAAGGACCCCCGGCTGGCGTGCGCGGAGACGTTCACCGCGGCGATCACCGACCCGTTCTCGCCGTGGATCGGCGCGGCCACCGAACGCAGCCCCTCCTCCAACTCCTGGTCCACGATGGCGTACCCCTGGGCGGCGATCTTCGTCAGGACGGCGCGCAGCTTGGCCGGGTCGGTGACGGTGCGCCGGGTCAGCGGCCGCAGCTGCGCGGCGGCGAGGTAGTCGTCCAGCCACTCGACCGGTTGCGCGGCGAGCAGCACCCGGCCCATCGAGGTGGCGTACGCGGGGAACCGGGTGCCGACGCTGATCCCCACCGTCATGATCCGCTTGGTGGGCACGCGGGCGACGTAGACCACCTCGTCGCCGTCGAGCACCGACACCGAGCAGGACTCACGCACCTGCGCGACCAGCGCCTCCATGTGCCGTTGCGCGACCTCGGGCAGGCTGAGGCTGGACAGGTACGCGTAGCCGAGTTCGAGGATCCGGGCCCGCAGCGAGAAGAGCCGGCCGTCGGTGTGCACGTAGCCCAGCTCGACCAGGGTGAGCAGGAACCGGCGTGCCGCGGCCCGGGTCAGCCCGGTCCGTCTGGCCACCTCGCTGAGCGTGAGCTGCGGATGTTCGCCGTCGAACGCCCGGATCACCGCGAGGCCGCGCTCCAGCGACTGAACGAACTCCGGCGACCTCGTCGCCTCCTCGCTCACGCTCACCCGGCCTCCTGCCGCAGGGTCTCCCGGGCCACCTTGAACGCCCGGTTCGCCGCCGGTACACCAGCGTAGACGCCGACCTGGAGCAGGACCTCCGCCACCTCCTCGGGGCTGAGCCCGTTGCGCAGCGCGGCCCGGACATGCATCGCCAGCTCCTCGTCGTGGTGCAGGGTGGCGAGCACGGCGAGGGTGACGCAGCTACGGGTCCGCCGGTCGAGGCCCGGCCGGCTCCACACCTCCCCCCAGGCGTAGCGGGTGATGAAGTCCTGGAAGTCGGCGGTGAACTCGTCAGTGCCGGCGATCGCCCGGTCCACGTGCGCGTCACCCAGCACCTGTCGACGTACCGTCATGCCGGCCTCGTGCCGCTCGCGGTCGTTCATCCGTCACCACGTCCCTCGTGGAAGTGTTCCAACAGGAGTCGGCACACCTGCTCGGGTTGCTCGACGTTGGCCAGGTGCGCCGCCGGGTCGACCACCGCCAGCCGGGCCCGTGGAATGCGACCGACGATGTCGCGGGCGTGCTCCACCGGGGTGGCCGGGTCGTCCGCTCCGGCGATGACAAGCGTCGGCGCGGCGACCCGGCCGAGGTCGGGTCGGAGGTCCATCGCGGCTATCGCCTCGCAGCAGGCGGCGTATCCGGCCGGCGACGTCGCGGTGAGCAGGGCGCGGTGGGTGGCGATCACCTCCGGCCGGGCGGCGGCGAAGGCCGGGGTGAACCAGCGGGCCACCACCGCGTCGGCGATCGCCGGCAGACCGGCGGCCCGTACCGTCGCGGCCCGTTCCCGCCACTGCTCGGGTGGGCCGAGCGACGCCGACGTGCAGAGCAGCGCCAGCCGCCGCACCCGGTCGGGCGCGTACGCGGCGAGCCACATGCCCACCATGCCCCCGAGGGACAACCCCGCGTAGTGGACCCACGGCACGTCGAGGTCGTCCAGCGTCCGCAGCAGCTCCCGACCCAACAGGTCCAGCGTGTACGGTCCGGGCGGCACCGCCGAACGGCCGTGGCCCAGGTGGTCGTACCGGATGACCCGGAACCGTTGGGCGAGCGCCGGCACCTGCGGTTCCCACATGGCGGCGGCGGTGCCGAGGGAGCTGCCCAGCAGCAGCACCGGCGCGGCGGCCGGGCCGTCGACGGTGAGGTGCAACCGGGTGGTCATCCGCCCGCTCCCCGGACGGCGGCCAGGGCACTGTCGACGAACCGGCCGGCCGAGCCGAGCCAGCGGTACGGGTCGAGCGCCTCGGCCAGCTCCGTGTCGGACAGGTGGGCGCGGACCTCGGGGTCGGCGAGCAGCGCGGCGCGGAACGAGGGTTCGGCGGCGGCGCGGGTCACCAGGTCGTGGGCGACGCGGCGGCCGACTGCGGGTGCCAGGCGCGCGGCAACCGCCTCGGCGAGCAGGAGGCCGTCGGTCGCGTCGAGGTTCTCCCGCATCCGCTCCGGGCGGACCTGGAGCCCGGTCAGCATCCGGGCGCAGCGGGCGGTGGCGCCACCGGTCACGTGCAGCAGATCGAGCAGCGGCTCCCACTCGGCGTGCCAGCCGCCCGCGGCCCGCTCGTGCTCCTGCACCGCCGTGGCGAACAGGGTGGCGACGAGACCCGGACCGCGTCGCGCCGCGGCCGTGACGAGGATCGAGTCCACCGGGTTGCGCTTGTGCGGCATGGCCGAGGAGCCACCTCGTCCGGTGCCGCCCTCGGCGACCTCACCCACCTCGTTCTGGGCGAGCAACCCGACGTCGAGCGCGATCTTGCCGGCGGCCACCAGGAGCCCACCGAGGGCGGCGGCCAGATCGAGCCAGGGTTGACGGCGGGTGTGCCAGGGCAGCGGGCTCGGCGGGAGGCCCAGGTGCGCCGCGAACCGCTCGGTGACCTCGGCACCGGCCGGGCCGAACGCGGCCAGGGTGCCGACCGCGCCACCGAGTTGCGCGGGCTGTGCGGCGCGGGCCTGACGCAGTCGGTCCCGCGCCTGGACCAGACCGGTCAACCAGCCCGCGGCCTTGAGTCCGAACGTGCTGGGTGCCGCCTGCTGCCCGAGTGTCCGGGCGACCATCACGGTGTCCCGGTGCGCGTCGGCCAGCCGGGCGGCGGCGTCCACTGCCACGTCGAGCTGAGCCAGCAGCGGCCCGAGCGCCCGCACCGCCACCAGGACCAGCGCGGTGTCCAGCACATCCTGGCTGGTCGCTCCGGAATGCACCCAGGCCCGGGCGTGCTCCGGCACGGCCGCGGTCAGCTCGCCCACGAGCGGGACGACCGGGTTGCCGGTGGCGTCGGCGGCCCGGCCGAGCGCCGCCGGGTCGTACCGCTCGGCGCGGCACTGCTCGGCGATCGCCTCGGCCGCCGGTACGGGCACGATGCCGGCGTCCGCTGCGGCCCGGGCGAGCGCGGCCTCCACGTCGAGCATCGCCTGGAGCACTGCCGGGTCGCTGAGTTCCGCGTCGACGTCCGGGGCGCCGGAGAGGCCGCCGAGCAGACCGTCAGAGGGCGAAGAAGACGGTCTCACGGTCGCCCTGAAGGTGGATGTCGAACCGGAACCCGTCCGGGGCGGGACTGGCCAGCAGGGTGTCACGGCGGTCGGCGTCGACGCTGCGCAGCACGGGGTCGGCGGCGTTCGCCGTCGACTCGTCGGGGAAGTAGAGCCGGGTGACGAGGCGGTGCAGCAGCCCACGCCCGAAGACCGACAGGGTCAGGTGGGGTGCTTCGGTGCCGCCGTCCGGCTCGGGCAGCGCACCCGGCTTGACGGTCAGCAGCCGGTACCACCCCAGCCCGTCGGTCTCGCTCCGCCCGAATCCGCGAAAACCCGCGAGCGCGGACGGCCGGGCTCCCCGAGGGTCGTCCGGATGGTCGAACCGGCCCTCCGGGTCGGCCTGCCAGCTCTCCACCATCGCGTCGACCACAGGCGTCCCGGTGCCGTCGACGATCCGACCGCTGATCCAGAACGCGCCCGGCGTGCCCTCGGGTACGACGTACGGGCCGTCGGGCCAGTGCAGACCGATGTGCAGGTACGGCCCGACGGTCTGCGCGGGCATGACGCCCAACTGCTCACTCATCGTCGTCCTCGTCCTCGAAAGGAGTGCTCTCCCGGCCGCGCAGCACGATGTCGAATTCGTACGCCAGCGCCCACTCCGGTGCGGTGCTGGCGTGGTCGTACCGGGCGATCATCCGTTCCCGGGCCTTCGGGTCGCGGACCGAGTTGAAGATCGGGTCCTGGAAGAAGAGCGGGTCGCCCGGGAAGTACATCTGCGTCACCAGCCGCTGGGTGAACGCGCGACCGAAGAGGGAGAAGTGGATGTGCGCCGGCCGCCAGGCGTTGTCGTGGTTACGCCAGGGGTAGGCGCCGGGTTGCACGGTGATGAACCGGTAGCGCCCCTGGTCGTCGGTGAGCGCCCGGCCCACCCCCTCGAAGTGGGGGTCGAGTGGCGCCGGCCAGGTGTCCCGTGCGTCGCGGTACCGACCGGCGGCGTTGGCCTGCCAGATCTCGACAAGCGTGTGGGGTACCGGTCGGCCGTCACCGTCGCGGACCCGCCCGTGCACGATGATCCGCTGTCCCTGCGGCTCGCCGTCGTGCTGGCGGGTCAGGTCGTGGTCGAGCGCACCGAGCCGCCCCTCCCCCAGCAACGGCCCGGTGATCTCGGTCAGCCGCTGCGGCAGGTAGACCAGTGGGTGTCTCGGCGCCCGCGCCACTGTCGACTTGTAGCCGGGGCTGAGCAGGGGTGGGTGGGCGTCGACATCGTCGCGCCGGTACCGCGGTAGCACCAGACCACTGTCGGCCTCGGTGTCCTGAGTGGTCATTGTCGTCTCCCGTCGGACTTCGTCGCCCCCAGCGCCCGCAGCACCGCGAGTTCGCGTGCCGTCGGCGGCGCACCGGTGGCCAGTCCCTCGGCGACGGCGAGGTCCCAGCCGGTGGCCGCCCGCGCCTGCTCCCGGGTCACGCCGGGGTGCAGGTGGGTCAGTGTGAGTTCGCAGGTGACCGGGTCCGGTTCGAGGACGCCGAGGTCGGTGATCACCACTCGGGGGCCTCCGCCCCGCAGACCGAGTCGCTCCCGGTCGCCCGGGCCCGTCCCGTACCCGACCGAGGTGACGAAGTCGACCCGTTCGGTGAACGTCCGGAGGTCCTGCCGGACGATCACCACGACCTCGCCGCAGGAGGCGGCGATCTCCGGGGCGCCACCGGCGCCGGGTAGCCGGACCGTCGGGGCGTCGTAGTCGCCGCCGACGACAGTGGTGTTGATGTTGCCGTAGCGGTCGAGCTGCGCGGCGCCGAGGAAGCCCACGTCGATCCGGCCGGGCTGGAGCCAGTAGTTGAACACCTCGGGCACCGAGACGACCGCGTCAGCGGTGTCGGCGAGGATCCCGTCTCCGATGGAGAGCGGAAGCCGGTCCGGCTTCGCGCCGAGGCACCCGGATTCGTAGATGAGCACCAGGTTCGGGGCGTGGGTCGCCCGGGCGAGGTTCGCCGCAGTGCTGGGCAGCCCGATCCCGACGAAGCAGGCGGTGCCGTCGCGTAGTTGCCGTGCGGCGGCGACGGTCATCATCTCGTCCGCGGTCCAGTCCGCCATCGCATTCCCTCGCTCGCCGGGCTGACTCATGCCGCCGCGCCGGCCTTGTGCACGTGCTCGTCCAGCCAGGCCCGGAAGGTGTCGCGGTGCCGGCTGACGGCGTCCCAGTCCCGGTAGAAGTCGTTGTCCCGCACCGAGTAGCCGTGGGCGTAGGAGGGGTGCGCGCCGCCGGGCACCTCGGCCACCGCGGTGACCGCCCAGCCGGGCAGGATCACCTGCCCGGGTACGGGTTCCAACTCGTCCACGATCTCCTCGACGGTGACCAGTGACCGGTGGGCGGCGAGCACCGCCTCCTTCTGCACGCCGGTGATGCCCCACATCTGCACGTTGCCGTTGCGGTCGGCGCGCTGGGCGTGCACCACAGTCACGTCCGGACGCAGGGCGGGGACGGCGGTCAGCGTCTCGCCGGTGAACGGGCAGGTGATGGGCCGGATGTTGGTGGTGTGCTGAGGCAGGTCGGTGCCGGTGTAGCCGCGCAGGACGGCGAACGGCAGCCCGGACGCCCCGGCGACGTACCGGTTGGCCATGCCCGCGTGACTGTGCTCCTCCAGGTCGAGTGGACGTGGCCAGGCGTGCTGCACGGCGTCCCGGAAGCGGTGCAGCGACCCGACGCCCGGGTTGCCACCCCAGGAGAAGACCAGGCGACGGGCGCAGCCCGCCCCGATGAGCTGGTCGTAGATGACGTCGGGGGTCATCCGCACGAGGGTCAGATCCTGCCGTCCCTGGCGGATGATCTCGTGGCCGGCGGCGAACGGAATGAGGTGCGTGAACCCTTCCAGGGCCACCACGTCGCCGTCGCGAACCAGGTGCGCCACGCCGTCGGTCAGCGAGACGAGCTTCGCCATGGGCCTCCCCGCCTCCTGCCCGAACCGTGCTGCCGCCAGCCGTTCGCTATGCGGACTGCCGTACTCATCTCGAACGTACGACGGGGAACGACATCCGTCAACGACAGGCGGGACCGCCGTCCACAGTGCCCGGCAATCACGCCCGGCGATGCGTTGACGCGAGCCGGACCACGTGCCAACGTTCATGGAGAGAACGGCCGTTCGGTAAGCGAACAACTCCGGGCCCTTCGTGAGCGGAAGTCCGCCCGGTCACCCCGGGCCGGCCCACCGGCCCCACGCTCCGAGGAGGACCGCCATGACACTGCTGGACGTCACGACCTGGCAGGGCACCCTGCACAGCGACGGCTGGGTGGAACCGGCCGGCGGCACGGCACCCGTGCGATCCCCCGCCACCGGCGAGGAGATCGGCCAGGTCGGCCTGGCGAACGCCGAGGACGTGACGCGCGCCTGCGCTCGCGCCGCCGCCGCCCAGCGCGCCTGGGCCGCCACCGGCTACGCCGAACGGGCCGCTGTGCTGCGCCGGGCCGGGCAGCTGTTCGAGCAGCACGCCGCCGAGATCGGCGACTGGATCGTGCGGGAGTCCGGGTCCATCCCACCCAAGGCCGGCGTCGAGACCGACACCGCGGCGCAGGAGTGCTACGAGGCGGCGGCGCTGGCCTCGCACCCGCTCGGCGAGATCATCCCGAGCGCGCAACCGCGGCTCAGCCTGGCTCGCCGGTTGCCCGTCGGCGTCGTCGGGGTCATCGCCCCGTTCAACTTCCCGCTCATCCTGGCCACCCGTTCCGTCGCCCCGGCGCTGGCCCTGGGCAACGCCGTGGTGCTCAAGCCCGATCCGCGCACTGCGGTCTGCGGCGGTGTCTCGATCGCCCGGGTCTTCGAGGAGGCCGGCCTGCCCGACGGGCTGCTGCACGTCCTTCCCGGCGGGGTCGAGGTCGGGGAGGCGCTGGTGGCCGACCCGAACGTACGGGTGATCAGCTTCACCGGGTCGACCGCTGCCGGCCGCAAGGTCGGCGAGGCGGCGGCACGCCACCTCAAACGCGCACATCTCGAACTCGGCGGCAACTCGGCGCTGATCGTGCTCGACGACGCCGATCTGGACCTCGCGGTCTCCGCCGGCGCCTGGGGGTCGTTCCTGCACCAGGGCCAGATCTGCATGACCACCGGCCGGCACCTGGTGCACGAGAGTCTGTCCGAACGGTACGTCGAGCGGCTGGCCGAGAAGGCGAACCACCTGCCGGTCGGCGACCCGGCGAAGGAGCAGGTGGCGCTCGGGCCGATCATCGACGAGCGCCAGCGCGACAAGGTCCACGCGCTGGTCACGGCGAGCATCGACGCGGGCGCCCGACTGGCGGCCGGGGGCACGTACGAGGGGCTGTTCTATCGGCCGACGGTGCTCACCGACGTCACCCCCGCGACCCCGGCGTTCGCCCAGGAGGTCTTCGGCCCGGTCGCCCCGGTGATCACCTTCGCCGACCAGGACGAGGCCGTGCAGTTGGCTCGGCAGACCGAGTACGGCCTGTCGCTGGGGATCCTCAGCCGCGACGTGATGAGGGCGATGGCCCTCGCCGACCGGATCCCCAGCGGGATCGTGCACATCAACGATCAGACAGTGAGCGACGAGGCGGTGGCGCCGTTCGGTGGGGTGGGCGCGTCCGGCACCGGATCCCGGTTCGGGGGGCCCGCGGCGAACGTCGACGCGTTCACCGAGACCCAGTGGCTCACCGTGCAGGGCGCCATTACGCGGTACCCGTTCTGACGTCGGGAGGACAGGAGCATGCCGGGAATGCGTACCCAGGTCGGCATCGTCGGCGCCGGGCCGGCGGGGCTCATGCTGTCGCACCTGCTGCACCTGCGCGGAATCGAGTCGGTGGTGCTGGAGAGCCGCAGCCGCGACCACGTCGAGCACCGACTCCGGGCCGGGGTCCTCGAACAGGGCTCGGTCGACCTGCTCCGCCGCAGCGGCGTCGGTGAACGGCTGCGACGGGAGGGGCTGCGCCACGAGGGCATCGAGCTGCGCTTCGCCGGGGAGTCACACCGGGTGCCGATGGCGGATCTGACCGGGCGGGCGATCACCGTCTACGGGCAGCAGGAGGTGGTCAAGGACCTGATCGCCGCCCGACTCGCGGCCGGTGGCTCGATCCTCTTCGAGGCCGACGCGGTACGCCTGGACGGTCTCGACTCGGACTCGCCGGTCGTCCACTTTCGACGGGACGGGCGGGACGAGGAGCTGCACTGCGATTTCGTGGCCGGCTGCGACGGGTTCCACGGGGTGAGCCGCGCTGCGGTGCCCGAGGGGGTGCTGACCACCTATGAGCGGGCGTACCCCTTTGCCTGGTTGGGCGTCCTCGCCGCCGCGCCGCCGGCGGTGGACGAACTCATCTACGCCAACCACGAACGGGGTTTCGCCCTCTACAGCATGCGCTCCCCCGAGATCTCCCGGCTGTATCTACAGGTCGCGCCGGACGAGGACATCGCAGCGTGGCCGGACGAGCGGATCTGGACGGAGCTGCGGGCCCGGTTGGAGACGGTGCCGGGATGGTCGCTCAACGAGGGGCCGATCCTGGAGAAGTCCATCACCCCGATGCGCAGCTTCGTGGTCGAGCCGATGCGCTGGGAGCGGTTGTTCCTGGCCGGGGACGCCGTGCACATCGTCCCGCCCACCGGCGCGAAGGGCATGAACCTCGCCCTCGCCGACGTCGCGCTGCTCGGGGACGCGTTCGCCGCGTGGTACGGCGAGGGCCGCACCGATCTGCTGGACGCCTACTCGGCGACGGCGCTGCGCCGGGTCTGGCGGGCCCAGCACTTCTCCTGGTGGATGACCTCGATGCTGCACCGGCTGGAGCGCGACGACCCGTACGAGACGAAGCTGCAGACCGCCACGCTGAGGTACGTCGCCACCTCCGAGGCGTACGCCACCAGCCTGGCCGAGAACTACGTGGGCCTGCCGGACGTCTGACCGCGTCGCCTCCACAGCAGAGCGTTGTTCAACTTATTCATGACGGGCGTCAGAAATTATTGACTTTCAATGCCGGGGTGACTGACCATGGCCAACACAGCGGCGTGCGCCCCCACGCAGCGGTAGTTCACCTGCAGATCCGAGGCATCCGCCGACTTCCGACGCACCCACCACCCCCGCCCAGGAAGGGCCTCGTCAATGAAGAAGGTCATGGCTCTCGGGCTGATCGCCGCTACCGCGATCGCCCTCACCGGATGTACCGACTCCGACGCGTCCAACCCGTCCGACCAGACCTCGGGGGACCTGCGCAAGGTCCGCGTCGCGGCGCTGCCCATCACCGAGACCGCCGCGCTCTGGGGCGGCGTCAAGGCGGGCATCTTCGCCGAGCGCGGGCTCCAGGTCGAGGTGCTGCCCGCCCAGGGCGGCGCGCAGGCCATTCCGGCGCTCATGAACGGCGACATCGACTTCGCGATCGGCCAGCCCTTCGGCCCGTTCCGGGCCGACCTGCGGGATCTCGGCGTCGTCATCATCGGCAACTACGCCTCCTCGTACGCCGACGGCGACGACATCAACGCCGTGGTCGCCTCCGCGAAGTCCGGCATCAAGCGGCCGGCCGACCTCGCTGGCAAGCGGGTCTCGGTCAACAGCCTGGGCGCGGCCGGCGACGTGACGATCATGGCGGCGGTCGAGAAGGACGGCGGCGACCCGTCGAAGATCAAGTTCGTCGAGGTCGCCTTCCCGGACGCCCCGGCCCAACTCGAATCCGGCAACATCGACGCCGCCTGGGTGCCGGAGCCCTTCGTCACCCAACTGAAGGCCCGCGGCGACACCTTCGTCGTCGCGCCCTACCAGGCGGTGGTGCCCGGCCTGACCACGCTCACCACCATCACCACAAAGGAACGCACCGAGAAGGACGCCAAGCTGGTCGAGGACTTCACCGCGGCGATGAAGAAGACGCTCGAGTGGGCCAAGGACCCCGCCAACGAGGCGGCGCTGCGGCAGGCCATCAAGGACAACCTGCAGCTGCCCCCGCCGGTGGCCGAGTCGGTGCGGCTGCCGGCCTTCGGTTGGGAGGTCGACCGGTCGAGCCTGCAGACGCTCGTCGAACTCGCGCAGAAGTACAAGGTTCTCGACAAGCAACCCAACTTCGACCGTCTCATCCAGCAGCAGTAGCCGGCGTGATCCCGCCCTCCCCACCCCCGGACCGGGGAGGGCCTCGCCGCCCGCCTGACGACGGGAGTGACATGCGCGTGTTCCCCACCCGACGCCTGCGCGCGTTACGCAAGGCGATGCTGGGCGTCGTCGGCCTGACCGGGTTCCTCGTCGTCTGGCAGCTGATCCCGACGCTGGGCCTGATCAACCCGCTGTACCTGCCGTACGTGACGGACGTGCTGGCGCGGCTGTTCGAGCAGGTCGTCGACCTCGCGTTCTGGCGGCGGCTGGGCAGCACCATGACGTCCTGGGCGATCGGCCTGACGGTGGCGACGGTCGCCGCCCTCGTCCTCGGCACGGTCGTCGGCCTGGTGCCGTTCCTGCGGCGCGCGACCCACACGATGGTCGAGTTCCTGCGACCGATCCCGTCGGTCGCCCTCATCCCGCTCGCCGTGCTGATGTTCGGCATCCAGCGGCAGGCCGCCCTCGTCATCATCATCTACGCGTCGTTCTGGCAGGTGTTCGTGCAGGTGATCTACGGCGTCGCCGACGTCGACGCGGTGGCTCGCGACACCGCCCGCAGTTTCGGTCTGACCCGGCGGGAGCAGTTGTCGCACCTCGTCCTGCCGACCACCCTGCCGTACCTCATGACGGGCCTGCGCCTCGCCGCCGCGGTGGCGCTCATCCTCGCCATCACCGCGGAGATGGTGATCGGTAACCCCGGCCTCGGGCGCATGATCGAGCTGTCCCGGTCCGCCGGAGACGCCGCCGGCCTGTACGCGCTGGTCGTGGTCACCGGCCTGCTCGGGCTCATGGTGAACATCGTCTTCCGGTTCATCGAGCGTCAGGTGCTGTCGTGGCACCAGTCGGTACGAGGAGAGGAGCCGTTGTGATCGCGTACACCGGGCGGATCGCCACCACGGCACGCAGCCGGACGGTCGGATCCCGGATCGCGACGAGCCTGCTCTACCCGCTGGGGCTGCCGACGCTGCTGCTGGTGCTCTGGGGTCTGGTGGCGACGAGGACGACGAGTCGGTTCTTCCCCGACCCGTTGACGATCGCCGAAGCCTTCCGGGAGACCTGGGTCGGCCCGGCGTTCGTCGAGGACGTACTGCCCAGCCTCGCCCGCCTCGGCCTCGGTGTCGTCGCGTCCATTGTGCTCGGCATCGCCGCCGGCACCGTCATCGGGCTGACCCGCTGGTTGCGCGAACTCCTCGAACCGCTGCTGGAGTTCCTCCGGGCCATCCCGCCACCGGTGCTGATCCCGGTGGTGATGCTCCTGCTCGGGATCACCGACACCATGAAGGTGGTCGTGATCGCCTCCGGCGCGGTCTGGCCGATCCTGCTGAACACGATCGAGGGTGTCCGGGGGACGGACAGCGTCATGACGGAGACCGCGGAATCGTTCCAGGTCACTTGGTGGGAGCGGCTCTGGTTCCTCGTTCTCCCGGCCGCCAGCCCACGGATCATGGCTGGGGTTCGGCAGGCCCTCTCGGTCGCGCTGATCCTGATGGTCATCTCCGAGATGTTCGCCTCCTCCTCCGGCCTCGGCTACCGGATCGCCTACTTCCAGCGCAACTACCTGATCGCCGAGATGTGGAGTGGCATCCTCCTCCTCGGTCTCGTCGGCGTCTTCCTCGCCGTAGCTTTCGGTCTCGTCGAACGGCGTGTTCTGCGCTGGTACCACGGAATCAGGGAGGTCAACCGTGCCTGATCGGAGCACCCTGCTGCGGGTGGAGCACCTGCGGAAGGTCTACGAGTCGGCGACGGGCACCGTCGAGGCGATCGGGGACATCAGCTTCACGATGGACGCCGGTGAGCTCGTCTGCATCGTCGGGCCGTCCGGATGTGGCAAGACCACCCTGCTGAAGTGCCTCGCCGGCCTGCTGCGGCCCACCAGCGGCGTGGTCGAGATGGACGGCTCGCCGGTGACCGGGCCCAGCCCGGCCATGGCCGTCGTGTTTCAGGAGTACGGCCGCAGCCTCTACCCCTGGCTGACGGTGCGCGGGAACGTCGAGCTGCCACTGCGGCACAAGAAGCTCACCCGCGCGGCCCGGAGCAAGCTGGTCGTCGACGCTCTTGAGGCGGTGGGCCTCGCGCACGCCGCGCGAAGCCACCCGTGGCAGCTCTCCGGGGGGATGCAACAGCGGGTGGCGATCGCGCGGGCGATCGCCTACCAGCCCGATGTCCTGATCATGGACGAGCCGTTCGCGGCCGTTGACGCGCAGACCCGGGCCGACCTGGAGGACCTGGTGCGTGAGCTGCACGCCAGCCGCACCATCTCGGTTGTCTTCGTCACCCACGACATCGACGAGTCGGTGTATCTCGGTCAGCGGGTTCTAGTATTGTCCACGTCGCCGACCTGGGTCCAGGAGGACCTCGCGATCGACCTGCCGCCGGAGCGCGATCAGATCACGACCCGCGCTCTGCCCCGTTTCACGGAACTGCGGACGCACGTCTACGACCAGATCCAGCGGGCCAAGCGCGGGCAGGCTGTGGCCCCGCGATCCGCGCGGTGATCGGCGGCCAGGCCAACGAGTTCGCCGAAGGGAAGGGCTGTGGGTAGTCGTCAGCCGAAGCAGTTGTTGCTCGCCTTCTTCGGCGAGCACGTCGTCGACGCCGCCACCGGACCCATCCGGGCGAGCGCTCTGATCAACGTGCTGGAAGGCGCGGACGTCGCCGCGCCGGCCACCCGCGCGACCCTCGACCGTCTCGTGCACAGCGGCATCCTCGCCCGCAGCAGGAGCGGCCGGGAGACGCTGTTCTCACTGACCGAGCACGGGGCCGCGGTGTTGCGCGAGGCGACAGACCGCGTTCGCGGCCCGCGGCCGTTCGACCCACAGGGCAGCGGGTGGACCCTGGTCACCTTCTCGATCCCGGAGGGCCAGCGGATGCTGCGGCACCGGCTGCGTTCCACCCTCACCTGGGAGGGCTTCGCGCCGCTGCGGGACGGGCTCTGGCTGGCGCCCGGCGAGGTCGACCTCGCCGGGTCGTTGGAGCGGCTGCGGCAGGACCTCGCGCCCAACACGGTGGTCGCCTTCCACGCCCGTGAACTCGCCGGCTTCCCGATCGGCGAGAGCGTGCGCGCGGCCTGGGACATCGAGGCGATCCGACGTGCGCACCTCGCCTTCATCGAGGTGTGGGACGACCTGTCCGCGCTGACGATGGCGCCGAGCGCCCTCACCGTACGAACCATGCTCGTGGCGGACTGGCTCGCGCTACTGCGCGCCGACCCGAGGCTGCCGGCCGAGTTCATGGACGCGGAATGGCCCGCCCCGAGATCGGTGCGGACCTACCGCCGGGTGCACGACAAGCTGGCCGAGGCGTCCGCTGCGGAGTTCGCCGAACTCGTCGCGGCCCGGCCCGCGACTAGGCGCCGAATCGGGTCCGCAGATCGGCCTTCCGCACCTTCCCCGACGCCGTCCGCGGCAGCTCGTCCACGATGACGACGTTCTTCGGGAGCTTGTAGCGCGCGATCCTGCCGTCCAGGCGGGCCCGGACGGTGGCGGTGTCCACGGACGCCCCCTCCCGCACGGTCACGATCGCCCACGGCACCTCCCCCCAACGCTCGTCCGGTACGCCGATGACCGCCGCCGAGGTCACCCCGTCGACCTCGGTGAGCAGCTGCTCGAGTTCGAGCGGGTAGATGTTCTCGCCCCCCGAAATGATCATGTCCTTGAGGCGGCCGGAGATGTAGAGGTAACCGTCGGCGTCCAGGTGGCCGAGGTCGCCGGAGCGGAACCACCCGTCGGCGGTGAACGCCTCGGCGGTCGCTTCCGCCAGCCCGTGGTAGCCGGGGAAGACGTTGGGACCGGCCACCTCGATCTCACCGACAGCGCCGGCGGGCAGCACCGCACCGGCCGCATCGGTGATCCGCACGTCGGTGAAGAAGTGCGGCAGGCCGACACTGCCCTGCTTGACGCGGGTCATCGTGGGCGGCAGCGCGGTGGCGCCCGGCGCGGCCTCGGTCATGCCGTAACCCTGGGAGAACGACAGGCCCCGCGCCTCGTACGCGTTGAGGATGCGGGCCGGCACCGCCGACCCTCCGCAGGTGAGCTTCGTCAACGTCGACAGGTCGGTCGACGCCCAGGCGGGGTGGTCGGCCAGCAGCTGGTAGGTGGTCGGCACACCGCTGAGCATGGTGACTCCGTGCCGCTCGATCTGGGCGAGCGCGCGGCCCGGCTCGAAGCCCCTCTCGATGACCATCGTGGCGCCCTTGAGGATGACGGGCAGGGCGCCCATCCCGAGCGAGGCGACGTGGAACAGCGGCGAGATCATGAGGGCGACGTCGGTGGAGACGACGTCGTAGTCGACCACACAGTTGAGCGCCACCCAGGTGAGGTTGCCGTGGGTCAGCACCGCACCCTTGGCCCGACCGGTCGTGCCCGAGGTGTAGATGATCGCCGCCGGGTCCTGGTGGACGGTGTCGGCAGGGTCGCCGAACGCGGTGCCGACGGCTCGGGCCAGGTGGTCCAACCCCGGCCGGTCCGCGGTGCCCTCGCCGTTGACGATGACGTACGGCGTCCCAGCGCCCCGGACGGCGGAGGCCACCGACACCGCGAAGTCCGGGTCGTGGATCAGCACCCGCGCCCCGCAGTCGGCGAGGACATGGGCGATCTCGGGTGCGGCGAGCCGGGTGTTGACCGGCACGAAGACGGCACCGACCTGCGCCGCCCCGAACATCACCTGGAGGAGTTCGGGGCTGTTCTCGCCCAGGTAGGCGACGGGGTCACCCTTGCCGACGCCCCACTCCCGCAGCACCGCCGAGATCCGGTCCACGGCGTCGGCGAACTGGCGGTACGTCATGGGCGACCGGTCGCCGTGGATGATCGCGATCTGGTCCGGGGACTTGAGCCGGCGCTTGGCCAGCCAGGCGCCAATTCCGTGCTGGTGCATCATCAATCTCCTGGGGGTGGAGGTGGTGTGCTCGCCCGGCTCGACGGATGCCCCCGGGCTCAGGCGTAGAAGCGGTACAGCCCGCGCGCGACGACCGCCGGCTTGGTCCCGCCCTCGATCTCGATCGTCTGGTCGACGGCGAGCTGGTAGCCGCCGCGGACCTCGACGACCTCGACGACTGTGGCCCGCATGCGCACCCGAGCCCCGACCACGACCGGCGCGGGGAAGCGCACCTTGTCGAGGCCGTAGTTCACCTTCGTGGTCACGCCCTTGACCTCGAGCAGCTCGGTCCAGAAGGGAACCGCCAGGGAGAGGGTGAGGAAGCCGTGCGCGATCGGCGCGCCGAACGGGCCGGTCTTCGCCCGCTCCGGGTCGACGTGGATCCACTGGTGGTCGTCCGTGGCGTCCGCGAACAGGTCCACCTGGTCCTGGGTGACAGTGCGGTACCCGGTGTGGCCGAGGTCGGTGCCGGCGAGGTCGCCGAGCCGCTCGTAGGTGATGGTCGTCGTCATGGCATTTCCTCTCGTCGTCACCGGGCCAGGCCCAGCAGTCGGGCCGCGTTGTCCTTCAGGATGCCCGGGAGCACGTCCGGCTTGAGATCGGTCGACTGCACGTCGCGAAGCCACCGGTCCGGGGTGAGCATCGGGTAGTCGGTGCCGAAGAGCACCCGGCGCTTCAGCAGCGAATTCGCGTAGCGCACCAGCTCGGCCGGGAAGTACTTCGGGCTCCAGCCGGACAGGTCGATCCAGGTGTTGTGCTTGTGCGTGGCCACCGACAACGCCTCGTCCTGCCAGGGCACCGACGGGTGGGCCATGATGATCTGGAGGTCGGGGAAGTCGGCCGCGATCGGGTCGAGCAGGATCGGGTTCGACCGGCCGAGGCGCAGGCCGTAACCGCCCGGCGTACCCGCGCCGATGCCGGTCTGCCCGGTGTGGAAGAGCGCCGGGACGCCGGCCCGCTCCAGCAGGCCCCACAGCGGCGCGTACTCGTCGTGGCTGGGATCGAAGCCCTGCACAGTGGGGTGGAACTTGAAACCGCGGACGCCCTCCTCCCGGATCAACCGGTCGGCGAGTTCGACTGCCGCTCCCCCGGTGCGCGGGTCCACCGAACCGAACGGGATGAGCACGTCGGCGTGCTCGGTCGCCGCGCGGGCGATCTCGACGCTGGACAGTGGCTGGTGCTTCAGTTGGGTACGCGCGTCCACGGTGAAGACGACAGCCGCCATGTGCCGCTCGCGGTAGTACCGCGCCACCGCGTCGACAGCGGGCCGTGGGCCGTCGGTCTTGAAGTACGCCGACGCCGCTGCCACGAGCGGTTCGGGCAGTGAGGTGTGACCGTGGTCGTCGACCTCGATGTGCACGTGCATGTCGATCGCCGTGACGTCATCGAGGTCGATCGCGGGCTGGTACATGGGCCAACCTCCGTCGGGCGGGTCGGTGCGGGCAGGTCTGCTCGGGCCGGTCAGGACGGCGCGGGCTCGAACTCCTCGGGAAGTTTCGGGAAGCGTTCGCCGACACTCTGCGCGGCACCGGCGAACCTCGTCGGCCAGGCCTCCACCAGCGCGTCGTACGTCCAGCCGCCCTCGCGGTGCGCGGTCAGCGCCGCCTCCGGGTGGGTCCAGATCTGCAGGCGGTCCCCGCCGACACCGATCACCTGCCCGGTCACCGAGGCCGCCGCGTCGGAACCGAGGAACGCGACCAGCCCGGCCACGTCGTCCGCCGTGCCGAATCCCAGCTCGTGTCGGAAGAACGCGGGCATCGGCTCGCCGTTCGCCTCGGCCCGCACCGCCGCCGCGAAGTAGGGAACGGTGGCGGTCATCGCGGTCGCGGCGACCGGAACGACGGTGTTGGCGGTGATGCCGGCCCGCTTCAGCTCCAGCGCCCAGGTCCGGACCATGCCGACGATGCCCGCCTTGGCGGCCGCGTAGTTGGTCTGGCCGAAGGTGCCCCGCTGCCCGGTGGGCGATCCGACGCAGATGATCCGCCCGCCCTCACCGGCCTGCCGCATGTGCTGCACCGCCTCACGGACTGTGGTGAACGTGCCGCGCAGGTGCACGTTGATGACGGTGTCGAAGTCGTCGTCGCTCATCTTCCACAGCACGCTGTCGCGCAGCACGCCGGCGTTGGTGACGAGGATGTCCAGCCGTCCGAAGTGCTCCACCGCCGTGCTGACGAGTTCCTTCGCGGTCTCGGTCGGGCCGACCGGTGCGACCACCGCGACGGCCCGACCGCCGGACGCCTCGATCGTCGCCACGGCGTCGGCGGTGGCCTCGGCGTCGACGTCGTTGACCACGACCGCGGCGCCCCGCCGCGCCAACTCCTGCGCGTAGGCGAGGCCGAGACCCCGCCCGGACCCGGTGACGATGGCGACTTTGCCGTGCAGAGACATGAGTGCTCCCTCTCGTCGGTGCCGGACCTCCGGGTAACACGCGCACCGGCAACGTAATGCAGAATTTGACCGGGCGTCAACGATTTGCAGTCTGTCTACATCAGACGGCCGGACGGGTCGAGTTGCTCAGCGCCCGGGAGACCACCCGACCGGCGGCCTGCACCAGTGGCGCCAACGCCACCGGGTCCGCCCGGTCATGGGCGACCACCAGCGAGATCGCCGCCACCACACCCTCCGGTACGCGGATCGGCGCGGCCACCGAGAGGGCGTCCATCGTGACCTGACGGTCGCTGACCGCGTACCCGACCCGGCGCACCTCGGCGAGGCAGCGACGCAGCCGCTTCGGGGCGGTGATGGTCAGTTCGGTGTACCGCTCCAGCGGGGCGGCCAGCACCTGCTCCTGGACCTCGGCGGGCGCGTGGGCGAGCAGGACCAGCCCGACGCCTGTCGCGTGCAGCGCGAAGCGACCCCCCACCCGGGTGAGCACGGGTACCGCGTGTCGCCCGGCGATCCGTTCGATGAAGACGAGTTCGAGATCCTGCCGGACGGCGAGCTGGACGTTCTCGTGGGTCACCTCGTACAGGTCCTCCATCACCGGCAGGGCCAGCTCCCGCAGCCCCAGGCCCCTCGGGGCGAGCGAGCCCACCTCCCACAGCCGCAGACCGATCCGGTACCGCCCGTCGTCGCCGCGTTCAAGTGCCCCCCACGCGACCAGCTCCGCGGCCCGCCGGTACACGGTGGGCAGTGGCATCCCGGTGCGACGCGCCAACTCGCTCAGGGTCAACGCCGGGGTGGCCGGGCTGAACGCGTCGAGCAACGCCAGCACCTTGCTCGTCACCGACCGTCCCGGTTCTGCGCGCACCCCGTCATCATCCCCGCCCACGTCGGGCGCTCACAGCTCCAGCACGAGTCGGGGCGTACGGGCCCGGGAGACACAGATCATCATGGTGTCCCCGGCGGCCCGTTCCTCGGCGGTGAGCAGGCTGTCGCGATGCTCGGGCACACCGGCGAGCACCGGCGTCTCGCAGGTGCCGCAGGTGCCCTCCCGGCAGGACGAGAGGACCTGCACCCCGGCCTCCTCCACCGCCCGCAGGATCGGTGTGCCCGGCGGCACTGTCACCGTCCGCCCGGAGAGCGCGAGTTCGACCTCGATCGTCGTCTCCGGCGCGCCGGTGTCGCCCCGGGCGGTGAAACGCTCGACGTGCAGGCAGCCGGGTGGCCAGCCGCGGCAGTGCTCCTCGACCGCGGTGATCAGTGGTTCCGGGCCGCAGCAGTAGACGAGCCCGGTGCCGGGCCGGCCCAACAACAACCCGGCCAGGTCGAGCAGCCCGGTCTCGTCCTGCGGGTGCAGGCTCACCCGGTCGCCGTACTTCTCCCGCAGGGTGGTGGCGAAGGCCATGGTGGCCCGGCCGCGTCCGCCGTACACCAGCCGCCAGTCGGCGCCCGCGGCGTCGGCCGCGGCGACCATCGGTGCGATGGGGGTGATGCCGATGCCGCCGGCAATGAAGAGATAGCGCCGCGCCGCGACCAGCGGGAAGGTGTTGCGCGGTCCGCTCACCCGGACGGTCGCGCCGACGGTGAGCCGCTCGTGCGCCAGCCGGGAGCCGCCGCGCCCGTTCGGTTCGCGCTGCACCGCGATCCGCAGGACGGCCCGCTCCGCCGGGTCACCGCAGAGGGAGTACTGACGGGCCAGCCCGGCGCTTAACTCCAGGTCGATGTGCGCGCCCGGCGCCCACTCGGGCAGGTCACCGCCGTCGGCGCGACCGAGGCCGATCGCCACCACCTCGGCCGCCACCTGATCGCGGCCGACGACCACCAGCTCGACACCGGTCAGCACGTCCACAGTCACTCGCGCATCGCCAGCCGCCTCGGCGGTCCGGGCACCGGCTCAGCCACACTCTGGTGACCCTGCGGGTGGCCGAGCAGCCACTCCCACAACTCGACCGGTTCCTCGGTGCGGCGCTCGGCCCCGCAGTGGCAGATTCCGCGCAGGCTGTCGGTGCCCGGCACCCAGTGGATCCGGTAGACCCGGTCCCCGGTGAGGGAGCCTTCCCGGGATCTCACCGTGCCGCTCCCACCGTCCCGGACCCGACCATCCGCGCCAGCAGCCGCCGGGCGGCCAGGCCACCGGTGTCGATGTTGATGCTCAGCTCCTGATACCTGTCCGGCTCGGTCGCGATCACCTGCTCCAGGATGTTGAGCGCGGTCACGTCCTGCATGACGACTGTGTGATTGCTGTGGTGGAGGTACTCGCTGACCGACTCGTCGTCGATCGCGAAGTCGCGCGCCACCGCCCAGAAGTCATAGGTGGTGTGTTCCGTCGACGGGGTGATGGCGTACACGATCTCGGCGTGGAACGCTTCGCGGTCCTCGCCCTCGGCGGGCGGGTAGACACCCTGCGGCGCGATCCGGCTGTGCAGCAGGTAGAGGCAGGGCGGGTGGTACTCGATGTCCTGCCACCGGGTGATCCGGCCCTGGATGCCTGTGGAGCGCGCGTAGAACGGCGGGCACTCGGCGTCGTCCATGTGCCGACTGACGTAGACGATCCCCCGGTCCTCGTCCACCTCGGTGGTGATCGGGGTGTTCGCCACCTCCGGGGTGCCGATGTAACCGCCGTGCAGATAGGTCTCGTGGGACAGGTCCAGGAGGTTGTCCACCAGCAGGCCGTACCGCGCGTTCAGTGGCGCCATGCCCCGCACCACCGCGTAGCGCGGGTCGGCCAGCCACGGTGCGCGGGGAATCGCAGCCGGGTCGGCCCGGTCCAGGTCGCCGATCCAGACCCAGATGAGCGAGTCCTGTTCCACCACCGGGAACGAGACCACCCGCGCGGTGCGCGGGATGCGCTGTTGACCCGGTACGAAGACGCAGGCGCCGGTCGGATCGTAGGTGAAGCCGTGGTAGCCGCAGACGATCGTGTCGCCGTCGAGCCGGCTCTCGGAGAGCGGGAAGCGTCGGTGTACGCACCGGTCGGCGAGCGCCACCGCCTGCCCGGCACCGGTGCGGTACAGCACCAGCGGCTCACCGAGCACCGTTCGGGCGAGCAGGTTCCGCCCCACCTCGCTGCCGTAGGCGGCCACGTACCACTGGTTACGCGCGAATGCCATGCGACCGGACCTCCATGCCGACGGACGTCGATGGAGCCGGATCGTCCCGTGCGGTGTCCCCGCTGGGGAACCGGAGCTTTCACTGGATGAAAGGCCGGGGCATTCGCACCTGACGGTGTGGCTGCCGTGCCGACCGCACGGCAGCCACACCGGGCCGTCACCTGTTCTGCTCGATGTTCTGGCGGGTGGCCACCAGCAGCGCGTCCCGGGTGTGGGCGCGCGCACCGTGCGTCGGGTGGTGGCCGAGCTTACCGACCAGCGCGGGGTGAGCAGCCGTTTCCAGGCGGGTGCCGAGGCGGTCCGCCATGGCTGGATCTGATCAGATCGGCTCTTTGTAGTTCTGCCGCATGGAGATGCTCACCTCGGCACAGACCGGGTGGCCCGCCGGGCAGGTGGTGCTGGCGAGCGCTGTCTGCGTGATGGTCAGGCCGCCCCGGTCGTACATCCAGCACGCCACTCCCGAACTGTTCAGGCAGGATTCCTTGGGCCTACGCCTCCACTGGGCAGCCGCGATCTGCTTGTCCAGTTCGCGAACCGCCGCGTCCGGACTGGTATTGACCTGGTGGTCACGGTCCCAGTGGAACTTGCCCCGCGATCTGTCCGCCGCCTTGCCGCCCCGGAGTTGCCAGCCTGCCGGAGTGGCAATCTCGTCGAGACGGGCCTGCCCGATGGTGAGCAGCTCCTCGGTCGACCGCTTCTCCGGCGGCGGGCCGCCGCACGCTGACACGAGCGTGACGCCCCCCAGAGTCAGGGCCACCAGCAAACGGCCGCTGAACCGCATGGCACACCTCTCTCCGTTGTCGCATCCGGACCGGCCGCCGTAGCCGGCACAGATCACCGCGATTGCCGCTTCCTATCGGGCCCCGGCAGGGGCCTGCGCGACCAGGCACAGGCCCGCGCCGGTCAATCACTGCGAAGAGAAGCGCGGGCATGCGGGCGGCCACCGCGTTGACCATCGATGGTTTGTGCGGACGACCGAAGATCGTGCGGTGGCCGCGGGCCACACCCTAGACCCGCTGGGTGGCGGGTCATCCTGGACGAGGCGGTGACGCGTGTCGCTGTCCGGTCACCGCTGACCCTGTCGCAGCAGGGCGGTGGAGCTGAGGGCAGCCGGATCCGGGGAGTGCCGGGGATGGAACAGGGAGCAGGCGTAAGTTACCGCCGCTCGGCTCCCTCGGTTGCTGGCGCGGCGGCGTCGAGCCGCGGCGGTGTTCCGCAGGTCGTACGGCCGACCGAGCGGAGTCAACCTGGCGAGGCGCCGGTGCGGGTCGATCGATCCGGCACGAGCCGCTGCTGGGCGTGCGGCCGTATTGCCAGCAGATTGGCCGAGTTCAGCGTGCGAGCTTCGCGCGTACCTGCTCGGCCTTCGGATGCCCGATGGCAACGAGAAGGGTGAGTGCGTCCTGCCACGCCGCTTGCGCAGCGCTCGCGTTCCCTGCGGCAGCCTCGCTGTCGCCGAGATGGTGCAGGGTCTCCGCCTCGTAGTACCGGTCACCAAGGGTCCTGTACACGGCGATGGCCTCCTGGTAGTGGTATGCCGCGTCGGCGTACCGCTTCAGGTGTTGGAGGCTGTACCCGATGCTGTCCAGCGTATGGGCCCGGTACGTGAGGTCGTCGACCTCGTCGAGCAGAGCCAAGGCTTGTGAGCAGTGCGTGAGCGAGCTGTCGTAGTCGCCCTGCAGTGCTCGGTACCAACCCAACGCATTGAGCGCCTGCGCCTCGCCCGTGCGGTCGCCTATCTGCCGGTAGAGACCCAGGGCGGTGCTGGCGTGCTGCTCGGCTGCGGGGAAGTCGCGCAGCTGTTCGCTGGCGTATCCCATGGCGCGTTCGGTCCGGGCAAGGCCTTGGATGTCACCGACTTTCCGGAAGCAGTCAACCGCTAGTCGATGGCGGGCCATGGCGTGGTCGTATTCGCCGAGCTGTGTCAGCGCGTTGGCGAGGTTGCGCAGTGCGACACCATGCGCACGCGGGTCGCCCATCGGCTCGGCGGCCTCGACAGCGAGGCGGTAGAGGTCGGCGTACTCGCGCCAGTATCCGCGGCGGTGGAGGAAGGTCGTCATGCTCCACGGTAGGAGGAACGCCGGTCGGTGCCGGCCGCGTGCGGCTGCGAGTCGAGCCGCCGCCGACAGGCTCTCGTGCTCCTGCTCGAACCACTCTGCCGCGCCCTCGGCCGAGTCGAAACTGGGCGGCTGGATTCCATGTTCCGCAGAAGGCGTCGGGAAGGTCTCCCGAAGGGGATCCAGCAGCCGGTCACCATGTACGGCGGCCTGTAGGTAGTAGTCGATTACCCGGGTGTGGGCGGCGGCTCGTCCGGAGCTGGTCTCGTGCTCCTCGCTCAGATCGTTCGCGTAGGCGCGCAGTAGATCGTGGAGCCGGTAACGACCCGGGCAGTACTCCTCAATCAGGTGTTGATCTGCCAGGTTCCTCATCAACCGGGCGGTGAGGCCAGCTTCGGCGCCGACCAGGCTGGCAGCGGCAGCGACGGTAAAGTCGGGGCCGGGTACCAGACCCAGGTACCGGAACAGCCGCGCGGCGTCCGGGTCGAGGGTTCGGTAGGACCAGGAGAAGACGGTGGGCAGGTCCGACTCCGAGTCGTCGACCTCGAAGTTCCGCAGTACGGGTTCGCCGCCCGTCGCCTCCGCGACGAGTCGGTCCAGTGGTTGGTCCGGCGCGAGCATGATCCTCGCCGCCGCGATGACGAGCGCCAGCGGCAATCCGCCGCACATGGTCAGCAGCGTGTCCGTCGCTTCTGGATACTCGTCCAGCCGCCCGCGGCCGATCCGATCATCGAGCAGTTCCCTGGCCTGCTTCCGGGAGAGGACGTCCAGCTTGAGCGGGACGGCCTTGTCGCGGGCGACGAGCCCGGTGAGCTGGCTTCGGCTGGTGACGATGGTGAAGCACGATGAGCTGCCCGGCAGCAGTGGACGGACCTGCTCGGCGGTTGCGGCGTTGTCCAGCACAAGCAGCAGGCGTCTGCCGGACAGCACACTGCGGTACAGGCTCAGTTGAGCATCGAACCTGGCCGGTATTCTCTCGGCCGGCACGCCGAGCCCGTCCAGCAGCTCACGGACGGCATGGGCAGGCGCGACCGGATGGTCGGCGCTGAAACCACGCAGGTTGAGGTACAGGTGTCCCTCGGTGAACCGTCTTGCGTTCTGGTGCGCCCACCTCAGTGCGAGAGTGGTCTTACCGATGCCCGCAGTGCCGTGCACGGCGGATATGACAGCTACCCCGTTGCCCGCCCTCCTGTGCAGGGCGGTGAGCTGGTCGAGCTCGGCCGTTCGGCCCACGAAAGGGCTGGTGTCCATAGGTAGCTGCCTGGGTGGCACCGTGCCGTCCGGGTCAGGCGTCACCGTTCCCGCCGTGGCGTGCTGGTGTGCCGTCGTCCACGCGTTCTCCCAGGCGCGGTATCGACGCGTACCAGTGCCGACTCCACAGAGATTGACGTACGCGCGGAGCCAGTCCAGGCGCGGCAGCTCACCTCCTTCAACCTTGCTGATCTTCGTACGGGTCAATCGCACATCGCTGAGGCGCGTCTTCGAGTCCATCTCCCGCGTCGTGAGGCCAGCCGTCTCCCTGAGCGACTGCAGCGCCGCGCCGAGCGCGGCCGGTGTCGACACGTCCGCCAGTTCCCGGTCCACTCCGTAGCCCTCGCATCCGTCCCAGCGGTGTCTGCGGTTTCTCTGTGGCGTTCCGATGGCAGCCTGTCCTACCAGGCGATCCACCTCGATTATGTCCCGGCCTGTCCCGCAGAGCGCCACCACGCCGAGTGAGCGCGAAGGTGTGGTCAGAACCGGTGGAACTGCGACTGGGAAGCGGCGGGGTGGGACCAGTGGACCTTGAGCGACTTGTGACGTACAGCCCTTGGGTCGCGACCGCCGCTGTGGGTCTACCGGTGCTTGCCAAGACGGTGGTCGCACTGATCGTGACGAAAGGCGTCCCACCCCGCGAGAAGGCGGCGATCCTTCGTGCGGTGGGCGACATGTTCCGGCCATGGCGGCGGGGCGGCGATCCCGGATGAGTACGTTGGTGCCGCGGCTGTCGCACCCTGCCCAGGGCAAATCACGGAACTGCAATAGCTCGGCGCAGGCTGATCGACTGATCATCGCGAAAGGCTTCCCACCTCAGCCACCGCGTACCGGAACCGTCTGACAGCCTGAACTCGGCGGGCGGCCAGCCCAGCCGCCTGGGGCGTGTCCTGCCGATCTTGTAGCGGTTGATCGTTGACGATGTGCCGGTGGTGCGTCGTGGTGAACTGACTGTCGAGGCGTGGGCGGTGATCGCGCCGCTGCTGGCGTACGAAGATCCACCTCGCCGTCGACGGACGCGGCCGGCCGCTGTCGATCCTGCTCACCCCGGCCAGGCCGGCGACAACCCGCAGTTGCTGGCGCTACTGGACGCGATCCGGGTCACGAACCTGGACCCGGACGGCCCCGTAAACGCCCCGACGTGTTGATCGCCGACCAAGCCGGGGATTCAGGGGTGCGCCCATCTCGGCCTCAGCCTGGGGATCCGCCCGTCCCGATAGCGCCTCGACCAGACGCTGAAAGCGCCGTTGATCCTCGGTCCGGTACACGGCTGAAGCATGTCATGACGCGGACTGCCGATCCATGATCGGCAGGACACGCCCTAGCCGGTCAGTCGCCGTGGTGGCGGCCGGCGGAGCGGAGTGACCCGTGAGGACTCTCCCGAGCCGGCTCGCTGTCCACCACCGACCTGCCCAGCCCGCTCACCCAGTCGACGAACTCCGCGTCCTGCCTCGGCAGCGGCTCGCGGTCCGGCCGGGTGCCCGCGCCGTCCGCGTCGGCCCGGGATCTGTTGCGCCGGAACAGGCCCAGCCGGCCGCCAGCCCGCTCGCTGGTCCGTTGCGCCTTGACAACGGGTGCCGGGGCGGCCGGCGCAGGGATTGCGGCGACCGGAACGGCCCCTACGGGGCCGGCCTGCGCGGCATCGGCCGTGGGCCGGATACCGGCGCGCCGGGCGTTCGCGAGGGCATCCCAGTTCGCGGCCTGGTCCAGGTTGGGCAGGGGCGGCCGGTGCCGAGGTGGGAGAGCCGGTTCGACGCCCTCTTGCGTGCCGGCCGAGTGGGTTGCCTCGGCACCCGGACCGGGCTCGGTCGAGGACGGCACCCGCCGGGCCGGAACGACTGGCCGAACTGCCTGAACTCGAGTCCGGTCGATCTTCGGCGGCTGGTACATCCGGCCGGTCCCCGGGGCGGCGGTTGCCCCGTCGGGTTCGGTGTTGTCGGCCCCCGCCGTTCCAGAGCCGTCCCCGCCGGGTCCTGCGGGAAGGTGGGCCGCCGTCGCGGGCGCCGGTTGCGATGTCTCCGGCGTGGCGAAGTCGGACTGTGTGGCGAAGTCGGCCTGTGTGGCGAGGTCGCCAGATGCGGCCGGTGCGGCGGTATCGGTCGGTGCGGCGGTCCGCGTCGCGGAGTCGGCCGGCGCACCGTAGCCCAGCGGTTCGGCCGCGGTCGCGTGCGTCGCTGCCATCACGCCGACGAACCTCCCCGTGCCGGCCAGGTCGACGGGCTCCGGCTCGTCGGCCGCGCCGGGCGTCATGGCCCGCGGCACGGCGGGGTCGGACAACGGACGGAGGATGTCGGTCGGCTCGACGACCCGCTCTTCGGAGGTACGCGACAGGAACGGCCAGCGGAACAACGCGGCGGCGGCCGAACCGAGCACGCCGGCGGCGACGGCGAGCAGCGCGCCGTAGTAGGGCGTGATCTGGTACCGGTCGACGGCGCCGCCGGGACCGGCGGTCAGGTAGGCGAACGCGATCAGCACCGCGCCGGTCGCGCCGGTCGCGCCGTTGACCAGAGGCGGATGCCTGCGCCAACGGGCCAGCCCGCCGGTCGCCGCGCCGACGAGCAGGGCCACCGCTGGCAGAGTCAAGAGAGCCTGGCGGTGTGCCGCGTCGGCGTCGAGCCCGGCCTGCTCCAGCACGCCGATCCGTACGGCGGGCAACGGCCCGGCGGTTGCGAGCGCCGGGACGACCGAGATGAGCGCCAGCAGCCAGACCACGCCGCCCACCGCCGCCATGTTCCAGCCCAGCGGCGGCTTCAGCAGTACGGCGATCGCGGCACCCGCGCCGACCAGCGCGCCGACGATCGCGCAGATGCCGAGGGCCCAGATCGGGTCCACAGAGAAACGATCGGCGGCCTGGGCCGGCCGGACGCAGAGCGGCGCGATGACGGTGGCGCCCAGCGCGGCAGCGGCGGCGATGGCCACCAATCTGCCGGTGCTTTCCAGCACCCCGTATCGGCGGGCCAGGCGTGCGGTGACGACGGTGCCGGCTACTGCGGCGTGTGCCGCGAACCAGCCCACCCAGGCGAGCTGGGCGGGCCACTGGTTGACGGTGGCTCCGGTGGAGACGCCGGTGAGCTGGACGATGCCGAAGCTGAACGCGATGCCGAGCTGACCGGCACCGGCGAGCACGCCCATCCCGAGAGCTGCGACCAACAGGTTGCGCCAGGTGCGAGAGACCATGTCCGGCACCGTACGCACCTTTTAGGCCGATTGTAACCGAAATGCGATATTCCATGTCGGACGGCCGTGCCAGCGGTCATCCCAGTTCGACCAGGTGCGCGACCTACCTGGTGCGGCCCACATCGGTGCGCATGTGGACCGTGCCGGGGTCGCGGGTGGCCGGTCGGCTCGACGGCGTCGATCACCGCCCCCGGCGTCCTCGCCGCGGTGGCGGCGAGGTGAGGACGGCCACGGCCGATGCGGCCCGGCCTCAGAGCCGGGAGGTGAAGGTGGCCAGGAACCGGTGCGGGGTGAC
Source organism: Micromonospora sp. NPDC005252 (assembly GCF_042872475.1). NCBI lineage: Bacteria > Bacillati > Actinomycetota > Actinomycetes > Micromonosporales > Micromonosporaceae > Micromonospora > Micromonospora sp. NPDC005252. The sequence continues at coordinate 21,929 of NZ_JBIAKN010000006.1, read as the reverse complement.
CGCGCCGGCGTTGTCGAAGCAGATCACGTCGACGTCGGCGTTGGTGGTGTACGTCCAGGGTTGGGTGACGTGGAGGCTCGGGCGCGCGCCGAACGCCGGTCAGGGCAGTGTCAGCTCGAAGCACCCCCACCCGTCGCCGGCCTGCGCGACGAGCTTCCACGTTCCGGCGGCCGGCAACGGGATGCCGCTGGGGTACATCGCCTGCCCGGCGTCGTTGGTCGCCAGCGAGCCGGCGCTGTAGGTCTCGGTGCGACCGCCGGAGGTCGCGGTCACGGTGAGCGCGGCGTTGAGCTGGGGGCGGGCCGGCAGCCAGAACAGCTTGCCCAGGTCGGGGCCGAGGTCAGGGTGCCATTGCCGGCGGTACTCCACGAAGTCCCCGGCGATGAAGTCGCCCGAGCGCACCAGCATGGCGTCGCCGGGCACCGCGACGCACTCGCGTCGGGCGCTGCCGGGCAGGCTCTGCTGGAAGGCCGGCACCGGCGGCGACGCGGCCGGCGAAGACGGCACCGGCGCCGACCCAGCCGGCGAGGCCGGGCCGGCGGCGGGCGGCACTGGTGCAGTACACCCGCAGAGCACCAGTGCCACGACGAACAGCGGGATTGCTCGCACAGCGTTGCCTCTCTCCTCAGGCGGCCGGGGTCCAGGTGAGACCCGGCCGCTCCAACAAGCCACGAGCGTCGCGGTCGTGATGCAATGTGAGCTTCAGGCAGGGCAGGGAGATCGCCACGTCGGAGCCTCATCTTCCACCGCCCGGCCTGCAACCAGGACCGAGGGCTGTAAGACCGAATACGCGGCTCGTGAGGATGCTTGTCAATCCCAAGGTCAATACGGCAAATGAGGCTGAATTTAGTCATGGCCTCACAGAGCACGGACGGCCCAGAGCGGCACGTCGATGTGACCGACCCGCTTCGCCTCCACGGTGAAACAGGACGCGCCGCGAGCGCCTTCATCGCGAAGATGCGCGACTGGGCGCCCCTGCACACCGTGGGGGATCAGCTGGCCCGTGTCCGGCTTGTCGGCCTGCACGGTCACCGCGACGGGCTTGGCGTCCACGGGTCACACCCACAACCGGACAGGTAGCCCCAGTGGTCACGGACCGGGACGGCGGACCAGCAGCACCAAGGCCACCCCGACGAACCGGTCGGTGCCGGTGACGGCGAACTCGCGGCGGAGCAGCTCGGCCCGGGCGGGCGGGATGCCCTCGTACGGGTCGCCCGCCCCGCCGACGACCAGCCAGATCCGCCGGACGTCGCCCAGGCAGGGAGCGGGATCGACGCAGTCGATCGCCCAGAACCCGCCGGACCGGCCGGGCGGCACGGCGAGGAAAACGTCCCGCGGCGCCGTGCGCAACTGGTACGCCATCGGCAGTGGGGCGCTCCACCCGCGCCAACCGGAGTAGGCGATGCCGTCACCGGGCTCGTACCGCCGGTCGATCACGGCGGCGGCGGCGCGGTAGTCCGCCTCCCCCGGCACCGGGCTGCGTCGGGCCTCCACCTGCCCTGGCAGGCCCACCCCGGCGACGGCCAGCACGGCCGCGCCGAGCACCGCCGCAGGCCCGCCCGCCGGCAGCGCGCGCCGCAGCGCGGCGACCGGCACGGCGATCCCGACCGCCGCCAGCAGCGCCCAGGCGGGCAGCGTGAACAACACGAACCGGGCCAGGAAGAGGTGCACCAGCGGGTGGCTCAGGTAGCAGCACACCGGCGGCGCCACGGCCCAGACCAGCAGCGGAAGGAGCAGTGCGCGCCGCCGGCGCCAGAGCACGGCGACGCCGAGCAGGCCGGTCCCGGCGAACGTCACGGCGACCGGGAGGGAGCCGAACAGCTCCCGGGGGAAGCGGGCGAGCGCCGCCCGGTCGCGGATGATCCAGGAGACCTGGTCGGCCTGCCGGGACGCCGCGTACAGCAGGGGCGCCGCGGCCACGGCGACCACCAGCACGGTGAGCGCCCAGGCCCACCGGGCCCGCCGGGCACCGCCGCGGCGGACCGCCGAGCCGACCAGCAGCGCGTGGGCTGCCAGCACCGTCGCCGCGACGGCGTGCAGGCAGGTCAACGCCAGCAGGCAGCCGCCGTAGCGGACCCACCGCGGCCACGAGGGCCGGTCCAGCGCCCCGACCAGGGCGAGCGTAGCCAGCACGGTGAGGGCGACGACCCAGGCGTACGAGCGGGCCTCCTGCCCGTACCGGGACACCGACGGGATCGCGACGAAGAGCAGGCCGGCGGTGACCCCGACGGTGCCGTCGTACAGCTTCGCGCCGAGCAGGGTGAGCGCGCCGGCGGCCACCGCCGTGCCGACGATGGACGGGAACCGCAGGGCGAGGGTGGAGTCCCCGGCCAGCGCGGTCCACCCGCGCAGGGCCAGGTAGTAGAGGGCGTGGGTGAGGTCCATGTTGCCGAGCAGATGCCGCAGATCCGGCCACGCGAGGGTGGTGGTCAGCCAGCTGACCGACTCGTCGAACCAGATCTCGCGGCCGCCGCTGCCGAGGGCCGCGACCGCGAACGCGACGAGACTGACGGGCAGGGCGACGCGGGTACGCGACACCGGCGCGCCCGCCCGGCGCGCCGACGCGGCCGGCGCCGCGCGGCCGGGCGCGGCGGGGTGCCGGTCCGACCTGACGGGCTGGGACACGCTCACGGCGGCGGACGGCCTATTCCTCGACCCGGGTACGCGGCACCATCGCCGGCGACCAGCCGACGTCGTACCGGGGGGCGGCGACGGCCCGGGCGAAGGCCTTGGCGACGGCGGGTGAGCTGACGATCCGCCAGTCGACCTCCTTGCGCGCCTCGAACCAGATCAGGCCGATGATGTCCCGGTGGCCGGACAGCAGCTCGAAGGCCTGCCGGATCCACTCGGCCTTGCGCCCCTTGCCGTCGGAGGCGCCGGTCTCGGTGACGACCAGCGGCTTGTGGGTGAAGCCGCGGATCTCCCGGATCGTCGGGCTGAAGATCGCGTCGAAGGACCGGTACGTCGAGAGCGCCCCGGTGCCGTAGTAGCCGGAGAGCCCGACCCAGTCGACGTAGTCGTCGCCCGGATAGAGCGTGGCGAGTTTCGGGGTGGAGTCGTCCCACCTGACGTTCGGGCTCCACGTCCAGATGACGTTCTGCACCCCGGCGGCCTCGAACACGGCGTGGACGTGCCGCCAGGCCTTGACGTAGTCACCCGGCCGGTTGCCGTTGGCCGTCTCGCACCACGGGTACCAGTCGCCGTTCATCTCGTGGGCGAACCGGATGGCCACCGGGTACCCGAGGGCCTTGATGCCCTGCGCCCACGACCGCAGGTACGGGTCGAAGCTCCCCCGCGTGATCTGGGCCAGCCGGTACCGGGGCTGGTCCGAGCGGATCCTGTCGATCTTGCGGGCGCTGAAGCCCTTCTTGCGGGAGGTCTCGTCCAGCCGGTAGTCCCACGGTTCCCACGCCAGCATCGGCAGCATGCCCCGGTCGCGGATCCGGTCGAAGAGCACCCGGTCGAAGGCCGCCGACGCCCATCCCGCGCCGAAGAGCATCGCCTGCGGCTGACGCTTCGCGGCGGCGGCGAACGCATTCACCGGCGTGAAGTCGTACGGACCCTCGTTCGTCATGACGCCGATGAACGTCTTCCCGGCCGGCGGAAAGAGCACCGGCTCCGGGCGCGGCGGCGGTGCGGGCGTCGCCGGGGCGCTCGGTGCGGCCGTCGCCGGGGCGCTCGGTGCGGCCGTCGCCGCGGCCTCCCCCCGGGCTCCCGACGCCGTGCGCGGCGCGATCACGAAGGCGTACGTGAGCAGCAGCGCGGTGATCAGCGCCAGCATGCTCCGCGGCAGGGTCAGCCTCGCCATGGCACACTCCGTTCCGCCGGCACCCGCGTCCTCGGCGGGTGGCGGTCCTCGCTACGGGTACGCGCGGCGGCGCGGGCCGCGTCGTCGCGGTGTCGCCCACGGCGCGTCACACCGGAGACGATGGCGATCAGCGGCGGGCCCAGGCCGGTCACGAGGGTCAGCACCGGCCAGACCCACAGCAGAGTCAGGCCGTGGTCCAGCAGGAAGCTCGCGCCGAGCACGGCAGCGGCGATGGCCGCCCAGCCGAAGTGCAGCCGGAAAGTGCCGAGCGACTCGGTGGTGCGCAGCTTGCCCTTGGCCGTCACCACGAACGCGAGCTTGCGCCGCAGCAGCGCGCCGACCGCGGCGGCCACGTAGACGGGACCGGTGAAGAGGGCCAGCGCCATGCCGACCACACCGATCTCCTCCCGTTCGTGCGGGGCGATGTTGAAGCGGCGCAGCCAGAGCCAGAGCGCGAACCAGGTGCCGATGGTGCCGGCCCAGAGCACCGACCACACGGTCACGTCGAGCTGGGCCGTGCCGACGCCGGTGAGCAGGTACAGGGCGGTGGCGAGGTTGCCCAGCAGGAGGCCGACGGCGACGCTCGGGTAGTAGAACTGGAGCAGCCGGTACTGCCAGCGGCGCCGCGTGCCCAGCTCGCGCGGTGCGCGCAGCTCGGGGCGGACCAGGATCTCGCAGATGCCGGCCGCCCACCGCTTCTGCTGGTTGAAGTAGTCGGCCCACGAGGTGGGGCCCTCCCCGATGGCCACCACGTCCGGGGTGTAGACGCCCTTCCACCGGTTGCCGGTGTGCGGATTGACGGCGGCGTGGACCCGGATGCTGGTGAGGTGGTCCTCGATGATGGAGTCCTGGTAGCCCCCGACGCTGCGCCAGGCCGCCGGTCGGTAGAGGTGGCCGGTGCCGGTGAGCAGTGGCGCGTCCAGCCCGTTGCCGCCGCGCGCGATGAGTCCGTTGTAGAGGTACTGCTGCACCGACGCGCCGTGCGCGACCCAGTTCTGGTGCATGTTGCCGTAGACCTGCGGGGTCACCACGAAGGCGACGTCCGGGTCGCGGAAGTAGCCGAGGGTCCGTTCCAGGAAGCCGGGCAACGGCACGTGGTCCGGGTCGACGTTGGCGACCACGTCGTAGCCGTGCTCGTGCTCGGCCCGCCAGGCGTTGTGGTTTCCCGACTTCGTCCTGGCCCGGAACTCGCCGCTCGGCTGGTTGTACTCGGGTCGGCCCTTGCGGCTGAAGTGCCGCACCCCGAGCCGCGCGGCCATCTCCTTCACCGCGGGGTCGTCCCCCTCGTCGAGGATCCAGACGTCGACCTGGCCGCAGTAGACAATCTGCCGCATCCGCCGCAGGGTCCGCTCGGCGACGTCGAGCGGCTCCTTGCTGGGCACGATGGTGGTGAGCAGCGCCACCCGCAGGCCGACGGGCGGATCGACGGGGACCGGATCCTTGGCATGGAACGCGAAGACCCAGATCACGACGTTCTGCGCGAGGCGGATCAACTCCACGCCGACGACCACGCAGAAGCCGAGCCGGGCCGCCGTCGTCTGCCAGCTGCCGATCCCGGTCACGCCGGGCCCCGGCACGTGCGCCGGGAGCAGCAGCCACCCGACGAACAGCAGCCCGGCCGCACTGTTGACGAGAACCAGGAGCGTCAGGATCAGCCGGGACGCGGGCGACAGGGACGGCCGGAACTGGACCGGCGCCGCCACGTGCCCCGGCGCGATCAGCGGTCCGGCCGTCGTACCGCACGCCGCGTAGGCGCGGCGCGCCCGGACGTTGCGCTGCCGACGGTCGGGCGGCTCCGACGACCCTCCGATCGAGGTCAGGGCCGGAGCGACGGCGATGCCCTGCCCGGCGACGGGAGACCGCCGGCTATCGCTGGCGATGACCACATTGCCCCCATGGATTTCTGCCCGACTCGAACTCGACCGGAGCTGATGCTATTCGGACAATTTGCTTAAAGCGGGCTAGTTACGTAAATGACCATGAGCCGCGCTCTCCTCAGCCACCGGCGGGGTGCGCCTCGCGTGCCGTCGCACGGTCGGCGGGTCGCGTCCACAAGTGAACGACCCTCGTGAGATCGCCGGTCGCCCGCTCGCGCCCCCCGGGCGTGGACCGGGCCAGCTGCGCCGGGGCGCCGAGCACCGCGATCGCCACCAGGGCGACCGCGCACCACCGGGCGCGCACCCGCGCCAGCGCGACCGCGCCGAGGGTGGCCCACGCGGGCAGCGTGAAGAGCAGCACCTCCGGCATCCAGACCGGCGTCGCCTGCGCGACCAGCAGCAGACCCAGCGGCGGCACCACCGCCCAGGCGGTGTAGAGGGCGGCGGAGCGTCGCAGCGGCAGGCTGAACAGCGCCAACCCGGCCAGCACGACCCCCAGGGCGGTGACGCCGAAGAGGTTCCGGGGCGTCGCGGCCAGCACGTCCAGAGTGGGCTCCGACCCCCGCGCGATCCCGCCGCCGACCACGCCACTGGGAAGCCCCAGCGCGACAGCCGCGGGGAGCGCGCCGAGGATCGCGACCGCCGACCACCGGCCGACCACCCCGCGTCGGAAGACGAACATCGACCAGCCGTGCCCGGCGAGCAACAGCAGCGCGAGACCGTGCGAAAGGCCCAGCAGCAGCACCGCGGCGCCGTAGCCGGCGAAGCGTCCGACCGTCGGCCGGTCAACCGCCCGCACGAGCAGCAGCGTGGCGAGCACGGCGGCGAACACCGTCAGCGCGTACGGCTGGATCTCCTGCGCGTACCGGGTCGACGTCGGCAGCAGCGCGAAGATCACGCCGGCCAGTAGGCCCACCCGCGGCGTGAAGAGTCGGGCCGCCAGGAACCCGACGAGGGCCGCGGCGGCGGTGACGGCCACCGTCGACACCACCCGTATCGCCGGGCCGGACGCGCCGAGCACCTCCGCCCACAAGCGCAGCAGCGGCGAACCGGCGAGGCCCGGGGTGCCGCCGCCCGGCGGAGTGGCCACGCCGGCCCGCAGGAGGCAGAGCGCGACCGTCAACAGTGCCGGCACCAGCCAGGCGGTGACCCGCCACCGGCCGGTGTCGGTCGTCGCCTGGGTGACGATCGCGTGGTCCTCACCCCAGGGGTCCTCGACGTCGACCTCCGTCGACGCCAGCCGGGGCAGGACTATTGTGTCCGCGTCCTTCATCGTGTCTCACGCATCTCTGTCGGATCCGGCGGTGCACACCGCGGCGGGGGCGCGCCCCACGGCGACGCGAGCCGGGCGTACGCGCGGCGTGGGCAGCACGCGGCGCAGGACCGGCCGGACTCCTGGATCGGGTACGGGTGTCAACTGGAGCATAGGGAACAGAATCGGACAGATAACTCGGATGCGGCATAAGCCCTGAATCAGTGACCACCCGGACGTTGAGGTGGCGCCGTTGCGTAATCGGATCGGCGGACGTGTTGAACCCGGGTCGGGTCCGCGGTCAGATCGCCTGGGCGAGTCGGTGAACGCAGCGGCGACCCGCAGAGTGGGCGGGGCCTCGATGGCGAGTTCGTAGTGGCCGCGTCGTAGGTTCCGCATGAATACGTGCCCGGCTCAACGCAACGGAACCTGGTATTGCGATGCGGGCTACGAGCCGGTCCGCCGGGCGAGCGCCTGAACTCGGCGCAGGTCCGCTCGGCATCCGGCAAGGCCGAATTCGGCGATCGCTCGCTCAAGGTGCTCAGCCCGGTCGAGCCCGAGGGCTGACCGCTGTCCCGCGACGAGGTGACGGCCGAGTTCGTAATGGGCGCGTGCCAGCTCGTAGGGCATCTGACGTCGCTCGGCTTCGCGGGCTGCCCGGACCCACGCCCGCCGGGCGGGCTCGGCCCGGCCGCCCAGCCATCGGTACCAGCCCAGGCAGATGAGCGCCCTCGGACGGGCCATGGGAAACGTGCGGGCGTAGCGGCGTAACCGGCGCAGGGCGACTGCGGTGCTTTCGCGCAGCTCGGCCGGGTCAGGCTCGCCCGCTCCGCGCGCCGATCGTCGATGCGGATCCGCCAGCTCGAGCAGCGCCAGAGAGACCTCGGCAATGCCGGCGTGCGCCTCGATGGCGTACTGCTCGAACGACGGATGTGGGCCGATCAGGTGGTCGGCGGTGCGGATCGCCTGCCACGCGTCCAACGGCTGCCCGCTGGCAAGGTGTTGGCGAGCCACGGCGGCGTGGAGGCGGGCCGCGTCGATCCTGGCCGCTGCCGGCAAAAGCTGTGCGGCCTCTTCGGACCAGCCTGCCAGCGCCGGGTCGTCGGGGTTGGCGCGCAGGGCCGTCTCGATCAGGACGAGTAGACCCCAGAGGTGTACGACGGGATCGCGGCGTTCTCGGCCGGCGGCCATCGCCTCGGCGGCCGCTGCGGCCGCCTGCGCGTAGCGGGCGGTGAGGTACCGCCTGAATGCGCTGATCAGGAGCACCTCGTCGGCCCACCGGTGCATCGGTGTCCGGCGCCGGAGTTTCAGGACCCGGTTCGCGCCGAGGTCGACGGCGGCCCAGTCGCCGACCCCGGTCCAGTGCAGCCCGCCCACAATGCCGACCCAGCAGGCGGTGAGCGGATCGTTGGTGCGCTCGACGGCGCTGCTCGCGGCACGAAGGTGGCGGCCCGCGAGCCGGTGCAACCCCACGGTGCCGATCATCATCCCGAGACCAGCCTGCGCCCGCACGATCAGATCGAGGTCCCCGGCGCGTTCGGCAGCGTTCAGCGACGAGATCGACGCGGCGAGGACCGGAAGGTGCTCATCGAGTACCCAGTAGACCTCGGCGATCGTGAAGCAGGCGGCAGCGCGTTCGCGGGCCGCCTCACGCCGGTCCGCACCCCGGGCCACGACACCACCCGGCCGCAGGCCGTGAAGCGTCCGGCGGATCACCTGTGACGCGATCATCCCCAGTCGTCCCGACGTCGACGTCGGGACGCGGCCGACCAGGAGGTCCAGTGCCCGCTCCAGGTGGTACCGAGCGGCGTTCGCCTCCCCGATCTGCTGGTGCGTCTCGCCGAGCATGCGGTGCCAGCGGGCCCGATGCAGGGGCGCGACGTGACGTTCCAGGGCCGCGCGGAAGAAGGCCTGAGCCTCGCGGAACCAGCCCAGGCGCTGGTACACCGCCCACAGCCGGACCAGGTGAGCGTCGAGTGTGATCGGGTCGGCGCCGAGGATGAGCCATTCGGTGGCGGCGCGCAGGTTCTCCTGCTCCGTTTCCAGACTCGGCCCGCCCTCGGTGCGGGCCTCGCCCGGCGCGGGCAGCAGTGCGACGTAGTGCTCGGCGTGGCGCCACCGGGTCCGCGCCTCCTCCGCGGGGTCCGCGGCCAGGCTCTCGGCCGCGTACTGCCGGAGCAGCTCGTGCATCTCGTAGCGGCCGTCCTCGCCGACCGCGATCAGCGACTGGTCGACGAGGCTGGCCAGCATCGGCAGTCCGGCGCCCGCCACGGCGCCGGCGGCCGCGAGGTCGAAGCTACGGCGCAGCACCGACAACCGCCGTAGGGTCCGGCGTTCCTCGTCGGTCAGCAGCTGCCACGACCAGTCGATCACGGAGCGGAGGCTGCGGTGTCGCCGCTCCACGTCGGGTGCGGTGGTCTCGAGCAGTTCGAGCCCGCTGGCGAGCCGATCGGCGATGGCGGCCGGGGTGGCGGAGCGCACCCAGCGGGCGGCCAGCTCGATGGCCAGCGGCACACCGGCGACCAGCCGGCACACGCGGCCGGCCCCCGCGGTGCCGTCGATGGCGAGGGAGTTGGGACGCAGCAGCCGGGCCCGCTCCTGGAAGAGCTGCACCGCCTCGTAGCCGGCGGCGTCCGCGTCGGCGCCCGGCGGTGGGTACGGCAGACCTGGCACCTCGACCAGCCACTCCACACCCAGCCCCAGCGGCCGCCGGGACGTCACCAACAGCTGCGCGCCGGGTGCTCGCCTCAGGAGTTCGGCGAGCACCCCCGCGCTGTCGCGGAGATGCTCCAGATTGTCGAGCACGAGAAGCAGCTCGCGGCCGGCCAACTGCTCGGCGAGCAGGTCCAGCGGTTCGCGGGGCACAGCCAGGTCGATCTCGAGCGCGCGGGCGAGACCGGCGACGACCAGATCGGCGGCCTCGGCCGGCCGGGCCGGGCTGGTGCCAACGAACGACACGAACACCGTCCCGTCACGACGACGCCCCTGCCGATACGCGGCGACCTCTACCGCCAGCCGGGTCTTTCCGATCCCGCCGGGACCCACCAGGGTCACGAGCCGGCACGTGGGATCATCGAGAAGCTCATGCAGGCGCGCCAGCTCCCTTTCCCGACCGACCAGCGCGGTGAGCGGGCGAGGCAGATCGGTCGGCGGCGACCCGGCCGCCAGGGCCACGTCCTGCCGAGCGGCGGACGCGAGCGGGTCAACACCCAGCGCGGTGAACCCACGGGTGACGGCGATCTCGTCACGGAGGGCAAGCGTGTCCGCCGCCGGCTCGATACCCAACTCCTCCCGAAGGAGATAGCGGCAGGTCTCGTACTGGGCGAGCGCGGCGCTACGCTGACCGCCCACGGCCAGGAACCACATCAACGCACGGTGCGCCTCCTCGTGCAGGCGCTCCAGCTGCAGCAGCCGGCGGGTCACCTCAATCCCGCCGGCAGCATCCCGCCGGTCTCTGGCCCGCTGCACGGCACGGTCCATGAGCGCGAGCATGTCCGCCCGAACAGCGGCGCGCCGCTCGGTCAGCCAATCATCGAAAAGCGGCGCTCCCGGGACGCCGAAACCCTCGAGGAAGTCGCCTCGGCAGAGCCGGACGGCCTCCAGCAGCTCGTCGTCGTCCTGGTGGGCGGCGGCCACCCGGCTCACCTCCGCGACGTCGACCCACACCTGCCGGCTGTCCGCCAGCGCTATGGTCTGCCTGCTCACTGCCACCTGCTCCGGGACGACCCGGCGCAGCTTGGTCAGCACCAGCCGCAGATTGGCCCGGGCCGTCGGCTCCGGAAGGTCGCTCCAGAGCAACCCGGCCAGCGCCGAGCGTGAGTGCGCGGTGCCGGTGACCGCCAGGTAGAACAGGAGCGCCGTCGCCTTGGCGGAGGCCAGCTCCACCAGGGGACGCCCATCCATCGTCAGCTCGGCCCCGCCGAGCACCCGGACACGCAACTGTTGGTTCCGCATAGCCACCACCGTCGTCGTCCGGAAAGAACTCTATCGCTTTCCACGCTGCGAAAACGGTCGGGAAACGGTCTGCACACGGCAGCTCCCTACGGTCGGCTCATGAGTGTCGGAACCCGGGCCCACCAGCGGCAACCTGCCCAGGTTGGTGCCGGCGTCAACGGTGAAGGAGTAGCCATGGCCGTTGTTCATCCGTCCCGCAGCGATCTGCCGGACGTCCAGGTCGGCGGGACCACCGTGCCATCGCTGGTACTGCGGCATGCCGCCCGCCTCGGCGACAAACCGGCCCTGATCGACGGCGCAACCGGCCGCACGATCAGCTACCGGCAACTCGCCACCGGTGTGGAGCGGGTCGCGGCCGGCCTGGTCGCCCGAGGCTTCGCCCCGGGTGACGTGCTGGCCCTCTACAGCCCCAATTCGCCGGAGTTCGCCCTGGCCGCCTACGGGACGATGGCAGCCGGCGGGATCATCACCGGCGCCAACCCGATGCTCGCCGTCGAGGAGCTGGCCGGTCAGCTCGCCGACGCCGGGGCGCGGATGCTGGTCACCGTGCCGCCGTTCCTGGACCGCGCGGTGGCCGCCGCCGAGCGGGCGGGCGTCGAGGAGGTGCTGGTCTTCGGGGACGCGGTCGGCGCAACGTCGTTCCGTGAACTGATCGCCCACCACCACCCGCCGGCGACGCTCGCGGACGACCCCGATCGCGGACTCGCCGCCCTGCCGTACTCCAGCGGCACCACCGGCCTGCCCAAGGGAGTGGAGCTGACCCACTCGAGCGTGGTGACGAACGTTCGCCAGAGCCAGGCGGTGATGGGTTTCCGCGAGGACGACGTGGTGCTCGCCGCGGCGCCGTTCTTCCACGTCATGGGGTTCAACGTCGTGCTGCCGTGCAGTCTGGCGGCCGGCGCGACCGTCGTCACCCTGGCGCGCTTCGACCTCGAAGCCTTCCTTCGGACGATGGAGGAGTACCGGGTGACGGTCAGTATCGTGTCGCCGCCGATGGCGACCGCGCTGGCCGATCATCCACTGGTGGACGACCACGACCTGTCCTCGTTGCGGAGTCTGGGCGTGGGTGCGGCTCCCCTCGGTGCCGATGTGGAGCAGCGATGCGCCGAGCGGCTCGGGTGTGTGGTCAGCCAGGGCCTCGGCATGACGGAAGCCACCGCCATGGTCGCCGTAGGGCCACTCGACCAGCCGCGGCGCGGGTCGGTCGGTCGACTGGTGCCGAACACCGAGGCGCGCGTCGTCGATCCGAACGGCGGTGCCTACCTTGGTGCCGGGCGCGCCGGCGAGCTATGGATCCGCGGCCCGCAGGTCATGCGGGGCTACCGCGACCGTCCGGAGGCCACGGCCGCCACCATCGACGCCGACGGCTGGCTGCGCACCGGGGACCTGTGCTACTTCGACGAGGACGGTTACCTGTACGTGGTCGACCGGTTGAAAGAATTGATCAAGTACGAGGGGTACCAGGTGGCGCCGGCCGAGTTGGAACACCTGCTGCTCACCCACCCGGCGGTCGCGGACGTGGCCGTGGTACCCCGGCCCGACCCGGACGCCGGCGAAGTGCCGGTCGCGTACGTGGTGCTGCGGGGACCGGCGACAGCTGCGGAACTGCTGGCCTACGTGGCCGAGCGGGTCGCTCCCTATAAGCGGCTCCGCGCCGTCCGGTTCACCTCGTCAGTGCCGAGGGCGCCGTCGGGCAAGCTTTCCCGCCGGGTGCTGGTCGAGGCCGAGCGCACCGGATCGGAACGGGCGCGGACAGTGCAAGACTCCCCGCCCGCAGTCCGCGCGGACGGCGGACAGCGATGAACATCCTGGTGGCCGGAGCCGTCGGCCGTGGCCCGACCGAGCTGGCCGCCTTCGACGCCGCGCTGGTGGCGGCCGGTGTCGCCGACCGGAACCTGATCTACCTCAGCTCGGTGTTGCCGCCCGCCAGCTCCGTCGAGCAGGTCGACCGGATCGGCCGTACACCGGGTAGCTGGGGCGACCGGCTGTACTGCGTGGTGGCACGGGCGCGGACGGCGGCGCCGGACGCACAGGCCTGGGCCGGTCTCGGCTGGGTGCAGGACGACTGCGGGCGCGGACTGCTGGTAGAACACGACGCCGACGACGAGGTGAGCCTGCGGGGGCTGGTGACCACGTCCCTGGACGCGCTGTGCCGCAACCGCGGCACGAGCTTCCCGTCGCGTGGCATCGCGGTCGCCGGCGCCCGCTGCACCGGGCGACCGGTCTGCGCCTTGGTGGTCGCGGTGTTCCAGTCGGTGGCCTGGGAGCCGGGCCGACGACCGGCCAGAGCGGCGGCACCGGTATGAACGACATCGGTGCGGCTCCGGTGGGCCGGCGGGCGGACCGTGCCCCGACGACGCACCGCAAGCTCTGGAACTGGGTCTTCAGCCTCGTCGCCACCACGGCATCGGCCTACGCGCTGGAGGCGAGCGTGGTGGCGGCCGGCGCGTGCCTGGTCGCGTCCGGCCTGCTCAGCAGCCTCGACCACCGCGGGACGGTGGCGTTTCTGGTCGCCACCTACGCGGTCTGGGGGTTCGGCCTGCGGACCGGTGTGCGGGCGAACTGGACGCTCCTGGCGACGACGGGCACCAGCACCAACGTGTTGTCCAAGGCGTTGTACGACGTGCTCCGGCGCAGGGCGAGCGGTGTCCGCGCACCGCGCCTGGCGGCGGCCCTCGGGTACGCCGGTACCGAGGTCGCCAAGGAGGTGCCCTACTACGCGGGCGCCTTCGGGATCGCCGCCTTCAGCGACTCGATCACCTCGAACGAGGCACTCGTGTTCCTCGGCGGTGCCAACCTGGGCGCCGCCCTGTACGAGTACGGCCTCGCCCGCCTCACCCGAGCCTTCCTGACCCGGCGGCGCCGCCGGTACGCGTCATTCGACACGGACTGGATACCGGCGGAGTACCTCGCCGGCTACTACCGCACCGTCGAACCGGACGAGATCGCCACCATCGCGTTCCTCGTCGAGGCGATGCGACGCGCGGAACGTGGTCAGCCCGTGTTGTTCTTCGGGGTGGGGCCCACCCTGCATCACGTTTTCGCGGCCGCCGAGGTGGCCTCGGAGATCCACCTGGGCGACTACCTGCCGGCGAATCTCAACGAGATCCAGCGGTGGATCGACCGCGAGCACGATGCTCACGACTGGCGCCCGTTCGTCCGCTACACCCTGCGGTGTGAGGGGGTCAGCTGCCCGACCGACGAGGACGTGGCGATCCGTGAGGATCTCGCCCGGGAGAAGATCACCGCGCTGATCCGGGTGGACGCCCGGCAGCCCCGCCCGATGGACCGCCGATACGCGACGGTGGTCAGCGCCTACTGCGCGGACTCCGCCACCGCCGACCGGGCGACCTGGCAGTTCTTCATGCGCCACATCACTGGCCTGGTCCGGCCCGGGGGTCTCTTCGTCACCGCGGCCCTGCGCCGCTGCCGCGGTTACACCGTCGGGGAGAAGACTTTTCCCAGTGCGGATGTCGACGAACACGACCTCCGGGCGGTACTGCGACCCGAATTCGGGCCGCTGGACGGATCAATTGAGGTACGGCAGGTCGCCCGGGAGAGCTCACACGGCTATTCGGCAATCGTCCTGTGCTCTGCCCGCAAGCGCCTCCGGCCACCCCGCTTCCGCCTCACCGCTCCGCGTCACATGGTCGGCCCATCACGGGCAAGTCGTACACCCCACTCCAGCGGACGCAACCTCAACCCTTACGCGTGAAGCCCGATCATCAGTGAACCGATGGACGGAAGAACCATGCCGCGATCAGATCCGGCAATCCACACTGGACTTGGTCTATTGAGGGGAACTCCACGATAGGGACCGCAAATGACCGGACTCAGGGCCGTCGAGGCCCACACGGTGGCGCCATGTCGATCCACAGTCTGATCTTGCTCATCGCACCGCCGACGGTGGGTGTCCTTGTCGGCTACGCCAGCGGGGGTCGAATCGCCGGCTTGCGGAGCATCCGACTCTCGGCCGTGTGGCTCCTGTGGCTGGCCGCCGTCGTCCAGGCGGCGCAGTACCACGTGGCTGCCCTGCGGCATCCCGGCACGCTGGTCGTCGTATTCGGCCTGGTCCTGTGGTGGCTGGCCATGAACCTTCCCAGATGGCCGCTCGCGATCCGCGTCGCTGGCGTCGCCATCACGGTAGGTGCGCTCGCCAATGGAGTGACGGTCGCACTCAACGGACGCATGCCATACCAGCCGAGCGGGGCTGAGGCGGTCGGCCTACGGCCGGATCTCACCACGCCCAAGAACGAACCCGCGGACGATGCGACCCGGTTCGCGCTCCTCGGTGACACGATCCCGGTCACGCCGTTGAAGAAGCTCGTCAGTCCCGGCGACGTGCTCATTGGCGCCGGGACCGTCGCGCTGACGGCGCTCGCGATGCGTCGCCGCCACGACCAACCCGATCCGGGACCCCAGCACATCACGGGAGGTGAAACATGACCATGTCCACCGTCTGGCGCCAGGCCGCCTACGCGATGCTCACGTTAGCGTCGCTGGCCCTGCTGCTCTACACCATCGGCGCACCAATGACAGAAGGAAGCTGAGGGGCCGGCATGAGAATCCGCATCATTGTGGCGCTCCTGTCGCTCGCCACACTTCTCTACACGGTCGGTGCACCACATGAGCACGGAGGCTGAAGCGTACGAATCCGCAGGAATGGATCGCGGCTCCGGCGACGCCGGGTGACCCCTGGCTGCAACTCGTCACCATGACGGGCAAGAAGTGCCTCGGCGTCAAGGATGTCAGCTACGACATCGGCGCACCACCGCAGGTATGGACCTGCAGCGTGAACTGGAACCGGCGCTGGAACATTTCCTAGCCGCGTGACGCAGCGGCCGGGCCTGGTGCGGTGTCGACCAAGCCCGGCCGTTGCGCAACCAGGGTCAGCAATCCTGAACGCGCCCCACTCGCTGCCACCAACTCCTGTAGCTGCCGTCTAGGGCCTGTCTTGCCGATCATGAGGATCCGGCTTCCATCATTGACAGGTCAAACTCCAGGGCTACTCCGCCGGTGCGTGCGCGTTGAGCAGTGCCTCAAAGGCGGGGAACTGGGCTTGCGCGGCGGCGATCACCTCTGCGGTCGGCCGTCGGGCGGAGCCGGTGTGCCGCTGTGCGATTGTCGTCAACGCTGCGATGGGCTCGGGCACGCGCTCGATGCCGTCGACCGTCTCGAGCGGGCCGACGCCGTTCGCCAGCAGCCACCCCAGCTGAAACACCGAGCCGTCTCGTCGCACGCACCGCGCGCGTCACGCAAGGTTCGACCTCGGTCGACCTCATGCTTGCGACCGGGCTCCCTCGCGGCGATCTTCGACTTTGACTGCGGCGAGCCGTAGGGTCAAAGCGTGACGACGGGGCCAGGCACTTATCGCGTGGCGGACAATTCGCCCGTGGCGTTCGTGGATGCGCTCGCAGCGTGGGTACCGCTCGCCCATGAGGAGTTGGTCACGACGGCACGCCGGTACAACGCCGTCATCAAGTACAAGGATCTCGGCGAGCACGTGCAGGAGCGGTCAGGCATCCGTACGCGCATGCTGTTGACCAACTGGATCGGGAAACTCCTCGAGGAGGTCGCCATCTTGGCGAAGGCTGCGGGTGGGCCGCCGCTTACGTCGCTGTGCGTACGTCAGGACGGCACGATCGGGGATGGCTACGCCAGGGCACCAAAATCGGTCCTGGGTGTCCCCGGCGAAGATATCGAGGCCTACGCCGCCGAGCATCGCCTTCTGTGTTACCGGACTTACGACGCTGTCGGCCTGCCTGCTGATGGTGGCCGACCTGAGCTGACTAAAGAAGTGGCCGAGCGTCGGGCAGCTCGCAAGGCTGCGAAGGAGCCTGTGCCCCGACCGCGCTGCCCGAGCTGCTACACCGAGTTGCCCGCGTCGAGCCGCTGCGACTACTGCGCATAGACTATGGGCCAGCCGGAACCCGCGGCACTGCGTTATGTCTCAAGTCGTCAGCGGAGCCCGCCCCACCGACGCCTTTGTACTGATGGGCACGCCCCGGCCGGTTGAATATGTCCCACGCGGTACAACGGACGTCGTCCCCACCGGTCTTCACGCCCAGCCCATTCGGGCTCGCCGAAGAGGTCACCGTCGAGGAAGACCTGCCCACAGGTTTGCCGGTGGGATTCAAGTCTCAGTCGGCCGGATCAGCACCGACGCTGGCGCAACAATGCCGCTGTTGCACGTCGATGCGAATTGACCGCCCCGGCTGGGGCCGGCGAGCAAGCATGAAAGCCGGCGCCAGCCATCGCACGGCTGAGGAGGTGGCAAGGTGAAGGACCCCGAGATCATCGACGTGCCTGGGCAGGTCCGGGGCCTAGCGGCCGCTGACCCGGACGGGCCGATCTACCTCACCAGCTATGCGGGCCGCAGCCCGAGCACACGCAACCTGTACACCACCGTCCTCACCGCGGTCGACCTGGCCGGAGGCAGGCTCTGGCAGCGCACGTACGCAAGCCATCCGTTCCCGCCACGCGCTGACGCCGACGGGACTGTGTGGGTGGCCCACCACGACGGCTACAGCACGCCCGTGTCACGCCTGCCTGCGGAACCGAGACGCTCTGGCCGTACGGGTAGAGCATGTGTTGCCCAGGTTGGTTTTCACCGCCGAACCAGGCGCCGGTATCGTGCCGCGCCACCAGCAAGGCGCTTCCGCAACAGGAAGCGAGCAGGTTTGTCGGGAGGACTTGTTCGTGGGCATGGAGCTGATCGGGCGTCGGCTGTCGGCCGAGGAACTGCGGGCCGTGTTGGACGATCCGGCGACCGTAAGTTTGCTGCTCTTCGGCGACCTCGACGATGAAGACGCAGAGATGCCCGATCCCGAGCTGGATCTGCACAAGTCATGGCATGCCCTGCACTACCTGCTGGCCGGCACAGCCGGAGAGGTGGACGATCCAGCCGCTGCGGCCGTCCTCGGCGGCGACGACATCGGCGAGGAGGGCGGTTACGGACCGCCACGCCTCCTCGACGTGGAGACGGTCCGCGTCGTCGCCGCCGCGCTCGACATGCTGGACGTCGACGCGTTGCGCTCCCGCTTCGACCCAGACGCCCTAGCGGCCGCAACCATCTACCCGGGTGGGTGGGATCGCGGCGCCGACGACTTCGACAAATTCCTCGCGCCGGCCTTCGCCGACCTCTGCCGCTTCTACCGCTCGGCCGCCGCCCAGAACCAGGCGGTACTACTTGCCATTGTTTGACATTGCCACTCGCACACACGACCGGCAGGCCCTCCCTTCCTGCCGGCACCGGCGGCCAACACCGTCCGATAGCCGTCGAACGTCCGGTCGGCGAAACTTTCGTCAAGGCAACTCGCGCAGCCGTCCTCGCCCACGCAGGTTGGGGTCATCGAGCAGCCTCCCCGGCTCCCGGCGTGCCTTCGAGGCTTCGCGTTCGATGTGAGTGGCGGTGTCGCCGTGGACGGCACACCGACTCCGCGTTCCACCGGTCCGCTTGATCCGAGTCGAGGACGGGGCCTGCTGTCTACCGCCGGAGGTCCCCAGTGAGCGGCACGAACGTGCACGCGCGACGTCGCGCGCTGGCCGCGGTGATGGTCGCGCTGCTGACCGCAGGCGCGTGTTCCACTCCTAGCGAACCGTCGTGTTCACGAGCGAAGTGTGCCACTGTTGCCGATTCCCGACACCGGTCCCCGGACCAGCGCGGCAGATGAGTGCGCAGGTGGCGACTCGGCGATGAGTCCGATAGCCCCTGTCGAGGTGCCGGCAGATCCCGTATGCCGCTTGGTGGACCGATCCCGGCCGTCTGGTCAGGCAGGTGGGTCGTCCCGGTAGAGATCCGATTTCACATCTCGGCCGCTCCAGCGAGTGGCCGTAAGCTCCGGCCGCTGCCGGACGGGTTTGGGCACCCAGCCGTATCGTCTGGTGTCGGGCGCTTCGTTGTCCCAGTCAGCGATCAACGCGAACGGGTCCGGGATGATGCCCGCCTTATCGTCGCAGGTCGTCAGGACGACCATAAATGGATAAAAGCGCGTCTCCTGGGCCACATCGCAGTCGTCGGTCCGAGAAGCGACCAAGGCGCCGCACTTCTCGCAGGCTACGCAAGGGTTCCATCCCACGAGAGACCAGCAGCCGACCTGAACGAGGTCGTGGACGAATCGTGTGCCACGGACGTCGCCGGGCGAGAGCACGAACGTGTTGACGACCTGATCACGGCCGTAGACGGCCGCGTCGATCGCATAGGTGCCGGGTTGGAGCCGCGGAGGGTTCACATGGTGGTGGTCCAGCAGCGACCAGTGCGGTCCGGCGGGCAGCTCGACCAGCCGCAGCGGAACGCTCAACTCGTTCCCGCACGACGCGCACTGAAGGCTTTCCACTTCTGGAGTGTGTCATTTCAAGCCGAGCGTACGCATCCGCAAAGGGGCCATGCAGGGCCACCGCTGCCGCGACCTCGGACAGATCGTCGGCCGCCACGGCCCCGGTCACCCGATGCCGCCGCCACATGCTGCAAATCGGCACGACCTCCGACAGCTACCGGGGGTGACGGACGCTCCGCAGCAGCGCGCACGGTCGGCGGCAGATGAGGGCCCGCTACCTCGGCGATGCAAGAGGGTCTCCGGCATTCAGAGGGCGGCGATTGAGCTGGGAGCTCGTTCTTGCCGAGCCAGTGCGCGTATCACGTCCAGGGAACCGTGTCGCCAGGCGGCGAGGCTACTCAGCAGCTGGATCGTCGCTTCGGCCGCTGCCGTCGGCACCGACGGCGTCGGCAGGCTGAGGCTGACAGCGAGGTCGTCGACGTGCACGACCAGCTCCATGACTCGGGTCAATAGGAAGTCATCGACCCTCAGACCCCAGTCGCCGAGGTCCACGATGCGGTCGACAGGTTGTGCTGGCACTACGGCCCGCAGCTGGGTCAACGCGGCATCGACGGTGTCCGCCAGGTCCGCGGCGGTCGTCGACGCGGCTGCCTGCTCGCTGCGGCGCCGGATGCCGATGTTGTCAGCGCTGTCTACGCCTGACGTCACCCAGGTGTTGCCAGTGAAATGCTCCAGCACCGAGATCGCCGACTGTCCGGGCGCGGCGCTAAGGAAGGCCACCGTGTGCGTTACCTGGTAGGCAAGATGACGAGCCAGGCCGCCCGTCGAGAAGTCGGCCAACGCGCTGGGCGTGGACCACCGTTCGGCCAGTATCGGTTCGCGCAACAGAGCTGCTGCGGTCTCAGCGGCGTCGAGGAAGGCAGGTCGGATCATCGGGTGCACGCTATGCCCCGCGGGCGCCTGTTGTCATGGGTGCTCCTGCCCGCGAGGGGCAGTTCGTGGGCTGGAGCGCCGGCGCATCGGCATGAGCGGACGTCGCCCGACCGACGACCGGGAGAATCACGGCTGACTTCTTCGCATCCGCCGAAGAGGTCACCAGCTTGAAGTACCTGGTCAGGGCGTTGGTGGTAGGTCCACGGCTCCGCTGTGGGGGCGGTGGTGGTCGTACCAGTCGACGTACTCCAGGGTGGCGATCTCGACGTGGTCGCAGGTCCGCCACGGCCGACGTGGTTTGATCAGCGCGGTCTTGAGCATGCCGATCGTCGACTCGGCCAGGGCGTTGTCATAGGCGTCGCCGACCGAGCCTACCGACGGGTCGACGCCGCGCCTTATCAGGGCATGACAGGCTGTTCGGCATGGGCCCTGCCGACGATCGTCTCCATCCGAGGCTAAGGATCAACAACGGCCTGCTCCTGGTGCGGGATGGTGTCGGCACTTGGCTAATCCATGGCGCCGCCGACGGGTTGGTCTACCCGGCCGGGGACCGGCTCGTGTGGCTGTTGCCATTGCTGGAGCGCACCCCGAACGACGTCAGTGCGGAGCTGTCTGACGTGCCTATAGCCGACACACCGCTTCCCGCCCTCGTGCGGTTCGCGCTCACCGCATGGGGAAGCTACTGGCCGGCACTGGCACTCGATTGGCTGGACGCCGGCTGGCCTACCCGGGATCTGCGCGACGTACTGGCCGACATGAAGGACTCGCGCGAACTCTCCCAGCCGCTTCGCGACCGAGCACTTCGCCTCTGGCGCGCCTCGGCACATGCCTGACGGCCCGACAAGCCCGAATCTCGGGGCCTCCTCGACCAACGCCGGACCTACACCGCACTGCACGTCGAGTGCTCACGGTGGAACCGGCAGCCACGGAGGCGACAGCAACGGCGAGCACTCCGCGCGGGGGCGCTGACACCTTCGTGCACGCCAAAGAGGTCACCAACCAGAGGTGCCTGGTCAGGGTGTTGCCTGTGGGATAGCCGTCCCAGATAGCGGCACGCCGGCGCCCCCAGGGATGCCACTCGGATCGCTCCTCGTTGATGACAGTCGGCCGTGCGGCGACGAAACTCGACGGCCCGACATGCTGCGCCGCGCTATGCGTGTTTGAGGCAGCGAGAGGTGCTCCCAACCTGCACCCCCAAACCAGGGCGGCACCGGGCCGCCGACCGATTGTGAGCTCGGGCCCAGTGCTGTGGTTGGCGCCAGCGCTGGCTCCCGCAGCCGCATCGGTCGATCGGGGAGCACGCTCACGATCGACGCGCCTTGTCCGCGGCAGAAGAGTGAGCGCGGCACCGATCCGAAGCACGGTGACCTTGCCCGATCGAGGGCGGGGCGGTAGCCGGGCTGGCTGCCGTCGTCACTCGCCCTGCTACCGACTGCCCGGCGTACGGGACGGGTCGTGGCCCAGTCCATAGCCGGCGTGAATCTCCACCGCGCTCACTCCTAGCGCGTCGAGACCTCGGTTGAGCTCGCGGTACGCCCTGAACTCCGCCGTCACGTACTGCTCGCTCTCGACTGCGGCCGAGGGAGCCCAGCCGCTGCGGCCCAGCGCTGTCATCGCTGTCTGCATCGCCACCCATGGGCGGTGTCCGGTGACGCCGACCAGCGCATACACCCGGGTGAACCACACCGGCGGACTGACCTCGACAGGGCCGGGGCCGTCACAGGTCCGCCTGCCGACCCGTTGGGCGAGTGTTGTGGCCACCTCAACGGCACGGTCCGCGTCGCTGGTCGACACGTCGACCACAAGCGCCACGCGTGCCGTTGCTTGTT
>NZ_JBIAKN010000005.1:198806-526396 GCF_042872475.1 Micromonospora sp. NPDC005252 | reverse complement strand
GAGAACGCCACCAAGCCACTCAAGGCGCTACCAGCCGCACCTCACCGCCGATGAGGTGACCGGCCCCCCCCGACAACCGTGCACGACGTCGTTAGGCGTCCTCATCTCGACCGTCTCACCAGTTCAGACTGGTTCAGGAGGTTCCGCGTCCTGCTGAGCGTGGCCTTGGCCGTGGCCAGCCAGTAGGGCGAATGAACCTCGGTCCAGATGGCCACCGCCACCTCGGCACGGCGTTGGGCGAGGTCCGGTCTTCCGGCCGACAACTGAGCTTCGGCCAGGCAGTGCAACGCGGCCGCCTCCCCCCAGCGGTTCGCCGCGGCACGGTAGACCCAGAGGCATTCGGCCAGCACGCGCCGGCCCTCGACCTCCTTGCCTTGTCTGACGAGGACGTCACCGAGCCAGCACCTGGCGTGCGTCGCGCTCAACTGGTCGCCCAGCGACAGGCTGATCCGCTCGGCGGTGCGGTAGTGCCGTTCGGCGGCGGTGTAGTCGCCGCGCAGCCGGCTGACCTGCCCGAGGCAGCGCCACGCCTGCGCCTGCCCCGGCAGGTAGCCGATGGCCTCGCTGCGCCGCAGGCTCTCGTCGAACACCGCCACCGCTTCGTCGCGGCGTCCCTGCTCCATCAGCGTGACACCAAGGCCGGTCGTCGCGTAGATCAGGCAGTTGTCATTGCCGGCGGCTTCCGCGAGGTGGATGGCCCTGACGAAATGTTCCTTCGCTTCGGCATACCTGCTCTGCAAACGGTAGAGGTAGGCCAACCCAGCCGAGGTGCTGGCGATGCGCGCCTTGTCGGAGGGATCAAGCATCCCGATCGCCGCGCGGTAGTGGCGTTCCGCTGCCGGGTAGTCGTCCACGATCGTCGACAGTTCACCCAGGTTGCGCCGCAGGCTGGCCCCGACCGGGCCACCAGCCACCGACCCCATCGCGCGGCTGTGCAGGTGCAGCCAGTCGTCGAAGTAGCCCGACAGCTGCATGAATGGCGCAAGGGCCACGATCAGGCCAGCTGCAGGAAGCGGCACGGACGGAAGCATGTCTTCGGCGAGCGTCTTGAGGAAACCGTACTCGTCCCGGAACCAGGCAAGCGGGTCGTCCAGCACCGCGTCACGTGTCTGGACGCTGAACGACCAGGGCGGGGCAGCGAACGGCACCTCGTCGAAGTCCGTGTTGATCCGGATGCCGGCGGCGCACGCCAGGCCCAACGCCCCGCCGAGCATCCGCAGCCTCGCCCGCTCCGTCTGGACCGGCGTGAGGATCTGCGCCGCCTTGTCCCGTGCGAACGTGGCGACCAGGTCGTGCATCCGGTAGCGCGGTGCCGCGTTGCCGGTGTAGCGCACGAACAGCAGATGCAACTCCGCCAGGTCGTCGAGGAGCTTCGTCGCGTCGGCCGGCGAGATGTCCATCAGGGCCGCGAGTGCCCACGGGGCGACGTCGACTGTGTTGATCTGTGCCAGATAGGACAGCGTCTCCTGCTGGTTTTTGGACAGCGCCGCATACGTCAGCTCGATGCTGGCACGTACCGCCACATCGCCCACCGTCAGCTCATCAAGCTTTCGATGCTCGTCGGCGAGGGCTCTGGCCAGAGCGCCCAGAGGCATGTCCGGGCGAGCGGCCAGGCGGGCCCCGGCGATCCACACGGCCAGCGGAAGCCGGTCGCAGCGGTTGACGATCTGGAACGCGGAGGATTGTTCCCGGGCGACCCGCTCCTCACCGATCATGCGTTTGACCATCTCCAACGCTTCCGGCTCGCTGAGCAGCCTCAGCGGCACCCGAGAGCCGTCCAGCCCGGGTAGGACGCTCCGGCTGGTGACGATGGTGGCGGTCTTCGGCCCCGAGGCGATCAGAGCCTGGACATCCCGGCCCGCGGCGGCGTTGTCGAGAACGATGAGCACGCTTCGCTGGGCGAGCAGGCTGCGGTAGAGGTTGATGCGCTCCTCGAGCGCGGCGGGCACGGAGTGGCTGCTGACGCCGAGGGCGCGGAGGAAGACACCGAGAACGTGCCAGGAGACGCCCGACTGGGGGTGCGGGCCACGCAGATCGGCGAACAGTTGTCCGTCCGGAAAATGCTCGACGGCCAGTTGCGCCAGCCGGACCGCGAGGGTCGTCTTTCCCACCCCGGCCGGGCCGGTGATCACTACCGTACGCGCGCTCTGCCCGTCGGCGCGCAGGATGTGCCCAGCTCGGGTTAGTTCCGCCTTCCGCCCCACAAACGAGGTCGGCCCACTCGGCAGCAGATACGGTGTGACCAGGTCCGCCCTGGTGGTGGCGGCACCGGCAGCGGCGGCGGCCTCCCCCGCGACCTCCAACTGAGCCAGCTGACGACGCAGGCGTACCCATTCAACCACCTCGTTCGGCGGCAGTTCACACGCCTCCGCGATGGCGATCACGATGTCCAGGGACGGCAGTGTCGGTCGAGCGAGCGCCGAAGCCAGGGTGCTCGCGGGCAGGACTCGCCCTCTCTCCCGGGCCAGACGGGTCAGATCCCGGAAGGAGCGCCCCGACCAGGCTTTCAGCTGGCGGAGCGCTGCCACATATTCCTCTGCGGTGGTCGCCGTGCTGGGTACCGGTGCTCGATCTGGCACGGTGGGGAGTGTAACTGGCTCGATTTACCTTGCGATCGTGTTGAGCTCGTTGGTCGGGTGATTCAGGAAGCCCTCGGGCGCGTGTCGTCGCCGGGATCAGACGCCGCAGGCCAACGTGGTCGTCGATGTCTTGGACGCTCCGGTGGCGGCGTTGTAGATCGCACCCTTGAACGTGTGGCTGGCCGTACCCGAGCACGTGTGACTTGTAGAGCGGCTCCTGTTGCCACTGAAGCTGGAGTAGTTCAGCAACTGCCAGCTCGCGCCGTTCCAGACGTAGAGCTGCGTCTCCCAGCTGGAGGAGCTGCCGCAACCCGACGTGGTACCCGTGGTGACAGCACTTCCGGAGCTATTGACCGGCGTCGAGATGGTCCAACTGCAGGCCGCCTGGGCGGGCAGGACGGCGGCCAGCGACGCCCCGACCCCCAGCACGGACGCCCCCGCCACCACGACCCCCCGTTGCCACAAAGTGCGCGTCATGGTCGATCCCTTTCAGATAGCTGCTCGGTATTCACGGTCGGACAAAACTCGAATCAGTTGATCGGCGACGTGTCCAACACCCGCGCCGCGTTGCGTGCTCGCGTGCGCAGAAGCACGGACGCCGTTTCGACGTCGGATCCGTGCTCCGCGAGAATGTCATTCTCGAACTCGGCGATCAGATACCTGAGGACGCCGGTCAGATTGGTCTCGGTGCGGCAGGCGCGGTCAGTGACCACGACGGCGACCTCCTCGCTGGACGGCGGCGTGCTCGGCTGCGCACCCCGGGCGTTCCACCGTGGGTCGGAGGCCGCGGCGTCCGGATCGCGGTAGTGGTGGCCGTCCCGGGCCATGCACTCGCTCCACGCCCGCAGCACCGACCGGTAGCGCGCGTCGGCCATGGCTCGGTCCGCAGCCTGGCTCTCAAACCATTCGAAGGTGAGGTGTGGCTCCACGGTGGGGTCGACCGCGGCGAGGACAGGTCGCTCCGCGGTGCCGTTTATCTCACGCTCGGCGGCACCGTCGCAGCCTCCGGTAGGCACGGCCAACGCACCATGCGAGGCGGTCTGGCCGAAGTAGACCGCGGTCTGCTCGGCGGGGATCAGCAGGTGCCTCCTACCCCTTCGGGCGGCGGCGGACATGTCGTCGGCGAAACCTGGTGGGCCTACGTAGCCGTACTCGCGTACGTCGTACATTCCCTGCCAGTAGAGCTGCGTCGCGTGCACCGGATATTTCAGCGGCGACGCCTGGGGCACGTCCAGTCGCAGGCCGAACCCCGCCATACACTTCTCAATCAGCTTGTAGAGCGCGCGCGACACCTGGACGCCACCCTCCGGTGAGAGCTCGTACCTGTCGAACGGCAGGCTGAGATCCACCGCCACGCCGGGCTCGTGGGATATCAGCGGCACGGATGGCACCTCCGCCTCGGGCGCGGAACAGCCCACCAGCAGGATGGCCAGCAGGGCCAGCGCCACAATGCGTCTCAGCCACGACATCGTCGCTCCCTCGAATCGAGGTGGCCTGCCCCGTACGGGACAGGGCAGGCCACCAACCACTACTTCCAGGTGGACGCGCCGCCGTAGTAGACGGTGCCGGAGCCCGGGTTGCGGCTGTACTTGGCCTGCACGATCGAGGTCTCCGTGTCCCGAACCCCGGCGGTGTAGTCCGGGGACCAGCCGGTGCTGCCGTCGCGCCGCCCACACTGGTAGAGGCTGTTGTTCGGGGTGTACTTCCAGATCAGCGCCACCAGGCCGCTGAACTCGGGGTTGTAGACCTTCGCCCAGGCGAACCAACGTCCGGAGTACTGGCCCTGGTTCACGCGGATGTAGGCGCCGCCCGCGCCCGGGATGGTGTACTGGGTGCCCGAGACGGCGGTGATGTTGCTGGCCAGGTTGGGATTGGACAGCCAGTTCCCGCAGAACGTCGGTTCGTCCGCCATCGCCGGCGGCGCTGCCGCGAAGGTGGCACCGGCTACCGCGAGAAGTCCCGCCATCACTATTGTCGCGAACCTTCTGCGCATCACTGCTCCCCTTCGTCGCAAACTTGCGGTGGTCGGGCTTAGCCCGCCGCCGTGACTGGGGAACAGTTTTGCCGCTGCCTGAGCCCTGGAGAGCTGTCCCGGACGACTCCGGACGGTCTCGGACGATCTCGAACGGAGTCCGGTGCCCGGACCCGGTCACCGCCGAGCTGGCCGCGGCCGGCGTGAAGACCGTGAAGAAGCCAAAGGAGTGGCCGCACAAGGGCCAGATGGTGCGCGTCGACCAGCTGGAGACGGCCGATGGCGAAAAGGCCGACCCGGAGGCGGTGAAGGCGCTCGACGGGTGCGCCGCCGTCATCGAGGAGCGGTGGGACTCGAAACGCATTCGTCGTTGCCGCATGGCCGACTGCCGTCAACGAAGATCGATCCGAGTGGCATCCCTGGGGGTGCCGGCGTGCCGTTGTTAGAACGGCTATCCCACGGGAAGCGCCCTGACCAGGCACTTCTGGCTGGTGACCTCTTCGGCGGAGCCGAAGAGGTCACCACCGTAGCTAGACTTGCGCGAGCTTCAGAGTTGCGCTGAGCGTCATCGGCGGTGGGGCAATGGGTGTGTCGCCCCCCGACACGACCCCCCTCGTTCACGGCCAGATTGTCGCAGCGGGGAGGGGCGCGCCGTTTCCTTGGTGACGGGTGTTTCGCTGATGGGGGAGCGGGACGCCGTGGACCTGGCGACGCCCGGTCGGCCCCCGTTTACCCCCCGAAAAACCCCGCCCGTGGTTGACAACCAGTGACAAGCAACGACCATCGCCTGAACGCGTCTGCGCAGCTCAGCGCCCATCCCTGACAACCGATGACAAGGTTGGGGTGGTTACGGATGGTAACAAGGGGTTTTGGCAACCAATGACAACTCCTGAGGGGACTCGACAAGAGGTTGTCTTGGGTTCAAGTCACTCGTTTCCCTGAGCGCTTGATGCCGGGTCGGCGCCGCGGAAGGCGCGTCGCGACGAGCTTGGGCGCAGCGCACTGCAGCGAGCGAACGCCGCGGCCCAGCTTAGATGGGCCGCCGGGAGGCGGTTCAGGTGCTGTACTGCCGACGTAGCGAGCAATCTCGGTGGGTCGTCTTCGAAGGTGGTTGAGGCTGGCCACCGCCGCATCTTTGGTCCACACAACCACGAGACTCAGCGGTGGCTGCTCCATGCCCACGGACAAAACCACACCGCCACAGCAGGTCAGAACGGATGTCCTGCTGGGAGTACTAGCTTTCCTGCCCGCCGTCAAACGGGCGGAGACCCGCCAGCGGAAGATCGGCGAGTTCGTCGCGATGCTCGCCCGGCAGGAGACGATCCACCCGCAGAAGGCCAGGCCCGCCACGTCGCCGTGATCGACCGCCGGCCGGGCCGGGCAGGGTGCCTCGGCCACCGCGCGGCGAACCGTCCGGGCCGGCGGTCACCGGCGGGCCCGGACGGTTCGCCGCCGGGCCTACTGCTCCAGCGTCGGGTAGTCGGTGTAGCCACGCGGGCCCGGCGTGTAGAAGGTGCTCTGGTCCGGCTCGTTCAGCGGCGCGCCGATCTCCCACCGGCGGGGCAGGTCCGGGTTGGCCAGGAAATTCCGGCCGACCGCGATCAGGTCGCCAAGGCCACCGTCGACGATGCGCTCCGCGTCCGCCCGGGTGGTCACCGAGGCGAAGCCGTCGTTGGCGATGAACGGACCCCCGAACCGGCACCGCAGGTCGACGATCAGGTCGCTCGTCGGGTCGGCCAGGGCGTGCAAATAGGCCAGGCCGAGCGGCGCGATCGCGTCGACCAGCGCGCCATAGGTGGCGGCCACGTCGGCCGCGTCCTCCTCCACCACGCCCTGGATGTTGTGCGAGGGCGAGATCCGGATGCCGACCCGGTCGGCGCCGACCGCCTCGACGACGGCCCGGGTCACCTCGATCACCAGCCGGGCGCGGGCCTCCGGGGAGCCGCCGTACCCGTCGGTCCGCAGGTTGCTCGACGGCGCCAGGAACTGGTGCAGCAGGTAGCCGTTGGCGGCGTGCAGCTCCACCCCGTCCAGGCCGGCATCGACGGCGTTGCGCGCCGCCCGGACGAACTCCTCGACGATCCCCGGCAGCTCGTCGCCGCGCAACTCCCGCGGCACCGGGTACGCCTTCATCCCGTCGCGGGTGAAGATCTCGCCCGGGGCGGCGATGGCACTGGGCGCCACCGACTCCAGGCCGCCCTTGTTGTCGGGGTGGCCGATCCGACCCACGTGCATCAGCTGCATGACGATCTTCCCGCCGCCCGCGTGCACGGCGTCGGCGACGGCCCGCCAGCCCTCGACCTGCTCGGCAGAGTGGATGCCCGGCGTGTCCGCGTAGCCCTGGCCGACGGCACTGGGCTGGGTGCCCTCGGTGATGATCAGGCCGGCCGAGGCGCGTTGGCCGTAGTAGGTCGCGGAGATCTCCTGCGGCACCTGACCCTCGCCCGCGCGGTTGCGCGTCAACGGTGCCATCACGATCCGGTTGGTCAGTTCCAGCTTGCCCAGGGTGAACGGGCTGAACAGGGCTGTCATCGTGTCTCCGCTTCGTCGTCGAACGGACGTCTTGGGTACGCTGGCGTCCCGGCACTGATCAACTGGATAGCTCGGCCGACGATTCCCGGACGCGCCGTGACGCACGTCTCGGACCCTGGCCCCGTCGGTCCCAGGGTGGGTGGGACCTGGTTGCGCCCGCCCGAGGCGGGCACCGTACGAGGTGCCGGCGGGCGCTCCGACCGGCGGAGGAAGAACCATGATCGGCGACAAGCTGCCCGGTGGCACCTACCGGATGGGTGACCTCACCGTCACCCGGTTCGGCTACGGCGCCATGCAACTGGCCGGCCCTGGCGTCTTCGGGCCACCCAAGGACCGGGCCGCCGCCGTCGACGTGCTGCGCGCGGCCGTCGAGTTGGGCATCCGGCACATCGACACGTCGGACTACTACGGCCCGTACGTCACCAACGAGAGCATCCGGGAGGCGCTCGCGCCGTACCCCGACGACCTGCACATCGTCACCAAGGTCGGTGCCCGCCGCGACGAGCAGGGCGGCTGGCCGCCAGCGCGGACGCCGGCCGAGCTCACCCAGCAGGTGCACGATAACCTGCGCCGCCTCGGCCTGGACGCGCTCGACGTGGTCAACCTGCGGGTCGGCGGCATGAACTCGCCCGAGCCGGGCTCGATCGCCGAGCAGTTCGGCACGCCCGCCGAGCTGCGCGAGCGGGGCCTGATTCGGCACCTGGGGCTGAGCACGGTCACCGCCGAGCAGCTCGCCGAGGCGCAGTCGATCGCCCCGGTGGTGTGCGTGCAGAACTTCTACAACCTGGCCAACCGGCACGACGACGAGCTGGTCGACGGCACCGCCCGGCAGGGCGTCGCCTTCGTGCCGTACTTCCCGCTGGGCGGCTTCTCCCGCTTGCAGTCGGACGTCCTGGAACGGGTCGCGGAGGGCCTCGGGAGCACGCCGATGTCCGTCGCGCTGGCGTGGCTGCTGCACCGCTCGCCGAACATCCTGCTCATCCCCGGCACGTCCTCGGTCGCGCACCTGCGCGAGAACATCGCCGGCGCGGCCCTGGACCTGCCCGCCGACGCGCTCGCCGCACTGGACGCGGTGCGGGTGATCCGGGCCGTACCGAGCACTTACCCGATGGATCGATGCTGTTGATCGGTTCGATCTTCCGGTCAGCGGTAGACGTGGCAAGGGTTGCCGATAAAGCCAAGGCGCACCGGGACCGCACGTCGCGGCATCCGGTCCCGGTACGGAATCGGTCTGTGGCCTCTCGTCGCACGGAGTTGACTAGCGCTTATTGGATCGAGCGGCGATGATGGCAGCGATGAGCATTGCTAGTCCTATCGCCCCGATGGCCAGTAGCACTTCCTCAACCGAGGACTGGTGCTCGGTGATGTCGGTGACCCACAACTGGTTCGGCCCGTTGCGGGTGAACTGCCGGTTGACCAGGTCGAGTGCCACGTCATCGCGTTTGGCTCGCCGCCATTTCGGCCGGCCCATGGCGCCCACCAGTCCGGCACGGCGAATGGGGCATCTCCACGGCACCGTGACCGACTACGATCCCTCGCCCCAGACGCAGCTCAGCGTGCACTCGTCGGGCACCGTAGTTGGCTCGCGACTGCTGATGGATCTCGGTAATCAGCCCGGTAAGCCAGGCGTGCCGCACCGCACGCGCCGACATCGGCCGGGTCAGCCACTCGTAGTAGCCCGACGTCGACACGTCGTCCACCCGACACGCCACCTCTACCGGAACGCCTTCGGCGGCCCTTCTTAAAACACAAGGTAACCAACCCCTCCGGCAAACCGGGGGAACCTCAGTCGCGGTGGTTTCGCCGCCTAAGCAGCCCGGCGTACGGGTCGCAGCAGGGTGAGAGCGCGGAGGGCGTCGGCTCGGGAGATGGGCTGGTCGTCGTCGGAACCACAAGGTCGGTGACCGGGTGGTGGGGTTGGCAGGTCCGTGAGTTTTGGCGGCTTAGCGTTCGATTGCCTGGGACAATGTCTGTATGCAGGTTTCGAGCGTGCGGACCGCAATCAGCGAGGCAAGCCCACCGTGACGGATGAGCTGCGCGGCCTCAGGGCC
This sequence comes from Micromonospora sp. NPDC005252, assembly GCF_042872475.1. Lineage (NCBI taxonomy): Bacteria > Bacillati > Actinomycetota > Actinomycetes > Micromonosporales > Micromonosporaceae > Micromonospora > Micromonospora sp. NPDC005252. Next base: position 517,262 of record NZ_JBIAKN010000005.1, on the reverse strand, counting down.
ACGATCTCGGCCGCCGATGACCAGGGACCACCAGCTATCTGCTGGCGAAGATCAGCGACGTGACCATCGGCTTGTGGATCAGTGAATGTGAGCAGCAAACCAGCATCGCCACTTTGGTCCGATCCAGCTTCGGCCAAGGGACGGCCTGAGGAGGAAGAGCATGCCACCACGAGGAGAGGTCACCCCCACACGCCCCCAGGCAGTGGCGGGAGCCGCCGTCGCCGAGGTGGTGGGGACATTCATGCTCACCTTCTCCGGTACCGCCACCCTGCTTGCCACCCACAAGCTTCACCCCCTCGCGGGGATGAACGAGGTGGCCATCAGCCTGGCCTTCGCCCTGGGCACTGTGGCGGCCATCTACGTGTTCGCCACGGTCTCGGGCGCTCACATCAACCCGGCCGTCACCGTGGCCCTCGCCACGGTGAGGGAGTTTCCCTGGCGGATGGTACCGGTCTATATCGTCGCTCAGTTGATCGGCGGGACCTTGGCCGGGCTGATGAACTGGTTCATGTTCGGGAGTCGGCTCCGGACGGCCCTGGTCCTTGGAGCCACCAAGCCCGGCCCGGGCGTCGGGTGGGGCACGGCACTGTTCACCGAGATCGTGATCACTGCCGTGCTGTTGGTGGTCGTCATGGCCACCGCGGTTTATCATCGCTCTCCCGGAGGGGCGCTGCCCGCCGGGCTGGCCATCGCGTTCTGGATCGGGGCAGCGATCTTCCTGGCCCTTCCGGTCTCGGGAGGTTCGTTGAACCCGGCCCGGACCCTGGGCCCCGACATCGCCGCGGCCTCCTTCCCCTACTGGTGGGTGTACCTGGTCGGCCCGGTAGTGGGCGCGGTGGCCGGAGCAGTCTTGTGGAAGTTCGTCCTATCCAAGGGGCAGCTCGAACAGGTCACTCACTAACGACCTCGTGCACAGTTGGTGGCGCGATGATGAGCGCGTCTCGGCGAACGTAAGGTGCGGCGGGTAGTGCCCTACGCCGCCGGGTGGTGTTCTCGCTGCGGCCGGTGTGTTGGTGGTCGGACAGGAGGCCGGCGATCGCGCGGATGGTGGTGTCGAAGGACTCCCGCCGGCCGTGGTAGCGGCTGAGGATTCGCCAGTTCTTGAGGTGTCCGATGGCGTGCTCGACCCGGATGCGCTGGGAGGAGTGCCGTTTGCGGGCCGCGTCGTGGGCGGCGATGACACTCGGTGGCAGGGAGGTTTGACGTTTGCGTGGCTTGGGTCTGGGGGTGATGACCGCGCCGTTGGTGTCGGTGGGCGAGGCCCTGGTAGCCGGCATCGGCGAGGATCTGTGCGTCCAGTGGCGCGTTCAGGAGAAGGTCGACCAGTCCGGCGGTGCGGGCCTGGGTGATGTCGTGCATCGACCCGGGGGCGTGTCTCGCCGCAGAACAGCAACCGCCCGAGCGGATCACAGATCACCAGGGCTTTTATGGTGTTCAGCCGGGCCTTGCCGGACACGAACCGGTCCCGGCCCGCTCGGCCCGCGACCGGACGGCGCACCCGCACTTCGGTGGCGTCCATCAACGCCTGCGGGTGGTGTCCGAGGTGGGCCACCACGTCGGAGAGGGTCCGGAGCCGGACACCGTCGCGTACCCGGCAGCCGCGCTCGGCCAGCAGGGGGGCTGATCTCGGCGATGCTGCGGCTGATCGTCGAGCGATGCACCCCGAACCAGGCCGCGATCACGTCGTGGGTGAGCCCGTGACGGAGATGGACCAGCGTGGCCAGCAGCCGATCCACGAACCCGAACCGGTGCCTGGCACCTGCTCCGATCCGGCGACGGCGTATCCGCGAGGCGAGCCGGTCACGGTGCTGAGCCCGCCACCGCGGCCTCAACTCGCTGACCAGGCCCTCAATCACTGAGCGGGACAGGCCCGTCAAACGCCGGTTGGTCATGATCGCAGCGCCCACCATAACGCGAACAACGATCATCGATGCTCAAGGATTCGCTACCGTGCACGAGGTCGTTAGGCCGATGGACTCGTCGTAGTAGGTGGTGACCGCAGGCCCGCTGACCCTCAGGTCGCCGTCTCGGTCGAGCCGGAGTTTCGCCCAGCCGCCAGCTTGCGTCGAGGCGTGCGAGCCTAGGGTAAGGCCGAGGGTGCCACCCACTGCCGTTTCCACCTGGTTGCGTGTCATGCCGAATTTCAGCGGGCCGACGCTCAAAGGGGATGTACGACCATGAGAGCCGCTGCTCCTCGGTGAGCACGCCCCACACGTCCGGTGTCAGAGGGCGGTTCGGAGTGTTAGGTCCGTTTCTCGGCGAGGGTGAATACTCCGGGTTCGTCTTCGGTGAGGATCTGGCGGTTGAGCATGCGTTTTAGCTTCGCGCGGGTGCCTTCGACGTGTTTCGGTGAGGGCTCGACGCCGAGGGCGAGGCAGATGCCTTTGGCGCGCATGCCGGTGGGTGCGGTGCCGAGGACATGCAGGATCTGCTGGTAGGGGGGGCGCTGGCGATCGTCGGATCGTAGGCGGTGAACTCGGTGGTGGCGAGGGTGCGCAGGGTGGTGCGGGTGGTGGCCAGGTCGGCCAGTTCGCTGTCGAGGCGGGCGAGTTCGCCGGTGAGGGTGGTGATCTGCTCGCGGAGTTGGTCGGTGTGCTGGCGTGCGGTGGTTTCGCGGTCGGCGATCAGGTCGAGGACGGTGGGAAGGTTCACCGGTGCCGCCAGGAGGGTGTGCTGGTTCCGGTCAGCCGGCGCACGATGTTCGCCGTTGACGCCCACAGGGTGCGTGACACCGAGGATTCTGGTCGGCTCTCGTACTCGCGCACGGGGCGGCGGTGCAGCATCAGGGTGCCGTTGACTTGACCTTGACGTAAGTCTCGTCGACGAACCACCGGTCACCGGGCGAGTGGCGAGCGAACCGGGCCACGTCTGCCAGCAACGGGGTGAACCGTTGCACCCACCGGAAGACGGTGACGTGGTCAACCTCGACACCGCGCTCAGCCAGGAGTTCCTCCACGTCCCGGTAGGAGAGGTTGTAGCGCAGGTACCAGCGGACCGCGACGACGATCACCTCCGCGGGGATCCGGAACCCGGTGAACGCCGACTTCGGCGGCGACCAACGGCGACGACGGCTCGACAGCTGCACCCGTCAAGCGTGCCTGGGTCCCCGGACACGGGCAACGCAACAGGCCCGCTCACCGACACCGGACAGGGGCGAGGGCTTCCGGTCGTGCCGCCGGGGCCGGCGCCACTGCCGACGTTGCCTCCACCTGCGGGTCAGGCGCCCGATGGCGTGTTGTTCGACCTGGCGCGTCCCGATGCCGTCGGGCGGGTTACCGACCGCCCGACCGCTGCTGCGCGCCCTGGGCTGGACTTCCGGCCTCGCCCTGCACGTCGACGTCGTGCACGCCGCCGTGCTCATCACCCCGACGCCAGACGGCGCGCACGTCGTGGGCGCCGGCCGGAAGTCTGGCGACCCATCGCCCCGGAGCCGCTGCGACCAGTGCCTCTGACCTCCCGCCTCAGGCATCAACGATCTGCCATTCCTGGCTGATCTCGCCGCTGACCGTTTGCTGGACCGCCATGGCGCCGTCCGCGGTGGAGCCGCCCTCGACCCCGACACACCAGCCATTGCTCACGTTGACGAACCGGTAGTACCCGCTGGTTGTCGCCGGGATGAGATTCCACCACTGGTTACGTCCGCCGTTGTCGGCCCATTGAACGAGTGCCGCGCCCTGGCCCGAGCCACCTGGACTGTCCAGGACTTTCCCGCTCCTGACACCGGACAGCCGGAATGAGCCATCGCTGTTGGGCAGCAGCCGCCACTGCTGGTTGGCCGCGCCAGTCCACGGCCACTGGATGACAGCTGCCCCGTCCGTGGTGGAGCCGCCGTTGACGTCCAACACCTTTGCGCTGCGCCGGTTGACCAGTCGAACGACGCCGCCGCCGGCGGCGGCTGGCAGACCTACGACAACCTGTATCTGTTGTCCGGCCGTCAACGAGATCACCCGGGCATGCGGGCCGAGCGGCGAGGGGGTGACCGTTGCGGAAGTGGTGATGGATGCCATCCCGCGCCGGCTGATGAGGGTAATCGCCTGGGTGATCGTTGAGGTGAGTGCCACGGTTACTGAGCGACCAGGCAGATCCCAGGAGAGGCTGTGAATGCGGACCTGGTTGCGTCCGCGGACCCCGGTGATGGTGCCCCTGGCGAGCTGGCCGGGCACGGCGGGCAGCAGCTCGATGACGCCGGGCCTAGTGTACACGAGCGCTTCGCTGAGCACGGCCGGCAGCGTGTTGGCCGCATCGGCGTTGTAGGTCTCCAGATTCGGGTTGTGTGCTGTCATCAGCGACCGGAAGACCATGTTGTTGCCGATGATCTTCCGGAGGTTGTTGTAGACGCCGGCGGCGTCCTTCAGCCGAGCGGAGGCAAGGGCTCGATGCAGGCTGCCGTGCGCTGAGGTGTTCTCGTCACCGCGCAGCGCCAGGGCCCTGAGCGCGGCGGTGACCAGCCCGGGCGCGTCCTCGGGATTGATCTCGTGCAGGGGCCACGCGCCGTACAGGTGATGGACGTGCCGATGGTTGTAGCGATCCGTGAGTCCCGGCCAGGACCATTCGGCGAGGGCGCCGCTGCCGTTGACCGTGTAGGGCGGGATCCTCGCCAGCAGGGCCGTCCAGCGTGCGACACCTTGACCGGCACCCTGCTCGACACCGAGCGCGTTGGCAGCCTCGACAGCCGCCCGCAGGGCGTGTCTGCCGGCCTGGATGTCGCCGGTGGCGTTGATCGCCAGCAGGACGTTCGTGCTGGCCGGCGAGTTCTCCATCGAGAACGACGGCACGAACACCACCCGGCCGGCCGAATCGGTGCGGGTGAGGAAGTCCTCGTAGAACAGTGCTAGCTCCATCAGCGCCGGTCCCAGCTTTTCAGCCAGAAACGTCCGGTCCCCGGTGACCTGGTAATACTCCAGTAGCGGATAGAGCAGCCAGTCCGCGCCACCGGTCCAGCACTGGCCCGGGAAGCCGGGGTCGAAGTGCAGCATGTACCCGTACTCGCCGTCGGTTCGCGATGGGGCCAGGAAGCCGCGGGCGCCGTACAGGTTGCGAGCGTTCGTGCGCCAGTGAGCGAGTTGACCGAGGATCAGGTTGAAGTAGCCCTGCATGACATCGGTGAGGTCGAGAATGTTGCCGCCGGCGACCTGCAGGTTGATGTTGGCATCGGTGGTGAAATCGTCGGCCCAGGCGCCGTTCCAGGTGCCGGCCCAGATTCCGGTCAACCGCGGCGGCAGCACGCCGCTGGAGCTGATGAACAGGTAACGGCCGCTGTCGTAGAGGCGCTCCAGCAGGGCCACATCGATGGTGTTGCGATTGGCGTTCTGCCGGGCGATCAGCTCGGTGGTCGACAGCTGCCGGTCGGCGGCGGAGACGTTCAAGTCCAGGCGGGAGCGGTCGTACATCGCCGCGTGCAGGGTGACGTGCCGGGTCCGCAGCTCGGCATAGTCGGCGCGCACCGCGGCCAGCGCCGCGTGCAACGGCTTGCTGTCCCAGGCCGTGGGTGACTCGTAACGGTCGAGTTTGGTCAGCAGGAGGAGCCTGGTTGCCGCGGTGACGACGATTGTCGACCCGTTCGCGGCTACCGTGCCACCGCTGGCGACGATCCGGGTGACGCCCTCGAAACCGAACGCGCCCTGCCCGGACGGGTAGGTGCCGCGCAGGTTCAGGTAGCCGGAGCCGTCAATGACGCTGGCCAGGGTGGTGAAACGGACCGAGCCGGGGACGCCCGCGAGGGAAGTGTTGGCGCCCAGCGTCGCGTCGATCGATCGGCCGGATGCCGGGGTCAGTTCGTGTACGACGACGTTGTCGGCTCGGGAGGCGAAGGCGCAGCGGGTCCAGGTGCCGTTGCTGTCGGCCCAGGTGGAGGTGACCTCCCCGGTCCGGAAGTCGGTGATGCGGGCGTATCCGTTGGCCGTGGTCATGCCTGGCGTGCTGATCTGCAACTCGAAGCCGGGGTGGTAGGTCTGGGTCCAGCGCAGGCTCCAGCCAGCCGCGAAGTCCGTGTTGGCTCCGCCGTAGTTCCCGGCCAGCGCCTTGTCCCGCACGCCGGCCAGCCGCCCTGAGATTACTGGCGGGGTCACACCCCGGCTGCCGTTGGGCAGCACGAAGCGGTGGTAATTGAAGATTACCTTCTCGAGGGTCGGCGTTCCGTACAGGACGGCGCCGTACTCGCCGTTCCCGACGAGGAACCCGTCCGTCCAGTTTGTCGCTGCGGTCGCGTCGTAGATCCCGCGCTCGGGCAGCGTGACCTGAGGCGCAGCGGCGGCGGCCCGTCCGGTGCCCACGGCCGGGATCAGGGCCGCGGAGCCGGCGGTCAGCGCGGCGGTGGCGAGGAGGCGCCTACGGCTCACGGGTAGGTCTGTCATCAGAAGTTCCTCTCGACACCGAGGCTGGAGGGTTGTGCGTCATGTCGGCGCTGGTCAGGCGGGCACGAACTGCCACTGTTGGTTGGTCCCGCTGTTGGCGGTCCACTGCACGACCTGCGCGCCGTCACTTGTCGCTGCGGCGTAGACGTCGGCCACCAGTCCGCTGGCCTGGCTGACGATGGTGTAGTAGCCGTCACCAATGGGTCGCAGGTACCACGACTGGTTGGTGCCGCCATTGGCTGACCACTGCTGCAGTTGCAGGCCCGCCGTGGTGCTGCCGCCGTTGACGTCCAGCACCTTTCCGGAGGCGGTGTAGCGCAGGGTGTAGGCGTCCTGCGTGGTGCTGATCGTCCAGGTGGGGGTACCGCTCTGCTGGACCGCCTTGGCGCCGTCGGCGGTGGAGTTGCCGGCGATGGCGAGGGGCTTGCCGCTGTTGCGGTTGACGATGCGGTAGGTGCCGGGAGTGGGCCCGGTTCCGCCGCCTCCGCCGAGGTTCAGGTATTCGGCCGAGTCGGTGAAGAGGGTGCTGCCGGACTTGGCGGTCGACAGCTGCAGGTACACGCGGCTACCGGTGGCGGGGGTGGTGAAGGACACCGGCTGGGTCACCCGCGAGCCGAGTGGGATGGTCAGGCTGCTGTTGCCGGACGCGACGAGGGTGCCGGTCGGGCTGTCGAGTCGGGCGGTCCAGGCGAAGTCCACCGAGGTGTTGGTGAGGTCGTCGTTGAAGACGGTGATGTTGCGGGTCACCGTGGCGTTTCGGGTGTAGCTGGGTACCGCCTGCGGCAGCGGGAAGGTGCCGTTCGAGTCCGAGGCGCCGGAGGCGGACCAGTAGGGGAGGTCGACCGCGGCCACCGGGTTGAACGCCGCCTGCACGCGCTGGATCTGTGCGTTGCTCCACGGGTCGGTCAGATTGTCCGCGCCGTAGACCGGGCGAGTGCCCTCCTCCGTGGTGAAGTCGGTGGTTCGCACGCCCGGCACCACGCTGGCCCAGGCAGACAGCAGCGTGTAGGGGCGCAGGTCGCTGGCGTCCTTGCCGCGCTTGGCAGCAGTTGCGGTGGCGAACCACGTGAAGCCCTGCCTGGTGCTGCAGGCGGGCCAGATGTACTCGCCTTCGCCGTCCGGACGCCCGGAATTGCGATTCAGGGCCTCGCCGTACCGGCCGACACCGTCCAGGTAGTGCGCGAAGATGGCGAAGTTGGAGTAGTTCATGGCCGGGTACCGGCTGGCCGAGTCCGCGCCCGGAGCGGCGTCGATGCTGATCGGCCGGGTGCCGTCGTTGCCGTTCATCGCCGCGTACAGGTCCTGTTGGAACTGCTGCGAGTCGTTGTTGTTGAAGCTGGGCTCGTTGATCTGGCTCCAGCGGATGATCGCCGGATGGTTGCGGTCGCGCAGGGTCAGCGCACGAGCGTGGGCCACCATGTTGTTGCGTCCGGACACGAAGTCCTGGGCACCGCTGCGGATGGCGGTCTCGTCGATGACCATCAGGCCCATCTCGTCGGCCACGTCGAGCATGTACGGGCTGGCCGGTTCCATGTGCATGCGTACCACGTTGTAGTTGAGACGCTGGTAGTTGTTCACCGCCTCGGGCCAGCCGCCGTTGCCAGACGACGGCGGCAGGAAGCCGGGCAGGGTGTCGTACGCGTCGCCCTTCCCGCCGTAGTTGACCCGGTCGTAGTCGGCGCCCTGCAGGCTGTCGCCTCGGAAGTTCACCCGCACGCCGTTGAGGTAGTAGTACTCGCCGTTCTGCGTGCTCTCCCGGAACCCGAAGCGGTACGTGGCGTCACTGGTGCGGCCGTCGTCAACGGTGGCGTGGATCGCCAGGCGGTGCAGTTGGGGCCGGTATCCGGACCGGTACGGCACATTGGGCCACCAGTACGAGGTGGTGCCGAGGTCCCACGCCACGGGGCCCACCGTGACCTTCGCCGTCGAACGGGCCGCCACCGTCACGGTCCGCTGCGGCAGCTGCGGGTAGCTGAAAGAGCCCGCGCCGTCGGACGCGAGCGACCCGCTGAGGGTGACCGTTCTGGTCGCGGCCGAGGAGTTGGTTACCGACACGTCGTAGCTGAGGGTGCGGTTCGCCACCGAGGTACGGACGAACGCGTCGCTGACATACACCGCCGGGTACACCCGCAGGGACGCGGACCGGTAGATGCCCTGCGGTATCGCCTCGGACCAGTCGGCCGCCACCGGGACCAGGTACTTGCCGTCGGACGACTTCAACGCACCGCGGCCCTTCACCTGCACGCTGATCGTATGGGTGGTGCCCGGTGCGGCGTAGCTACTGATGTCGAAGTTCGACGGGGTGAACGCCGTCGTCTGGGTGGCGACCACGCGGCCGTCGACGGAGAGTGTCGCCTGGTGGTTGACGGCGCCGAACTCGATCCAGGTCGACTGCGGCTGCCCCGAGTCCGGCACGGTGATGCTGCGCGAGTACACCGCCTCGTTCACGTCGGTGAAGCCCTGTTTGTACCAGCCGCCACCGGGCACCGTGATCGAGGTCGTTCCCCGACCCGAGGGCGTGAAGCTCCACGTTCCGCTCAGATCGACCGAGGCGATCGCGGCGTTACCGGCCGCCACGCCGTCAGGTCCGGCGGCCGCGACGCTCTGCGTCGTGACGGGCGCGGCCAGGGCCAACCCGGAGGTCGCCAGGGTCAGGCCGCCCAGCGTCAGGGTCAGGCCGAGCGCCACGGTCGCGGCCAACCCTCTGGCCCACGCCGACAATCGGCCACCCCAGCGGACGTTCGTACGATGCACGGTAACCTCCTGCGACTCGCCCGACAGCCGTATGACTCCGAGCCATGGCGTATGTGCCGGCCGTGGTCGAATCGATTCGACGATGCGCCGACGTCGTCGACCGCCCGGGAGGGTAAACACAGTCGACACGTAGATGTGATTAACCGGCAACACGGGTACTTGAGTCAAGGATTTGGACTCATCTATCTTATGCCGAAGTCTGAAACTCCATCAATCCCGACTAAAGCCGCAGCAAAGGTAGGACGAAAGACCCGTCGGTGCCACCGTCGACGCACCGGCCTCCGACTGAGGCGCCTGCGGGATGATTACGTCCGGCGCCATGGTCAGCGGACGTCATCGGCCGGGCGACGGAGCCTGCCGGCAGAGCCGGCGGTACTCGGCGGTCACCACGGCGAGCAGGAAGAGGTCCACCGCGAGCGCGGAGAGCGCCCCGAACTGGTTGACGGTGAAACTGAAGATCTGCCCGAACAGCAGGTCCACCAGGAGCGCGAGCTTGAACAGCCGGAAGGCCCGCACCCGGTCGCGGGGCAGCAGCGACGCCCCACGGATGCTGAGCACCACGGTGATCAGCGCCGAGGCCGAGATCCCCAGCACCGCGCGCCATTCCCGCTGGTGGTCGAGCTGGCCGGTGACCGCGTCCAGAAAGACGTTCCCCACGACCACGAACGGCTCGCCGACCAGATAGAGCACCACCAGCGCCACCACCCACCGCTGGGTGGTCAGCCAGACCACGGCCCGGCGGCCCCACCTGAGCCACGGCTGCCAGAACCGGGAGCCGGCTGGCTCGCGTCGAGGCACCGCGTCGAGCAGCCGGGCCACTCCCTCCTCGACGTCCGGACCGCACCCACGGACCAGCCGGGCGACCGCCGCGCGACGATCATCGGTGAGGCCGGTGCGGAGCCCACCAACCACCCCGTACAGGGCGTTCGCCGTACGCTCGGGGCCGGAGAGCCGGGCCCGCCCCCGGAGGGCCTGAGTGATCACCACCAGCAGGGCGAAGGCGCCGTAGATGATGCCGGCGGCCGGGGCGTAGAAGTAGTCGGTTCCGGCGGTGACGAACTTGCCCACCTCGTCGATGAACAGCCCGAACCCGATCCCGCCCAGAACCGCGCCGAGGATCCGCGCCGCGCTACCGAGGAAGACCAGCGCGACCCCCAGGCCGGCGGTCATCAGGACACCACCCCAGAGCACGTGCGCGATGTGCAGCCCACCTTCGCCGAGTTGCGGATAGCCGGCCGCCTGGAGGAACGCGCGGGTGACCAGCACCGTGACCGCGCCGGAGAGGACGAACGCCTGCAGGTACGACGGCGCCTCCAGCACCCGGAGCGGCCTCGACCAGCGGGACGGACGGGCGGGCATGGTCCCGACGCTAGCGGTGCTGTCCGTCACCCCGGGCCGGTTCCGCCGGGAAGGCCGCCGGCCTCGGCACCCCTGCCTCGGCACCCCTGCCTCTGCCTGCCCCCTGACGAACTTGCCGGAAGGTGACCGAGTACCGCAGCTCCGGCACCGGCGGGATGCTGTGCTGCCAGTTGGAGCGGGCGGCCCCGCACAGCACGTACGCCGACCGTGGCGCCAGCTCCACCTCGTACACCCGGCGTTTCTCGGCCGTGCCGCGTTGAAAGCGCATCAGACAGGCGGAGCCCAGCGACAGGCCGACCACGGTCGGCCCCGGCCGCTCATCTCGGCATCAGCCTTCCCCGAACTCCGCTCACGACGAAGCGGCGGAGTACCGGCCAGAGCACTACCACCAGAATTGTGGCGTAGATGGTCCAGGAGACCCAGCCGCCGATCAGGCCGTGCAGCTCGCCACCGGAGAGCTGCAACGCCCGCCGGCCCTGCAACTCGGCACGTGGACCGAGGATCACCCCGACGATCAGCGGCAGGATCGGCAGCCCGAAACGGCGCATCCCGAACCCGAGTAGGCCGAGGGTGAGCAGCAGGAACAGGTCGAACGGCTGGGCGTTGACCGCGTACGCGCCCATCGAGGCGAAGAAGAGAATGCCGGCGTAGAGGTACGGTCGCGGGATCCGCAGCAGCCGCGCCCACGCGGGCGCGAGCGGCAGGTTCAACACCAGCAGCAGGTTGCCCACGAAGAGGCTGCGCTGGAGGCGAGCCGGTGATCGACGTACTGGTGGTCGACGACGACTTCATGGTGGCCCGAATCCACCGTGGCTTCGTCGAGCGGATCGACGGCGGCGCGCGCCTGCTCCAGTTCGCCGGCCTCCAGCAGGGCCAGGTCGAGCAGGTCGTGGCTGCAGTCGAACCAGGACAGCACGGCCAGCGACTCGCGGTCCTCCCGGTTTTTGATCAATTCTCGCTGCATCATGGTCAGTCCACACAACCATCCATGATCGACGGCGGCTGCCCTCAGTCCCGCATCGCATCCAATCGCAGCTCAGCCAAGGTCAACAACCCCGGCTGGAGTACTAACCGCAGCACGTCTCGGTGTGTCTTTACAGCTTCGACCAGGTCGTGACACTGGTTGACGGTCGGCTCGGTGGGCTCGGCAGACAGTGCGTGGGCGACCCGGGCGGTCATCAGCCGCCGGTTGAGCGATCCCCAGCGTACGGCGGCGCCGTGCATCGCCAGATAGGCGACGGGATCGGGAGTGGGGCCCACGCTCTGGACCTCGGTGTGCGCCCGCAGGATCCGCTCGCCCAGTCCGCGACCACTGTGGACGACGAGGAGGAGGTCGTCGGCGGCGGCGGCGGCGAACCGGAGCCTACGGTGCGCGGCAAGCGAGTTTCGGCCGCACGGTCGCCGCGAGCCGCACCGGTTCGCCGGACAACGAGGGGCGCCTGGTCGATACACTGGCGCCCGTCGATCGGGCCAGACCGGAGGATCCATGGGGAAGTTACCACGAGGGGAAACGTCCGTCCCACCAGTGCCGGCACCTGGAGGGCGACAGGGGCACCGGGCAGGGGTGTTGCCGGCCGTCATCACTGGTGTTTTCACCATCGTGGCCGCCGTCATCGCCGGTGTGTTCGCCCTCGTCACCCCTCCGGATAATGCCTCGGCACCCAAGGTGGACGCCGCTAGCCCGTCGGCAGGTTTGCCGGCCGGTCCCAGAGCGGGAACCGTCAGCGGAAGCTCCGCTCCCTCCGATCCGGGTGGGGCACCTTCCTCCTCGACGGACAAGGTTCGCTGGGCGCATCCGGTGCGGATGACCTTTGTCGACCTCGACTCGGTCCCGGCCCAGGTGCTGAGCGGCAACGACAAGGCGAGCGTCTGGGTCAACTACGGCACCTCGGAAAACGTGCTCTACGGCCTCAACGGCGGCTTCTTCACCACGAAGCCCAGCATCGCCGCCTGGCAGGAAGCGCCGCGGCCCACCCGCCAGCAGTGCGCCGACCTCATCTCCACGCAGGGGAACGAAACGCTCCCGATCGCCGACGACAGCCGCTTCTGCGTCAGGACGGCGGCGGATCGACTCGCCTACCTCGCCGTCAAGAAGTTCGACGGGGCGAGCGGCACGTATCTGGCCGACGTGACGGTCTGGGAGACCCCCGAGAGGTAGCCATAGCGCCGGGATACGACCCAGAGGGTAATGCGTCTCGTCGGCCACGAGCGTGCGCTGAGGGGCCTACCAGGTCTGCTCGCCCACGGCGGCCGGAACGTCGGGCCGCCGGGTACCCGGTAGGTGCGCTCAGGGGAGCAGAATCGGGTCGCCGAGGCCGATGCCGGGCAGACCGCCGCCGTTATTGCCGCCAGCGACGTCGACGCCCGCCTGTAACGGGCTTTTTAGTTTTCCCGGGGCGTACAACTGGATCCGCAATCGCGAGATGCCGGCCACGCTGATGTTGATCGATGCGGGGTTCCCGGGCGTGATGGTATACGTCTTGGGCGGGTGCCGGTCCAGCGTGATGTCGATTCGGTACTTGCCGGTGCTGGTGTCCAGGACGGCCGCCGTGGTTCTGAATCGGCTGAATTTCTTACCCAGAGTCACCTCGCGTACTTGCGGAGAAGATCCGTCGCAGTAGAGCGAGCATTGATAGATGAGTGCGTGGCCGTACGTCGTGCCGTTGATTTCCACCGTGCCGGGCTCGTCGAGGTCGATGCTGCTGTTGGTGTCTTCGTCGACGGCGGGCAAGTCGAGCAGGGAGGTAGCCATCACCGGAGGTGGTTCCGTGGTCGCCGGCGTAGATGGCGTCGCCTGCGTCGATGTCGCGCTGGCAGGTGGGGTGGTCGATCCCCGTGGGATCGCCCGACCCGCGTCCTGGGGGGGAGTGCCGGCATCCGGTTGGGACCGAAGCTGCGCTACCGCCTGGATACCGCCGAAGACAACGAGAGCCACGATCAACGCGGCCACGTAGCGTCTCATGCGATGGGCTTTGTCCACCACGGCGTCGGCGATGACGCCGGCTATCGCGCCGCCAGCGAACGCCGCAATGGCCGCCACGAATGTCAACATAACTCCAGTGTGCATTGCCACCAGCCGGGTGCAGTGGTCGACCCGGACGACGGCCTGGGGTCTGTGGTCGACCCTGTTCGACGCCTACAGTCGTGTCATGCGAAGGAGGGTGACACTCGCACGGCCGGCCGCGTCCACATCCACGTCGACGCTGCCGCAGTGGGCACCGCCGTGTTCGCCGGATCACCGCGGTGGGCCCGGACGCCGCAAGCGGTCGAAGTAGGACCCAGGGCCCCGGCAAAGTCGCGGCGTGTCCGGCTTGATGGGGTTGGCATGACAGCTCGGATGATCCTCGATCTTCCTCTACGCCTTGTTGATCGTCCGAAGCGAACCTGCCCGCCCTGTCATCATCGCTGATCTCGTCTGTGTCCAGCGCGCCGGATGTCACCGTGCCCGAAACCGCTGCTGGACTGCCCCGGCGGGAGTGAAAGTCAGCCTCATGGAGCCCAGACACAAGATGAGTCGATCGCAGAGGCTGGGGCGCGGGGCGTACGCGTCCAACCACCGACTCAGGCCGCGCAACCACTCCCGGCCTGGCCAGAGCGCCACATCCGGCCGCTTGGGCAGCAGCGCCTTGTCGAGGTCCGCCTCGTCGCGCCGGAAAGACCTGTCCTTACCTGGTCCTGGGACGTGCCGGGCTCCGGGGAGAAGACGGTCGAGGATCGTGGGCCAGACGGTGAACAGTCGCTGGCTCGGGTTGATACCTGCTTCTCTACCTCCCCGTGACGGCGGCCCGCCGGCCCGGGCGCGATCACCGTTGAACCGCCGGCGGCCAGGTCCGTAGTGAGCCGGGACGGCAGGATGAGGTGTCGGTGGAGAGGGAGGGCGACGGGTGCGGATGCGGTGGGCCGTTCAGGCGGTGCTGGTGCTGGTCGGGATCTGGCTGGTGCCGACCGGTCCGGCGCATGCCGCGCCGACGGAGACCGGTCGGTACTACGTGGTCGGCCCGCCGGTCGACGGGCAACGGGAATACCTTTATGCCATAGCGTTGCGTACGCTCGGCAACGGCAACCGGTACCGGGAGATCGTTGACCTCAACACCGGTCGGGCCCAGCCGGATGGTGAGACGTTCACCGACGGCCTGGTGCTCAACCCGGGCTGGGTGCTCGTCCTGCCCCCGGACGCCAAGGGCCAGGGGGTACGCATCGGCCCGCTGCCCCGGCCCCGGGCCCGCCCCACCCCGCCGGTGACCAGGACGCCGCCCGCCCAGCGGTCCGCCTCGGCGCCCACCACGGCCGCGCCGCCCCGTATCACGGCCGCGCCGAGCAGTGTGCCGCCGTCCGCGCCCGCCCGGCCTCCGGCCACCACGGAGGTCGCCGCGCCCCGGCGGCAGGAACCCACGACCCCGGCCGGCCTCGACCCGCTGGTGATCCGGGTCGGCGCGGGCGTCCTGTCGGTGCTGCTCGCGGTGGCGGCGATCGTGCTGCTGCGACCGGGCCGCTCCGGTCGTGGCCTGCCGGTGGCCGGCGACGACGGGCCGTGGCCGCCTGAGCGGCACCACACGCCCGCTCCCGCCGACGCCGCGAGGGCGCCGCTTGCCGCGCCGGCCACGGACATGCCCGCGACACCGGACGGGCTTCCCGCGAACGCGCCGTCCTCGACGGACGGAGCAGCCACCTCATTCCTTCAGGACGACACGACGGCGTCCGGCCCGGCGAACGAGGCGCCGCAGCCGTCCCCGGTGGAGGCGTCGTCCGTGGCCACGCGAACCCGGCCGGCCTCCGTAGCCGAGTCGCCTGGGCCCTCCGCCGCGACCGGACGATCGGTGGGCGGACGGGTCGTCCAGGCCTCCGACAACGAGCGGCGCGCCACGCCGGCGGAGGCGGACGTGGCGCGTCCGGCCGGCACGCCGGCCCGGATGGAGGCCTCGACGGATGTGCCGCGCCCGCCGCTGCCGGCCGGGGACGAGGCGCCGTACCTCACCGCCGACCTGGACACCGACGTCGGCCCGGCCCGGGTCCGGCTGGTCGGCGTGGCGGCCGGGCGCGGCGCGCCGCCGTACGCCTGGTTGGGTCCGGGGGAGGTGGCGCCGCCGGCGGTGCTGCCGCTGGTGCTGGGACGCAGTGGGCCGTGGCGGCTGCACGTGGATCTCGCCCGGGTGCCGGACGTGTTCACGCTCGTCGGTCCGGTGGCGGTCTGCGGCCGCGCGGCCGCAGCCCTGGCCGGAGGGCTCTCCGCCGCCGGAATCGGCGTGGCGGTCGTGGGGGAGACGCTCGGCGGCGGGATGGCAGCCGGCTGCCGCCGGCTGCCCGGCCTGCCCGAGCCGCCGGGGCCGGGCGAGGAGCTGCCGGAGCCGTCCGTGGTGTTCGTCGAGGGCCCGTCGCCGGCCGGGGCGCGTGGTCTCGCCGCCGCCACCGGGGGGCGGTGCGTGCCGGTGGTGGTCGGTCCGGTCCCGGCCGGCCGCTGGTCGCTTCAGCTCGACGTGGACGACAACGGGGACGGGGACGGGGACGGGGACGGGGACGGGGAGGCGGGCGGTGGGGACTGAACGCCCCGCAGCACCACCGGCAGCGGTCCACCCGCCAGCCCGGACACCGCCTCCCAGACCCCGTCCCGGGCCCGGTGGACCCGGTCCACCTGGACCCGGTCGTAGGAGCGGCTGGTGAGGATCAGGTCGACCCCCGCCTGCCGCAGCCGCTCCGCGCGACCGCGGGCCAGCGGCAGGGCGGCGAGGGCGTCGGCGGTGGCCTCGACGTCGACCGTCCGGCCGCGCGGCACCCGCACCTCCACGAGCAGCCGCCCGGCCCGCGCCGCCGGCCGCCGCCGGGACAGCGGCAACCAGCCCGGCGCCAGGCCGCGGGACCGCGCCGGCAACAGCGCGTACGCCCGCCGGGTGCCGTGCGCCGGCCACCGGCTGACGTCGTGCGGCAGCCCACCGCTCGACGCGCTCGCCGGCGCAGACCGAATCCGCAGCGACCCGCAGTCCAGCCCGTCGACGGGTTGGAGCCCGCCGTCGTCGGTGGCCCGGAATCCGTCCCGCACGCGCGCCCGCTCCAGCCGGCCGGCCGGCAGCAGATAAGTGTCCGGGGCACCGAGCAGATACTGCAGGCGCGCCGGGACGTGGGAGCGCAGCACCTGCACCGGGATCGCGCCGCCCGGGGAGATCCGGACGCGCAGGAGGTCCGACCGGTGCGGCGCGGACCGCGGGTCGAGGTGGGCGACCAGGAACAGCTCCGCGCTGGGTACGCCGTCGGTCGCCGCCCGTTCCAGGTCGCCGGTGACCGGCACGAACGCCTCGAACGCGGTGACGTTGACCTGCTGGCCGGGGCGCAGCCACGGTGGCCCGTACCGGCCCGCGCGGCGGGTCTCGGCGGCCAGCGTCGGGCGGGCCGAGGGCGCCGGCCGGGCGGCCTCGTGTCGTTCCGGCGGGGTGCCGGCCCGCGTGGCCCTGGACGGAGCGGTGTCGTCCGACGCGGTGTCCACCGGCCGGTCGCCGTCCGGAGCGTCGGCCACCACGATGCGCTGTCGCAACGAGCGGGGCACCAGCAGGCCGTCGGGGGTCGCGTCGACGGCCGGCGGGCTGTCTGCGTAGCGCGGTCGGTGGGCCTGCCACTGCGTCACGCCACCCGCCGCGTCGAGCGCGCGCAGGTCGTGGTGGTCGCCGACGAGTTCCGCCCGGCCGCCCGGCGGTGGGGTCCAGACCGTGGCGCCGGTGGTTTCGGCCAGCTCGGCGGCCTGGGTGACGAGCTTCGCCTGCTCGTCCGGCTCGGACGGCCAGGTGAGCCACAGCCGCAGGTCGGCGCCGTAGAGCGGCAGGTCGCCGAGGAGCGCGGCTAGGTGCCCGGCGTCGCGTACCTGCTGGGTGCCGCTGTAGTCGCCGATCAGGAAGCCGCCGGAGCGGGCCGTGACCGAGACCGTGACCAGCTCGGACATGGTGGCGCCGAGCCGGTGGGCGGTGGCTCGGCGGGCCACGAAGTCCGCCCGGGTGGCCAACGCCACACCGGTAGCCAACGGCAGGTTGACCACCCCGGTCCGGGGCCGGACCAGACCGTCCTTCATGGCGAACCAGCCGGGCAGCGGGGTTGCCAGGTCGGGTGGTTGCAGCACCAGCCAGTCCATCGGTTGGCGGGTGACCCGGTCCAGGGGCAGCGCGTGCAGCGGGCCGTCGTCGGCGTCGGGGGCGCGCCCGGCCAGCACCTGCCGGATGTCCGCGCCGTCGGGGCTGACCAGCACGTCGTGCCCCAGCAGGCCGGCCACCTCGGTGAACAGTTCGGCGTGGCGGGCGCCGTCGTCAGCGAGGATCCGCACGTCGTCCGCGACGTCCCCGGTGCGCCGCACCAGGTCCGCCACGGCGGGCGCGTCCAGCGGGCGGTCCGGTTCGCCCGGCAACGCCGGCCGCCCCCGGGGACCGCAGACCAGCCAGAGATCCAGCAGGCCGGGCACCCGCCGGTGCCGGCGCGGGTCGAAGCGGCGGGTGCTCGGCACCCGGTCGATCCCCCGGCCGTCCATGGCCTGCGCCAGCTCTGTCACCACCGTCCCCGCCTTCGTTCCACCGACGCCCCACCGGCGGCCGGAGCTGCCCGACATCGAGGGCCGGTACCCTCGGCGTTCTCCATGACGGGCGCCATGGAAATCTGGTTCAGATTGATTTGAACGAAGTCGCCGCTGATCCGCAATAGACGGTGACGGCTGATCGGTCTGGGCCGCGGTGACGGAAGGGGAACCCGGTGCTGGCGAAGCACTCCATCCTTGCTCGACTGCTCGTGGTGGTGATGGTCGGCTGCGCGATCCTGGCCGCGCCACGGCCCTCGGCCGCCGGGTCCGCGCCGGACACCGAGCCGTACGTGAAGTACTACCTGGTCACGGCGCGCTACCAGGGCCAGCCGGAGAATCTCACCGAGATCGCCCGGCGCTTCCTCGGCAGCGGCGAGCGGTCCGCCGAGATCTACCAGCTCAACACCGGTCGGGTCCAGCCGGACGGGGGCCGGCTGACCGACCCGGCCGCCCTGAAGGCCGGGTGGTACCTGGTGCTGCCGTGGGACGCCGCCGGCCAGGGCGTCGAGTACGGACAGCTGCCGGCCCCCCGCAAGCCGTCCGCCGGCCCCACCCCGGCGCGTTCGCCGAGCGTACGGCCGGACGGCAGCCCGTCGCCGAGCCCCAGTCACACGGCCTCGCGCTCTCCCGGTGGCGGCGGCCCGGCCGCGCGGTGCACCGCCACGACCGCGTCGAGCGGCCGGTCGGAGTGGGCGCAACTGCGGATGGCGGCCGACAGCGCGTGGACCCTGACCCGTGGCAACGGGGTCAAGGTCGCCGTCGTCGACAGCGGGGTCGACGCCGGGCTCCAGCAGCTCAGCGGCCGGGTCGCGGTGGGCGCGGACGTCACCGTCGGCAACGGGCGCGGTGACGAGGACTGCCTGGGTTCCGGTACGGCGATGGCCGGCATCATCGCCGCCGACGACAGCGTCGAGGGCAGCCCGGTGGGCCTCGCGCCGGACGCGACCATCGTGCCGGTGCGGATGGTCCGCTCCTCGGGCGACGCCCGGCCGGCCGACGCGGCGACGGCCATCGAGGTGGCGGTCAGCACGGGTGCCTCGGTGGTCGCGCTCGGCTCCCGGGTCGACCTGGCCGATCCGGCGGTCGCGGCGTCGCTGGCCACCGCGCTGGAGCACGACGTAGTGGTGGTGGCGGGTGCGCCGGTCAAACCCACCACGCTTCCGTCGCCGCGCGGCGGATCCGGCGGCGGGGCGTTGGTGCTCACCGGCGGCGTCGGCGCGGGCGGCCAGCTCGCCGAGAAGTATCTCGACGGCTCGGTCGAGGTGGTCGCCCCCGGCATCGAGGTGGCGACGCTCGGCGTGGGCGGCGGCAAGGTCGTCGGCAACACCGGCACCGAGTTCGCGGTGGCGTTCGTGGCCGGCGAGGCCGCGCTGATCCGGGCCGCCCAGCCCGATCTCACCGCCGCGCAGGTGAAGGAGCGCATCCGCGGCACCGCCGACCCGGTCGGCGGGCAGGTGGCCGAGGGTGATTCCCGGTACGGCTCCGGCATGATCAACCCCGCTGCCTCGGTGGCGCCCTCCGTGGGCGGTCGGGACCCGGCCGCCGCCCAGGCGAACCGCGGTGGCGGGGGCACGCTGTTCGCCGTACTCCTGGGTCTCGCCCTGGCGTTCGGCGCGGGCGGCTTCCTGGTGTTCCGGATGCGCCGCCGCCGGTACGCCGGCTGACCCGCACGACGGCCGGCGCCCCCGGTCATCCCGAGCGGGTGACCGGGGGCGGGCGGCTACCGCAGCGACCAGGTCTGCTTCGGATTGAACACGCAGGTCCACGCGTTCAGCGGAGCGCCGTCGCCGTGCCCGTCCACGTCCAGGCAGCGGTCGGTCTCCCGGTTGAACAGCGACCGGATGCCCTGATACTCGATCCACTCCCACTTCTGGGCCGGGTTGCCGCTGCAGTTGGCGGTCTGCACCGGCGCGCCGTCGCGCTTCTCGCCCCAGGCCACATCGAGGCAGAGGCCGTTGACCCGGACGGTCTTGTCGGACCCGAACGTCCACCACTGCAGCCGGTCCTCCTTGCACGGCCGCAGGACCACGGGTACGCCATCGCCGGTGCCGCCGGTGGCACAGAGACCGGTCTCCTTGCCGACGAGCTGCTTCGCGCCGCTCGGGCGCTTCGGCGGGGCCGGCTTCTCCGGCTCGGCGGACGGGCGGGCCGACGGCGTCGCGCTGGGCCGGGGCGCGGGGGACGCGGCCGTCGGCGTCGGCGTCGGCGTCGGCGACGGCGACGAGGGCTTGGGCGACGGGCTCGGGCTGGCCGAGGGAACCCGGAGCCGGCCGTCGAGGGCGTAGAAGTCGGTGAACTCCCGCACCTGCCGCAGGAACGCCTGCGTCGCGTCGTCCAGCTCGCCGCCGGTCTGCCGGACCGCGGTAGGTCCGTTCCGGTAGGCGGCCAGCGCCAGCAGGCCCGGGTCGCCGTCGAGGCCGGCGAGGTCACGCCGCAACGCGCAGACCGCGGCGCCGACCGCCGGCACGGCCACCTGCGGGTCCCACGGCGAGGCGCCCGCCGGCCCGTGCGCCCGCCACACCTCGGGCAGGAACTGGGCGATTCCCCGCCGGCCGTCGTCGCCGAGCAGGTTCGGGTCGAAGCCGGACATCGCCATGAGCTGCGCCGCCACCGCCGCGGGCGGCACCTCCGGGCACACCGAGCCGGCGCGCACCACCAGGCGTACGTAGCTCGACGGCACCGCCCGGGGCTGCTGGCGCTCCGGGTCCGGGCGGGCGGTGCCGGCGCCGCCGAACGCGGTCAGCTCGCCGTAGTACGCCGCGTAGCGGCTGACGTCGTCGACGTACGCGACCGCGGCCGACGGCACGCCCTTGGCCTCGCGTACCTGGTCGAGTCCGGTGTGGAACGCGGCCAGGGACAGCCGCCACGGGTCACCGGGGATCCCGGCCAGCCGCAGTTGCCCGCTGAGGTCGCACATCTGGTGGGCCAGCGCGAGGATGTTCGCGGCGGTGTCGGTGCGGTCCGCTCCCGGCCACGGCGCCCACGACTTCCACCGGTCGTCGTCGAGCCCGGCGAAGCCGCGACCGCCCGAGGTGGTCTTCTTCACGCGTCCGTCCAGGCCGGACTCGGTCATCAGCTGCCCGGCCAGGCGGGCCGGGGTCAGCGTGGGGCAGGACCGAGCCGCGGCCCGGATCGCGGTCAGGTGCTCGGCGGAGACGGTACGGCCGGTCAGCTTGTCATCCCGGGCGGTGGCGATGCCCCAGCTCACGGAGGCGACCACCATGCACAGCACCGCGAGGCCGGCCGCGATGGCGGCGACGACACGACGCGGGATCCGAGCGAGCCGGGATCGGAGGCCAGGAAGATCGGGTGTCACGGGACTTCCCTTCCGGTGATGACGTCGCCAGGCGTGACGGATGCGCGACGTCCTCGGTTCACCCGACCGGAATCGGATCCGATTCCAGTCCGGCCGCCATTGAACCGACCGGCACACCGAGCCGTCAACGTGACCGCCGCCGGGCGCACCGATCCGCGGCTGCCGGATCGCCGATCGGAGTGTTCGATGTCGACTCGCCACCACCCGCCCGGCGCGGGCCCGACCAGCGCCGTCGTGGGCACGGTGACCTCGGGCCGCCGGTCGGGCCGCGTCCGATGAGCGCCGGCACGCTGGTCGCCGTCCGCCGGCCCACGGCACCGTCCGATCAGTACGGCTATTGTTTTCCCTCAGAGGGGCTCGGCGCCGACGTGCCGGGCCGGGCGGGCGGGCACGCCCCACACGTCAGGGGGAGGCGTTCCGTGTCGGCGGTGCCCAACGAGGCGGTGGAACCCGGAGTGCCGGGCGAGACCGTCGGGCAGGGCTCGCCGGAGAGCCTCATGCGCTGGATCCACGAGCAGTACCGTGAACCGCTGCTGCGCTTCATCACCCGGCTCGTCCTCGGCCGCCAGGAGTTGGCCGAGGACCTGGTCCAGGAGACCTTCCTGCGGGCCTGGCGGAACCTGGGGACGTTGGCGGAGGAGCCGCGCCGGATCGCACCCTGGCTCTACACCGTCGCCCGGCACGTGGCGGTCGACGCCGGCCGGGCCCGGCAGGCCCGGCCGCCCGAGGTCGCCGTGCCCGACCTCAACCGGCTCACCACGGCCGAGGACGAGATGGACCGGGTGGTCACCGCCCACACCGTCCGCCTGGCGCTACGACAGATCAAGCCGGAGCACCGCGACGTCCTCATCGAGATGTACTACAAGGGCGCCTCGGTCGCGGAGGCGTCGCAGCGGCTCGGCATACCCGAGGGTACGGTAAAGTCGCGGACGTACTACGCGGTGCGGGCGCTGCACGCGGCGATCGGCCCGATCGAGTCGGCCTGATGTCACGTCCCGGCGACTACTCGTCCGATCCCCGGCACCGGCGCGGTGTCCCGGATCATCGCTCCGGCGCACCCTCTGTCGGGTCGGGAAGGGGGCGTGATGCGCACCGGCGGTGAGAACCCGACGTCCGAGCACGAGGCCTTGGCGCTCTATCTGCTCGGCGCGCTCGACGAGACCGACCGCGTCGCCTTCGAGGCGCACCTGGCCGGCTGCTGGGAGTGCCTCGCCGCCGCAGGCGACCTGGGCGGGGTGACCAGCGGGCTCGGCGGACTCAGCGCGGCGGACTGGGACGAGTTCGCCCTCCCACCGGCCTCCGTCCTGCCCCCCGCCTCCGTCCTTCCGCCGCGTTCCGTCCTTCCGCCGCGTCCCGCGCCCGGACCGGAGGACGCACTCCCGCCGGGCCGCGATCCGGCGCCCCGGTCGTCGGCCCACCCGACGCCCGGCACGTCGACCACCCCGCCGGCCTCGGACCCGACGCCGAAACCGGGTGACCTGTCGGACACCGCGTCCGGCCCGGCTGAGTCCCGGGCCGGCCTGCCGGATGTCGCGTCGGCGTCGGACTCGGGCGAGTCCCGGGCCGGCGTGCCGGATGTGGCGTCGGCGTCGGGTCCGACCGGCGTACCCCGGACCGAGGTCCTGGGGACGGCGGGCCCGAGCGGCGCCGCGGCCGGTCGCGGGCCGGCGCGGCGGTGGGGCGTCCGGCCGGGGCGTGCGCCGGGCGGCGCCGGCGCGACCGGGCCGGGGAGGGCGTCCGGCGGCCGCCCCCGGGCTTTGTCCGCCCGCCGTCGGCTGCTGCTCTGGGGCGGGGCGGTCGTGCTGGCGCTCGCGGTGCTGACCGGCGGGATCGTGGCCACAGTCGGTGGCGGGGGCCGTGACGACCTGGTGTTGACCGCGACCGGTGAGGCACCCGGCCAGGGCATCAGCCTCTCCGTGTCGATCACCACGCACGAGGGCAGGGGCTCCACGATCCGGATCACCGCGACCGGGCTGCGGCCGGGGCTGCGCTACCGGCTCTTCGCGGTGACCCGCGACGGGGTCACCCACCAGGTGCGGGACTGGACCGCCTCGGCCGGCCCGCAGGAGGTGACCGGCGAGCTGTCACCGCCGGTCGACGACCTCTCCTTCGTCGGCGTGGGCCTCGCCGACGGCACCTCGGTGGTCACCGCGCCGATCTCGCGCTGAGGACGGAAGGCTGTTCGCGGCCAGCGGCTCACAGATCTTGGTACCGAACGGCCCCTATCGGGGCGCTTTCCTTCCAAGATCTACACCGATCCTGTGGTGCGGGACAGATGGTCTCCGACCGATCCGCCGCACTTCCCGTTGAACCGAAGGCTCTCCCGCGCCGTCATGTCGCCGTGCGGTTGCCGCACCCGTCGGGGGACGCGGCGCGTCCCTGCCAGGCCGAGGGAGGGCTACATGGCTGTGAGGACCGGATCGTCGTCGACCCGTGGGACGCGGGCCGGGGTGTCGGGCGGGGGCCCGGGCCCATCCGAGGGCGTCAACCGGGGCCCCCGCCCAGCACGCAGGGCCGCGCTGCTCGCCGTGGTGCTGGTGGCGCTCGGGCTGATCGTGGGCGTGCCGGGCGGGCGGGCGACCGCCGCCACCGGGGAGCGGGTGACGTTCGTCAACGGCACCGCGGAGACGTTGTGGATCGGCGCGGGCGAGAGCGGGGACGGCTCGCGGCCGATCACCGGCCTGCCCACGCTGCGCCCCGGCGAGTCGAGCACGATCGTCATCCCGGATGCCGGCGAGCCCGGCCACTGGCGCGGCCGGTTCTTCGCCCGTCAGCGCTGCGGCGGCGACCCGAACGGCTCGTTCCGCTGCCTGGTCGGTGACTGCGGCGCCTTCGCCGACCGGTGCGAGCGGGGCGCGGAGCCGGTGAGCCTGGCGGAGTTCAACTTCGACCGGAACAACGCGGGCGCGCCCTGGTACAACGTCAGCTACGTCGACGCGTTGTCGACGACGATCACGATCGACGCGCCCGGCGCTCCCCGCCCGGAGAAGGCGGGCAGTTGCGCGCGGTGGGACTGCTCCGCCGGGCAGATGCTCGCCGCCTGCCCGGAGGCGCACGCCGTACGCGACCCGGCCCGGGGCGACCGGGTGAACTGCGTCAACCCCAACCGGGACGCGGAGAGCGCGTACACCGCCGCGCTGCTGCCGTTCGGGCCGCGCGCCTACCTGTGGTCCACCCACGACCGGGTCGCCGGCAACGAGACGGTCTACAACTGCCCGGGCTGCGCGGAGGTGGTGGTGACGTTCCGCAACGGCGGCACTCCGTCGACCCCGCCCGCGAAGCGTCCCGCCGACCGTTCCGGATCCGGCTTCGCGCTGCGCGGCTACGCGGACAAGTGCGTGGACGTGCCGGGCGGCGAGTCGGCCGACGGCGTGCGGTTGCAGCTCTGGCAGTGCAACGGCACCCCGGGCCAGCGGTTCACCCGTGGGTCCGGCGACACGCTGAAGGTGCTGGACAAGTGCATGGACGTGGCGTGGGCGTCCCGGGACAACGCGGCCAAGGTGCAGCTCGCCTGGTGCAACGGCGGGCCGGCGCAGGTCTGGGTCGCCGAGGGCGGCCTGCTGCGCAACCCGAACTCCGGCAAGTGCCTCGACGTGCGCGACTGGAACTCCGACGACGGCGCGCCGTTGCAGATCTGGGAGTGCGCCGCCAGCCAGAGCAACCAGAACTGGCGCGAGACGGGTCGCTGAGCCGGCCGGAAGCGACGTGGGCCCGGGTGATCGTTCACCCGGGCCCACCGGTCGTGTCGAGCGGTCACCTCCGGCCGCGTGCCGGCGCCTGACCCTGTGCCGCGCTCGACGAACTGGCCGCCGGGCCCGTACTCGACCCTGGGCTGGTCCGCCCGCGTTCCAGGTCGACGTTCTGCGACTGCTGCTGGATCGCCGAGCGCCGCTGGTCGACCGCCGCGTTGGTCAGCGCGGCGCCGGCGGTGACGAACCCGCCGGCCGCGGTGAGCTGGGTGGCATTGGCGGCGGTGCCGGCGATGCTCATGCCCAGGCCGCTGAGGTTCCCGGCGTGCACCGCGGCCTTCGTCCAGTCACCCCTCTGCGCGGCGTCGATGAACTCCACACCGGACTTCAAGGCGGTCACGGCGGACGCGCTGATCTGCGTGCCGCGCGCCGCCCAGCCCTCCAGGACGCCGGAGATGGCGCTCAACGAGCCGGCGGTGAACTCCGCACCCGGCGGCAGGTACGTGTTCATGTACTCCTTGAACTGGGTGAGGCCGGTGAAGCCGGCGTTCTTGGCGCCCTGCCGCGCCTCGCTCTCGGTCGGACGGTCCGGGTTGGCCGGCCGCACCTGGCTGCCGCGTCGCGGCTCCACTGGCGCCGGCGTGGTGACGGCACCCACCTGCATGGCCGTCCGCACGAGCGCGTCCGGGTCGGTGGCGACGTAGGTGGACCGGCGGCGGAGCCGCCCCACCTGCTGGTCGGCGGCGGCGGAGTTCCGGCTCGCGCCGGAGCCACGCGCGGCGGAGTTCCGCTCCGAACGGGCCGGGGCGGCGGGCGGCGACACCCGCCGCCCTCCGTTGAACGAGTCGGTGAACTGCGGGGGCGCCGTGGACGCGGACGTGGACGCGTACGCCGCCTGGCTGTACGGGTTGACCGGCAGGCTGTAGTGCCGGTCCGCAGCCTCCATCTCGTAGTCGTTCTCCGCACCGGCGAACGTCTGGGCGCGTTGCAGCGGATCCGGCTCGTAGCCGTACCTGGGGTCGGACATGGTCACTCCTTCGAGCGCTGGTTCGTGCTGGGCCAACCGGCGGTTCGCCGCCGGCTCGGTGTGCCGCCTCCCTCCCACGGATCGCGGTGCACCGTCTACGCGGCGGCCCCGGCCCCGGTTCAGCCGTGCCCCCGGATTTCTCCGCCGGGCGGCGGCTGGAAAAAACCTCGAACCCGCGCTGAACCGAGTGGGCGGTCGCGTCGTAGAGCGGCCGTCGACCGCTCCGCCCGCGCCGCCGAGACGCCGCAGGCGCGGCCGGCGACCGACGACGGCGAGCAGACAGGGAGGCGAGACGGACGATGAGCCAGCCGGTGATGCTGCGGCGACCACGGGAGCGCGACGAGCGTCCGATCCGACACCGCGATGTCCTCTCGGACGAGGGCATCGGCTGGATCGGCGCGCACGGCGGCGCCGGCGCCTCCACCCTCACCCGCCTGCTCGGCGGCACCGACATCGGATGCCGGTGGCCGGATGCGGCGATCGGCGAGCCGGCCCGGGTCGCGGTGGTCGGGCGGACCAGCCTCGACGGCCTGCGGGCGGTCTCCCGCGCGTTGAACGCGATGCGGGAGGGCCGGCACCCGGCCGGGATGCGGCTGGTGGGCGTGGTGCTGATCGCCGACGCCCCGGGCCGGTTGCCGGCGCCGCTTCTCGGCCGGATCCGGCTGCTGCGCGCGATCGCCCCGGTGCACCGGGTGCCGTGGGTCCCGTCGTACCGGGTGGGTGCGGAACCGAAGCGTCCGCCGCGCCAGCTGGCCCGGCTGGCCGCCCTGGTGGAGGCCCGGCCGGGGCGGGGGTCGCGGTGAGCCGGACCCGCCGGGCGGGCTGGGTCGTCGCCGCCCTGGTCCTGGCGCTGCTCGGGCCGGCGCCGGCCGCATGGGCGGCGGCGGGCACCTACACGGTGACGGTGGACGGCGGTGACGCGGCGTTCCTTTACAAGATCTGCCTGAAGACCACCACCACGGTGAACACCTACCCGGCCGGTGGCGGCGACCGGGTCTGCTCCGGCAAGAAGGGCTCGACCGACGGGTCGTTCGACCTGACCGCCGAGTTCACCGACGGCGACACGGTCTGGATGGACGTCGAGATGCTGGTGGACCTGAGCGGCCACTCGCGGACCAAGGACAACGTGGACATCACCGGGTCGCACTCGTGCACGCTCAAGGGCGCCCTGTACGCGGGAAAGTTCAAGTGCGAGAACGCGATCAACAAGAAGAGCTTCGAGGCGCCGTCGATCGAGCCGTACCAGGTGGCCGTCGACGACCCGAACGCCCCGGTGGTGCAGCTTCTGACGCTGATGGCCTGGTGCGTGAGCGCCGCCGCGGTGCTCGGTCTGCTGCTGACCGGCATGACGTTGGCCTCGCAGTTGCGGCGCGGCGCGCTGGAGGAGCGGACCGAGTACACCAAGCAGATCGCGTTCGTGATGGCGGCGTGCCTGCTCGCGACCACCGCCGGGCCGATCGTCGAGGCGCTCGGGTTCAGCCAGTGACCACCCCGACGGGCCCCGGCCCCGGCCGACTGACCAACCCCTTTTCCCAGCACTGAAGGAGCACCCAATGGCCCTCTCCGACATCTACTACAGCGGTCTGGTTCGGATCCCGTTCGGGATCCGTCCCGCGCCCGAACTGGGCGGCGATTTCGTTGGCGGGGTGCCGCAGCCGGCGACCGGCGAAAACTCGGTGCCCAGTGAGCTCGCCACGAAGGTCGAGCAGGCGCTCGGCCTGGTCGCCTGGGCGGGTACGGCGGCCGGCGTCCTCGGTGTGCTGATCACCGGCGCGGTGATGGCGATCTCACACAAGCGGGGTGAGAGCTCGGAGCACATGAGCCGGCTGGGCATGGTGCTGGGCGGCTGCATCCTGGTCGCCACCGCGGGCCCGATCGTGACCTGGGTCTTCGGCACCGGCGGCCAGGCGGACGGGAACTGACGCATGCGCGCGCGACACGAATCCGGGCCGGCGGAGGAGGGGCCGTTCTGGCGGCACCGTCGATGGCAGGTGTCGGCGGCCTTCGTGGTGCTGGCGCTCTGCACCGGCGTCGGCGCGGCGTTCTACGGGGGCGGGGACGCCGGTTCCCGGGCCGCGCCCGCGTCCGGGCCGGTGATCGGCGGCCTCGCGCCGGACGGGTCGCGACCGCAGGGCTGCCGCACCGTGGACGCCGTACAGCGGATCCCGGACGCGGCGCCGACCGACGTCACGTGGCACCCGCTCAACGGCGCGCAGACCCCGTTCTCCGCCTCCGCCGGGCCGCTGAAGGCCACCGGGCCGCTGCGCTGGTGCTTCGCGCACACCCCGATGGGCGCGGTGCTGGCGGTGCACACCATCTCCCGGCAGATGAGCGGCCCGGACTGGCGTACGGTCAGCCGGCAGCAGCTCGTGCCCGGGCTCGGGCGGGACTACTTCGACGCGATGCGTGAGTCGCTGGAGGACGGCGGCCCGCCGCAGACCTCCAACCGCCTCGCCGGGTTCCTCGTGGTGCGCTACACGCCCCGGACGGCCGTGGTCCGGGTGCTGGTCCGGCAGGCGACGGCGCGCTACTTCTCGGTCGACTACACGGCGGACTGGAACGGCGTGGACTGGCGGCTGCGGCCGCTGAGCTCCGGCGGTCTCTACGGCCCGGTCACCCCGGTGCTCTCGCTGGCCGGCTTCGTGCTGTGGAAGGAGAGCTGAGATGGCTGAGTGCGCGACCGGCGACGCCGTCTACATCGGGGAGATCGGCCAGGTCGTCGGCTTCTTCGAGCGGGGCATCGACGGCATCCTCAGCGACATCGCGGGCGCCATCATGGGCGCGGCGGTGGAGTTGTTCGCCAACCTCGGCGACGTGCCGACGCTCGGCGACGAGAAGATCAACGACCAGATCCACCTGCAGACCGACTGGCTCGTGGTGACCATCGCGGTGGCGTCGTTGCTGGCCGCGGCGTTCCGGATGGCACTGCTACGGCGGGGACAGGCGTTGTGGACGGCGCTGTCGGGCCTGGTCCGCATGATCCTGACCGTGGGTGCCGCGTGGACCGTGCTCAACCTGCTCGCCACCGAGGCCGACCACTACAGCGACCACCTGTACGACCAGGGCATCAAGGCGCAGCTCAAACTGATCGCCAACTGTGGCACCGACGGGCTCACCGCGTTCCTGCTGATCATCATCGGGTTGCTGCTGCTGGTCGCCGGCTGCATCCACGTGATCCTGATGTACCTGCGGCTCGGCGCGATGGTGCTGCTCACCGGCACGTTGCCGCTGGCCGCCGCGGCGTCGATGACCGAGTCGGGCGGCGGGTGGTGGCGTAAGCACATCGCCTGGATGGTGGCCTGGCTGGCGTTCAAACCGGTGGTCGGGCTGATCATGTATTCCGGGGCGGCGATGATCGGCTCGGTCGACGGCGACGCCAAGCACTACAAGCTGGCCGGCGCGGCCATCCTGCTGATGGCCGCGGTCGCGCTGCCGGCGTTGATGCGACTGATCGTGCCGGCCATGGCGGCGCTCGGTTCGTCCGACGGCGTGGGCGCGGGTGTCGCCGCCGGCGCCGCCGGCGCGGGCGCGGTGGCGAGCGGGGCCAAGCGGATCGCCGGTGGCGGCGGTTCGAGTGGCGGCGGCGCGGCCAGGGCGCCGAGCGGCGGCGCGCCCACCGGCGCGGCGTCCAAGGGGGGCGGCGCGTCCAAGGCTGGTGGTGCGTCGAAGGCCGACGGCGCGTCCAAGGCCGACGGGGCGTCGACGTCCGACGGGGCGTCCACGGCCGAGGGCGCCTCCACGCCCGACGGGGCGTCCACAGCCGAGGGCACGGCCGGCGGTGGCGGGTCGACGTCCGCAGGACAGCAGGCGTCCGGGAGTAAGCCGGCGTCCGGCGGGGAACCGGCGTCCGGCGGGGAACCGGCGTCCGGCGGGGAACCGGCGTCCGGTAGCGAGCCGGTGTCCGGTAGCGAGCCGGCGTCGGGCAGCAGACCGGCGCCCGAGAGCGAATCGGCATCCGGCAGCACCCCCGCGAGCAGCACCCCGGCGCCCGCGAGTAGCCCGCCGTCCGGCAGCGATGCGGCAGGCGGTGGCGGGTCGGCAGGTGGCGGCGGGCGCAGCGTCGCGTCGACGGCCGGCCGGGTCGTCGGCGGCGCGGTCGGCGCCGCCGCCTGGACCGTGCAGAAGAGCGCCGGCGTCGTCGCCGGCACCCACCGGCACGCCGCCGGCATCGCCCGCGGCGCGCTGCCGGACCCCGATCGAGACTAGGCCGGCTCAGGAGGACGACCATGACCACGGCAACCGAACAGATCAAGACACTCACGTACGGCAACTGGCGCCGCCCCCGCAAGGCCGGCCTGGGCTCGCTGGGCCTGATCGGGACCGTCGGCCTCTTCGGCGGTCTCGTGCTGGTGCTGCTCGCGTCCATGATCTCGCTGGACGCGGCCCTGGTGGTGGGGCTGCCGCTCGCGTTGACGCTGGCGCCGCTGGCGATCCGCACTCCGGACGGCCGCAACGTCTTCCAGATGGTCGGCGTCCGGGTGGGCTGGTTGCGCCGCAAGTCCAAGCGGCAGCACCTCTACGTCTCCGGGCCGCTGTCGACACGCCCCGGCGGACGGTTCCGCCCGCCCGGCCTGCTGAGCCGGGCGGTCATGCTGGAGGGGCGCGACCCGTACGACCGCCCGTTCGGCGTGCTGCACCACCCCAACCGTCACCAGTACACGATCGTGCTCAGCTGCGAGCCGGACGGCGGGTCGCTGGTCGACCCGGACCAGGTCGACACGTGGGTGGCGCTGTGGGGCGACTGGCTGTCCCGGCTGGCGCACGAGCCGGGACTGCGCGGCGCCTCGGTGGTGGTGGAGACCGCGCCGGACCCCGGCACCCGGCTCGCCACCGAGGTGCTGGGCCGGATCTCCCCGGACGCGCCGCCCGCCGCCCGCGCGGTGATGGAGGAGGTGGTGCGCAACTACCCGGACGCGTCCTCGGAGATGAACACCTACCTGACGCTGACCTACTCGGCGCCCGGCGGCGCCCGGCGCGACGACGACACCATGCTCGCCGACCTGGGGCTGCGGCTTCACGGCGTGCTCAACGGGCTGGTGGCGGCCGGCGGCGGGTCGGCGGAGCCGCTGTCCGCGGAGCGGATCGCCGAGGTCGTCCGGGTCGCCTACGACCCGGCCGTCTCGGCCGAGGTGCTCGACGTACGCGCCCAGCACGGCGGCACCGGGCTGGAGTGGGACGACGCCGGGCCGGCCGCCGCGATCGAGTCGGTGACCGCCTACCAGCACGACTCCGGCGTGTCCCGGAGCTGGCTGCTGACCATGGCGCCGCGCGGCGTGGTGCGCTCCGGGATCCTGCGCAGCCTGCTCGACCCGGCCGCCGGCATCCGCCGCAAGCGGGTGGCCCTGATCTACCGTCCGATCGATCCGGCGACCTCCGCCCGGATCGTCGAGTCGGACCGCCGGTCCGCCCAGTTCATGGCGAACTCAACGAAGGGCCTGGTCAGGGCCCGCGCGGTCGCGGAGATCCAGGCGGCCGAGCAGACGGCGGCAGAGGAGGCCTCCGGCGCCGGTCTGGTCGAGTTCTCGATGCTTGTGACGTTGACCGTCGACTCGGCCGCCGAGGTGCGCGACGCCAACGTGACAATGCGGAACCTGCTCGGCGCCACCCGGATCGCGATGCGCCCGGCGGACCGGATGCAGGCCGCGGCGTTCACCTGCGCCCTGCCCGTCGGCATCCTGCCCTGGGAGCAGGCGTTCGTTCCGCACGACCTGCAGGAGGCGATGTGACGGGCGGCGACGGCGTGCGGCTGCTGGATCTCGGGGCGGGCTGGCCCCGGATGACGTCCGGACCGGTCACCGCGATGTCCGGTCTGGTGGTGCCGGACGTGGACGCGCAGGACCGGGAGCCCGACGAGACGGGCGAGCAGACCCCGCGGGCGCTGCGCCGGGCGCGTCGGCGGCGGGCTGCGGAGGAGGCCGCCGAGCAGCGGTACCGGCAGCGGCTGGCCCGGGCTGACCGCGCCGATCAGGTGCCGCACCGGGGGTCGCCCGTCGTGGGCGGCGGACGGGTGGCCACGCTGGACCCGCCGACCATGTGGCGGGCCACTACCGTGCAGGCGTGCGGGCTCTGGCCGTTCGCGTCCGGCTCCGGCGCCCCGATGACCGGGGTCCCGCTCGGCCAGCACATCAGCACCGGGGCCACGGTGTGCGGGGATCCGCTCAACTGGTTCACCCGGGCGCGCTACATCTCCAACCCGTCGCTGTTCATGCTCGGCATGCCGGGTCTCGGCAAGTCCACGCTGATCAATCGGATGCTGATCGGCCTGGCCGCGCAGGGCGTCGTCCCTCTGGTGCTGGGCGACCTGAAGCCCGACTACGCGGACACCGTCCGCGCGCTCGGCGGGCAGGTCATCTCCATCGCCCGGGGCGTCGGCGGGCTCAACGTGCTGGACCCCGGCGCGATGGGCGCCGCCGCCGCGCGGATCGGCGGGCAGGCCGGGCAGGCGCTGGCCGCCGAAACCCACGGCCGGGTGTTGAACATGGTCGCGGCGCTGCTCACCATCGTGCGGGGCGTGCCGATCAGCGACCACGAGCAGTCGGTGCTCTCGGCCTGCCTGCGGCACCTGCGCGAAGCCACGCCGCCGGGCCGGACGTACCGGCTGCCGGACCTGCTCGCGGTGCTGGAGGCGGGGCCGCCGCGGGTCCGGCAGGTCACGCTCGACCGGGGTCAGGAGTCGCGTTACCGTGACGCCGTCGACCCGCTGCACCGGTCGCTGCTCGGCATCCTCGACGGCCCGCTCGGCGACACCTTCGCCTCCGAGACCGCCACCCGGATCGACCCGGACGCCACCGCCGTCTGCATCGACATCTCCCGCATCGGTGAGGCGGACGGGCAGTTGACCGCCGCCGCGATGCTCGCGGCCTGGTCGGACGGCCTGGGTACGGTGTCCGCGTCGCACGCCTTGGCGGACGCGGGCCTGGCGCCCCGGCGCTGGTTCTTCACCGTGCTGGACGAGCTGTGGCGCCCGCTGCGGGCGGCTTCCGGCATCGTCGACCGGATCGACGCGCTCACCCGGTTGAACCGTTCGCTCGGGCTCGCCGACGCGAAGATCACCCACACTTTGAAGGACGCCGAGGCCCTGGGCAGCGAGGCGGACAAGGCGAAGGCCCGGGGTTTCGTGGAGCGCGCCGGCATGGTCGCCTGCGCCGGGCTGCCGAAGGCAGAGATGGAGGACCTGGGCCGCGTGGTGGGGCTTTCCCGGCGCGAGATCGACCTGGTCTCGTCCTGGTCCTCGCCGGCCGGCTGGGCGCAGGACGGCGCCAACGAGGAGCCGCCCGGCCGAGGCCGGTTTCTGATCAAGGTCGGTGGGCGGCCCGGCATCCCGATCCGGGTAGCGATCACGGACGCCGAGCGGCACCTGCACGACACGAACACGCGGTGGATCGCCAACGGCGACGCGGAGCGGATGCTGGCCGAACGCGCCGCGGTAGTGCGCGCCGTGACGGCCGGCGACCTTCCCGGGGCGGGTGCCCGGTGAAGCGCGGCACCGGCGGAGACCTGCTGGCCTGGCTGATCCCGACGCTCGCGCTGATCAACCTCACCGCCTTCGTCCTGCTGTGGCTCGGTGGCACGCTGGCCACCGCCGTCGGCGGGTACGGCTGGCATCCGCCTCCGTTCCGCCTCGACGTCTACCTGAGCCTGCTCGGCGGCGGTGTCGGGACGGTCTGGCCGGGCGTGCCGCCGGCCCTGGTGTACGGCGGCGCGGTCGTGCTCGTCCCGGCCGTCGCGGCACCGGTGGTCGCGGCGGCCCGCGCCGTCGCCCGTCGCCTCGGCCAGTCGTCGAACCTGGCCCGCGCAGCCGACCTGCGCGCCATGACCGGTAAGGCGGCCGAGGCCCGGGCCCGTGAGCTGCGCCCGTCCCTGCGCGACGCCGCCCGCCTGCGCCCCGACGACACCGGCAACCTGCTCGGCGATCTCCTGCCGTCCGGGCCGGAGCTGCGCTCGTCGTACGAGGACGTGGAGCTGGACCTGATGGCCCCGCGGGCCGGCAAATCCACCGGGATCGCCATGCCCCGGGTGCTGCGGGCGCCCGGCGCGGTGCTGCTCACCTCGAACAAGTCGGACGTCTACCTGGTCACCCGGCAGGAGCGGGCCCGGGTGGGTCGGGTGTGGACGTTCGACCCGCAGGGCGTCGCGTATACCGAGCGCGACATGTGGTGGGACCTGCTCGGCGGCTGCCGCACCCTGGAGGGCGCGCGGCGGCTCGCCGGCCACTTCGTCAGCTCGGTCAACGACGACGCGTCGAAGCGGGACTTCTGGATCGCCGCCGCGCAGAACACGCTGACCGCTCTCTTCCTCGCCGCCTCGCACGGCGGCGCGACGGTCGGGGAGATGCTGGCCTGGCTCGCCGACCCGGGCGACCGTACTCCGGTCGACCTACTGCGCGACGCCGGCCTGGACGCGATGGCCGATCAGCTCCAGGGCACCGTACGCGGCGCGGTCGAGACCCGCGACGGCATCTACGAGACGTCCCGGCAGTGCGTCGCCTGCCTGCTCGACCCGGAGATCCTGGCCTGGGTCAGTCCGGACCCGGACCGCCCGGAGTTCGTCCCGGAGGAGCACGTGCTCAGCCGCGACACGCTCTACCTGCTGTCCAAGGACGGCGGCGGCTCGGCCGCCGGAGTGATCGCCGGCCTGGCGGACGCCGTGGTCCGGGCCGGCGTGGTGGCCGCCGAGCGGATGGGCGGCCGGCTGGACCCGCCGATGACCGCCGTGCTGGACGAGGCGGCCAACGTGTGCCGCATCGCCGACCTGCCCGACCTCTACAGCCACCTCGGCTCGCGGGGCATCAGCGTGGTGACGCTGCTGCAGAGCTACCGGCAGGGGGTACGGGTCTGGGGCGAGGCGGGGATGGACGCGTTGTGGGGCGCCGCCACGGTCAAGCTGCTGGGCGCCGGGCTGGACGACGCCGATTTCGTGGACAAGGTGGCCCGTCTGATCGGCCAGCACGACGTCCGTACGCCAACCTACTCCCGGTCCCGCGACGGCTCGTCCCGGTCGGTGTCGTACCGGCAGGAGCAGGTGCTGCCGGCGGACCGGATCCGGGCGCTGCCGAAGGGCACCGCGCTGCTGCTGGCGACCGGCGTGCGGCCGGCGGTGATCCGGTTGCGTCCCTGGTACAAGGAGCCGGACGCCGGGCCGATCGCGGCGGCGGCCCGCGTCGAGGCGGAGGCGATCACCACGCGGGCGCGGGCGGCGGCCGGGCGCCAGCGGGCCGGGTGACGTGGTGTCGAAGCTGGCGGCCGCGCGGGCCGCGCACCAGACGGCGACGAACCGGTTCGGCGCCACCCAGATCACCTGGCTGATCATCTCGATGGTCGGGATGCTCCCGCTGGCCGCGATGGCGGCGCTGGCCCTGATCGTCCTGGTGGTCATCATCCTGCTCAGCGGTTCGCAGATGACCTCGTACTCACCGGACCCGGACAGCACGCTCGGCCCGGGCGCCGGCGGCAGCGTCCTCACCGAACTCGCCGGCGGCGACGGCCGCGGCGGGTTCAAGGAGTCGGGCGTGCCCGACGCGGACCTGGTCGCGCCGATCCGGGCGGCGGCCCGTGAGTGCGACCTGCTCACCCCCGTGATCCTCGCGGCCCAGATCGAGTACGCGTCGGACTTCGACGCGGACAAGGAGGGTCAGGACGGCCGCAAGGGGCTGTCCCAGCTCACCCCCGACGTGTTCGAGCGCTACGGCAAGGACGACGACGACAGCGGCGAGGCCTCGGCGCTGGACCCGGAGGACTCGATCCACGCCCACGCCCGGTGGTTCTGTCACCTGGCCGAGGAGACCCAGCGGATGCTGGACGAGAAGACGGTCGTCGGCGACCATCTCACGCTGACGTTGATGGCCTGGGACCAGGGCACGGAGGCGGTGAAGGCGCTGGGCGGCATGCCGGTCATCGTGCTGGACAGCTACCCGTTGCGGGTGCGCGGGCTGTTCGCCCGCTACACCATCGGCGGGACGGACACGTCCACCGCCTTGCCGACACCGACGGCGTCGCCGGGGGCCGGGGCGAAGAAGCGCGTGGTGACGGGGGACGAGGGCACGCTGCTGACCGGGTCGACGTTCGACACCATGTTCCCCGACCGCAACACTTTCTACACGTACGCCGGGCTCACCGACGCGATGGCCACGTTCCCCGACTTCGCCGGCACCGGCGACGAGGCGACCCGCAAGCGGGAACTGGCGGCGTTCCTGGCCAACGTGGACCACGAGTCCGGCGGCCTGGTCCACGTCGAGGAGATCGACCGGGCCGCGTGGGGCACCTACTGCGACGGCGGCCAGCCCTACGGCTGCCCGGCCGGCCGTAGCGCCTACCACGGGCGGGGGCCGATCCAACTCAGTTGGAACACCAACTACAAGGCGGCCGGCGACGCGCTCGGGCTGGACCTGCTCGGCAACCCGGACCTGGTGGCCACTGACCCGGCGGTGGCATGGCGTACCGCGCTCTGGTTCTGGATGACCCAGAGCGGCGCGGGCACGACCACCCCGCATGCCGCGATCACCGGCGGCGGGGGGTTCGGCGAGACGATCCGCAGCATCAACGGGGCGTTGGAGTGCGGCGGCGGCAACGCCGCGCTGGTGCGGGCGCGGGTCGACGCGTACCGGCGGTTCACCGCCGCGCTCGGCGTCGACCCCGGTGACGAGGGGACGCTGACGTGCTGACCGACGAGCCGCCGCCGAGGCCGTTCTTCATCCTCTACCTAGACGGACCCGAGTACGCCGAGGAGCTGCGCCGGCTCACCTCCTGGGTGGAGGGCCTGCTGCTCCCGGTCTACGGCGGCGAGGTCACCTCCGGCGCGCCCTGGTGCCCCCGCTGGCGGGAACACCCGGAGGCGATCGCCTACCTGCACGGGCTCTGGCTCGCCTGGCAGGAACGTACCGGCCCCCGGGCGGCGCCGACCGACCCGGCCCTCTGGCACCAGAACCACCTCTGGCCGACCATGGACGCGCTGCGCAACCCCAACGGACCGTTCGCCGGCTGCAAGCCCGGGGGACACCGGCCCAAGGACCGGCCCTACGTCGAGCGCGACGACTGAGCGACCCGCCGGGAGAACCGTCCGAAGGACGGCCGCCGGGGCGGCCGGCCGTCCTTCGGGCCGATGCCGCCTAGGTAGCGGTGGCGGCGAGCGTTGGTTGGATGCTCGGCATGACTGAGATCTGACCCGTCGCCTGGCCGCCCCAACCGATCCGGGCCGAGCGACTGGTGCTTCGCGCGTCCGAGGCCCGGGACCGGTCGACGTTCATCGAGCTGTTGGCGTCGCCGGAGGCACACCTACCTCGGTGGCCCCGGTCGTCGGACGAGCTTGAGTGCGAGCTGCCCGAGGTGCCCGCACGGTGGCGAGGGAGTTTCGTCGTCGACCTCGACAGGGCGATAATCGGCCGGGTCCCGCTTTGGCGCGCGACGGAGCATCGTCGTCCGGCGGCCCGTGGGAAAGGCCGATCTCGGTTACCTGTTCCTGCCGCCTGCCTGGGGTTTCGGGTACGCCACCGCGACGTGCGTGGCGGCGCTCGACTGGTTCGGCGGTGTCCTTCCCGGCGAGCCGGTGGTTGCTTACCACCCAGTCCGCCAGCGTCAACTCGATGCGCCTCGCGGCAAAGCTGGGGTTCACCGAGGTGGAACGGTTCCACGCCTGGGACGCCGAGCAGTGGCTCGGCGTGCGGCCCCCGGTGAAGCCGTCGGCCTGAGCCCGTCGTGGGGGGTCAGCCGGTGGGGCCGATCCGCTTGGCCAGGTCCACGAAGGACCGCCAGGACGCGGCGTCGACGTCGAACGCGAGCAACGGCAGGTCATCCTCGGTGGCGGCTTCGGCTTTGGCGCGTTTGACGTCGAGTTCGGCGATGACCGAGGTGTAGACGTCGGTCATGGCGGCGGCGAAGGAGTGGTCGAGGAGTTCCTGGATGTCTTTGAGGTCGGCGCCGGCGGCTTTGAGGTAGGTGGCGGCGCAGTGCCGCAGGTCGTGGGCGCGCAGGATGACGCGGGTGATGCTGGCTCTGGCCATGATCCGGTTGCCGGACTCGGACTTGACCTTTTTGATCACGGGTGTGTAGCCCTGGGTGGCCATCTGTTGGGTGACGCTGATCAGGGAGTTGTCGAGGTCGACGGCGGTGTCGGTGAGTCCGACGGCCTCGCCGCGGCGCAGGCTGCGGTGAAGGATGAGCGCGAACAGTGGGTAGAGGGCGATGTCGTGCTCCTCGGCGTGGTCGAGGAACGCGCCGCCTGTTGCGGGGTCCACACCATGACCGGTCGCTCGGAAGCCAAACACCGCAGCCTTCGACGTCCGCACCTGCCGCGAACCGAGCGCTACGCATTGTCGCCGCCGGGCTCGTTAATGCCTGCTCACAGTGTCACGCCCCGGTTGAGACTGTCAGGATCGTGTTTAAGAGGCCGGTTCGCGGAGGCAAGGAGAAGTCCACGGGCGGGCGAGGGTCGCAACAGGAAGAACTAGTACTCCAACGTCACTTGGCTTCGGCGTTGGGCGTGGCGCGGGCATGAGGACAGCCACCGCGTTGATCATCGATGGTTTGTGAGGACAACCGAAGATCGTGCGGTGGCCGTGTGCCACAGCGTAGACCCGACCGGGTGGCGGGTCATCCTGGACGAGGCGGTGACACGTGTCGCGGACCGGTTCGTGCGGGCGGAGCCCCGTCGGACCGCCGGGCAGTTCGTGGAAGGGCTGCTGTCGGGCGTGGAACGTAAGACCTGCTGGTCGTTGGCCGAACGGGCGGGTCACGACGATCCGCAGGCGATGCAGCGGCTGCTGCGTACGGCGGTGTGGGACGCCGACGCCGTCCGCGATGACGTGCGTGATTGGCTGATCGAGCAGCTTGGCCACCCCGAGGCTGTGCTGGTCACCGACGAGACCGGCTTCCTGAAGAAGGGCGTGTGCTCGGCCGGGGTGCAGCGGCAGTACACGGGCACCGCCGGCCGGGTCGAGAACAGCCAGGTCGGGGTGTTCCTGGCCTACGTGTCACCGGCGGGGCGGGCGATGATCGATCGCCGGCTCTACCTACCCGAGACATCCTGGTGCGATCGCCCCGACCGTCTCACCGCCGCCGGCGTCCCGGACGACGTCGGGTTCGCTACGAAGCCTGCCCTGGCCCGGCAGATGATCGCCGCTGCGCTGGACGCCGGTGTCCCGTTCGGGTGGGTGACTGGCGACGAGGTTTACGGCGCCGACCCCGGCCTGCGCGCTGACCTGGAACACCGCGGGATCGGCTACGTCCTGGCCGTCGGCTGCGACCGACGCGTGCACGTCAACGACGGCCGCACTTTGATCCGCGTCGACGACCTCGCCGACCGGATACCCACCGCCGAGTGGCAGCAGCACAGCTGCGGACCGGGAGCGAAAGGTCCCCGCGACTATCTGTGGGCCTGGGTCACCACCGCCACCAGCCCCGGTGAGCACCGGTGGCTGCTCATCCGCCGCAACCGAACCACCGGCGAGCTGGCCTTCTACCTGTGCGGGTCACCTCGCCTGGTGCCGCTGCACACCCTCGTGACCGTCGCCGGATCCCGCTGAAGCGTCGGGGAGTTGTTCCAAACCGGCAAAGGCCAGGTCGGCCTTGACCACTACCAGGTCCGCGGCTGGACCGGCTGGCACCGGTTCATCACCCTGGCCATGCTCGCCGTGGCCGTCCTGACCATCCTCGCCGCCACCACCGCGCAGCAGCCCGACCCCGACCCGGAGATCATCGCGTTGACCGTCGCCGAGATCCGCCGACTCCTCAACGCCTTCGTCCTCGCCCTGCCACTACCCCCAGCGCACACCCTGTACTGGTCCACCTGGCGACGAACATCCCAAGCCCGAGCCCGGCGATCCCACTACCAGCGCAGACTCGGCCACTTAGCTTGAGACTTACTCGTCTAGGGCTCGAGCGTGGCGGGCATGCTGAAGGCGGCGACGTGACGGGCACCGATGAAGGCGTTGCTCTCTACGATCTTCCCGTTCTCGATCCGGAGTACGTCGACGACCAGCGCCTCATAGTGCGGGCTGCCGGGCCGGCGGAGATAGTTGATCAGTGCCGGGCGCCCGTTGGCCGAGGTGGGGAAGGTACGCCAGTCGAGCGGTCGGCCGAGGAACTCCGCGGCCGCGTCGATCCCGACGACCGGCGGCTCGGGCGGCATCGTGATCCGTACGTCCTCGGCGAGAAGTGCCCGGACCGTCTTCGGGTCCCTCGCGTTGGCGTAGCGGCGCAGGATCTCTTCGTCCTCGCTGGTGAGCTGCGGGCGGCGCCAGTCCTGTGGGTCCGACGGAGCGCGCCGCCGGAGGGTGTGGCGGGCCCGCTGGAGGAGGCTGTTGACGGCCGCTACGGCGGTGTCGAGCGCGCCGGCGATCTCCTGCGGCGTCCAGCCGTAGACGTCGCGCAGCACGAAGGCCGCCCGCTGCCGCGGCGGCAGGTACATGAGCGCTGCGATCAGGGCCAGCTCGACGGTCTCCCGGGCGGCGAGACCGGTCTGCGGATCGTCGGCCAACAGGGCGTCTGGATAGGGACCGAGCTCAGTGGACCACTCCAGCGGGTCACCATACGGAACTGTCCGGTGACCGGCCGCCTTGCGGCTGTCGAGGAAGACGTTCGTGGCGATCCGGTAGAACCAGGTGCGCGCCGACGCCCGACCCTCGAAGCGGTCGCGAGCCCGCCAGGCATGCAGGAAGGCCTCCTGCACCAGGTCGTCCGCGTCGGTGACGTTCCCTGCAAGGCGGTAGCAGTGCACGTGTAGCTCGCGCCGGTGCTCGTCGAAGGCGCGCTGCAGCCAGACCGCCTGCTCGTCAGGCGAGTCGGACATGTGATCTCCCCGGGGCTGAATGGTCCTCACAACCGTACTGACGACCGCGGACCCCATCCGTCATCGGTCA
This sequence comes from Micromonospora sp. NPDC005252, assembly GCF_042872475.1. Lineage (NCBI taxonomy): Bacteria > Bacillati > Actinomycetota > Actinomycetes > Micromonosporales > Micromonosporaceae > Micromonospora > Micromonospora sp. NPDC005252. Next base: position 476,367 of record NZ_JBIAKN010000005.1, on the reverse strand, counting down.
CCGATGACGATCGCCGACTCGGTCGTCTGTACCTGTGACCAATCCCCACCCCACGAAGGAGACAGCCATGACGGCAACCCCCGCGTCCAGCGCAGCCACGCCCCCGGTCGCCGACCGGGAGACCTGGCTGCGCGAGCGCAACGAACTGCTGGTCCGGGAGAAGGCCCATACCCGCGAAGGAGACGCGATCGCAGCCGCTCGTCGTCAGCTGCCGATGACCTTGATGCCGACGGTGACGGTCCAGGGCCCCGGCGGGGACACCCCGCTGGTGGAGGTTTTCGAGGGCCGCCGGATGCTCATCGCCTACTTCCACATGTGGCACGACGGCAAACCGTACGGGGATCAGTGTGAGGGGTGCACCTTCTCGACCTGTCACATGCAGATGCTGGACTACCTGCATGCCCGGGACGTCACCTACGCCGTGTTCTGCCAGGGCCCCTACGACGAAAGTGCCCCGTTCGCGGAGTTCATGGGCTACCCGTTCCCCTGGTATTCGGCGAAAGACTCCGACCCGGCTCTGGCCGACGGTCGCGAATTCGGGTTCATCGCCTGCTACCTGCGCGACGGCGACCAGGTCTACGAAACCTACTGGACCACCGGGCGGGGCGTGGAGGCGTTGACGACCAGCTACCACGCCTTGGACCTCACCGTGTACGGCCGGCAAGAGAACTGGGAAAACTCACCCCAAGGTTGGCCGCGGGTCAGTGGTCACCCGTGGCGGCTCAACGGCCGCCCCACCGCCCAATGGTCACGCCCCGCCGTTACGCCGGCGGTGACGTCCTGACGCTCACCGGTTGTGCAGTACGCGGGCGCGCTGCTGCTCCTCGCCTTCGCGGCGGCACTCGTCACCAGCGGTCCGACCGAGCCCGGCCCGGAGGTGGAGTGGCACCGTACGGCCGGGGCCGTGCTCATGGCGCTCGCCGTGCTGATGCATCAACACGGCGGGTCGATGGCTATCCACCACATGGCCGCCGGGTCCCGGATGGACCACGGCATCGTCACCGGCCATGACGCGGCGCTCGTGTTGCTACGCGCCGCCACGGCGGCTTACCTCTGCTGGATGGCGGCCGCACTCGTCCGGCTGCGCAATCGACCGATCACGGACCTGCTCCGTTGGGAGCACCTGGCCATGGGGGCAAGCCTCGCGGCCATGATCTTCTTCATGAGCTAGCCGAGTAAGCCAGCCGGCAGATCAAGTGACGTTGGAGTACTAGGCCGTAAGAGCGGGGGCTGGCACAATATGAGCACGGCCCGGAGGGATGTAACCCCGGTACTCAGACGATGCCCCGTCTGATCAGCGGAAACTATGTTCCGCCTCGCCCCGCAGGCGTCCATGACTCGCACTCCGGGCCGCGCCGAACCAGGATATGTCGGCAAGACAGCGCGCGCGGCGGGCGGAGCTTGCCGAGGCGAAATGATGACAGCCTGATCCGCAAGATCCGGAACATGTGCGGAATGACCGAGCGGCCCGTCAGCGACTCACTGCACATACACCGTGGTAGAAGAAGGGCGTGCGTGCTGAGGCTACTGCCTTTGAAAACCGTGTGTCGCGGCGGCAAGTCAGCCGAGACCGAGCGAGGGCCACGAACCCGCGCACCGACCGGTCCCAGCCGGGTACTTCGGCATCGAAGTCCGAGCTGCGGGCGTCGGTGAGGACGTCGAGGGCGAGGTCGGGTAGCTGGTCGCCGAGCCTGTACGCCAGCCCCACCGCCGCCGTGACCCGGACGACCGCAGCGTTCGCGGACAGCAGCTCGCGGAGGCGGGCGTCGACCCGCTCCGAGCCGACCGGGCAGTGGGCGAGGGTCAGGTTGGCGCTGGCCCGGGTGGCGGCGCGGGCCGCGTCACCCGGGACCGCCATGAGACCGGCCAGCGCTGCCTCGTCGGGCGCGAACCAGGCGAGTAGTTCGGCGGCGTACCCCACCAGCTGCGGGTCCGGATCGGTGAGCCAGCGGACGTACCGGTCGGTGTGCCGGGCTCCAGCATCGAAGGCGTTGGCCTCCCACGGGTGTGACCCCTTCGGGTCGATGGGCGTGAGCAGGGCGGCCAGTTCGGCACGCTGTGCGGGTCGTAGTGATCTACAACGAACAGCACGCCCGCACGGTGCTCCGTGACTATGAGGACCACTTCGACTGGCACCGGCCACACCAGGGCCTGGAGCAGCATCCACCCGACTACGACCCCGGCGGCGCGGTCGTCGCGATCGACAAGCCGATCCGCCGGCGCCGCATCCTTGGTGGCCTCATCAACGAGTATCACGGGGCCGCTTGATCCGCTCACAAATCCGCAGCTCATAGCCTGCAACACAATTTTTGGCACGGTACCGGGTGACACTCGCAGGGTCGGCCGCGTCCACGTCCACGCTGCCGCAGTGGGCACCACCGTGTTCGCCGGATCACCGCGGTGGGCCCGGACCGGACCCTTTCGTACGTGGGTCAGATGAGCCTGGTCTGCTTCGCTGTTAGCGCCTGGTGGAGCGGGTCGCCGCGCATGACGTGGATGGTGCCAGGGTCGACGATCGGTGACGGTGCACCGTATGCAGCGCCGAGGGGGTGCCCTCGGCGGCGAGCTGGGCTACCAGCTCGTCCGCGGCCGCGCCTGGTCCGCTCGACCTGGTCCGGGTGGCAGAAGATGTGCGTCAGGAAGTAGTCGATGTGGGGGTGCGGGTGGAACGCGGTCAGCGCCGGGACCCGGATGCCGAGGAAGCGCCCACCCATGCCCCTTTTAGCCTCTCCTCGCGCGATGCCCGGCGTGACCGCTGGTGATGTGAGAGTCGAGAGGCGCGTCAGCTTCTTTGTACCGTGGTCCCGGCTCGAATCGCCCGCGGTATCTCGGCGACATCGTCGACACGATCCAGCAGCGTGGCAAGTTCGTCGCCGGACGCGGGCGAGCTCAACTCGACCTGGTAGGTGATGCCGCTCGATATCCACGTCTGCGTGTCGAAACCTCCCTCGGCCGATACACGTACCCCGTCGATCCGGATGCCGAGTTCGCCTGCCTCCCGATATATGTCATTCAGGACGCAGCCAGCCGCGGCGAGGTGCAACAGGTGTGCCCCGGTGAAGTCCGCCTCGACCGTGACGCCCTCAGGTGTCCAGCGGTGAGGGAACCCGATCGCACCACCGTCATCTGATCTGAACGAGCCGGCGCCGACCACGACCGCGAATCGCTCCACCGGTTGCCCCTGTCCGTTTTGCCTCACCCGACCGGCTCATTGTCGCCCGTCACCAGCATCACCACCAGATACCGAGACATCCGCTTCTGCCGCGATCCGGCGCGAGCGCGACCACCCCAGCGGTGACGGATTGTAGTCGGCAGGGCGGTCCGTCATGCGACATGGGAAGGTGCTCGACAGACGTCGTCGCCCCTTCTGGAGCGTCGACCTCTGTACGCTCCAGCCGTACCTGCTTGTGCATTTGGACCCGTACGCCGACAGGACTGGTTGGCTGCCGGATGGGGCCTGTTCGGTGGGGCTGCTACTTCGGCTGGCCGGTGGCGGGCACCGGGACGGCCTGGCCGGGCACGCCGCGGGGGAGCAGGGGAGCCGGGCCCAGCAGGTGCTCCGGCGGCACATGGATGCGCAGGCTGTTGCACAGGTCGACCAGCTCCTTCTGCGTCACATTCATTCCGAGCACCTCGAAGTTGTAGCCCAGTCCCGTGAGCTGCTCCTGCATGTTCCCCACCGGCACATCCCTGGGAAGTACACCGAAGACCTTCGTGTCCTTCGGGGAGACCCGCACCGGCAGGAACTCCTCACCGACCTGGATCACTGCCGCGGTACCGTCCTCATTGGACGCCAGCCGCTCGATGTCGCGGCGGACCTGCCCGCCCTCCTCGCTCAGCACGACCTCACGCTCGATCCTGTCCAGGGCCGCGTCGACCTCGTCGGCCCTGGTGGGGAACTTTTCGCCGCGCAGCCGGGCCCGGTTGTTGCGGGCGCGCAGCACGTCACGGGCGTACGCGCGCAGCTCGGCGCGCTCAGCCTGGGACAGGGAACTGATGCCACCGGAGGCGATCTTCAACTCCCGGGCGGCGTGCCTGCCTGCCTTGGCCTCGAAGATGGCGACGATGATCAGCTCACCGTTCTGCCGGTGGGCCAGGATGCCGTCGGTGAGCTGGCGTCCCGACGCGTCGCGGATCATGTGGCCCGGGATGAACTCCAGCGTCTGGGGCGCGGGGATGTGGATGCCCAGGGCACGCGCCCCGGCGGGATCACGCAGCCACGCCGCGATCCGCGACTCCAGGAACTCCTCCAGCAGCTGCCCCTTCATCAGGTTAATGTTCGGGCCCTTCTCAACGACCCGCATCAGCGCCAGATGGTCCAGCTCGCTGAGCACTGCCGTGCCGCTGACGAGCTTCTTCAGTGAGTCGGCGACGTACGTGGCGATGGACATGCCCCGCGGGCTGCCCCGCTTGACGCCCATCCTCTCCAGCGCGGTGACGGCCCTCGCCGCCAGCGCCGAATCGACCTTCTTTCCCGCCGCGATCAGGGTCCGGGCCTCGGAGATGGCGAGGCGCCCAGTGACGTCCGAGCTGACCTTCTCACCCGCAGCCAGGGCGAGGCTCCACCGTGCGGCGCCGCGCCCGTACAGCCGCTCCATCCGCGCTGCGGTGTAGAGCGCCCGACCGCCCTTGACGAACCGGGAGGCGAACGGCAGCAGCACGCCCGCGGCGATGATGCACCGGTCGACCTCGGTCAGCTCGTAGCCGAAGATGTCGTACCCGAAGGCCGCCTCGAAGATCGCAACCGCGGTGCCGACGACCGGGATGAAGGCGATGCCGAACTCGACGACCTCCAGCACCGCCGGACGGTGTTCGACGGGCAGCGGGAAGGAGTTGGTGTCGGTGGGCTGCTGCTGGGCTATCCGCAGCGTGACCAGCAGGTCCTGGCGCTGTGCCAGCATCCGGCTCATACCCTCGGCCGCGGGCAGGGTGAGAAAGTCGTCGTCGCCCTGGTGTGCCATCACCCACGCGGCCAGGGTCTCCGCAATGGCGTCGAGGGCGTCGGGAACAGAAGGCGTGGGAGGCACCGGAGATCCTGGCACCGCCGACGCCCGGTTGTGTTCCTGTACCAGCAGTACGCGCTTGCGGGTGCGATCGACGACCAGGTGCGTGGGCATGGTGGCGCGTTCGCGCAGCATCCGCATCAGCGCCAGGTATTCGTTGTTCTTGGCGGTGAAGGCCTCCGGGGTCAGCTCACGGCGGCGCAGCGGGGCTGCCGCTTGCCGCCGCGCGGTGACCTTCCACAGCTCCGGGCCGGAGAGACCGCCCTCCTTGCGATGCTCGTATGCGGCAAGGGAGTCAGGCCGCCGAGCGAGATCCTCGGCCATGATGGCGACCCCGCCGCGCAGCACGGCCAGCTCGAAGGCGCTCGCCCTGCCGCCGGTCATGCCGGCCTCGAACTCGACACGAGCCGAGGTCAGCATTCGCCGGTAGGGGCCCAGGTCGATGGCCATCGAGTCAGGCTGGGTAGACGGGGAGTTCGGGGCCTTCCTGCAACCACACCAGCGTGGTCGGCACGGTGAACTCCCACGGGCTGCCCTCGGGCAACGCGCCGGCCAGGTCGTCGGTTTGCGCCCGCACCTCGTCGGCGACCGACTTGTACAGCGGGTCGTCGATGGTTGGCGGCTCGCCGCCGAGCCAGACCCGGTCGGCCAGCCGAGGGCTCCTGCGAGCCAGGAAGTACGCGACCGCCAGGTTGTATGCGGGCGATACCGGGACCACCACCCTGGCCGCGCCTGCCTGCTTGAACTGGGCGAACAACGGGTCGATGTCGGAGCGGTTGCTGGCCTCGGTCCACTTAGTCTTACGGCCCCAGAAGTACGGATAGAACAGGTAGGTCATCTGCGGCCAGTCGAAGGCCTGTTCGAAGAACTGGATGACCGGGCCCTCTGCCATCGCCTCGTACACGTCGACCTCGGGCAGCTTCGCCGGGGCGTCCGCCGGGTCCGTCATCGCGTTGTAGTCGCTGAGGTGACTGCCGGTCATCATGGTGACACACAGCTTCTTTAGCTCGGTGCGCTCGATCTCCCGATTGGTGGCCGGGTTGCGGCCCTGGATCACCACGGCCCCCTCCTGTGCGCCGGCCTGGGCCACCTTCTGGTCGTACGCCGTTTTCATGGCCAGGTAGGCTGTGCTGATCTTCTCGAAGGTTTTGTTCTGCCAGTCCTGCAGGTGCGCGTCGTTCCGGTAGCAGTTGATGCCGACGTTGACCGAGTACGCGTTGATGTCGTACCCGATGCAGCTGACCGCCATGGGCCCTGTCGGGTTGTCGAAGGTCTCCGAGGACTGCGCCCACCCCAGGGTGTGCACTCCGCCCTGCTTGACCGCGGTGCTGGCGATGAGTTCGGCGGCGTCGTCACCGATTTGGATCGAGAACCGTGGCCCGCCGACCACGTAGATCAGCGACACGTTGGCGATGTAGTAGATCATGGTGTAGCCGTCCGGCACGACCAGGTCCTTGAGCATCTTCGATACGGTCTTGCCGTTGTCGACGCCACTCTGCTCGAACGACGTCGCCGCGTACGTCCATTCCAGCGGCGGCGTGGTGATTCCCTGGGCGTTGTAGCGGCTGGCGAACGTCTGGTAGTTCGACTCGTCGAGGTCGGCGGCGGTCAGCGGCTGGTTCTTAGCGTTGACGAGCGGTATCGGCGGCTCAGCGCCCACCACGGTCTTCGGTCGCAGCTGCGAGGCGAGCCAATAGGCCGCCGGCTGCGGCACGATGAACTCCAGCATCAGCCGCCGGCCGTAGTTGTAGACCTGCGCCCGGTAGCGCTTGTCCACCCAGCGGTAGACGCCGGTGATGTGCGCGGCGCCCTGGGCGTTGTCGACGCCGTGGGTATTGGTCTCCTCGACCTCGTGGAAGGTCTTGGTGGTGCGCTCGGTCTTCACCTTCTTCTGAATCTTTGTGACGGAGCGGTCGACCACATCGCGGGCGAAGTTCGAGCTGCTTCTGGTCGACTCCTGCTTGGATGTCGCGTAGGCGAAGTCGCCGTGCGCGGTGGTGACGACCGGCCCGAAGGCGGCGGTCACCGTCACTCCGGCTTGCACGCTCATGTCCTCCTTGACGGTCCGGTCCGCCTCCTTCTTCAGCTCGAACCGGTCGGTGGACTGCTGGTCACGCTCGGTCTCGTTCACCTCCTCCGACGACTCGAAGTAAGTGGTCTCGACCCGGTCCAGCATGCGGTGCACCCGCTCGCGGTGCTCGCCCTTGAGCACGTTCTCTATGTGTGCAACTTCTCCCGGGGCGTACCCGAGCAGGGTCTGCTTGACCACCTTCAGGTCGCCGACGCCCAGTGGCCGGATCCGGCCACTGACATCCACGTCGGGGCTGGTGCCCGGGTCGGGGTCGGCATCGAAGATCGGAGGGAGGTCCAGGCCCGGCGCGATGGTGCCCACGTCGTGCAGATCGAGCGTGCCCGACAGCGCCCGGAACTCGCGCCGCAGCGCCGGGTCGTCACGCAGAGCGTCCACCCTCCGCAGCAGCGTGGTTAGGTGCGTTTGAGCGGTCGCGGTCGCCGTCGGCACCGCGGTGGCCTCCCCGATCCGTAGACGGGCCGCGACGCTCCGCGCTTCCTCGGGCAGGTTGCCATCGAATATCCGGGCCATGCTCGCCACGCGTCCCAGCGTGATCCGGTTGCGGAACACGTCGCCGTGCTGGGTTGGCTCCTCCGACAGCACCCGCTCGCGGATCGGCGCGGCGTTCGCCCGTACGGCGTCCAGCAGTGTGCGGGTCGCCGCGACCTCCCGCAGAAGCGCGCGGACCGGCTCGTCGGACACCTCGGCGTGCCCTGCCACCGAGGCGGAGCCGCGCCAGCGTGCGGTCTCGGGCGCCTCGACGACCGCGAGCTCCGCGGGCACAACCGGGGTGGCGCCCAGCGCGGTCACCGCGTCGGCGGCGGTGGTTGCCGCGTCGGCGCGCCACAGTGCGGCGAAGTGCAGTGCCCGCAGCGCGGCCGTCGGCGTCTCCAGGTCGGGTCCGGCCGCCGGGCCCTGACGATACGCCCGGTACAGCGCGTCCCAAGCCGTCCCGGCCAGCTCGGCGGCATCGCGGTCGGCCAAGGCGCGCACGTCACGCAGTTCCGCGTCCGCGTCGCCCAGCGGGTCGCCGCCGGGCTGCGCGCCGAAGTGGTCGGCCAGCGCGCGGGCCGCTTCGGCCAGCGCGGCCAGCCGCGGGTCCGGGTGCCGCGTGGACTCGCCATCATCGTTGCCGGCGAGCGACCCGCCGCCGGGGGCTCTGCGCTGGTCGGTGATCAGGCCGAGGGCCGCCTCACGTTGCCCGACCAGTTGCGGCGGACGTACAGCGACGAACTTGAAGGCATCGACGGTCTGACTGTCTGGCATAAGTCTGTTGTAGGACGTCGCGACGCGTGCGCACAGTGTCTGTCGGATAGCGGCCTCGCCGAGCCGACAACGGGCGAGGTCACCAGCGACGTGGACGGCACTGCCTGTCGTGCTCGACGGCCTTTCGCGATGATACTGACCGACCTGCTCGGAACGGCTCAGGTGCCAGGAATGACGCGCCGCCGCTGGTTGGCGAGGCTCAGGTCGGACCACTGCGTGACGGGTACTCCATCGGCGGTGGACCGATCGGACACCTCGAGGACCTTGTCGGCCGCAGTGGCCGCCAATTCGTCTGGAGCGTGCCGCGGCTCGCGGCGGTGCCTTCGCTGGCCCCGGGGGACACCGGACGCCCCAGCACCGCGGACGCGTCGGTCTACAGACCGGTGGTTGGAGCCGCTGGCGGTCGTGCAAGACAAGAGTTCGTCCGGACTTCTTGGCACGGGAAGCGCTTGACGATCCGCGGTAACGAGCCCGGTAGCGGAGGGGATCGCCATAGGTGGATGAGGCGGTGATCCACGGCATGGAACGGCATTTGTGTCCGCCGTTCTTGTCCCCTTCTAGGAATGTTTCAACCTATCCTGGCACGGCGTGACAGAATCGTTGTAAAACTGGGGGTCAAGGGGTCGTCGGTTCGAATCCGGAGGTCCCGACAAACTTAAAGCCCTGACCAGCGGAAACGCTGGTCAGGGCTTTAAGTTTGTCCATGGGATTTTGAACCGCCGCGGGCCCGCTGACGCCTCCATCCTCGTTGTGGGTCCGGATGCCGGTCAACGGCGCAGATCCCAGGGGCCGGAAAGAGTCGTGCAGCGTTCGTGGATGTCTAGGCGATTCCGAGGCCGCGGCGGCCGGTTTCGTTGAGGTCTTCGGGCTGGAAGCGGTTGGGCCATTCGCGCTCGTAGTCCTCGGCGGGGAAGTCCGAAGGGCTCGATCCGCTGAGGAACGCCTCGCGGACGTTGGCGGCGTACTTCTCGTTGCGGGGGCACCACGGTGCGGCGGGGATGTACATGACGTTGCCCCAGCCCTTCTGCGACTCGACCGGCGCGACACTATGGATCATGTCGGCGTGCCACCAGACCGAGTCACCGGCCTGCACGTCGGGGATGCCGGCCAGTGCCTCCATGAGCGGAGCGTGCCACTTGTGGCCAGCCGGGAAGACCTGGTTGACGGTGACGCCACACATGTCGTCGTCGGGGACGTCAGACAGCAGTGGGCGCAGCATCAGGTACGCCATAGCCTCGGGAATCGGCACGGTGTGCAGCACGCCCTGGTCGTGGGCCATGTCAGACAGGGCGGTCCAGCCCTGGAAGGTGCGGAATGCCGAGCACATGGTGGTGCCGGGGTACTGCGGGCCGTCGGTGCGGTGCGCGGCGTCCCACGGGTCGTACTGTTCGACGCTGCCGTCGAACAGGTGCCGGAACGCCTGCTGGTAGGCCCTGGTCATCCACAGGTCCAGGGTGCCGGGGTCGAGGTGGGTGCCTAGGCCGGCGGAGTCGGCGCCCTCGGGGCGGCGGCGGATGCGGTCGGGGTAAAGCGAATCCCTGTTCGGGTCGAACCACTGCACGCCGTCAGACTCCGACTTCCACTGGCTGTTGAGGAAGGCCTGGACGGCCGCCATCCGGTCGCTCTGGCGGGCCTGCATCTGTGCGGGCGACCAGTAGATCGGGTAGATCTCGGGCTTGGAGCCGACGCTGCCGAAGAAGTCGTCGCCGGGGCCGCGGTAGTTCTCGAAGAAGTTGTTGCTCTCGACGTAGTCGACGATGTCCTGGTCCCACGCGAGGGCCTGGTCGCGGTCGAAGTGGCCACGCACGACCAGGCAGCCGCGGCGGCGCAGCAGGTCGAGTTGCCCGGCGGTGACGGTGCAGTTCGCGATGTCGGCGTAGTCGATGACCGGCCAGACGCTCTCGCCGCGACGGCGGGCGGCGTTGATGTCATCGACGGCGGCCTGGACCCGCTGTTCGACGACGGCGAAAACCTCATCGACCGTACGCCCGGAGGCCTCGATCCGGGCGCGCAGCGCGGCCTTGATCTCCCGGGTGGCCGCTTTGAGGTCGGCGGGGGTCTGCTCCCAGTGCGGCAGTGTGGTGCTGGTCGACACGGCGTCTCCTTCTAGTTAGCCCCCATTACTTGAAAGACTTTACTGGGTCGAGCCTCTTCTAGGCAATAGCCCTGACTAGAATGTTGGCGTGGAGCCCACCTTGCCGTCGCAGGAGATCGTCCGGTCGCTCACCGACGAGCACGTGCTTCGCGCGTTGATGCAGCACCGTCGACTTACTCGCGCCGAGCTGGCCGTCGAGATCGGCATCTCCAAGCCGACCGCGGGGGAGAGCGTGCGCCGGCTGACCGAACGCGGCCTGGTGGCCGACACAGGTGAGCGCACCCCGGGTGGTCGCGGTCGCGGTCGGGTGGGCTCGTACTACGCGCTCGCGCCGGCGGTGGGCGTGGCGCTGGCCGTCGTTATCGCTCCGGAGGGTGTCGTGGCGGAGTGCCTGGACATCTACGGTGACACGGTGTCGCGCGCGGTCCGGCCGATCGACCGGCCGGCCCGCCCGAGCCAGGCTGCCGATGCGCTGGCCGCCGCGACCGTCGAGGTTCTCGCCGCAGCCGGCCGGCCGGCCCGGCTGGCCGTCGTCAGCGCGGCTGACCCGGTAGATCGCGCCACCGGCCGCCTGGTGCAGCTGCCCGACTCACCTTTCCTGGTCGGTGACCTCGACCCGGTCGCCGTCCTCGCGCCGCACGCGGGCGGCCCGGTCGTCGTCGACAACGACGTGAACTGGGCGGCGCTGGCCGAGCGGAACACCGCCCGCGACTTCGCTTACCTCTACTTGGGTGAAGGGCTGGGCTGTGCGATCGTCAGCGACGGCGAGGTCCGCCGCGGGCATACCGGCCTGACCGGTGAGATCGCCCACCTGCTGACCGTCGGGCCGGGTGGTCGCGCGGTCCGGTTGATCGAGGTCTTCGGCGAGCTGGGTCTGCGCCGCGACGGCTCGACCGCGATCGACGTCGAGCGGCTCCTCGACAGCGACCCCGCGACGCGGGAGCTCATCGGCCAGGCCGTTGCCGGTGTCGTCGCCGCCGTGGTCGCGCTTGCCGACCCGCAGGAGATCGTTGTTGGCGGTTCGTGGGGCCCTGCCCTGATCGGTAGCATCCGCTCGGCGACAACACCGATGCCGCGCGAGGTCCCCGTGCGGCCCGCCGTGCTGACCGGCGAGCCGGTTCTGGCCGGTGTGCGCGCGGAGGCGCTCAACCGCCTCCGGTCAGCCATCACGACGACCGACTGACCGGGCGTCCAGCCGAGCGGCGTGTCATCCAACACCGTGAACGTTCGTGGTCAAGGCACTAGATAGGCGCGGCAGCCTACGGTTGCGGGGTGAAGCTTGCCTACTATTCTGCCGCCGAAGGCGTCGACGTCGCGAGTGGCCGGGCAGACCTTTGTCACCTCGCTGACCTGGTAGCAAGCGGAGGCGAGCTGAGCCTTGCGCCGTCCGCTCACCCTCGGCATCTACGGGGTGTGCTCATCGAAGTGACGCAGGGCCCGGTCGTTATTGGTGTCGACGATCGCAGCTATCTCGGCATCCACGGTGGCGCGGAAAGCCGGTCGCTCCTCGCCGACCTGCTACGCGATGTAGCCAGCATGGACGACGGCGGCCACGTTCACCTGGAGTACTTCGAGGGTCACCATTTCCTGGCACCAGACAGCGTGCCGCTCATCGTCAACAGTCCGCATGGTGGGATGCCTCGGAGCTGATCAAGCGATGCCACGCACGAAACCGCCCCACAACATCATTTTTATTAGGAGTTGTAAGGCTACGTTTGTAGGCGTGCTGTAGATCGATGTGGAGCGTTGCGGGTCAGCTTGATGGGGTTCGCCGTAGTTCCGTCATTCGAGACCGGGCGCTGACCACATGGCCAGTTGAGCATGTTGAGGTTCTCGATGTTCAGGTACTGCTACCACGTCTCATCGTCGACGGCGCAGCCCGCTGTTTGCTCGCTGAGCGCCTACCGATCGGCGTGAGCGGCCGACGCTCCGCTCCTACCGCTCGGAGCGGCGACGCCGCTGCCTTCGTCGTGCCCCGGTCAGGCCCTCGAAAAGCCGAAGCAGTTCACGATGGTGCTAAGCGAGATTAAGGCAGCCCCTGGTGCCGCCGTTCGGGCGCGGCACCGTCGCCTCGGGCCGGCAGCAGACCGGGCGACGTGAGCGGGCGCTATCAGCTGTGTCGGCGACGCGTGAGCGACGACGGCGAGGTCAGCCGGCCGGGGTGGGGCTTGCCGGGACAGGTAGCAGGTTGCGCTCTGCGAAGACCTTCTTGGCGACGAGCGTGGCGTTGACGGCCCGCGGCACGCCGCAGTAGACCACCGCCTGCAGCAGCGCCTCGACTATCTCCGACGGCGTCAGGCCCGCGTTGAGTGCCCCGTTGACGTGCACTTCTAGCTGGGCCCCGGCATCACCGAGGCCGGTCAGAATGCCGAGGGTGAGCAGCTCCCGGTCCCGGCGCGCGAGCTGGGGCCGGACGTAGAGATCCCCGTAGGACCAGGCGACGGAGCGACGGCTGAGCTCGGGCGAGACGTCGGCGAGGGCTTCCAGGAGTCTTTGCGCGGCGCCGCCGTCGGCCTGTCGCAGCGCCTCAAGACCCCGCTCGTACTGCTCGTCCTCCGCCATGCTCACGCCCCACCTCTGCCAATCGTCCTGTCGGCTGGACCGGCGGGTACCCATTGCCGTGCCGGACAAACGGGTCGCGTCCCGCGCGTCGGTCGATAGGGGGCGCGGCCAGTGAGATCAAGGAGGAGGTCCTCCAAGCTGCTTTGCCGAACCAGGACGCCGCCCGAGATGAGGCCGACGCGCTCACCTCAGCCTGCGCGGCGTCGCGATGGCACCTCGAAGCAGGAGGCCGGCCCGACCCAAGGGCGTCAGGCGCTGATCAAGTTGACCGTGCTCGCTGACGGCTGCCGGCGGTGGCGTGCCAATATTAGGGGAGCAGGCTGGGGAGCAGACGGATGCACTGAGGAGTCGGCTGCTGGCCGAGTGTGCGGACCTCCCCGATGCCCGCCAGGGGCGGCTCGGCAGGGGCCGCCGCGCACCACGGCACAGCGGAGCATGTCGCCGCCTTTGGTCCGGGACTACGTCACCTCCACCTGACCGACGGCCGTCGCGACTGACAGGCCTCCGTGCCTGTCGCAATCAGCGCGATTGCAGCTCGGGCTCGTGATGGTTGAAGGGGGCGAGGCGGTGGTCCTGCTGAGGACGACCGGGCCAGCGCAAGACGTGTGTCCGTCGGGTCAGTGAATGCGGGGCGACGCGGTACGTCCTCAGCGGTACCCGTGTGGACGCCGTGCGCGAAGGAACACCGTGGCCATCGTGCGCCGCGTCGGCGTACCGGCCGCGGCCAGGGCGGTCATGTATGTGTCGAGACGCTCGCGATCGTCGTCGGTCAGGGCGGCGGCGATCGCTTCGCCGTACGTGGGGACCAGGGGGTTGGGTGCCACTCGCTTGAGTGCCTCCCAGTCCCCGATCGGGTCGGCGGGCACGTCGACCTGGGCGCGGTAGCTCAGCTCCACCGCCTCGAAGCCGGCGGATACTGCCCAGTCGACCAGGTCACGCTCGTCGAAGTCCATCATCGGTCGGGTGGTTTCCGCGGTGGTGCTCCGGTAGACGTCGCTGACCTTGGCGATCAGGTCGTTGACGGGCGAGTTGCCCAAGCCGAACAGATCATCGGGCCGGAGCCGCTCCGCGAAGCCGTTGATGGGCTCGAACAGGGACATCCGTCCGCCCGGCCGCAGGACCCGGAAGAACTCCGCGAAGGCGGCGGTCTTGCGGTCGGAGTAGATGAGCACCGAGCGAGTGGTCACGACGTCGACAGAGGCGTCAGCGATTCCGGCGAGGTCATCGGCCGGCGCGACCACAAAGTTGCACCGCTCGTCGCCACCGGCGGTGCGCCGGCACTCGTCGAGCACATCCGGTGAGACATCGCTGAAGATGACTCGGCCGTCCGGGCCGAGCCGATCCAGCGCGCCGAACGCGATCAGTCCCGTCCCGCAGCCCACGTCGAGGACCACGTCGTCGGCCACCAGCCCGGCTCCCTCAAGGACGCCATCACGGAACGCCGCCAGTTCCAGGGCGTTACGGGCGCGCAGGCCCGCGCTGTTGCCGTCCCGGCGGGCAAGGAGCCACTGGGCCCACTTGTCCCTCGCCACCGGGTCAGCGTAACCCCCGACGCATACCCGGACGATCGTTCGCGAACAGCGAGAACGTGGAGTCGGGCAACGCCACGCCGTCGTCGGTCGCCGCCAGGCGGTGGCGCCGGACGCTGTGACGCGGCATCACGTTGTGGCGCGGATCGTTGTCTCCGGCCGGACGACAGGCGTCAAGCCCGGCTCAGGCCGAGCGCCTCGTCCACCCGGTCCAGCACCGTCATGTCGTCGTGGCCGACGCCGCGCAGCAGGTCGATGGCGGTCGCCCGGATCTGTCCGACGATCATGGTGACCGGCAGCGGCGGATCGGACCGCAGCAGGCCCGCGGCGATCCGGACCGCTTCCAGGGCCACCGCGTCGGCCCGCTGCGCATGCCGGTCGGCGTCGGCGCCGCTCAGGTCGCTGGCCAGCGCCTCCCCGGCCGACCGTACGGCGGCGGTCAGCGCGCCAATCGCGGCGGCCAGCTCCGGCGGTGTGGCGGTGTGCCGGCGGGTCAGGGTCACAGCGGCCCGGGCCAGCACCCGGATGTTGCGGGCGGCGTAGTCGAGCTGCCGCAGCGTCCCTTCCACGTCGGCGAGCTTGCCCAGGTGCCGGCGGCGCAGCCCCAGCCGCAGCGTCTCACCGGTGGCGAGCACGGCGGTCTGCAGCTGGGCGACGCAGTCGTCCACCTGCCGGGCTTGGTCCAGCGCGGCGCGGGCGGCATCCTCGTCGCAGCCCTGCAGCGCCGCGTTCACCTCATCGAGCAGGTCGGCCAGGTCGGTGTAGCTGCACCGAGCCTGGGCCACCAGCGGCGCCAGCGGGTCGCGGGCGGTCATCAGCTGGCTGGCGGCCAACGCGACCGCGCCGCCGATGAGCGCGTCGACGAAGCGGAACGGCATCAGCGTCCCGTGCGGTGCGGCGACCACGACCAGGTACATGGCCGAGACGGTGGCCTGCACGACCAGGGCACGGCGGGCACCGATCACCACGAGCGTCGTGGTGGTCAGTACCAGCACCAGCAGGACCGTGCCGGTGCCCGGGCCCAGCGCGTACACCAGCAGCTCCGCGACGAGCACGGCGGCGGCCACGGCGAGCAGGATCTCGACGGTCTGCCGCAGCCGTCGACCGCGGGACTCACCGAGCACGACGAGCGCAGCGGTCGGGGCGTAGAACGGGTCCGGGTGACGGATCACCACCGCTGCCACGATCCAGGCGACCACCGCGGCGGCGGTCAGCTCGACCACGGTCATCCCGTCGCCCCGCAACCGCGCGACGGCGTCGCGCCCCCACGTCCGCACCGGTGATACCCCTTCCGCCCAGCGGACCGGGGACGGCCGCCGCTTGATCTTCCGCGAGAACGGGCACTACCCCGCCCGTGACCTGCTCAATCGTCAGGTGGTGGGCGGCACTTGGGATGGAAGGCCGGTCGCGGTCAGTCGTCTCCGTCGAACTCGGCCGCGTCGACGAGGCCGCCCAGGAACGTCTCGAAGTCGGGGGCGATGACGGTGATCTGGTAGTCCCACTCCTGGTCGACGTGTACGACCGTCGGCTCGCCGGGGGATCGGTAGTCGAGAGCGATCATGTCGTGGCCCGCTGAGGGGCAGTCGGCGATGTAGACGCCGATGTCGGGGTAGCCCCACTCCGTCGTCCAGAACGCGTTCCCGAGTTCGCCGCACAGGCTGAAGGAGGCGGTGTCACCGATCGCCGCCAGTGTGTACACCGCCACGTGGCCTGCCGACCAGGAGGTCCGGCTGGGCGAGGGGTGGGCGTCCCGGGCCAGCACCCCGCCGTTGTGGCGCCCGGCCAGGTCGACGTACGCAGCGGGTAGCTTGTGTCCGAGCTGCGCCTGCACCTCACGCAGAAGCTCGTCGGTGAGCGGGTTTTCCAACGGACCGGAGGTGTCGAAGATGATCGTGGGATCGAGCACTCGTCGACGGTAGTCGCTCTGCCAGGCTGAATTGACGGGCCCAGCTGGACGTCCGGCATGAGCGTGCCTGAACCTCGACGACTCGGCGTGCCAACGCCAGCGCGTCCACGCCGGGGCGGTACAGCGACGCCCACAACTGGGCGTCAAGCTCTACTGCGGCCCTCTCCCACGGCTGCGCTGGCTCCGCCGGCTTTCCCTTCTCTTCCTTGACCCGTCGGTACACCGCTCGCTCCCGGGCTCTCCTCGCGAGGCCCATGAGGTCCGTGATCAGAATGAACGGCCGACGGTCGATCGGAAACGCCCAGGGCATGGTCCGGTGTCGTCCTCCACCACCAGCAACCTGCTCACCCCGAAAATTAGCCTTTCCCCCGGATATCCGCCCGTCGTGGTCCTCAGCAAGTTTTCAGGCCGCATGCCGCACCTTGGTCGACGTCACCGGCCGCCGACCGCGGTCGTCCGAGCGTCGACTGGAGTTTTCATGGAGTACCTGGCAACGCGTTCGCGGGGCTGGCTGACCAAGGTGCCGGCGATCACCGCCACGTTCTGGGTCATCAAAGTCCTGTCGACCACGATCGGGGAGACGTTCGCCGACTACCTCTCCGTCAACGTGGGGCTCGGCCCGCTCGTCACCACCGCGGTGATGATCGCCGTGCTCGCCGCCGCGCTCACCGTGCAGTTCCGAACGCGCAAGTACACCCCGTGGATCTACTGGCTGTGCGTGGTGCTCGTCAGCATCGTCGGCACCCAGATCACCGACTTCTTCACCGACACCCTCGGCGTCAGCCTGTACGTCAGCACCGCGGTCTTCTCGGTCATCCTGGCCGTGGTCTTCATGATCTGGTATCGCCAGGAGCGCACTCTGGCGATCACCTCGATCGACACACCGCGGCGCGAGGGCTTCTACTGGGCCGCGATCCTCACCACGTTCGCACTCGGCACCGCGGCCGGCGACCTGGCCACCGAGGCGCTCAGCCTGGGCTTCCGCAACGGCACACTGATCTTCGGCGGCCTCATCCTGCTCACCTGGATCGGCAACCGCGCCGGCGCTTCCACCGTGCTGACGTTCTGGATCGCGTACGTCCTCACCCGCCCGCTCGGCGCGTCCCTGGGCGACCTGCTGACCCAGTCCAAGGACTTCGGTGGCCTCGACCTGGGCGCCAGCGCGACCAGCCTGCTGTTCTTCGCGGTCATCCTGGTGCTGGTTGGCCGGGAGCAGGTGCTGGCCAATCGGCACGGGGTGGCGGCCAAGGGTGACGGTCCGCTCGGCGGACGCCGCCCGGACTACGCCTGGGCGGCCGCCGGTGTCGCGGCTGTCGTCATCGCCGGCTTCGGCCTCAGCGCCCTCCGCCCGGGGGCAGGCAGCACGGACGCGCAGACCGTCACCGTCGCTCAGCCCGACGGGGCGACGCAGGCTGCGGCCCAGCCGGTGCACCCCACTACCCGCCTGGGAGACCTGACCGGCTTCGCCAGGATCGCCGGCGACATGCAGGCCATGGTTGCCCGTAACGACCTCGCGGGTGGCCGGACCCGCGCCAAGGACCTGGAGGTGCGCTGGGACGACGCCGAGGCCGGCCTCAAACCCCGCGATCCGGCGAGTTGGCACAGGCTCGACAGCGAAATCGATGCCGTCCTGACCTCGCTGCGAGCCGGACAGCCGAGCCCAGCCGACTGCTCCGCCAACCTGCGGGCCCTCACCACCACCCTGAACCAATTCGACGGCGTGTGACTCCACGCCGACCCAGGCCGCCGGCCCATCTCAGTGCCCCCGCTGGGATGGGCCGGCCCACGGCTTTCAGCACCTCTTAAATGCGCCACCCAGGGAGATTGGCCAGCGTGAACTATCAGCTCGTCGAACTGATCAACGGCGCCGCGGGTCGGGCCGACAGCGTAGACGACGTGATGGAGTTCGCCGCGACCTGGTTGATCTATCCGGGTCTCGCGGTCGCCGCCGTGCTCGGGGGCCGGGCCCTGCTCGACCGTCGGATCCGCCCGGTGGTCCAGCTCGGCGCCGCGCTCGTTCTGGCGTTCGGGTTCGCCGTCGTGCTCTCACACATCAGCGCCCAGGGGCGGCCGTTCCAGAGCCATCAGGTGCACCAGCTCATCGCGCACGACCCCGGTGTCTCGCTGCCCAGCGATCACGCAACGGCGGCGTTTACGCTGGCGTTCGGCGTGTACGCGTTCCTGGGCCGCCGCTGGGGTGTCGTGCTGGCCGTCGCGGCGCTGGCGATCGGTTTCGCCCGGATCTGGGTCGGCGTGCACTACCCGAGGGACATCGTCGCTGGGGCAATCATCGGCGGTGTGGCGGTCCTCGAAGTGGTGGCCGCCGCGCGGTTCGGGCTCGCGTTCGCGGCCACGAACAGGCAAGCGCACCAGAACGTAGAGCCCGCCTCTTCTCTCAATGCGTGGGTGCTCTGGTGAATCAGGGAACGATCTCCGCCGGACCCACGCTGGCCCGTCGTGCTGGTGGCGCTGGTCGCCCGGCTCGGGGAAAGCCGTGGGGGCGTGACGGCGTCGCTCCGGGCGATCCTGCAGCTGGTGGTCGTCTCGTTGCTGATCGCCGCCGTGCTGCGTTCCTGGTGGGCCACTGCCGGGTTCGTCGCGGTGAAGCTGCTGGTCGCCGGCGTCACCGCGGCCCGCAGGGTGAGCACGTTCCGGCTCGGGTGGCTCGCGATCATCCCGATCACGGCCGGGGCGCTGCCGGTCGGCGCGCTGATCGTCGGGGCCGGAACGATGCCGCTGACCGAGGTGGCGGTCCTGCCGATCGCCGGCATCCTGATCGGCGGCGCGATGACCGCGACGTCGCTGTCTGGCCGTCGGACTCCAATGAGTTACGGGATCGGAAGGGCGAGTACGAGGCGGCGTTGGCGCTCGGCTTCCTGCCTCGCGAGGCCGCGCTCGAGGTGTGCCGGCCTGTCGCCGGTCAGGCCCTGGACCAGACCCGGACCGTGGGTCTGGTCACGCTGCCCGGTGCTTTCGTCGGAGTGCTGCTCGGCGGTGGCTCCGCCGTGCAGGCCGGCGCCACTCAGCTGCTGGTGCTGATCGCGTTGCTGGCGGCGGAGGCGATCGTCGTCGGGCTCACTCTGGAACTGGTTGCCGGCGGGATGCTTCGTCGGCCGGTGGCTCCATAGCCGTCCGCGGCCGGGCCGGGCGGAGTTACAGGAACAGCACACCGGCCGCGTACGCCACCCAGACCGCGACCTCGAGCCAGGTGGCCGTGGGTGTGATGTTGGCTGAATACGGGCGACTCTCCACCAACTAGAGGTGCTCGCAGTATGGAGAACAGCGACGGCCAAGTGCGTGGCCCAGGTCCCGCAGGAGGGTGCCCAGCCGCTCGGTCTCCTCGGCGGTGGGCGGAGTGATGGCTGCGCCAGCCGCAATGTGCTCTCCGGCCTCGTGCAGCGTGACGTACAGATCTTCGGCGGTTGCGCGGTCCAGCCGCAGAACGATGTCATCCCGCATCCGCAGACCCTAATCGCGCTTCACGCTCCACCGCTTTGGCAGGGCCGGAATGCGCGGCTTTGCTGCTGACAACGCGCACGGCTGACAACGCGCACGGCGACGTCCACATATGCGGAGCCCCGCGGAGAGGCTTGAGTTGCTCGTGGGCTGGGGCGGCCGCAGCCGCCCCGATGACCCTACTGGCGTATCGGTGCGGATCGGGTTGGAGCTACGGGCGCGCTCGCAGGCGGCAGCGCCTGCCACGCAGCCGAGGGTCGACGCCGCGTGAGCACGGTTAAAGATCAGGCTAGGTCCCGCTCGTCCTGCCAGGTGCCGACCGGTGTGGCTTTCTGTGGTCCGTCTCTTGACTTCCCCTAAAGTCGGGCGTAAACAAAGCACAAGCAAAACGAAACGGCGGTGAAACAACAACATGTACGCCGAAGAACGACAGCAGGAGATCCTCCGCATCGCCCGAGAGATGGGCCGGGTCGAGGTGGCGGGCTTGGCCGACGGGCTCAACGTGACGTCGGAGACCATCCGCCGCGATCTCACCATCCTGGAGCGGGCCGGGGTGCTGCGTCGAGTCCACGGTGGAGCTATTCCGGTCGAACGGCTCGGGTTCGAGCCCGCGCTGGCGGCGCGTGACGCGGTGCTCATCGAGGAGAAGGAGCGCATCGCCAAGCTCGCCTTGAGCGAGGTGCCGGAGGAGGGCGCGATCATCCTCGACGCCGGCACCACGACCGCCCGGCTGGCCCAGCTGCTGCCGGTGGACCGAGAGCTGACCGTCGTGGTCAACTCGCCGGTCATCGCCACGACCCTCGGTACCTATGCCAACCTCAACGTCCTGCTGCTGGGTGGACGGGTCCGCGGGAAGACCCTGGCGACCGTCGACGACTGGGCGCTGTCGCCGTTGGCGGACCTCTACGTCGACGTCGCGTTCGTCGGGACCAACGGCATCTCGGTCGAGCGCGGGCTGACCACCCCGGACCCGTCCGAGGCTGCGGTGAAGCGGGCGATGGTTCGTGCGGCCCGCCGCACGGTGGTGGTCGCCGATCACACCAAGCTCGGCAACGATTACTTCGCCCGGTTCGCTGAGCTGGCCGACGTCGACCTGCTCATCACCGACAGCCGTGCCGACGTCGACCTGGTCGGTGACCTGGAGTCCGCGAATGTCCGGGTGGTACGCGCATGATCGTCACCGTCACCCTCAACCCCAGCCTCGACCGGGCCGTGGAGGTCGACTCACTCACCCGGGGCGAGGTCATCCGGGCTGCCACAGCTCACCTTGACCCCGGCGGCAAGGGCGTCAACGTATCCCGTGCACTGCTGGCCAACGGGGTGCCGTCGGTAGCGGTGTTGCCGTCCGGCGGTGACGAGGGCAATCAGCTCATCCGCCTACTCCAGGCGGAGGGTGTGGAGGTCCTCGCCGTGTCGATCTCCGGACGGACCCGTTCCAACATCACCCTGGCCGAGCCCGACGGCACGGTCACCAAAATCAACGAGCCTGGCCCGGCCATGTGCCGCGCCGAGTTCGACGAGGTGATCGACCGTGTGCTCGCCCGCGCCAGCGGTGCCGACTGGGCCGTGCTGTGCGGCAGCGTCCCGCCCGGCCTGCCCGCCGACGCTTACGCTCAGTTGTGCCGGAAGCTGCGCGCTGCCGGCGTCAGGGTCGCCGTCGATACCAGCGGTCCTGCCCTGCGCGAGGCCGCTCTGGCTGGGGCGACCCTGCTCAAGCCCAACCGCGACGAACTGGCCGAAGTGGTCGGCACCCCGCTGAAGGACCTCGGCGATGTGGTCGATGCCGCTCAGTGCCTGCGGGCATGGGGAGCCGGCACCGTCGTGGCCAGCCTCGGCGCTGACGGCGCTGTCCTGGTCAACGCCGAAGGGGTCCGCACCGGCACCTGTCCGGTCGCCCGGCCCCGTAGCACCGTCGGTGCCGGCGATGCGCTGCTCGCCGGGTTCCTCGCTGCGGGGGCGCAGGGTGCCGCCGCCCTCGCTGAGGGCCTGGCCTGGGGCGCCGCCGCGGTGAGCCTGCCCGGCAGCCGGATGCCCGGGCCGGCGGATCTGTTCCGCCACGACGTCACCATCCACACCTAGCCGGACGACCTTCTTCCCCCTGCGGCTGTCTGGACCGCCCCTCATGAAGGAGATACCCCCGTGACCTCCTCTTCCTACACACCAGAAGTAAAGGGCCAGGGCCCCAAAGCCACCGTGCAACGCCTCGGCGGCTACCTGGCCGCGATGGTCATGCCCAACATCGGCGCGTTCATCGCCTGGGGCCTGATCACCGCACTGTTCATTCCAACCGGCTGGCTGCCCAACAAGACCCTGGCGGAACTGGTCGGCCCGATCATCAGCATCCTGCTACCGGTGCTCATCGGCTACACCGGCGGCCGGCTGGTCCACGGCCAGCGCGGTGCCGTCGTGGGCGCGGTGGCGACCATGGGCCTCGTCGTCGGCGCGGACGTGCCGATGATCCTCGGCGCGATGATCATTGGGCCGCTCACGGCCTATCTCCTCAAGCTGTTCGACAGCCTGGTCGAGAACAGGATCCGCCCCGGCTTCGAGATGCTTGTCGACAACTTCAGCGCCGGCATCATCGGCGCCGCGATGGCCATCGGCGGCGTCTACGGCATCGGCCCGGTGGTCGAATGGCTCACCAAGCAGGCCGGCGCAGGCGTCGACTGGCTCGTCGGCAAGGACCTGCTGCCGCTGACCTCGGTGCTCGTCGAACCCGCCAAAGTGCTCTTCCTCAACAACGCCATCAACCACGGCGTATTCGGCCCGCTGGGCATCGCCGAGGCCGCCGACAAGGGCAAGTCGATCCTGTTCATGATCGAGTCGAACCCCGGCCCCGGCCTCGGTCTGCTGCTCGCCTTCATGCTCTTCGGCCCCCGCGCGCTGCGCCCCAGCGCTCCGGCCGCGATCATCGTGCAGTTCCTCGGCGGCATCCACGAGATCTATTTCCCGTACGTGCTGATGAAGCCGAAGCTGATCCTCGCCATGATCGCCGGGGGTGCGGCCGGCGTCGGCACCTTCGTGATCACCGGTGCGGGCCTGGTCGCCACCCCCTCGCCGGGCAGCATCTTCGCCTACCTCGCGGTCACTCCCAAGGGCGGCCACTTCGGGGTCATTCTCGGCGTCGTGATCGCCGCCGCCGTCACCTTCGCGGTCGCCTCGGCCCTGCTCGGCTTCGGGCGCGGCGAGCCCGCAGCGGACGCTGTCGGCCCGGACGAAGAGGTGGCTGTCCGCCCAGAGCAGGAAAGGGCTGTCGACCCCGACGAGACCCTCGACAAGCCGGCGAAGCAGGAGGTCTGAACAGATGCCCACCATCAACGGCACCGAAATCAAGAAGGTCGTCGTCGCCTGCGACGCCGGCATGGGCAGCAGCGTGATGCTGGCCAGCCAACTTCGGCGGCAACTGGCGAAGAACGCGGTGACCGTCGAGCACACCCCGGTCAACTCGATCCCGGCGGACGCAGACGTGGTCATCTGCCACCAGGGGCTCGCCGCGCGGGCCCGGGTCAGCGCACCCGACAAGGTGATCGTGCCGATCCAGGTGTTCATCGGCGACCCGGCCGTCACCAGGGTCGTGAACGCGGTACAGCGCGGTGGTGAGCTGAGTGGCTGAACTGCTGGCCCGTGACGCGATCCGGCTCGACGAGCGGGCCCGATCGCGGGACGAAGCGATCAGCCGCTGCGGCGCGGTACTCGTCGAGGTCGGCGCGGTCGCCCCGGCGTACGTGGACGCGATGCTCGCCCGCGAGCGGAGCGTCTCCACGTACATCGGGGAGGGCGTCGCCATCCCGCACGGCACGCTGAACAGCAAGGAGTCGGTCCAGCGCGACGCCCTCGCGGTGCTGCGCTTCCCGGACGGCGTCGACTGGGACGGCTTCGACGTGCGGGTCTGTGTCGCCATCGCCGCGGCCGGCGACGGGCACGTGGACATCCTGGCCCAACTCGCCTCGGTGTTGATGGACCCGGCGCAGGCGCAGCGGCTACGAGAGTCGACGAGCGCCGATGACGTGATCGCTATCCTCGAAGGGAACCCCTCGTGAAGGTTGTCCGATTCCACGCACCCGGTGACGTCCGCATCGAGGACGCGCCCGAGCCCACGCCGGGCCCCGCCGACGTGAAGATCCGCGTCCGCGCATGCTCCACCTGCGGCACCGACGTGAAGATCTCCCGCTTCGGCCACCACCACATCGCCCCGCCGCGCGTCATGGGCCACGAGATCGCCGGCGAGATCACCGAAGTCGGTGACGACGTCACGGGCTGGCGGCCGGGGGACCGGGTCCAGGTCATCGCCGCCATCCCCTGCGGTACGTGCGCCGAGTGCCAGCGCGGCCGGATGACCGTGTGCCCCAACCAGGTGTCGATGGGATACCACTTCGACGGCGGGTTCGCCGAATACGTGGTCGTGCCCCACAACGTCCTCGCCGTCGACGGGCTCAACCGGATCCCCGAGGGACTCAGCTTCGCCGAGGCGTCCGTCGCCGAGCCCCTCGCCTGCGTCCTCAACGGCCAGAACCTCGCCGGTGTGGGGGAGGGCGACGACGTGGTCGTCGTGGGCGCCGGGCCGATCGGCTGCCTGCATGTCCGCCTGGCCCGGGCGCGCGGCGCGGCCCGGGTGCTCCTCGTCGACCTCAACCGCGAACGCCTCGACCTGGCCGCCAACCTGGTGCAGCCGGACGCGGCGATCTGCGGCGCCGAGACCGACGTCGTCGACGCGGTGCTCAAGCTCACCGAGGGCCGGGGTGCCGACGTCGTCATTACCGCCACGGCCGCTGGCGCCGCCCAGGAGCAGGCGGTGCAGATGACCGCGCGGCAGGGCCGGATCAGCTTCTTCGGCGGCCTGCCGAAGGACAAGCCGGTCATCTCCCTGGACTCCAACCTCGTGCACTACCGCGAACTGACCATCGTCGGTGCCAACGGCTCCAGCCCGGAACACAACAAGGAGGCGCTGCGACTCATCGCCAACGGCTCCGTGCCGGTCGCCGATCTCATCACCCACTGCCTGCCGCTCGACCGCGCCCTCGACGCCTTCGGCATCGTGGCGCGCGGCGAAGCGATCAAGGTGACGATCGAACCGTAGGAGGATCCGTTGCCCACCAGAACAGTCCTCGTCGGCTCCGCCAGCGGGCTGCACGCCCGCCCGGCGGCGCTGTTCGTCGCCGAAGCGGCGAAGCAGCCGGTGCTGGTCACCATCCGCACCGGCGACAAAAAACCCGTGCCGGCCCGCAGCATGCTCGCCGTGCTGTCGCTCGGCGCCAGGAAGGGCACCGAGGTCACCCTGGAGGCCGACGGCGACGGCGCGCAGGCCGCCGTCGACACCCTGGCCGACCTCCTCGAACGTGATCTGGATGCCGTCGATGCGTGAACTTCGGGGAATCGGGGCCAGCCCTGGCGGTGCGGCGGGGCCGGTCTACCGGCTGGCTCCGCCGCCGGCCCTGCCGCCGTTGGCGGAGACCGTTGATCCCGCAGCCGAGAAGGCGGCCGTGCGGGAAGCGGTCCTCGCCGTCGCCGCCGACCTGACCCGTCGCGCCGACACCGCCCTGGACGCGACCGCCGCCGAGGTCCTGCGCGCCCAGGTGATGATGGCGCAGGACGAGACGCTCATCGACGCGGCCGACATCGCCATCGACGGCGGTGCGGACGCGCCGCACGCGATCACCGACGTGCTCGCCGTGCATCGGGCCGCCTTCGAAGCCGCGGGCGGGTACCTCGCCGAGCGGGTCAGCGACCTCGACGACCTGCGGGACCGGCTCGTTGCGGCGTGCCTGGGGCAGCCGATGCCGGGCGTGCCGGACCCTGGCCATCCGTACCTGCTCATCGCCCGCGACCTGGCACCCGCGGACACCGCCGGCCTCGAACCGGGCCTGGTGCTGGGCCTGGTCACTGCCGAGGGCGGACCGACCAGCCACACCGCGATCCTGGCCCGGACACTCGGTATCCCGGCCGTGGTCCGCTGCGCGGGCATCCTGGACGTGACCGACGGCACGCTGGCCACTCTCGACGGGGCGAGCGGCGTCGTGGTGGCCGGCGTCTCCGCCGACACGGTGACCACTGTCAACGCGGACCGACTCGCGGAGATCGAACGCCGCGCCCGCTCCCAGGGCCCGGGGCGGACCGCAGACGGCCATCCCATCGCGCTACTGGCCAACATCGGCTCCGCCCGCGACCTCACCGGCGAGGTGGAAGGCGTCGGCCTGTTCCGCACCGAGCTGCTCTACCTCGACCGCAGCGACCCGCCGTCGCACGAAGAGCAGGTCGCCGCGTACCGCGACGTCTTCGCCGCGCTGCCCGGCCGCAAGATCGTCGTACGCACCCTCGACGCCGGCGCTGACAAGCCGCTGCCGTTCCTGCGTCTGGCCGATGAACCCAACCCTGCGCTGGGCATCCGCGGCCTGCGGGTCGCGCGGCAGACACCCGCCGTACTCACCACGCAGCTGGCCGCGATCGCGACGGCGGCTGCGGCGGCGGACGTCGACGTGTGGGTGATGGCGCCGATGGTCGCCACGGCGGCGGAGGCGGCCGCGTTCACCGAGTCCTGCCGCGAGCACGGCCTGCCAACCGCCGGCGTGATGATCGAGGTGCCGGCCGCTGCCCTGCGTGCCAGCCAGGTGCTTCGCCACGCGGACTTCCTCAGCATCGGCACCAACGACCTCAGCCAGTACACGTTCGCCGCTGACCGCATGTGCGGCGACCTCGCTGACCTGCTCGACCCGTGGCAGCCCGCGCTGATCGCGCTCCTCGCCTCCTGCGCGGCAGCCGGCGTCGAGGCGGGCAAGCCAGTTGGCGTGTGTGGAGAGTCCGCAGCGGATCCCAATTTCGCTCTGGTGCTGGCAGGCCTGGGCATCACCAGCCTGTCCATGGCGCCCCGCAGCATTCCGGCGGTGCACGAGTCCCTGGCCGCGCACACCCTGGACGAGTGCCGCCAGATCGCCGGGGCGGCCCTTGCTGCCCCCAGCCCGGAGGCAGCCCGGGCGGCGGTGGCCGCGCTTCGCGCCAGCTCCGGTTGGGCGACGGCGTTTCCGTGCGGCGAGCCGGTCGTGGCCACCGGCGATTCGTCGTTCAGATCGTCCAGCCCCAGGGATCGCTAAGGGATGTCTCGTGACCCGACCTCCATCTCGGAAGTGTGACCGCTGAACCATCTGGTCGGGGTGGAGGGCATGGCCGGTCGTCAAGGACTGGTGCCGGCGAGGCCGGATTGGTGGGGCCGGATCGTCGGCAGGTACTCATCCGACGCCTGCGCCGCAGCCGAGGTGATCGGCTGCTCTACAGTCGGCTGCATCGGTCGACGGGAGGGCCCTTCATGGACGCAAGCGACGGGACGATGTTCCGTACGTCCGCCCGCCTCATGTTCCTGTTCAGGCTGGTGATCGGCTTGCTGGCCTGGGCTCTTGTCCAAGTCGTTCTATCACTCGTTGCTGGGCGGCCGCCTGCCGACCTGACGAACATCGTCGCGTCAGGCGTCCTCTACGCCGTCCTCCTCAGTGCTTTCTCGCTCGCCCTGCACCGAAGGAACTGGTCATCGGTCGACGTAACCGGTCCGGCGTTGAGGCTCGCCGAGCGGGGGCGGATGGCCGCTCTCCCGTGGCAGGCCATCCAGTCGGCGATGGTCCGCCGTCCTGGTCCGTTCGCCGTCCTTGAGGTCACTCTGCTCCCCGCAGCGGTCGTGCCGTCTGCCACGACACTTCGTCCACGGCTCCGTGCGGGACAGCCTGTCTACACGGTCAGCGTCGGCTTGCTTAGGCCCGCGACCGGCGTCCTGCGCGCCGAACTTGCCCGGCACCTGCCCCAGGTAGCCTCCCAATCCTGAATCCTGCCAAGCGAACGCCCCGTAACCCCGATGATCATCCGGTAAGGACGATCATCGAGGATGCCTGTGTGCAGGTGATCTCCGCAGCCCACCCGGAGTGGATCTTCCCGTTCACGGGTCTGCAGCCGGCCCCTTAGGTCGCCCGCAGCTGGGCTCTGCCGTACGGTCGACGCAGCAGGTCGCCGGGTCCGCGCCGGCGGATCGGGTGCGGGCCTGGGCGCGCTGGTGCTCTGGGGGACTCCAGCGGTACGCCTCGGCGAGCGTCTCCCGGCGGCGCCGGCGGAGGCGCCGATCAGCGGGACGCGGCGACGTCGCTCAGGATCCTCGCCAGCTCGTCCGGGGCGTCGCGCATGAGGTTGTGGCCGCCGGCCAGCGCGTGCGTGGTCCAGCGGGGGTCCTCGCTCAGCCTGCGGTAGGTCGGGGTGAACGGCGACTGGTCGGCCCACCCGGCGGCGTACACGTAGTCCCGGCGGCGGATGTGCGCCAGGTCGCCGGCGAGCCGTAGCGGTTGGAGCACGGAGGCGATCGGGTGTGCCGTCGCCCGGGCGTCGAAGAACGGCAGTGGCCGGGACGCACATCCCGTCTCGTCCACGTCTGCATACCATCTCCGAGTTGACCGAGCTGCGGCGGGATCGGGTTGGATTCGTCTTCCAGGCGTACAACCTGCTGGGCGCGCTGACCGTGGAGGAGGGAGAACGTCACGCTGCCATTGCGGCTGGCGGACGGGAAGACCGACAAGACGTGGCTGAGCCAGGTGCTCACCGCGCTCGGCATCAGCGAGTACGGCGGGCGGCGCCCCAGCGAACTCTCCGGCGGCCAGCAGCAGCGAGTCGCGGTCGCCCGCGCGCTGATCACCCGTCCGGACATGGTGGGCAGCGGACGAGCCGACCGGCGCGCTGGACACCCGATCCAGCAAACGGGTTCTGGAGTTGCTGCGAAACGTCGGTACGCCGGGAAGCTCGCGTCGCCGGCACGGCGTCGTGCCCTGCCCTGATTGTCGCCGCCCACGCCACGACAGCCGCTCTACCTGATGCCCGATGGTACGGGGTAGCGGTCCACCAGAGTGCCGACGCACAGGCGGCGGCACGGCGACGCCAGGGGTTGTGGCGGGTCGACACGGCCTGATGCGCGGGGCCGACCGTGGCGGTGCCGCGATCGAATTCGGTGGCGGCGGTCGCAGCGGACGTGCGAACCTCAAGACGCCGCACCGCTGCACCCAGGTGGAGCACGTCGGCCACAACGACCATGACGAGGAGTGACAATGCGAGCAGCTTCCACGCTCCGGACCCTTGACCGTCCTACCGTGGAGTTCTGCTTTGGCCTTGTTGAACCTTGGAATCGTCGCCCATGTTGACGCCGGAAAGACCAGCCTGACCGAGCGCCTGCTCTACGAGGCAGGCGCCGTGTCCCAGTTGGGCAGCGTCGACGCCGGCACGACACGGACCGACTCGATGGAGCTGGAGCGCCGGCGCGGCATCACCATTCGGGCGGCCGTCACGTCGATCGCCATTGGTGATCTGAGCATCAACCTGCTGGACACCCCCGGCCATCCGGATTTCATCGCGGAGGTCGAGCGGTCGCTGGCAGTGCTCGACGCCGCCGTGCTCGTGGTGTCCAGCGTCGAGGGGGTCCAGCCGCAGACCGTCGCCATCTGGCGGGCGCTGCGCCGCATCGGCGTACCGACGGTCTTCTTCCTGAACAAGGTGGACCGCCGCGGCGCCGACGTCGACCGGGTGCTGACCCAGGTACGCCAGCGGCTCGGGGCGCGTCCGGTCCTGCTCACCACGGTCACCGGCCAGAGCGGGCGCGACGTCCGGGTGCGGGCCGTCGGCCTCGACGCCGAACCGGTGCTGGAGGCGGTGGCGGAGGTCGACGACGCGGTGGCGGCGCGGTGGCTGACAGACGAGCCGGTACGCATCCGCGACGTCCGCCGTGCGATCCGGAACGCGGTGCGCCGCGCCGAGCTCACCCCGGTGGCGTGCGGTTCGGCGATCACCGGAGCAGGGGTACGGCAACTGTGCCACCTCCTCGCCGACCTGCTGCCGCGTGGCGAGCAGCGGGACGGGCCGCTGGCGGGCACGGTCTTCGCCGTCGATCGGGACGGCCACGGCCGGCGGGCATGGCTGCGATTGTGGTCCGGCCGTCTGCGGGTGCGAGATCGGGTGCAGCTGGCCGGGGCCCGCCCGCAGACGGTGACCCAGATCGCCGTCATCGAGCCCGAAGGCGTGCTGGTGCGCCCCTCGGTGTCCGCCGGTCAGATTGCCGCGGTGCGTGGCGTCTCGGCCCGGATCGGCCAGCACATCGGGGACCCGCCTCGGCGGCACGGCTATCGGTTTCCGCCGCCCACCCGGCAGGCGGTCGTCGAGCCGGTGAATCCGGAGCAGCGCCTGGCGATGTTCGCCGGCCTGGCCGAGCTGGCCGACGAGGACCCGCTGGTGGACCTGCGGCTCGACGAGCAGCAGGCGGAGGCGGTGATCCGTCTGCACGGGGAGGTCCAGAAGGAGGTGCTGGCCGCCCTCCTGGAGGACCGGTACGGCGTCCGGGTGCGCTTCTCCGGCACGCTGACGGCCTGCATCGAGCGGGTCGTCGGCACCGGAGCCTTCGAGGAGCGGGTGCACGAGCGCGGCAACCCGTACCTGGCCGGGCTCGGGCTACGGATCGAGGCCGCCCCGGTCGGGCACGGCATCGACTTTCGTCCCGGTGTCGAACCCGGCCGGCTGCCACCGGCATTCGTCGCCGCCACGGAGGAGGGCGTGCGGGCCGCGCTGCGGCAGGGTCGGCACGGCTGGCCGGTCACCGACTGTGTGGTAACCATGACGGCCTCCCGGTACCTCCCGCGACAGAGCAGGCCGCATCAGAAGTTCGACAAGTCCATCTCGACCGTGGCGGCGGACTTCCGCAACCTCGCCCCGGTCGTGGTCGCCGCGGCGCTGCGCCAAGCCGGTGCCCGGGTGTGCCAGCCGATCGAGCGGTTCGACGTCAACCTTCCCCAGCACGCGGTGGAGGCGGTGCTGGCGCTGCTCGTCAGGCGGGGAGGGGTGGTCCACGAGACCGCCGTCGCCGGCGGTTACCTCGAGGTGAGCGGCACCCTGCCGTCCTCCCGGGTGCCGCAGGTCGTCGCCGCTCTTCCCGACCTCACCGGCGGGGAGGCTGTCCTGACCACGACCTTCGACCACTACGCGCCGGTCACCGGCGAGGACCCGCCGACCTTGCCCCGGCGCGGACCGGACCCGGGCGACCGGGAGGCGTGGTTCCGTGCCGTACCGCGGTAGGCCGGCCGTTCCGACCGCGAGCGGGTTTCCACAGGTCAGGGCCTGTGGAAACCCTCCGCCGAACCGGTCGTCAGCGCTCCGCCGGTGATGCCAGCGCCGGCGATCGGGCAGGGCTGTCGTTCACTGCCCGAGAGGGCGGTAGCGGAGGTGTACGACGCCGTTTCGGAATCGGCGCTGATCGATCAGCTCAAGGTCGGTGCGTGTGCCGGTCGGCAGCCCTGGCTTGCCCCCGCCGACGACAACGGGCCAGATGAACAGCTGGCACTCGTCGACCAGCCCGGCCTTGAAAGCCTGCGCCGCGAGGTTGGCACCTCCTACGGTGAGATCGCTGCTGGCCGTCGCCTTCAGTTCGTGTACCGCGGCGGGGTCGAAACGGCGTTCGAGTCGGGTGTCGGCAGTTGACACCGCGGCGAGGGTCGTCGAGTAGACGACTTTGTTCGCCGCCTTCCAGACGCTCGCGAAGTCGGCCGTGAGGTCAGACTGCGCGGCCAGAGCCGGGTTGGTCTCCCAGTGGGCCATCGATTCGTACAGGCGCCGGCCGTAGAGGAACGTGCCGACGGACCGAAGGAGGTCGGTGTAGAGCACGAATAGCTCATCGTCCATCGGCAACCAGTTGAACGCGCCGCTTTCGTCCTCGATGTAGCCGTCAAGCGATACGTTGTTCACGTAGATCAGCTTCGCCATGCCTCTACCCCTCAATGATCAGCTGCAAGGACCTGGACATTCGCCAACGCGGCGTCCAGCTTGGTGAACGCCTGGCGCCAACCCTCCTCGCTGGGCTGTGTCAGGTGCTCGGGCAGCCACTGGCGGATCTCCAGTCGCGTCCGCCCGTCGGATTCGTCGTGGAACTCGACCCGCAACCTCGTCTCGAACGGCTCGATGCCCTCCTGCAGCCGGCCACTGACGTGCATGACGCCTTCGAGCAGTTCGCCGTCGGCGACGTCGGTGAGGTCGACGTGGACGTGGACGCGAAGGTCGGGTGTGGCCGCATTGACCTCCGTCCACCGTTGAAAGCCCCCGGGGCGTACGTCGAACTCGATCTCGTCGCGCGGTAGTGAGTTGCCGATCGGGCCCCACCACGCCGCCAGGTGGTCAGGGTCGATGAAGGCTTGGTAGACGAGCTCCCGTGGCGCGTCGAACACGCGAGAGATGACGAGCTGCGGAGTTTCGGCGTTCATTCGAGCTCCCGGGTGTCGTCGGCCATCTGATCCGTTGCCCGTCCGGCGGCCTGCACCGCGGCAAGGTGGGCATCGAGGCGGGTGAGGGACGAGTCCCAGAACCGCCGGTAGTGCTCGATCCAGTCGGCCGCCTCGCGCAGCGGGGCCGCCTCGAGGCGGCTCTCGCGCCACTTGCCCGACCGCGATCGCGAGATGAGCGCGGCGCGTTCGAGCACCTTCAGGTGCCGTGACACCGCTGGCATCGAGATGGAGAAAGAAGCGGTCAGATCGGTGACCGTGGCATCGCGTTCGGCCAGCTCGGCGAGGATTGCCCGTCGAGTCGGGTCGGCGAGCGCCGAGAACACCGCGCTGAGCTGGTCGGTGCCACCCACCCGAACCGCCTCCCTTCACTTAACGGACCTGTTAAGCGTATTGAGGTGCCGATGATGTTGTCAACGGATTCGTTCGCCTGGGCCGGCTCGGCTCCCGCCACCAGCGCTGACGTACGCCGGACGCGGACAGCCCCTTCAGTAGAGGTGGCGACTACTGCGTGAGGATCAGCTGTCCGAGTTCCTGGGTGCATCGGGTGAGCGCGACGTAGAGGCCGTTCCAACCGCGCGGCTCAGCGGCGATGCCCTGGGGTCAATGAGGAGCGTCGCGTCCCATTCCAATCCCTTGGACTGGGTCGCGGTGAGCACTGGCACATCACTCAGCACGGCCAGGAGTTCGGCGATGCGGTCGGCGGGAGCGATGACGCCGACCGTGCCGCCGTGCCACCGCTGCTGCAGCTGCCGCACTGCTTCGACGGCAGCACCAGCAAGATCAGCGGGTGCGATCGTGAGCTCCCAGGGGGCGATGCCGGAGGAGCGTACCGCCCGTGGCGGCGTGTTGTGGCTGCCAGCCTTCTTCAAGACCGGTTCGGTGAGGTCCATGACCTCGCGCGGGGTCCGGTAGCAGATGGTGAGTTCCGCGGCGGTCCAGCGGTCTCCGAAAACGGCCCGCACCGCTTGTGCCCAGCTGGTGTGCCGGTGGGCTGCCTCCGCCTGGTCGATGTCACCGACGGCGGTGATGGAGCGGCTGGGACAGCGCCGCAGAACCATCTGCCACTGCATCTCGGACAGCTCCTGCGCCTCGTCGATGACGACGTGGCCGTACACCCAGCCACGCTGCCGGCGAGCGCGGTCGGCAACGAACTCGCCCTGTGGTTGCGGGGCGTCGACCTCGCCGAGCAGGTCGGCAATGGTGTCGAGCAGGGGAATGTCGCTTGATGCCCATCCGGCGGGCTCGGCCGCGACGGCGGTGATCTCCT
This sequence comes from Micromonospora sp. NPDC005252, assembly GCF_042872475.1. Lineage (NCBI taxonomy): Bacteria > Bacillati > Actinomycetota > Actinomycetes > Micromonosporales > Micromonosporaceae > Micromonospora > Micromonospora sp. NPDC005252. The sequence continues at coordinate 442,937 of NZ_JBIAKN010000005.1, read as the reverse complement.
CGGGGGACAGCTGCGGGGCGAACCGGGCCAGCAGGGTGCGGTCGGTCAGGAGATCACCCAGCAGGGTTTCCGGGTCGAGGGTGGGCCACCATGCCTCGATGAACCGGGCGATGGTGGCGTCCTCGGCGATACGACATCGCGCAACTGTTCGATCTCCTCCTCGGAGAGCAACCCGTCGATGTCACTGCCGGTGGACGTCCGGGCGGAGTGGTGGTCATTCCCCATGTCCCTGTCGACGCGAGCGAGGATGTCCTCGAAGCCCTCCTCCATCTCGTCCATCAGCGCCTCGCGCTGCTCGGCGACGACATCGGCGAGTAGGTGATGCAACTGCTCGGCGAACGCCGCGCGGGCGCGGTGGTAGGGGCGTCCCTGCACCGCCGAAGCGAGGGCGTGCGCCACAGTTGTGGCTGCGATGACGTAGAACTCGCCCTCCCAGCGCAGCTTCAGCTCGCGGGGCCGGGGAAGCAGCGACGTGACGTAGTTTTCGAGCGCGGGCTGCCAGAGGGCGCGGCCCTTGATCTCGGCGAGAGGCCGGCTCTCGTCGCGGCCCACCTGAACGTCGGTCAGCAGGGTGTCGCAGGTCGCCGAGACGACGGCGGTCTCACCGAGCGCGGGTAGCACCTGGGCGATGTACTTGAGGAACCGCGGCGAGGGGCCCAGAACCAGGACCGCCTGGTCGGCCATCTTGCGGTGGGTGAACAGCAGGTACGCGACGCGGTGCAGGGCGACAACGGTCTTGCCGGTGCCGGGACCGCCCTGAACGATCAGTGGGCCGGTCGCCTCCGCCCGGACGATGTCGTCCTGTTCGCGTTGCAGCGTGGAGATCGCTGTCGACATGCGACCGGTGCGCCGCTGGTCGAGGGCGGCCAGGAGAGCGCCTTCGCCGACGAGTTCCGCCGTCGTGGTTCCGTCCAGAGGCTCGTCGTCCACGCCGACGACGACCGATCCCGTCGTACGGATGTGTCGGCGCCGTGCCTGACCCTGTGGGTCGACAGCCGTCGCGGTGTAGAACGGCCGAGCTGCGGGAGCGCGCCAGTCCACCAGCACTGGCTCGCTGCCCTCGCCGTCGTCGCGGAGACCGACACGGCCGACGTGGCGCACGGTGCCGTCAAGACCGTCGAGGCGGCCGAAGACCAGCCCTTCCTCTGCTCGCTGGAGCTCGTCGAACTGCTGGCGGAGCATGCGCTGCCGGGCCAGCGCCAATGCGTCCAGCGCCTCCGACGAAAGCTCGACCTGTAGCTGGTCGACCAGCTTGTCGCGCCGGGCCGTGGCCACGTCGAGAAACGCCTGTTCCTCGGCTATCGCGGATCGGCGCGCGACGCCCTCCGCGGTAGAGGTCGGTGGTTCGCTGACGCCAGCAGTGCCGTTGTTCAGAGCAGACTTCCGGCGCATTCGCAAGTCCTTGTATGGGTGTCCCTCGGCCCGGACGAGCCGCAGTGCGGTCGGCGGCAAGCATAGGTTTGTGTTTCCGTCATCGGCCAGGAAATCCGCCGGCAGGGAGGGGAATCTCAATACCTTGCAGTTCGGGTTCGCGTGTGCCCTCAATGAAGTGATCTCAGCAAAGGGTTGGACGGCACTGACGCTTCGCGAGCTGCTCGTCTTCGGGGCTGGTGGAGTCTGGCCGTGGGCCGGACTGGAGAGACGCTGCTGGTGACATCGGGCATGCTGTGGGTATGACTGAGGAACTGAGAGATCGTTCCGTGCCGTCCGGCGACACGGTGTCCGCTTCGCCATCAGTGATCTCTGTGATGCTGATCGTCGCGGATGCTGACGCTGCGGTCGCCTGGTACAAGGCTGCGCTGGGCGCGACAGAGCTGTGGAACCTTGGTGGCGTCGCCGGCCTTGAGATCAGTGGCGCGGCCTTCTTCCTCCATGAGGTCAATCCCGAGAACCCCACAGAGACCAGTCCCGGCCAGGCGGGGGTCACGAGCACCCGCATTGAGGTGTTCGGCGATGATCCCGACACCTTTATCGAGCGCGCCGTGGCCGCGGGCGCGATCGCCGGAGCGGGAATCGAGGATCACCACGTGCCCTGGGGGACGCACCGTCAAGGTGGCTTCACGGACCCGTTCGGCCACAAGTGGTCAGTAGGCGACAAGTCACCTCTGGGTCCGTTCCCACGCTGATTGGGCCGGCCCTTCGAATGCGACGCAGGATCGCGTACGGCGGCATGGCCTGCGGTCTGGCCAGCTCTTTAGCGAAGTGTCAATGCCGGAGCTGGAGTCCGGAAATGGGTCGACACGGAACCAACCGTCCAGAGCGGACGGTGCTGGACTCGGCGTGGAGTCCTCGGTAGAAGAAGGTCTGCCAAGATCTACTTCACCAGTCAGGACTCCACGTGATCGCTTATCGTGCCATGCTCGACGTCCCCAAGGGAACTCGTGCACCACCTTGCCCGGCTGCTGGCCACCGAACGCCGCGCCCGCGGCACCCGAAAGGGCACCAGGGCGATGACCTGCTTTCGTCAGGCGCTGATGGCGCTGGTCTGGTTCCGCAAAGGCGGGGACAAGACCCTGCTCGGCGCTGGATTCGCCGTGTCGAGGGCCACGGCGTACCGCTACATCGCCGAGGCCATCACGGTCCTGTCCGCTCAGGCCCCGGACCTACACACCGCCCTGCGGCGGGTCGCGGACGAGGGCTGGTCCCACGTGATCCTCGACGTCGGCGACATCGTCCGCGCCAGCCTCGTATTGACCCATTTCGAACACCGATACCTGCCCGATTCCCGCTGAGATCACCTCAATCAATCTCGATTCGTTCATTGACAGTCCGAGGGTCATCTGATCTCGCAGGAGTTTTACGGCACGGACGCCTTCGGCCGCAGCCTGGGCTACCTCAGCCAGCGGCCTGTGTAGCCACCGCGACCCACTCGGTACGGCCCGGCGGGTAGCCTGACACCGCAGCGCCCCTGTCCCTCGAAACGGGTCAAGCCCGTCAGCCGATCGTGGAAAGAACACTGGAGGTTCCGTGGCCAAGGGCTACTGGGTCAGTGCCTACCGCACCATTTCAGACCCTGAGAAGCTGACTGCCTACAACAAGCTGGCCGCTCCAGCCGTCCAGGCCGGGGGCGGGCGGGTCCTCTCCCGCGGCGGTCGAGTCGTCGCACACGACGCCGGAATCGCCGAGCGCACCGTCCTGATCGAGTTCGACAGCTTCGAACAGGCCGTCGCGGCACACGAGAGCGAGGCCTACCAGGAGGCGCTGGTCGCCCTCTCCGACGGCGTCGAGCGCGACTTCCGCATCATCGAAGGCATCGACTGACCGGGTCGACCGCGCCAACGCCAGCGATTTCACCTTTCTGAACGACTCCTGCGCGCGCGCGCCAGGCGTCGTTGCGGCGGGATGAGGGCTGACGCAACTCCTCTGGCGACCGACTCGTTGGTGACAAGGGGCGGACGGAGGCGGACGATGGCGGCGGGGCGGGGTGCCGAGCTGCTGCGCCCTCCCACCAGTTCGGGCCGTGCCACCTTCCTGGAGCTGTTCTTCGATCTGGCCTTCGTCGTTGCCCTCACCCGGGTCTCGCAACGATTCGCCACCTTGAGCGATGACACTGGCTGGGCGCTTGTCACCGGGTTCGGACGTACCCTGCTGCTCTTTCTGGCGCTCTGGCTGATCTGGTCGCACACCGCCTGGATCACCAGTCGCTACGAACCAGAGCAACCGATCATTCAAGCCGTCGTGGTCGGCACCATGTTCGCCGGCCTGATCATGGCGGTGACGTTGCCACGCGCCATGGAGGAGCGAGCGCTGCCGTTCACGGCCGCGTACCTGATGGTGATGGTGGTGCGGCCAGTGGTGATCGCCGCCGCGCTGCGTGGCCACCCGCGACGGCTGGTGCCGTTCCGGCTTGCCGTGTGGGCCTCGGCGAGCGCGCCGCTGTGGCTGGCCGGCGCGCTGGGCCCGGACCGACTCCGCCTGCCGCTGTGGGCTGCCGCACTCGCCATCGACTACCTCGCCTGGGCCCTGGGCTGGCCGCTGCCGTGGCTCGGGGTGTCGAAAGTAGGTCGGTGGCGGATCGAGGGGACCCATCTCGCGGACCGTTATCAACAGATGTTTCTCATCGCACTCGGTGAGTCGATTCTGGTTATCGGCGTGGTCTTCAGCGGCGCGGACTATTCCGCGGAGCGGGCCGCCGCCTTCGCGGTCGCGTTCGTCACCAGCGCGCTGCTCTGGCGGATCTACTTCTACCGCGCCGGTTTGCTGTTGACGCAGGCGTTCGGCCGAGCGGGTATGCCGGGCCGGCTGGGCGCGGTGTTGGAACGGACGCATCTGTTGATCGTGCTAAGCGTGCTCGTCACGGCGGTCGGCTACGAGCTGGTGATCGATCATCCGTTCGGGCAGCCGCGGCCCAGTTGGCTGCTGTTCGTGGTGGGCGGTCCGATGCTCTTCCTCGTCGCCCGTATGCGGCTGGAGTACGAGATCTTCGGCCGGGTTTCCCGACCCCCCATGATCGGCTTGGTGGCCCTGCTGCTGTTCACGCCGGCGTTGGCCCGTTGGACGCCGATGGCCGGGCTGAGCGTGGTGGCCGGAGTGCTGGCCCTGGTCGCGCTACTCGACGCGCTGCGAAGCCGGGGGCAGCCGCTGGAGGGTCCCGCCTCGCCGATCGGACGGGAGACGTCCCGAGATCGCGACTCCGAGGCGTGACGCGGCGGTCCTGCGCACCTGCTGCGCGGGCGGAACCACGTGGCGAGGACGGCGGCTGACGCGATCTCCGTGTCCAACACCGCCACGGCCGAAGCGGAGGCGAGGCGGTCGATCGCCGCGATGACCCGTGTCGCCGGGTAATCGCCCGGCGTGGCACGCACCGGGCGCGGATGCCGCACCTGCGCTGCTGTCACGGGTAGTGGCGAGCCCCACTCGATCAATAGTGGCCAGATAGAACGGTCGGTCTTGACGGCAGAAGTGTCGGTCGGTACGGTTCTCAGGGACAGAACGTTCGTTCCACCTGGCGCAGCCGGGTGCGCGGCTGTCCCTGAAGGAGAGCGCCATGCCTACCAAGATCACCCTCGTTATCGGTAATCCCGCCGACCCTGCCGAGTTCGAGAAGGTCTACGCCGACGTGCGTCGGGCCGCGGAGACATTCCCGAAGGTTCAGCGGGTCGAGTCAGCCAAGGTGTGGCCGAAGGAGGACGGCACGCCTACTCCCGCGTACCGGACGCTCGACCTGTACTTCGCCAGCTACGAGGACGCCTCCGCCGCGGTCGCGACGCCCGCTGCCGGCGCCGTCTTCGGTGGGCTCCAGGGCGCTCAGGTGGAGATCACGGGGCTGTTCTCCAACATCGAGTAGCACCGCCGTCTTGTCCCGGCGGTGGCCCGCACCCGCTGGGCGTCCCTCCGCTCCGGAATCACCGAGAGGATGACCATGACCACCCTTGCCGTTCCCGGCATCTCGACGACGGCCGCTGTCTTGCGGCGGTTGTATTTCGGCCGCTTCGCCTTCGCAATCGTCTGGGCTGCCGTGACGTTTCCACTCGCCCAGCACCTCAACCCCCTCACCGTCGCGCTGCTCGTGCTCTACCCGCTGTTCGACGTGGCCGCCGCCATCGTCGATGTCCGCGCGTCGCGGGCCACCGGATCGCCCACCCTGCTGTACGTGAACGTCGCGATCAGCCTGCTCGCCGCGGTGGGCCTGGGCATCGCCGGCGCGTCCGGCATCCCGGCGGTCCTGCGTGTCTGGGGCGCCTGGGCGGTCGTGGCCGGGCTGGTTCAGCTGATCGTGGGCGTCACCCGCCGCAAGATGGGTGGCCAGTGGCCGATGATCATTAGCGGTGGCATCTCCGTCATTGCCGGTGGATCGTTCTTCGCGGCTGCCTCCGCGGACAACCCGGCGCTGACCAACGCGATCGGCTACGCCATCCCCGGCGCTATCTTCTTCCTCATCGCAGCCATCCGCCTCGGCCGCGCCGCGAAGGGGAACTGACGTGCAGAACGCCACGTACGACGTCATTGTCATCGGCGCGGGGCCGGTGGGGGAGAACGTCGCCGACCGCGTCGTGCGGGGCGGCCTGACCGCCGCGATCGTCGAGCGGGAACTGGTGGGTGGTGAGTGCTCGTACTGGGCCTGCATGCCGACCAAGGCGTTGCTGCGCAGCCAGACGGCGCTCCGGGCGGCTCGTCAGCTGCCCGGAGCGCGCGAGGCGGTGACCGGCGATCTGGACGCGGCGGCCGTGCTGCGCCGCCGGGACTCCTTCGCCTCGCACTGGAAGGACGACGGCCAGGTGTCCTGGCTGAATTCGGCGGGGATCGCGCTGTATCGGGGCCAGGGGCGGATCAGCTCCGACCGGTTCGTCGAGGTGACCGGCGCGGACGGCGCCCCGACCTCGCTCACCGCCCGACACGCGGTCGTCATCGCGACCGGAAGTAGCGCGCTGGTGCCGGACATCGCCGGCCTGCATGAGGCGGCGCCGTGGACCAGCCGTGAGGCCGCCGCCGCGAGCGAGGTTCCCGGCCGGCTCGCCATCATCGGTGGTGGCGTGGTGGCCGCGGAGATGGCGACGGCGTACGCCGGCCTCGGATCGTCGGTGACGGTCCTCGCGCGGGACGGAGTGCTCACGCTGGCGGAGCCGTTCGTCGGCGAGCGGGTCACGCAGTCCCTGCGAGAAGCCGGCGTGTCCGTCCAACTCGGTGCCGAGGCCACCTCGGTGAGCCGCGGCGGCGACGGCACGGTGCACATCACGCTCACCGACGGCGACCAGGTCGAGGCCGACGAAATCCTCGTTGCGATCGGCCGTACGCCGAACACGCACGACGTCGGCCTCGACCGGATCGGCCTGAAGCCGGGCGCCTGGCTCACGGTCGACGACACCCTGCGAGTGGTCGACGGTGCCGGCGCGTTGATCGGCGACGGATGGCTGTACGCGGCCGGGGACGTCAACCGGCGGGTGCTCCTGACCCACCAGGGCAAGTACCAGGCTCGAGCGGTGGGCGACGTGATCGTGGCGCGGGCCAGGGGCGAAGCGCCAGACGAACGCCCGTGGGGTCGGCACGTCGCCACCGCCGACGCGCGCGCCGTGCCGCAGGTCGTCTTCACCGACCCGGAGGTCGCGTCGGTGGGGCTGACCGCAGCCGCCGCCGAGGCCGCCGGGCTGCGGACCCGGGTCGTCGACTACGACCTGGCCGCCGTCGCCGGGTCCGCGCTGCATGCCGACGGCTACCAGGGGCATGCCCGGATGGTCGTGGACGAGGACCGGCGGGTCATCGTCGGCTTCACCCTCGTCGGCCCGGACGTCGCGGAACTGCTCCATGCCGCGACGATCGCCGTCGTCGGTGAGGTCCCCCTGGAGCGGCTGTGGCACGCCGTTCCCGCGTACCCGACCGTGAGCGAGGTCTGGCTACGTCTGCTCGAGGCGTACGGCCGCTGACCCGAGCCGTTCGGCCGTGCTCGCCACCGCCGGCCGGGCACCCGTTGCGACGAGGCTCACGAACGGGCTCAACCGGTGGTGGCAACACGAAAGGAGCTGGGTCATCCCCTCACCGGGGGTGGCCCAGCTCGACGTCGTGCGGCAACGGTCGCGCGAGGACTAGCGGGCCGACTCTGCCGACTGACGCTCCGAGTTGATCCTGAGGAGTCCTTCGACACCGCGCAGGAAGGTCTCGGACACCAACGTGGGGTCGGAAAGGCATCCGGCTGCCATGGCGCCGTCCCGGAGCATGACGAAGTGGCGTGCCGCGGGATCCGCCGTTTCTTCGTGGACCTGTGCCATGAGCATGGTGATGGTGTCCAGGAACCATTGCCGGTGGGCCGTGAGTTCTTGGTGCACGGGATGGTTCGTGTCGGGGTATTCCGCTGCGGCGTTCAGAAAGGCGCACCCGCGGAACCCGGGGGACTGGATGTTCTGAGCGATGGAACCCGCGATGGCCAGGAGTGGATCGACCGGCGATCGGTTGGCGGCGATGGCCTCGTCGACCATGCCGCGCTCCAGCTGATGCACCTTACGTAGGTAGGCCAGGATGAGGTCGTCCTTGCTGGGGAAGTGCCGGTAGAACGTGGCCCTGGTCACCTTCGCCTCGGCGATGATCCGGTCGACGCCGACGGAGTGAATGCCCTCCGCGTAGAAGATTCTGATCGCCGTGCGGAGAAGCCTGAGCCGTGCCTCAGAGGGCCGGGCATCGGGTTCGTCGCGCGTCATCCCACCATCTTAGCGACAGAACGTTCGGTCTGATCTGTGCCTGCGATATTGGACGAGGCCCTCCGTTCGTCGATCCCACTGACGGCGCCCTCGTCGATGCGGGATTCTGGATGCGGCAAGCCGGAGCCGGGATCGCGGGCTGACGCGTATTGCCGGGGAAATGCTCCGTTGACCGTCCTTGTCGGCCCGGTCTGCGTATCGCCGGCGGTGGGCAGTGCGGCCTCTCGTGGCTGGCGGTCTGGCACTCTGTGCGGATGCGACGGGTCACCGTGCTGGGCAGTTCTGGCGCCTTCCCGAGCCGGGCCGTGCCTGTAGCGGTTTCGCGGTGGACTGGGACGGCTACCGCCTGGTGCTCGACCTGGGCTACGCCACGCTGCCGCGGCTGCTCGGGCACTGGCCAGACGGTGCGGTCGACGCTGTCGTCATCACCCATGAGCACCCCGATCACTGCGTCGACCTGCACGGACTGTTCCGGATGCGGTTCTACGGATCCTCTGCTGAACCACGGCTGGCGTTGTACTGCCCGCCGGGCGTGCTCGACCGGATCAGCGGCCTGGAGCCGGACGTCGACCTGCACGCGGTCTTCGACGTGCATCCGCTGCCCGGCACCTACCGGGTGGGACCCTTCGACCTGACCGGACTGTCCCTTCCGCACCACGTGCCCAACGCGGGCATTCGGATCGAGGCCGACGGGACAGCGGTGGCCTACTCCGGGGACACCGGCCCGACCCCCGTGCTGGCCGAGCTCGGCCGCGACGCCGATCTGTTCATCGTCGAGGCCACCGACCGCGACGGCGAGACCGACCGACCCACCCGCCATCTGATGACCTCCACCGAGGCCGGTCACTGGGCTCGCCGGGCGGGCGCCCGCCGCCTGCTGCTCACCCACTTCTGGCCGGGCAACGACCGGGCAGCCGCAGTGGCCGCCGCACAGCTGGAGTTCGACGGGCCTGTGCTGGCGGCCGAAGAAGGCCTCACCGTCCTGCTCGGCACACCAGATCCGGTGACGACCGGAAGCAGGTAGCCGGGATGAGTGCTCGTACGGTGGGATTCATCGGGCTCGGCATCATGGGCGTGCCCATGGCGACGAACCTCGTCAACGCGGGCGTCGACGTGGTCGTCTGGGCACGTACGCCCGGGCCCGTCGCGGAGCTCGTCGCCGCCGGAGCGCGCGCGGCCGACGACCTTCCGGGAGTGTTCGACGCGGCTGGGACGGTCATCCGAGGTCGAGGGCGCGACAGCGCGTAGTTCGTCGCACCGTGAAAGGGGTCCGGCGCGCTGCGGGCTCGCCGAATAGGCTTTGGCCATGAGTGGCGTGCTGAACCCTCCGCGCGACGCGGTGAATCCCCTTCGTCAGTTCACGATCGACCAGCTCCGGCAACGGACGAGCCTCAAGTGGCGGGAGTACCCCGACGACGTGCTGCCGCTCTGGGTGGCCGAGATGGACGTGCCGTTGGCCGAGCCGGTCGCCACCGCGATCACCGACGCTGTCGCGCGCGGCGACACCGGTTACACCGCCGGCACGGCGTACCCGCAGGCGCTGGCGGAGTTCGCCCGGCGGCGGTGGGGTTGGGACGGGCTGGCGGTGGAACGCACGGCGCTGGTGCCCGACGTGATGCACGGCGTCGTCGAGGCGTTGGGGTTGGTCACCGAGCCGGGGGACGCGGTGGTCGTCAACTGCCCGGTCTACCCACCGTTCTACGAGTTCGTGGCGCACGCCGGCCGCCGGATCGTGGAGGCACCGCTCGGCGGGGACCTGCGGATCGATCTCGGCACGCTTCAGGACGCATTCCGGCAGGCTCGTTCCGGTGGGCGGCCGGCGGCGTACCTGCTGTGCAGCCCGCACAACCCGACCGGCGTCCTGCACACCGCGGACGAGTTGGCCGCCGTCGCCCACCTGGCCGAGCGGCACGGGGTGCGGGTGATCGCCGACGAGATCCACGCTCCGGTGGTGCTCGGGGGAGCGCGCTTCGTGCCGTACCTCTCGGTGCCGGGTGCCGAGAACGGCCTGTCGCTGATGTCCGCCTCCAAGGGGTGGAACCTGGCCGGCCTGCGCGGTGCGCTGCTGATCGCCGGCCCGGCCGCGGCGGGAGACCTCGCCCGCGTTCCGTTCGGGGCCAGTGTCAGCACCAGCCACCTCGGCGTGATCGCCCACACCGCCGCCTTCCGCGACGGCGGCGAGTGGCTCGACGCCCTGTTGACCGGCCTGGACGACAACCGTCGGCTCCTCGCGGCGCTGCTCGCCGAGCATCTGCCCGCCATCGGCTACGAGCCCGGTCAGGCCACCTATCTCGCCTGGCTCGACTGCCGCGCGCTGGGCCTCGGTGACGACCCCGCGGCCGTGTTCCTCGACCGCGGCCGGGTGGCGCTCAACTCCGGTACGGCCTTCGGCACCGGGGGCGGCGGTCACGTCCGGCTGAATCTGGCCACCGCGCCGGAGTTGATCACCGAGGCGGTACGCCGAATGGCCCTCGCCGTCGCGGGATAGGCCACCCGCGACGCGGCCGACCGGAGGGTGCCCGTGCTACCGGCGGTTGCGGGCCTCGGCCTCGGTGTCGAGCAGGTCGTTGAGTGTCAGCGCGGAGTTGATCAGCGACAGGTGGCTGAACGCCTGGGGGTAGTTGCCGATCTGCTCCCCGGTCACGGCGATCTCCTCGGCGTAGAGGCCGAGGTGGTTGCTGAAGGTGAACATCTTCTCGAACGTGAGTCGGGCGTCGTCGAGGCGACCGGACCGGGCCAGCGCCTCGACGTACCAGAAGGTGCACATGTTGAAGGTGCCCTCATGGCCGGGGAGACCGTCGGGGGAGTGGACCGGGTCGTACCGGTGGACCAGGCTGTCGGAGACCAGCTCGCGTTCGATCGCCTCCAGGGTGGACTGCCACAGTGGGTCGCTCGGCGTGACGAAACCGACGGAGGGCATGGCGAGCAGCGCCGCGTCCAGCACGCTCTCGTCGTACGCCTGCACGAAGGTGCCGCGCTCCCGGTTGTATCCGCGGGCCATGACCTGGTCGTAGATCCGGTTGCGCTGCTCGGTCCAGCAGGTCATGTCCCCGGGCCGGCCGGTGCGGGTGGCGAGCCGGATGGCCCGGTCCAGCGCCACCCAGGACATCACCCGCCCGAAGGTGTAGTTGCGGGGGTGGTGGCGGCTCTCCCAGATGCCGGCGTCGCGCTGATCCCAGTTGTGGCAGAGCCAGTCGACGAGCCGGACGGTGCTCTTCCACACCTGGTGCGAGACGCGGATGCCCTGTTCGTCGGCGAGGTGCATGGCGTAGAGCGCCTCGCCGTGGATGTCGAGCTGAAGCTGGTCGGCGGCGCCGTTGCCGATCCGCACCGGCCGCGAGCCGCGGTAGCCCTCCAGATGGTCCAGCACCTCCTCGTGCAGGTCGGAGGAGCCGTCCACCCGGTACATGAGCTTCAGGGGATCCTGGTGGTCGCCGGCTTCGCGGATCCGCTCGTCCAGCCACGTCATGTACCGGCTGACCTCCTCGGTGAAACCGAGCCCGAGCAGCGCGTGCACCGAGAACGACGTGTCGCGTACCCAGGTGTAGCGGTAGTCCCAGTTGCGGGTTCCGCCGACCAGCTCGGGCAGCGCCGCCGTGGGCGCGGCGATCATCGCGCCCGTCGGGGCGTACGTCATGAGTTTCAGCGTGATGGCGGAGCGCTCGACCATCTCCCGCCACCGGCCGGTGTAGCGGGAGCGTTCGACCCAGCGCCGCCAGTAGTCCCGGGTCCACTCGAACACGCCCTGGATCTCCTCCGCCGGGATGACGCGCGGCTCGGTGCCGGCGGTCTCCAGGACCACGCCGCCGGTGTCGCCCTCGTTCAGGGTGCCGTACCCGACGAGGTCGTCGCCCTCAAGGCGGATCTCGCCGCGTTCGGAGATCAACCGGCCAGTGGGGTCCACCGGGTTGAACGTCAGCGTCGCCGACCGGCTGCGAAAGACGTAGCCGTTGCGGTAGCGCTCCAGCTGATGCGCTTCCCGGGCGTAGTCGAATCGCGGCCGGCACTCCACGCGGAAGCGCATGCTGCCGCGGACCATGGTGACGATGCGGACCAGGCGGTGCGCGTCGGTGACCCGCTCGCCCGTCACCGGCATGAAGTCCATCACCTCGGCCACGCCGTCCGCGCTGATGAACCGGGTGATCAGGATGGGCGTGCCGGGGAGGTAGAGCTGTTTGGTGACGTACCGGACGTCGTGTGGCGCGATGCGGAAGTAGCCGCCCTTGTCCTTGTCCAGCAGGGCCGCGAAGATGCTCGGCGAGTCGAAGCGCGGCGCGCAGAACCAGTCGACCGTGCCGTCACACGTCACCAGCGCGGCGGTCTGCAGGTCGCCGATGAGTCCGTGATCCTCGATCGCCGGATAGCTGTCCACGTCTCTCCCCGGTTTGGCTGCGTCCTGCGCATCGAACCTAGGGGGAGAACTGTCGGCTCAGGCGAGATTCACGTTCAGCCACCCTGTCGTGCGGGCAGGGGATCTCGGGCCCTGGGACACGGGAAGCCACCCCTCTCGCCAGGGCGGCCTGACCCCCTGGGCGGCGGCGTGCTACTCAGGGGCGGGGTCGTGGTGCGGGCCGAGGTGGCTGATCTCGTACCCGTCGGGGTAGCTCCTGGCTCTCATGCCCTCGGCGAACAGCGGTGTCGTCCGTGGCGACCCGCACCACCGCTGCAGCCGCGAGCGCGTCTTCAGCGCCACGTGCAGGCCGGCCCGGACTGGCCACGGCGGCGCGTCGACCCGCGTCGCGCGTCGCAGCGGCGCGTCGTACATGGCGCTGACCAGCGCGTCTCCCAGCGGTGCGAGCAGCCGGGGGAGCCGCGTGAGCAGCAACATCCGGGTCGCCCGCTCGATGGCCGCCGCCTCGTCGTTGGGCTGCAGGTGAACCTCGTCGTGCGCGTCGAACCAGGACTCGAACTCGGCGTACGACCCGGGGATGTCCGTGATGCCCATCCGCCGGCCCAGCTCCCGGTAGAACAGATACGTCGCCTGCCGCTCGTGGCAGCAGGGCGGGCGCCAGCCGTACTCCTGCAACCAGCGCGTCGGAATCACGACCAGGCAGCCGAGGACGTAGCGGAAGTCGTCGTTGCCGATGTCGTACGGGCGGTGGATCTGGTTGACGCGCCGCAGCGCGTCGCGGCCACGGGGTTGGTCGAAGCCGTTGAGCACCATCTCGTACATCAACAGGCCGGTGTCGTCGATGCGCTTCTGGGTGCGGTCGGTCAGCTCGCCGGTGGCGGTGTGCACGGCGGCGATGGCGGGGATGGAGAAGGACCGGTTGAAGGCGAGGTTGAGCCCGAGCTTCATGTCCCAGGGGAACTCGCGGCGCAGCATGGTCTGGTAGATGTCCAGGTAGTCACGCTGCGGTTCCAGCGTGCGGGTCCGCTTCAGGTTGTCGTAGCGGCCTCTCATCGGCGGGCCTCTCCAGACATCGGCACGGAACGTGAGTGTAAGCTCGCTCCAGTTTGGAACACAGACGGGCGGGGTGGGCATGGCGCACGGCGCCCGCGATGAGGTGCTCGGCCGCCTGGCCGAAGCGGTCGGGTCCGTCGCCGTCGCACACCCGACGCGGGTCGCCATCGACGGACCGCCCGCCGCCGGCAAGACCACCCTCGCCGACGAGCTGGCCGTCGTCCTGCGCGCACAGGGCCGCGACGTCATCCGCGCGACGATCGACGACTTTCTCTTCCCCCGGGCACAGCGCTATCCGCGCGGCGAGTACTCGGCCGAAGGCTGCTACTTCGACACCCACGACCACGAGGCGCTGAACCGGGTTCTGCTGGATCCGCTCGGCCCGGACGGAGACCGACGCTTCCAACACGCGGTCTACGACTCCACCACGGACACCGTGGTGTCCCCGCCGGTCGCGACCGCCTCGACCGACGCGGTGCTGCTCTTCGACGGCGTCTTCCTCATGCGCCCGGAACTGATCGACCGGTGGGACCTGCGCGTCTTCGTGTCGGTCGCGCTCGAGGCGACGGTGGATCGTGCCGTGGTCCGAGAGAGCCGGGTGTCATCCCGGGCCGACGTCGAACGGCGCTGGCGGGAGCGTTACATCCCCTCCCAGCAGCTCTACGACGCGACGGTCCGTCCGACCGATCATGCCGACATCATCGTGCACAACGACGACCCCCGGCAGCCGGTCTGGGAGACGCTGGACCGGTTCGCGAGCCGCTCTGAGCGCCCGCACAGTCGGTCAAGTCCACGCCGATAGTTGACTTGACGGCGGCGGCGCCGAGCCGCTGGTGATCTGACAGACGTGCCCCGGTCTGGCCCGAGTTTGCGTCAGTCCTCGTCCGTCGGGCTGGGGCGGTTCTTGGCGATCCAGGATCGAACAGCCTTGCCATCCCAGACGCGGCCCATGCTCAAGGTGGCGAGGGGGTCAGGGAATCCCTTGCGGCCCACGATGATCGTGGCACGCTGCTTGCTGATCCCGCCAAGCAAGTCGCGGATCTCATCCAGCCCAAGCAGCTCCACAATCTGACGGTATGAGCCCTGCGAATTGAACGAGGCCATACAGGGTGGGACAACGCCTTTGGGGGTTGCCCTCGTACAACCCCTTGTGATGCGATAGGTGAATACCCGACGCGTCACTTTTGCGGAATATCTGACGGCCGTTGCCCTGACCCTGGCTCGCAGACATAAGCCGGTGTGGTCGTGGATCAAGTGGCGCAACGTCTGCAAGTGCGGGAATGAGCTGCCCTGTCGAGCCAGGCACAAGGTTCCGACCAACCGGGGTCACTGGCCAGGTGAGAGCCGATGACCGCGCACGGACCGGTCCTCCCGCTGTGGCTGTGCGAGGCGTGTGACCGCCCCTGGCCATGTGCCATACGCCGGGTGGAACTGCTGGGGGAGTACGCCACGTCGCCGGTGGGTCTCCGGACTTACATGGGATCGCACCTGGTGGCAGCCGAGCAGGACATGTCCTGGGCTCCCACCGACGCTGTGTACCGCAGGTTCCTCGGATGGCTCGCATGAAGGCCGGCGACTTGTTGATCCTGGGGCGAGAAGCCAGCGGGCAGTTCATCCGCCCCATCCGGTTCCGCGTGATCCGCGTACTCGATTGGATCACCTACGACGGGTGGGTCTGGCTCGACGGGTACCAGCTCGACGATCGAGGCGACGCGGTGGCGCGACGGTCGATCTTCGTCATGGAGGAGGGGCTGCGATCCGCCCCGGCACCCGTCACGATCGGGCAACCGGGGCGGAAAAGGGTTCCCAGCCGTCGCGTTACGGCCTGAGCCGCATCGCCGGGTGTTGATGGACAGGTCCGGGCGTCGGGGTCGCCTCCGGGCCGCCCTCAGTACGGATAGCCCGGGACGTTGAGCCGCACGCTGTAGAGGCCGGAGTCGCCCCACGCACCCGAGGTGATGTAGAGGGTCTGCCGATCGGGCCCGCCGAAGGCCACGTTTGTCGTCCCGGAGAAGCCGGGCCGGATCGTGCCGAGCTGGGTGCCCGTGGGGGAGTAGACGTGGACCAGGGAGTCCCCGCCCGAGGCCCAGTACACGTTGCCGGCGCAGTCGATCGTGACGCCGTCCGGGCCGCCGATGTAGTTCACGAACACGCTGCGCGCGCCGGTGCTGCCGTCGGGCTGGACGGCGTACTTGTAGATCTTGTTCTCGGAGTAGGCGCCCACGTACAGCGTGGCTCCGTCCGGCGAGAGCGCGATGCCGTTGGGCTGGCGCAACTGGTCGTCCACCAGCGACACCTGGCCGCCGGAGACGCGGAAGACGCTGGTACGGCCGTTCATCTGGTCCGGGCGGTTGCCGCGCTGGAAGTTGGGGTCGGTGAAGTAGGTGACGCCATCGGACCGGACCGCGACGTCGTTGGGCGAGTTGAACGCCCGGCCCTGGTAGTTCGCCGCGACGGTGCTGCGGCTCCGGTCGCTCAACCGGTACGCGGACACGCTGCGCTGGTCGTGGGTGGCCGCGATGACCTGCTGGCCGTCGGCGCTGAGCGCCAGACCGTTGCTGCCGGCGTTGGCGATGAACGTGTCGAAGGTCGACGGCGGGGTGAACCGGCGGATCGTCGACGGCTGCACGTTGTACGGCCCGGTGCCGGCGGCCATGTCGGAGAAGAGCAGATAACCACCGTCGGCGACCCAGACGGGTCCTTCAAGGAAGTTGAAGCCGCTTCGGATCTTCGTCGCCGTCACGGAGCTGGACGGCAGCGGTGACCCGGACCCGGCCCCCGTCAGGCACGCTCCGGGCGGTGTGCCGGGCGGGCCGGCGAGCGCGACGGCGGCCGCGGTGTGAGCGCTCACAGGTGCGGCGGCGGGCAGCGGGGCGGCGCTGGCCGCGAGGCAGAGTCCGGCCAGGACGGCGATGGTGGGACGCCGGATCATCGGATGCTCCAATCGGCGTCGGCGGGTCGCGAGGACCGGCCGACGATCTCGGGGTCGCGGGGCGGGCACGGTGCTGGTGGGGCAGCCGGCCCGGTCCAGCTATTCCAGGTGGAAGGTGGCGGAGGCGCGTTCGGCGCTCGAACTGACCGCCTCCAGGTAGAGCAGACCGTCGCGGTGGCGGACGTAGCGCCCCGGGTAGTTCTGCGACTCCAACGAGAGCCCGGCGCTGTCCGCCAGGCCCGACCGGCGCTGGAAGCTCGCGTCGCTGGAGAAGACCGACGAGCCGTCGTTCCGCGCGATGGACAGGGCGAAGCCGTAGTGACGCAGGTAGTAGCCCGGGAAGTTGGTGGATTCCAGCGACACCGTTCCGCCGCCGGCCAGGC
Organism: Micromonospora sp. NPDC005252; assembly: GCF_042872475.1. Lineage (NCBI taxonomy): Bacteria > Bacillati > Actinomycetota > Actinomycetes > Micromonosporales > Micromonosporaceae > Micromonospora > Micromonospora sp. NPDC005252. Next base: position 426,089 of record NZ_JBIAKN010000005.1, on the reverse strand, counting down.
CGCTGACGATGCGGAACTGGCTGTCGGCGAGGTTGGTGACGTTCGGCTCGACTCGGGCCCGGTAGTCGTAGTGTCGGATGTAGCTGGTGGTCAGGTCGTGCGACCGCAGCCGGACCGGGGTAACCCCGTCGGGCACCGGGATGCCGAAGTTGGGGGTGCCGTCGGCGTTCCAGTACAGCTTCTGCACCCTGGTCCGTCGGTTCGGGTCGTTGAGCGGATCGCCGCTGATGTCCCGGTAGTTGCGGTCGTGATAGACCAGGATGTCGCTCTGCCCGTCCTCCGAGACGGTGAACGAATTGTGACCGGGACCGTACTGGCCGGTGGCCGCGCTGCTGGTGAACACCGGGTTGGGGCTCTTGCTCCAGGCGGCGGGGTCGAGCAGGTTCGCGGTGGCGGAGGCGCTCAGCATCCCGAGGCAGTAGTTGGCGTCGGTGGCGCTGGCCGAGTAGGTCAGGAAGAGGCGGCCGTTGCGCTGGATCACCGCGGGGCCCTCGGCGACCCGGTAGCCGCGGGTCTCCCAGTCGTACGTCGGCACGACGAGTCGGGTCACGGTGCCGGTGATCTGCCACGGGTTGGCGCCCATCCGGGCGAGGTAGACGTTCGAGTTGGTGGAGATGCCCGGCTCCTGCTGCGCCCAGGTCAGGTAGCGCACGCCGTTGGCCACGAAGGTCGAGGCGTCCAGGCTGAAGGTGTCCCAGGGTGTCGTGATCCGGCCGCGTTCAATCCACGAACCGGTCAGCGGATTCGCGTTGGCGTTCTCCAGCACGTACATCCGGATGCGCCACACGTCGTCGGTCCGGCCGGCGGCGAAGTAGACGTACCACCGGTTGTTGATGAAGTGGATCTCCGGCGCCCAGATGTGGGCGCCCATCTCTCCGCTGGTGTGCCGGCTCCAGATCGTCGTCTCCGCGGCCGTCGCCAACCCTTGCAGGGTGGTCGCACGCCGCAGCACGATCCGGTCGTACTGCGGCACGGTCGCGGTCAGGTAGTAGTAGCCGTCGGTGTGCCGGAAGATGTGTGGATCGGCCCGCTGGTTGGCCAGCGGGTTGGTGTAGCTCACGGCGGCTGCGGCGTGCGCCGGCCCGGCCATCGGCAGGCCGGCCGACACGGCGAGCACCACCAGCACCGCGGCCAGGACCGATCGGGGGCGTCGGGCGCCACCGCGGCCGGTACGCCCCGGGCCGGTGACTCGGCCGGCGGCGGCATCGGCTCGGTGGAGTCGCAGCGGCATCTGTCCTCCGTGACGTCTGTGCGCGAGAGCCGATCGGCCGCGAAAGCGGCGATCAACCCGCGGCACCCGCTGGGAAGGAACGCCCGCGGGCCGGGATCATGTCGAGCGCGTTGCGCCCACGTAACGGCCCTAAGTGTTGGCGCTAACATCGATGAGTGTCAAGATGTTCCGGACGCTGCGGCAGAGGGCGGTGCCGACCATGGCATCCAACGCGGCGGACAGATCACCACGATCGAGCGCGACGTGCGGCGGAACGGGACGTTTCGCGGTCGCGGAACGGGTAATCAGGCACGCCGGCGTGGCCGGCGGATGAACACTGTCACGGAGCAAGGGAGCGCGTGTCATGCCCGATCCGGAGCCCACCATCGTCCTCGTGCACGGCGCGTTCGCCGAGTCGGCGAGCTGGAACGGCGTGATCGAGCGGCTGGGCGCCGCGTACAACGTGGTGGCCGCCGCGAACCCGCTGCGCAGCGTCGCGGGCGACGCCGCGTACGTGCGGGACGTGGTACGTGGGATCGGCGGCCCGGTCGTCCTCGTCGGTCATTCGTACGGCGGCATGGTTATCACGCAGGCCGCGGCGGGCGACACAACGGTGCGGGCCCTGGTGTACGTCAACGCCTTCGCTCCGGACACCGGCGAATCGGCGCTGTCGCTGTCCGGGAAGTTCCCCGGCAGCACGCTCGCCGACACCCTGGTGCAGTACCCGGTGTCGACCGGCGGCAACGAGGTGGCGATCGGCCAGGACGCCTATCACGCGCAGTTCGCCGCGGACGTGTCGGGCGACCTTGCCGCGCTGATGGCCCGTACCCAGCGGCCGATCACCGAGCAGGCCCTGAGCGACGGGCTCTCCGGCGACCCCGCCTGGCGAGCCCTGCCCAGCTGGTTCGTGTTCGGCGACGCCGACATGAACATCCCGGCCGCCGCGCACCGGTTCATGGCCGAGCGGGCCGCCCCGCGGGGCCAGCGCGAGATCGTCGGTGGCTCGCACGCGATGGCGGTGGCCCGGCCGGGTGAGGTCGCCGAGTCGATCATCGAGGCGGTCCGGGCCACCTGAGTGGCCGACGCGACGCGACGGGTCACGTCGTAGCGAGCCGACCCGGGCCGGGCGCAGCGACTGATCAACCGCCGCGGCCGGTCGTCTCCCGGTTCGTCGTGGACGCACGGCGACGCCTCGGTGGGAAGGCGGCTATGGTGCCCGGGTGGTGATCGAGGGGTGGCACGGCTGGGTCGGCTCGTTCACTGGCGTCGTGCTCATCACGGTGGCCGCACTGCCGTTGGCCGCGCTGGCGGTGTGGGCTCTGGCCCGCCGTCGGCGTGCGAACGGCGCCCCGTGGGCGTGGCGAACGTCGTTGGCCGAGGTCGGCATCGTGTACGGGACGCTGCCGTGGGTCTGGATGATCATGTTGCCGGGCTCCCGGGCGGGTGCTGTTCCCGGGCGGCTGAGCCTGGTGCCGCTCCGTGACCTGTTCACCATCTTCTCCGACGGAGGGCTGCTGACGCTGACGGGTCAGGTCGTCGGCAACCTCCTGGTGTTCGCGGCGTTGGGATTCTTCGCTCCGCTGCGGTTCGCGGCACTGGCGTCCGTACCACGGATCGTGGCGCTCGCCGCGGGCTGCTCGGTCCTGGTCGAGGCCGCGCAGTACGTCCTGCGGTTGGACCGGGTGACGTCCGTGGACGATGTACTGCTCAACGCCGCCGGCGCCGGGCTGGCCGCGTTCGCGGCGCGCCGCTGGTGGCGCGGCAGGGCCGACACGGCGTCGGATCGGCCGCGATCGGTCACGGCGTCGCCACGCTGACCTCCGGGATCCGCCCCAGCGAGCCTTCGCGCGCGATGGTTTCGTCGACGTCCAGGCCCCGTGCGCTCACCGGGACACTCCGCCGGAGCCCGCCGCCAGTACCAAGCGGATTTCGCGGCTTCACGCACCGCTGCCGCCGGTCGTCTCCCGGTAGGCAGCGGCGATCCCGGCCAGCCCGCGGCCCAGCTCGGGGCCGCGTACCCCGGCGTAGCCGACGACCAGCGCCGGCGGTCGGTCGTCCGCACGCAGGGCGTAGAAGCGGCCGCCGCGGACCAGCACCGACCGGCGGCGGGCCGCCTGCACCAACGCCTCCTCGGCGCACCGCGCCGGCAGCACCAGGTACGCCTGGAGCCCGCCGTTCTGACCGAGGACGGTGACGTCGGGCAGGTGGCGGGAGACGAACTGCTGGACCGCCTGACGGCGTTTCTGGACGTCGGCGCCGAGTCGGCGCAGGTGCCGGTCGAACGCGCCGGTGTCGATCAGCCGGGCGAAGGCGAGTTGCTCCAGGCCGGAGCAGCCGATGTCCCAGCCGGCGCGGATCCGCTCGACGCGTGCGGTCAGGTCGGGCGGGGTGGCCAGCCAGCCGAGGCGCAGCGCCGGGGCGAGGACCTTGCTGGCGCTGCCGGCGTAGATCACCCGGTCCGGTGCGAGGCTCTGCAGCGCCGGCATCCGCTGCGCCGGGGCGACCAGGGCGGCGTCGAAGTCGTCCTCGACGAGGTAACCGTCCACCTCCTGCGCCCAGGCGACCAGGTGCGCCCGGCGTTGCGCGCTGAGCGTGACCCCGGTCGGGAACTGGCTGGCCGGGGTGACGAGCGCGGCGCGGACCCCGCTCGCGGCCAGCGCGTCGACCCGGATGCCGTCGCCGTCCACCGGGATGCCCACCGGACGCAGTCCGGCCTCGGCGATGAACTCCCACTCGCCCGGGTGCCCCGGGTCCTCCACCCCGATGGTGTCGTGGCCCCGGTCGCGCAACTCGCGGCAGAGCAGCGCGAGGCCCTGCGCGAAGCCTGACGTGATCATGAGGTGTTCGGGTCGGGTGCGGACGCCGCGGACCCGGCCGAGGTAGCCGGCGAGGGTGTGCCGGACGACGGGCAGGCCGGACGGTGGGGCGTACCCCAGCTCCCGGCGGCCGGCCGAGGTGACCACCGCGCTGACCGCCCGGATCCAGTCCTGGCGGGGGAAGGTGGAGTCGTGCAGGCCGCCGGTGCGCAGGTCGTGGACCGCCGCGGCGGGTGCACGGTCGTCCGGGGTGAGCGCCGAGCCGACGTCGGTACGCGTCGCCGCCACGGACGTGCCCGAGCCGTGCTGGGAGACGAGGTACCCCTCGGCGCAGAGCTGTTCGTACGCCTCGACGACCACACTGCGGGACACCCCGAGGTCGGCGGCGAGTTGCCGGCTCGACGGCACGCGGGTGCCGGGACGCAGCGTGCCCTCCTCGATCTGCGTACGAAATGCGTTACGGAGCTGCACCGCCAGCGTTTCACGTGATTGGGCATCTATTGACAGGCTTAGATTCAGGGACAAGTGGTCCGCTCCGAGATCGTCGAAGTGGTATGGACAGCGTGATCCGTGCCTGTGGAAAGTGTTGGCCGGGCGCGCAACCGCTCACTGACCGGCGAATCAGGGCGTACGTTCCGAGAATGTCCAATGCGGACGCCTCCACCGCCGGTGCCAGAGTGGTCGTGCGAGTCCTTTCGTCTGGGGGGAAGGGTCCGACCTGCCGCGTCGCCGGTGGGGTCAGCGCCAACGGTGGCGCGGAATCGGGCTGTTCAGAGGGGGTTCCGCAAGTGTCCCTATTGTCAACAGAGCTCGCCACGTGGCCCATCCCGTCGCATTCGGTGGCGGCGGCGCATACACCATTGACCAACTCAATTCCCATAGAGGTGACATCTGTCACACTGCCGTCGATCGATCCTTTGTCGCTCTATACGGCACTCGCGGAAAGTTGCACTGACAACGATCTGTATCTCTTCGAAAGCCTGGACGGCCCGGCGCAGGACCGGTGTGCGGCAGCCGTCGGCTGGGGTCTTCTCGCCGAGGTGCTGTTCATCGCCGACCGGCTGGAGGTGACCGCCGAGGGTGCGCTCGGCGACGCCGTGGCCGCCGTGCTGACCGCCGTCCTGGGTGAGCCGGTCCGGCACCGCGGCGCCCAGCGGGTCTGGCCGGTCGCCGGACCGAGCGAGGTGTGGGCCGCCGTCCGGGCCGTGCAGCGGGCGTTCGCGGTCCGCACCACAGTCCCCGCCGACAGCTTCGCCTTCGGTTTCCTCACCACCCTGGCGTACGAGGCCGCGCGGGACATGGACGAGCTCTGGATCGACCGGGTGGTCGACGACATCCCGCGCTGCACACTCGCGCTGTTCCGGCACACCGTCTGGTGGGACCTGCGCGCCGGCACGGTGCGGCAGCTCTGCGCCTCCGGCCCGCACCTGCCGCCGGACGACGCCGCCGCCCGGCTGCCGGACCTTCCCGGGCCGGCCGACGGCCACCCGGACGTGCCGGCCGCCCCGCCGCCCAGCCTGGTCCGGGACACCGTCGACGAGGAGACGTTCGCCGCCCGGGTGAAGCAGTGCCTGCGGCACATCGAGGTGGGGGACAGCTACCAGATCCAGATCGGCCACCGGATCGACGTCGAGACCACGCTCACGCCGCTGGAGGTCTACCGACGGCTGCGCCACCGCAACCCGTCGCCGTACATGTACCTGACCCCGTGGGCCGGCCAGACCGTCATCGGGGCGAGCCCGGAGCTGTTCCTGCGCATCGAACAGGGCCGACTGTCGATGCGGCCGATCGCCGGCACCGCGCCCCGGGCCACCGACCCGGAGACCGACCGCCGGCGGGTGGCCGAGCTGGCGGCCAGCGAGAAGGAACGGGCCGAGCACGTCATGCTTGTCGACCTGTGCCGCAACGACATCGGCCGGGTCTGCGTGCCCGGCACGCTCAGCGTCGACGCCATGTTCGACGTCGAGCCGTTCGCGTACGTGCACCACCTGGTCTCCACCGTCTCCGGCCAGCTCGCCGACGACGCCGACGTGTGGGCGGCGATCTGCGCCACCTTCCCGGCCGGCACCATGACCGGCGCCCCGAAGCTGCGGGCGATGGAGATCATCGACGGCTTGGAGGACGAGCCTCGGGGCGTCTACGCGGGCGCCGTCGGGCTCGTGGACGTCCGCGGGTACGCCGTGCTCGCGCTCTGCATCCGCACCGCCGTGCACGACGGCCGGCGCTACCGCACCCAGGCGTCCGCCGGGGTGGTCGCCGACTCCACACCCGGCGACGAGTGGCGGGAGACGCTGGCCAAGATGAACGCCACCTTCTGGGCCCTGACCGGTGCGGAGTTGCTGCCGTGAAGGTCCTGCTCGTCGACGCGTACGACAGTTTCACCCACATCATCGACCAGTACCTGCGGACGCTCGGCGCGCGGACCGTGGTGGTCCGCTCCCGAACGCGGACCAGCGACCAGCTCGCGGCCCTGCGACCGGACGCGGTGGTGCTCGGCCCCGGGCCGGGTCATCCCGCCGAGTCCGGGCACGTGGAGCTGGTGCACGCCTTCGCCGGCCAGGTCCCGCTGCTCGGCGTCTGCCTCGGCCATCAGGCGATCGGCCTCGCGTACGGGGGGACGGTCGCGGTCGCCCGGCACCTGATGCACGGCAAGACCAGCGTCGTCACGCACGACGGTCGAGGGGTCTTCGACGGCGCGCCCGCCCCGCTCACCGTGACCCGCTACCACTCGCTCATCGTCGCGGACCCGGCGCCGCTGGCCCTGCACGTCACCGCGCGGTCGTCCGACGACGGCTACGTGATGGGGGTACGACACCGGGCCCTGGCGGTCGAGGGGGTGCAGTTCCACCCGGAGAGCGTGCTCACCGAGGACGGGCTGCGCCTGTTCGACAACTTCCTGCGCAGCGCGTCGGCGACGCTGACGGCGGGTTCGTCATGACCGACCGGTCGGCACCCCTCGCCGTGGTCACCGGCGCGGCGGGCGGCATCGGTCGGGCCGTGACGGCGGCCCTGACCGAGTCCGGGCACCGCGTGCTCGGCGTGGACGTCGACCCGGCTGTCGACCCGGCGGCGTACGCCTCGCTGGTCGCCGACGTGGCCGTGCCGGAGCAGGTCGAGCAGCTCTTCGCGGAGATCCGCGAGCGGTACGGCCTGCCGGAGGTGCTGGTGAACAACGCCGGGGTCTACCACGCCCGAGCCTTCCTCGACTACGACCCGAAGACGTACGCGCAGGTGTTCGACGTCAACGTGGGCGCCGCGTTCTTCTGCACGCAGGCGTTCGCCCGCGCCCTGATCAGCGCCGGCCGGCCGGGCACGGTGGTCAACGTCGCCTCGATCAGCGGGCAGTCCGGCAGCCCGGACGCGGCGTACGGGGCGTCGAAGGGTGCGTGCATCGCGCTCACCCACAGCCTCGGCCGGTCGCTCGCCGAGCACCGCATCCGGGTCAACGCGGTCGCTCCCGGCCTGGTCGAGACCCCGATGGCCGCCCGGATTCCGGCGCAGCGTCGCGACGACTACCGGGCCCGGATTCCCGTCGGCCGGTTCGGCACACCGGCCGAGATCGCCGCGGCCGTCGCCTGGCTCGCCGACCCGGCCAGCAGCTACGTCACCGCCACGGTGGTGGACGTCAACGGCGGCCTGCACTGAGCCGCGTCACCGCCCGAGCGCCGATCGCACCGCAGCCGGCTCACCCCTGGAGAGGATCCCGACCATGTGGCTTCCGACCACCGGACCGGCGGCCGACTTCGCCGTCGACTACCTGGCCCTGCACAAGGCCTTCTACGACCGCACCCTCGATCCCGCCGAGCTGAACGCGTGGCGGGAACGCCAACTGCGCACGGTGCTCGACCAGGTGACGACCGGCTCGCCGTTCTACGCCCGGCACCTGGCCGACGTCGACCTCGCCACGATCACCCCGGCGACCCTCGACCGGCTGCCCTTCACGACGAAGACGCACCTGCGCGAGGAGATGCTCGACGTGCTCAGTCGACCGCTGGCCGACGGGGTCTTCTTCTACGAGACGACCGGCACGACGGGCCGCGCGACCCCGTGCCCCCGCGACGGTCGGGAGGTGGTGGCCAGCAACGCCCACGTCACCGAGTCCTGGGCGTCGATCTTCCGCCACCACTTCGGCGACCACCCGCCGCGGATCGGGCTGATGGGCCCGACCGAGGTGCACTCCTTCGGCGACACCCTCGGTGACATCGCCCGCAACGTCGGCTCGCTGAACGCGAAGATCTGGCCGTACTCGCCGGTGATCGGGTTCGCCAAGGCGTTGCAACTCATGAAGGACCTGGAGCTGGAGGTCGTCTGCTGCACGCCGGGTGTGGCCATGATGCTCGCCAAGGCGGCCGAGCACTACGGCTACCGGCTGCGTGAGGACTTCGCCGTGAAGCTGCTCTTCGTCACCGGCGAGATGTGCACCCCGGCGCTGGCCCGCAACCTGGAATCCGTCTGGGGCGCGGACGTCTACAACATCCTGTACGGCTCGCAGGAGGCGTTCGTCATCGCCACCGCCTGCCGCAACAAGCGGATGCACCTCTCCCAGACCAACTACCTGATCGAGGTGGTGGACCCGGAGACGGGCGCGTCGCACGGCCCACGCGGCAGCGGGGAACTCACCGTCACCATGCTGATCGACGGGGTGAAACCGCTGGTCCGCTACCGCACCGGCGACGCGGTCATCGTCGAGGCGTCCGACTGTGACTGCGAGATGGCCGGCGACCTCGTGCAGATCGTCGGCCGGACCCTGGACCGCATCGAGCTGGGCGGTCGACGCTTCACCGCCGGCCAGATCGAGACGGCCGTGTTGACCGGGGTCACCGGCTCCGGCGGCTACCAGGTGGTGATCGACCACGACCCGGCCGCCGGCGGCGACCGGCTGACCGTCCGCCTGGAACTGCTCAAGGACCTCGTCGACGACCCCGCCGGGGTGGCCGACGGCGTCCGGGAGCGGGCCGCCGCCGCGCTCGGCGTACCCGTCGAGGTGGAGCTGACCGACGGGCTCGACCCGATCGTCAGCACCGGCGCCTTCGTGAGCTGGAAGGCCGCCCGGATCGTCGACCGGCGGGTCGAGGCCGACCACGAGATCCAGGTGGCGCAGCGGATGGCGGGCAACCGTGGCTACACCACCTGAGACCGTCGCCGACGAGCGGGTGCCGGCGCTGCCCGGGCCGCTCACCGAGGCGTACGGGCGGCGCTGGCGCAGCGTGGTGGACGGCTGGGCGAGCCGGCCCGGCACCACGCTGGCTACGCTCGGCCCGCCCGGGACGTCCAGCCACCTGACCGCGGTGTTCCTCGCCGAGCGGCACGGGCTGCGCGTCGAGCTGTCCGACACCTTCGACGCGGTGCTCGCGGCGCTGGTGGACCGGCGGGTCGACCAGGCCCTCGTGCCGAGCGCCTATCAGGGGCTCACCCGCTTCCACTGGCACCGCGACCTGCGGCTGGAGGCGTACTTCGCCCAGGCCACCCCGGAGTACGGCATCGCGGCCCATCCGGACCGCGAGCCGGACGCCTCCGGTGGTCAGCTCGCCGTGGCCGCCCTCTGGGAGGTCCGGCGGATCTTCACCGACCTCGCGCCACCGGCCCTGCGGGACCGGTCGGTGCGGTGGGTCGACGCCGACTCCACCCAGCACGCCGCCGAGATCCTCGCCGCCGGCGGCGCCGACGTCGCCGTGACCAACGCGCCCGGGGTCGACGGCCACGGCCTGCGGTGGGTGGCCCGCCGTCCGGGCGCCGAGATCGTGTGGACCCTGTTCGGCCGCCGCTGAGACCAGACACCGAGAGAACCGGAGAGACGCCTCGTGTCCCGACGAATGCTGCTGCACCGCGCCACCGTCCAGGAAGGACTGGGGGTGCCCTCCCGACCGCGCCACAGCGTGCTGCTCGACGGCGAGCGCATCGTGGCCGTGCTACCCGAGGCGCAGGCGCCCCTGCACGACCCGGACATCGACGTCCTGGACCTCGACGGCCGGACGGTCATGCCGGGCATGACGCTCGGCCACACCCACATCGCGTACCTGAACGTGCTCGACGGTCGGGAGATGCTGTTCAAGTACAGCATCCCGGAGGTGACCCTCGGCGCCGCCGCCAACGCGGCGGCGATGCTGCGGCTGGGCTACACCGCCTTCGTCGGCGCCGGCTCGGTGGCCGGCATCGACATGGCGCTGCGCCGGGCGATCGACGCCGGCCAGCTGCCCGGCCCGCGCATCACCCCGTGCAGCCGGGACCTGATGGTGTCCGGTCCGCCGGAGCGCCGCAACCCGGCGGTCAAGCAGCGCATCCCGAGCGACCTCATGCGGCTGGCCGACACCCCGGAAGAGTTGATCGAGTACGTCGACACGGAGGTCAACCAGGGCGCGGAGATCATCAAGGTCTTCTCCACCGGGGACGACACGTTCCCCAACGGCCGCTCCCACGAGCTGCTGTTCACCGCCGAGGAGCTGGTGATCGCGGCGCGGGCGGCGCACGAGCGGGGGGTCCGCATCCGGGCGCACTCGCGCGGGCTGGGCGGCATCCGCAACGCCATCGCCGCCGGGGTCGACGTGATCGACCACGCCACGTACGCCGACGACGCGGCCCTGGAGGCGATCGCCGAGCGGGGCATCTTCGTGGTGCCGAGCCTGCACCAGCCGTACCGGCTGCTCACCACCGGCACGCGACATGGCAAGACCCCGGAGTACCTGGAGACGCTCGAGTTCCAGGCCGAGGTGGAGAACACCCTGCGCATCCTGCCGCTGATGGTGCAGATGGGCATCCCCATCGTGGCCGGCGACGACTTCGGGTTCGCCTGGACCCCGCACGGCCGGTACGCCGAGGAGCTGGAGACGTACGTGACCATGGCCGGCATTCCCGCGCCGGTGGTGCTGACCTGGGCCACGGCTAACGGCGCGCGGCTGGCCGGGCGCGGCGACGACGCGGGCACGGTGCAGCCGGGCCGGCTGGCCGACCTGGTCGTCACCGACGGCGACCCGGCCGAGGACATCACGGTGCTGGGCCGGTCGGAGGCGATCGAGCTGGTGCTGCTGGGCGGCCGGGTGGTCGCCGGGGACGCCGCCCGCTACCGCGCCGGGCAGCCGGCGGGAGTGGCGTGATGCGGCGGTCCGTGCCGGTCGTCCCGCTGCTCGCCGTCGGGGCGTTCGCCATCGGCACCGACACCTTCGTCGTCGCGGGGGTGCTCCCCGAGGTGGCCCGCACGCTGCGGGTGAGCGTCGCCTCGGCCGGGTGGGTGAGCACGGTTTTCGCCCTCGCGTACGCCGTCGCCGCCCCGGTGCTCGGCGCGCTGGCCGGCCGGCTGGAGCGGCGTACCGTGCTGGTGATCTCGCTGGTCGGGTTCACCCTGGGCAACGTCGCCTCGGCGCTCGCCCCCGACCTGCCGCTGCTGCTGCTGGCCCGGGTCCTCACGGCGGTCAGCGCCGCGCTCTACGTCCCCGCCGCCACCGCGTCGGCGGCCGCGCTGGCCCCGCCCGAGCGGCGTGGCCGGGCCATGGCCGTGGTGCTCGGCGGCCTCTCCGCGGCCACCGTGGCCGGGGTGCCGTTCGGCACCTGGCTCGCCGCCGACCTGCAGTGGCGGGCCACCTTCTGGCTGCTCGCCGCCCTCGGCGCCGCCTGCGCGGTGGCGGTGCTGGTCGGCCTGCCGAGGCTGGCGCTGCCGCCCGGCCCATCGCTGGCAGCCCGGCTCGCCCCGGTGCGCGAGAGCCGCGTCGGGTTGGCGGTGCTCACCACCGCGCTCTTCATGACCGGCGGCTACCTCGCCCTGACGTACGTCGGGGCGCTGCTCGCGCCGGCCACCGACGGCGACGGAACCCTGCTCGCGGTGCTGCTGCTGATCTTCGGTGTGCCGGCGGTCGCCGGGACGGTGCTCGGCGGGCGGGCCACCGACCGCTTCGGTGGCCTGCCGGTCCTGGTGGTCTCGATCACCGGGCTCGCCCTGGTGCTGGTCACGCTGCCGCTGACCCGGCAGGCGCTGCTTCCGGCCGCGCTGGCCATGGCGGCCTGGGGCGTCACCGCGATGGCCACGCAGCCGGCCCAGCAGCACCGGCTCTTCACGATCGCGCCGACCTCCGGGCCGCTGCTGCTGTCCCTCAACTCCTCGGCCACGTTCGTGGGCATCGCCCTCGGCGGCTTCCTCGGCAACCGGCTGTTGCGCCACGGCGGCGCGGAAGCCCTCGACCTGCTCGGGCCGGTCGGCGCCGCACTCTGCGTCCTGGCGGTGGGCACCACGCTGCTCGGCGCGCGGACCCGTGCCGGCAGTCGCGACGACCAGCCACCGACCGCCGGATTGGCCACACCGGATCACCCCGGATTGGCCACACCCGGTGGTCGTCGCGCTGCGTACGGTCGGACCGACAATCGGACCCGAACCTCACGAGGATCACGATGACCCAGCTCAGCGACGGTGCGGACACCCTCACCGTCCGCATCGACGACCGGGTGCTGACCGCAGTGCCGGACTACGTCCTCGGCGTGCTCGCCCTGCCGGCGATCGAGGTCGCCCCGGCGCCTCCCCGCGTGACGGCGTTGCTGACCGCCGCCGAGGACGCGCTGCACGCGGCCGGCCTGGACAAGGCGGGGGTGGCCGAGTTGCCGGGCATCGCCGCGTGGCGGGAGGCGTACCGGACGGTGGGGGTGAACCCGAACCGGTTCCCCTGCGCCGCCGAGTCGATCGCCCGACGGGTCGCCAGGGGCGACCGGCTGCCCCGGATCAACGCCCTGGTCGACCTCTGCAACGCCGTCTCGCTCGGCGCGGCGCTGCCGGTGGCCTCGTGCGCGGTCGACGGCATCACCGACCTCGTCGTCCGACCGGCCGACGGCACCGAGACGTTCCTGCCCCTTGGCGTGCCCGACGCGCCGGAGCGACCCGAACCGGGCGAGGTCGTCTACGCCGACGCCGACGGGCGGGCCCACTCCCGGCGCTGGAACTGGCGGCAGGGACACCTGGTCCGCACCGACCTGGGCCGGCACCGGCTACTGCTCACCGTCGAGTCGGCCCACCCCGGCGGCCGGGCGGAGGTGGTGGACGCGCTGGCCCGGCTGACCGCCGCCCTCGACGACCTGTCCGACGCCCCGCGGCAGGAGGCGGTGCTCGACGCAGGGACGACAAGCGCCGTCCTGCGTACCGCAGGCCCGCTCAGCTCCGCCGGCAACCACCAGGGGAGTCGTCCGTGAACCGCGCGATCCTGGTGATCTACCGGCCGGCGGCCGGCCGGTACGCGGCCCAGTTCCGCAGCGTGGTCGCCGCCGCCGCCGAGCTGGGCGTGACCACCGTGGCGCTGCTGCCGACCGGGCAGCCGGCCGCCGAAGCCGCCGGCCTGCCCTGCTACCACGCCGACCTCGACGACACCGAGGCCGTCCGCTCGGTCGTCGCGACGATCCTCGCCACGCACCCGGTGCGGCGCATCTTCCCGCTCTTCGAGGGTGACGTGCTGACCGCCGCGTACTGCCGGCGCGACCACGGCATCGACGGGCTCGACCCGGAGGAGGCCCTGACCTTCCGGGACAAGAACGTGATGCACCGCCGGGCCACCGAGCTGGGCGTGCCGGTGGCCCGTTCGTGCCGCCCGGAGACGGTGGGGGCGGTCGCCGAGTTCGCCGCCGAGGCGGGCTGGCCGGTGGTGATCAAGCCGTACGCCGGCTGGGCCTGCGGCGACACCCACCGGGTGGACTCCACCGAGGACCTGGCCCGGGTGTGGCCGCTGATCGCCGACGACCGGCACGACTACCGGGTGGAGGAGTACGTCCGGGGCGCCGAGTACCACGTCGACTCGCTGCTGCGCGACGGCGAGGTGGTCTTCGAGCAGCTCTCCCGCTACACGTACTCGGTCCTGGAGTTCCGCGACGAGCCCGGCGGCACGGTCTCCCGCAAGCACGATCTGACCCCTGCGGAGCGGCGCATCCTGGCCGCCAGCGCCACCGTGCTGCGCGGCTTCGGGATGCGTACCGGCGTGGCGCACGTGGAGTTCTTCCTCCGCGACGACGGCGAGGTCGTCTTCGGCGAGGCGGCCGCACGGGCCGGCGGCGGCTCGATCGTCCCCGCCATCCAGGCCGGCCGGGGGATCAACCTGGCGGGGGAGTGGTGCCGCCTGGAACTGGACCCGGAGCACGTGCCGGCGGCCACCCTCGGCCCGGAGATCGGCACCGAATACCTCTGCTCCGACCGGTACGGCCGGATCACCGCGATCACCACGGTCGACGAGCTGCGGGCGCTGGACGCGGTGCGCGACGCGGACGTGTGGAAGACCGTCGGGGACGTGCTCGCCGTGCCGACCGCCTCCAACGACGTGCTCGGCTGGTACGTCTGCGAGGGCCGGGACTTCGACGACGTCCGTGCCCGGTTCAAGGTCATCCGGGACTCCTTCGAGGTGCGCACCGAGCCGGTGGGGGAGCCGTCATGTGGCTGACCCGGTTCCGGGCCCTGCCGCGCCCGCTGCGGATGCTGGTCTACGCCTCCTTCATCAACCGGGCCGGCATGTTCGTGTTCCCGCTGCTCGCGGTCTACCTCGTGCAGAGCCGGCACCTCAGCACCGGCGAGGCGGGCGTGCTGATCTCCGTCGGCAGCACCGGCCTGCTCGCCGGTAGCCTGCTCAGCGGCCCGGTCTGCGCCCGGGCCGGCCGACGCGCCGCGCTGGTGTCGAGCCTGCTGCTCAACGCGGCCGGTTACCTGGGCCTCGCCCTGGTCAACGGTCCCACCTGGACGTACGCGGTGCTGCTCTTCGTCGCGCTGGTCGGGATGGGGATGTTCGCGCCGGCGGCGAACACGCTGATCGCCGACCTGACCGAGCCCGGTGAGCGGCCCTTCGCGTACACGGTCAGCTACCTCGCCAACAACCTCGGCATGGGGGTCGGCCCGCTGCTCGGCGGGTTCGCGGCGGCCTTCTCGTACCAGCTGATGTTCGCCGGGAACATCCTGCTCGGCCTGCTCGCGGCGGCGACCATCTGGCTCTTCGTGCCGGCGGACACCCGGCGTGCCCAGACGGCGTCGTCGACCGCGAGCACCGGACGGGCCGGGCTGCTGCGCGACCTCGACGTGGCGGTGCTGGTGCTCGTCTCGTTCTGCTACGTCGCGCCGCTGATCGGTCTGGAATACACGCTGCCCCTCGCGGTCACCACAGTGCTGCACTCGTCGGTGGCGCTGGTCGGGGCGGTCTACACCATCAACAGCGTCGTCGTGGTCAGCGCGAGCCTGCTGATCGAGAAGCGGATCAAGGCGTACTCGACCCGGGTCCTGCTGATCGTGGCGGGCCTGCTCTGGTCGACCGGGATGGCCGTCCTGGTGTTCGCGTTCTCGCTGCCCGCCGTGCTGATCTCCACTGTGGTCTGGACCCTCGGCGAGATCATCGCGTCGGTGGTGGTGCCCACCTACATCGCCGACCACGTGGCGGAGCACCGGGTCAGCGGCTTCATGGCCCTGAACGCCTTCGTGCTCAGCTCCGCCCGGTTGGTCGTGCCGATGGGTCTCGGCTTCGTCTGGCAGACCCAGGGACACCGTCCCGTTCTCCTGCTGCTCCTGCTGACCCCGGTGGTCGGCATGGTCGCGTTCGCAGCGCTGCGGATCCGACCGGCCGTCCGGCCCGTGCCGGCACTCGCCGAACCGGCCACCGCCAGTCCCTGACACCCCACCCCGCATCGGAAGAGGCCATGACCGCGACGAAGTTCGTGCTGCCCGAGAGTGACATCCCGACGACCTGGTACAACGTGGTTCCCGACCTGCCCAAGGGACTGCCCCCGATGCTGCACCCCGGCACCCGGGAGCCCATCACCGCGGCGGATCTCGAACCGCTCTTCGCCACCGGCATGATCGAGCAGGAGTTCACCACCGAGCGGGACGTGGACATCCCCGGGCCGGTGCTCGACATCTACCGGCAGTGGCGGCCCAGCCCGCTCGTACGCGCCCGTCGCCTGGAGCAGGCCCTCGACACGCCGGCCCGGATCTACTTCAAGTACGAGGGGGTCAGCCCGGCCGGCAGCCACAAGCCGAACACCGCCGTGCCGCAGGCGTACTACAGCAAGCTCGACGGCGTGCAGCGGCTGACCACCGAGACCGGCGCCGGCCAGTGGGGCAGCTCGCTCTCGATGGCGTGCGCGTACTTCGGCCTCGACTGCGAGGTCTTCATGGTGCGGATCAGCTACGACCAGAAGCCGTACCGGCGGGGGTTGATGGAGACGTTCGGCGCGTCGGTCACCGCGAGCCCGAGCGACCGTACCGGGGCGGGCCGGGCGGCCCTCGCCGCCGACCCGGACTCCACCGGCAGCCTCGGCCTGGCCATCTCCGAGGCGGTGGAGGCGGCGATGTCCAGCGGCGGCGCCGCCAAGTACGCCCTCGGTTCGGTGCTCAACCTGGTGCTGATGCACCAGACGATCATCGGGCAGGAGGCGCTGCTCCAGCTCGCGATGGCCGACGACTACCCGGACATCGTGGTCGGCGCGGCCGGCGGCGGCTCCAACTTCGCCGGGCTGGCGCTGCCGTTCCTGCGCCGCCAGTTGGGGGGCGGCCCGACGGTGCGGTTCGTCGCGGCGGAGCCGGCCTCCTGCCCGTCGCTGACCCAGGGCAGCTACGACTACGACTTCGGCGCCACCGCCGGGCTCACCCCGCTGGCCAAGATGCACACCCTGGGCCACGACTTCCACCCGCCGGCGATCCACGCCGGTGGGCTGCGCTACCACGGCATGGCGCCGATCGTCAGCGCGCTGCGGGACATCGACCTGATCGAGGCGCGGGCGGTGCCGCAGACCGCCTGCTTCGATGCGGGCGTGCTGTTCGCCCGCAGCGAGGGGATCGTGCCGGCCCCGGAGTCCACCCACGCGGTCCGGGTGGCGGTGGACGAGGCGCTGCGCTGCCGGGAGACGGGCGAGTCGAAGGCCATCGTCTTCTCCCTCTCGGGGCACGGCCACTTCGACATGCAGGCCTACATCGACTACTTCGCCGGAAAACTGACGGACTGACCTCGCAAGGGGGTGGGCGCCCCTGCGGCGTCCACCCTTCGCGACGAGCACCGGGGGTGCCATTGCACAGCGAAGCAGCGACCATCCTCGCCATCAACGGATCGGAACGGGCCGGTGGCAACACCGACCACGCCATCGCGTACGCGGGCAAGCTGATCGCCGAGCGGGGCGCGATCCTGCGCACCATCGCGCTACGCGAGCACCGCATCTCGCCGTGCAGCCCGTGCGGCGACTGCAACAGCCGTACCCTGCCCTGCCAGGTGGACGACGACGTCCCCGCCCTGGTGGAGCAGATGGCCAGCGCCGACGGGCTGATCTACGCGGCCCCGGTGCACGGCTTCGGCCTCGCCCACCTCATGCAGGTCTTCATCGAGCGGGCGGGCGTCGGCTATTTGCGTTTCACCCGGCCGCTGGCCGACAAGGTCGGCGGCATCATCGTCACCGGGCGCCGATACAGCGACTCGTCGGTGCACAACCAGATCGTCAACAACCTGCTGCTCAACCGGATGATTCTGGTGGGCAGCGGCTTCCCCGTCCTGCTGCGCAACACCACCGGCGCTCCCGGCCTGACCGACGTCGAGGGCGTCGACGCGCTGGAGCGGATGGTGCACCGGATGCTCGACATGGTGCAGCTGCTCAAGCGGCACCAGCGGGTCGACGGCGGTCCGGTCCTCCCGCGCCGCGACCGCAACGAGCGTGTTCCGCGGCCCCGCCGTACCGAAACCGCCCCAACCAGAGGAGATATCGAGAATGTCCACTGAGCAGGTCGCCGCGCCGGTCGGCATCGACTTCCCGGCCACCGAGTGGGAGAGGTGGGACAAGCCGGGAGCCGAGGGGCGCGTCAAGATCTCGTACGTCGGGGGTCAGCGTCTGCGCCTGCTGGAGCTGCCGCCGGGCTTCGACGAGCACCACTGGTGCCTGCGCGGGCACACCGGCTACGTCCTGCAGGGCGAGTTCACCATCCACTTCCGGGACCGGTCGGTGCCGTGCCGCCCCGGCATGGGCTTCGTCATCCCCGACGACGAGGAGCACCGGTCCCAGGGCAGCGACGCCGAGCCCAGCGTCGTCTTCGTGATCGACCAGGTCCCGCAGCCGTGAGCGATCAGCACCGGGTCGCGCCGCCGGCCGGCTCTCCGCCGGCCGGCGGCGCCGACGGCCCGGCCCGGATCGCCGAGCTGCGGGTCGCCATCGACGCGCTCGACCAGCGGATCATCGCCCTGCTGGCGGAGCGTACCCGGGTGGTGCAGGAGCTGACCGCGCACAAGACGGACGAGGCGACCGTCCGATCACCCGACCGGGTACGGCAGGTGCTCGGCCGGGTGCACGACCTGGCCACCCGGCACGGCATGCCGCCCGAGGTCGCGGTCGGCACCTACCGTGCGCTCATCGACGAGCTGACCCGGATGCAGCTCGACCTGCTGGCAGCCCGCCGTGCCACCGCGTCACTGGCGGAGGAGTGATGAGCCACCGCCCGCCCGTCGACCTGCGGCACGCCCTGGCCAGCCTCGACCCGCTCCCGGGCGAGCTGGTCCGCGTCGCCACGGAGCTGCCCGCCCGCTACGGCGTCTCCGCCCACTACGCCCGCTGGGCGGGTGCGCCCGCCGCCCCGCCCACCGGTGCCGGCCCGGCGGTGCTCTTCGACCGGGTACGCCCCGACCACGGCCCGACCCGGGCGGTGCTGATGGGCCTCTACGGCACCCGCCGGCGTGCCTCCGGTCTGCTCGGCTGCACGCCGGCCGAGCTGCCGCACCGGCTGCTCGCCGCGGTGGCCGCCCCCCGTCCGCCGGTGCCCGCCCCCGACGCGTCCCGCTGGCCGCGCGAGACGCTGCCGTTGGATCTGACCGCGCTGCCGGTGCCGGTCCTCACCGACGAGGACGCCGGGCCGTACCTGACCCTCGGCGCGGTGCTCGCCACCGACCCGGACACCGGGGTCCGCAACCTGTCCGTGCACCGGATGTGCGTGCAGGGGCCCGACACGCTGACCATCTGGATGGTCCCCGGACGGGACCTGGAGCTCGCGCACCAGGCCGCCCTGCGCCGGGGGCGTCCGTTGCCGGTCGCGATCCACCTCGGGCTGAGCCCGGCGGTGCTGCTGTCCTCCTGCTGCCCGACCTCGCTGGTCCCGCCGGACCTCGACGAGCTGGCGGTGGCCGGCGCGCTCGCCGGTCAGCCGGTGGAGCTGCTGCCCTGCGCCACGGTGGACGCCGAGTTCATCGCGCACGCCGAGTACGTCATCGAGGGCGAGTTGCTGGCCGACCGGGTGCCGGAGAGCGCGCACGGCACGGTGGCCACGCCGGAGTTCCTCGGCTACCAGGGTCGGGCGCATCCCTCGTTGCCGCTGATCCAGGTCACCGCGATCACCGCCCGGGAGAGCCCGATCCTGCAGGCGGTCTCCGGGCCTGGGCACGAGCAGTCGGTGCTGCTCGGCTTCGGGATGGAGGCCGCGGTGCTGGACCTGCTGCGCCGCCGGGGGACGCCGGCCCTGGCGGCGCACTGTCACACGGCGGGCGGCGGTCAGCTCATGGTGGTGCTCAAGTGGCCGGCCAAGCGCGGCCCGTCCGACGACGCCGCGGTACGCGCCGCCGCCGAGGCGGTGCTGGAGCAGTTCCGGATGGCCAAGCTGGTGCTGTGCGTGGGCGAGGACGTCGACATCGAGTCCGATCAGGACCTGTGGTGGGCGATGGTCACCCGCTTCCAGGCCGACCAGGACCTGCTCGTGCTGCCGGACCGGGAGGGCTTTCCGCTCGACCCGAGCCAGCACACCGGCTACTCCCCGTCGCTGTCGGCCGACGGGCGCACGGCGAAGGCGGTCTTCGACTGCACCGTCCCGTACGCCCAGAGCGCGCGCTTTTCCCGGCCCCGCTTCACCGAGCCGTCACATCCCGCACCGCGGCGGCCAGCAGCGCCACTCCCTCGGTGATCCTTGCGGTGGGCAGCGCCGCGTACCCGATCAGGAAGGTCGGCTCGGTCGGCGGGCGGGTGACGAAGTAGCCCGAGGCCGGGTAGACCCGTACGCCTCGCGCGGCGGCGGCGCGCACGATCTCGGCCTCGCCGACGTCGGGCGCGCCGCCCAGGGTCACCAGCACGTGCAGCCCGGCCGCCGTGCCGGAGATCCGCACCCCCGCGCCGAAGTGTTCGTACAGCGCCTCCAGCAGCCGGGCGCGCCGCTGCCGGTAGAGGCGGTCCATCCGGCCGATGTGCCGGGCGTACGCGCCGGAGGAGATGAACTCGGCAAGCGCCTCCTGGGTCAGCGTCGGGGTCAGCCGGTCGGTGATCCACTTGACGCCCAGGAATGACCGGACGAGATGTGGCGGCAACACCGCGTACCCGATGCGCAGCGAGGGGAAGAGGGTCTTGCTGAAGCTGCCGACGTAGACCACGTCGGCGTCCTGCGGGTCGGCGGCCAGCGACGGCAACCGCTCCTCGGCGAAGGTGAACTCGTTGTGGTAGTCGTCCTCCAGCACCGTGGCCCCGTGTTCGCGGGCCCAGCGCAGCAGCGCTCGTCGCCGCCGCTCGGACATGATGAACCCGGTGGGGAACTGGTGCGACGGGGTGACGTAGACCAGGCGTACCCGGGCCGGGTCGAGGCCGTGCGCGCGGACCTGGCACTCGATCTCGTCGACCCGCAGGCCCTCCTCGTCGACACCGACCGGCACCACCGCGGCCCGCGAATAGCCGAAGATCTGCCGCAGCACGGTGTGGCTCGGGTCCTCGATGATCACCACGTCGTCGGGGCCGACGAGCAGCCGGACCAGGATGTCCATGGCCTGGGTGGCGCCGCTGGTCACCACCGTGTTCTCGCGGGTGGCGTCCAGCGCGCGACTGCGCCGCAGCAGGGCGGTGATCTGGGCACGCAACGACAGCGCGCCCTCGGCCGGGCCGTAACCCAGGGCCACCGCGTCGGCCCGGCTCACCGCGTCGGCGAGCGACTGCCGCCACCGGGTCACCGGGAAGCTGGCCAGCGCCGGGGTGCCGTGCCGGAAGTCGTACGTCCCGTCCGGCCGGTGCATCGGCGCCGGTTCCCACGGCTTCCACAGCGCACTGCCGGCGTCGGTGGGCAGTGGGGGTTCGGGCCGCAGGTGCGCGCGGGCGGCGCGCGTGGCGGGTGGCGGCGTGTCGGTCAGCGCGGCGCTGACCCGTGTGCCGGAACCCCGCCGTGAGGTGAGCACCCCGTTGGCCCGCAGCAGCTCGTACGCCCGGGTCACCACCGTCCGGGAGACCCCGAGCTGGTGCGCCAGCTCGCGGCTGGGCGGAACCGTGTCGCCCGGGCGCAGCCGGCCGGCCCGCACGGACCCGCTGATCTGGTCGCAGAGCTGCTGCTGCAACGGAACCGAACTGTCGCGGTCCAGCGTGACGAGGAGCTGGTCAGAACTCACCTGCCCATGCTCCTCTGGACCCCGACGCGTACGTTGGCGAGCCGCAGTGCGTCAGCATCCGCGCTGGTGCGGCGGCCGGGGAGGTCGCTGCCGTCGATCCGGATCCGCATACCGCCGACTCTAGTTTTCCGATCTGCAAAAACACTTGGGCTGGGCTGTCGAAGTGGGGTCTGGTCGTTCGAGGGAGTGGTGAAGGGCCGGACAAGCCGACCCACCGCGAAGGGCAACGACGATGACCGAGCAGATGACCACCACCACGTCGGCCGCGACGACCTGCGACCCGGCGGTCCGGGTCACGAAATCCCTCCTGGCCTACGGCGTCATCGCCGGCCCACTGTATGTCGCGGTGTCGCTGATCGAGGTGTTCACCCGGGCTGGTTTCGACCCGACGCGGCACGCGTGGAGCATGCTCAGCAACGGCGACCGCGGTTGGGTTCACATCACGAACTTCCTGGTGAGCGGCCTGATGACCATCGCGTCCGCGGTCGGGCTGCGTCGGGTGCTGGGGACCGGGGCTGGGGCGCGCTGGGCGCCGAGGCTCATCGGCGGGTACGGCGTGAGCCTGATCGCCGCCGGTCTGCTGCGCGCGGACCCGGGTTTGGGTTTCCCGGTCGGCACCCCGGACGGCCCTGGCACGATCAGCTGGCACGGCTACGGTCACTTCGCTGCCGGTGCCATCGGGTTCAGTTGCCTGATCGCTGCGTGTTTCGTGCTGGCCCGCCGCTTCGCCGCCGAAGGCGCTGCCGGTTGGGCGTGGTCCTCGCGGGTCGTCGGCGTGGTGTTCGGCGCCAGCTTCCTGGGTCTGACCGCCGGTGCTGGCGCGTCCTGGAGCCTGCTCGCCTTCACTGGCGCGGTGCTGCTGGTTTCCGGTTGGCAGGCGGCCGTCGCGGTCAATCGCTACCGGCGCGCGTCGCACTGATTCAGCTCATCCGATGGACACTCGTTCCGATCCAACCCGCACTGACTACGACCAAGAGGAGAAGGCAATGCGTTATCTGGTGATTCTCAAGGCAGCCCAGCCCGACACCCCGCCGCCCGCAGAGCTGATGGAGGCCATCGCGAAGCTCGGCATGGACGCGACGAACGCCGGCGTGATGCTCGACATGGGCGGTCTGGCTCCCACCGTGGACAGCGCCCGGATCGACGTCACCGCCGGCGGGCTCAGCGTCGTCGACGGTCCTTTCGCCGAGGCCAAGGAGCTGATCAGCTACGTGGTGTACGACGTCCGTTCCAAGGCGGAGGCTGTCGAGTGGGCCGGCCGGTTCATGCGCCTGCACCGGGACCTGTGGGAGGGCTGGGAAGGCGAGGCTGAAGTCTCCCGGGTCTTCGGGCCGGAGGACTTCGCACCCCAGGGATGAGCAGGCGAGCACCTCGATGGTGGTTGGATCGGTAGCCATGACGGCTACCGATCCACATCGCGTTGTCGAGGCGGTCTGGCGGATCGAGGCGGCTCAACTCATCGCGAGTCTGACCCGGATCGTGCGCGACGTCGGCCTGGCCGAGGAGATCGCCCAGGACACCCTCGTCATCGCGCTGGAGCAGTGGCCGAGGCAGGGCGTACCGCGAGATCCAGGGCCATGGCTGATGGCCACCGCCAAGCATCGGGCGATCGACCTGGTCCGGCGCAGAGTCCGGTACGGCGAGAAGCTCGCGGAGATCGGCCGGGACCTGGAGATCGCCCCGGTCGACGAGCAGGAGGCCGTGGACGACGCGTTGGACGATCACGTCGGCGACGACCTGCTGCGGCTGATCTTCATTTCCTGCCATCCGGTGCTGTCGACGGAGGCGCGTACCGCGCTCGCCCTGCGGGTGCTCGGTGGCCTGACCACCGAGGAGATCGCCAGGGCCTTCCTCGTCGCCGAGCCGACCGTTGGGCAACGGATCGTGCGGGCCAAACGCACCCTGGCCGCCAAACGGGTGCCGTTCGAGCTCCCGCCACCGGATCAGCTCGCCCAGCGGCTGACCTCGGTCCTGGAAGTTCTCTACCTGATCTTCAACGAGGGATACTCGGCGACCGCCGGCGAGGACTGGATGCGACCGGACCTCTGCCGGGAGGCGTTGCGGCTGGGCCGAGTCCTGGCCGGGCTGATGCCGGATCAGGCCGAGGTGCACGGGCTGGTGGCGCTGATGGAAATCCAGTCGTCGCGAACGTGGGCGCGCACCGACGAGGCCGGTGCGGCGATTCTGCTCGGCGACCAGGACCGGGCCCGCTGGGACCGACTGCTGATCCGGCGTGGCCTCGCGGCACTGGCCCGGGCCCAGGAGATCGGCGGCGCGCTCGGACCGTTCGTGTTGCAGGCCGAGATCGCCGCCTGTCACGCTCGGGCCCGGTCGGCGCAGGAGACCGACTGGTCGCGAATCGCGGCGCTCTACCTGGTGCTGTCCTATGTCTGGCCGTCGCCGGTCGCCGAGTTGAATCGGGCGGTCGCGGTGGGAATGGCCCAGGGAGCGGCCGAGGGTTTGGACATTGCCGACAAGGTGCAGGCGAGTGGCGCGCTGGATCAGTACCCGCTGCTCCCCGCCGTACGAGCTGATCTCCTGGCGAGGCTCGGCCGGACTGCCGAGTCCCGGCAGGAGTACGCGCGGGCCGCCGCGCTGACCCGCAACGCCAAAGAACGGGAGATCTTCCGCGCTAAGTCGGAGGGCTGACCACCTCGTGCGCGGTTGTCGGGAGGGCCAGTCACCTCTTTTTAGGTGTCCAATGACATGCTCGACGCGGAGTGGCTGTGACGAGTGCCGTTTGCGGGCCGCGTCGTGCGTGGCGATCACCCCGGCGGTGGCCCACTGCCGCGCGCATTTGATGTGGTCCGGGTCGATCCGGTGGGTGTCTCCCAGCCCCGCCACCCGTTGCAGGGTCGCGGCGCTGACCGGGCAGGCGGCCTCGACGGTGGTGATCGGCGTGGCGGGCGCCGCGGTGCGGGTCGGTGACGGCACGCCGGGGTTGGTCGACGCCACGCCGGAGGCGGTCGTGGTGCCGGGAGTGGGTGACGGGCTGCCGGCCCCGGCCACCGGGCTGGGGTCGGCAGTGGCGCAGCCTGCCAGCCCCGCCAGGAGGGTGAGAGGCAGGAGCACGCGTGTGGTTGTCGGTTCATCGTTCCTCAAGGTCCGGTGCGAGCGGCGACATGCAGCCACACGTCCTCCGACCGAAGAGGTTGCGCCAGCCGCCAGGGCCGACGCCCGGATCGGACGGTCTCACCACCGGGCGGCTTCGGCGCGACGTCATCCGACGGGTGACGCCGCGCCGGACGGGAGGTCAGGTGCGGGAGCGGCGCAGCGCCAACCCGCCGAGGCCGAGGGCGGCCACCCCCACCACGAGGGCCACGTACGCACCGCCGCGTCCGTTGCCGGTGCCGATCCCGCCGTCCGAGGTCGCCACCACCAGCGCGCCGAGGGCGACGCCGATCAGCCCGGCCGCCAGGGCCACGGTGGCCCCGAGCAGCCCGCTGCCGGTGCCGACGCGGCTGGCGGGCCGGGCCAGGGCCAACGCGCCGACGATCACCCCCGCCAGGCCCAGCAGACCGCCCACGATCGCACCGAGTCGCCCGGCGCTCATGGTGGTGACGCTGGCCGCCAGCGGTGCGGACGAGGTGTACGCGGCGGCCGGCGCGGCCAGCCCGAATCCTCCGGCCACGGCGGACGCGGCAGCGGTGAGCACCAGTCGGGCCCGCGTCGGCCTTGCTGAGAGCAACATGTGCTTCTCCTTCGTCGTACGTCTCGTTGGTTGTCGTTCGATCCTGTCGCCGCTTCGACCGTCGGTCGTCCGGCAGCCGGAGGCATTCCGCGCTGCCGCCACCGGCGCAGGCGACTGCCGCGCACGGCGCGGATGGCGCCCGACTACCGCAGGTGCGGTAGGCGCCGGTCGTCCGCGCGCAGGAGTCGCCCGGGGCGTACCTCGGGCTAGGGTGCGCCCATGAGCACAGGGCGTGCCGGTGTCCGGGACTGGGCCATCGCCGTCGGCGTGGCGGCGGTGCTGCTGGTCGCCGGGCTGTCCGCGGACCACTCCACCCTCGACAGCGACCTGCTGGGTTATCCGCTGCTGGCGGCCAGCGGTCTGGCGCTGGCGGCGCGTCGTCGGTGGCCCGTCGCCGTCCTGGCCGTCACCGGGCTGTGCGCCGTGGGGTACCAGGCGGTCGGTTTCGACGTGCCGGCCGTCGCCTTCCTGTTCGCGGTGTACACCGGTGTGCGGGCCGGCCACCGTGTCGTCACGGTCGTCGCCGCCGTGCTGATGCTTGTCGCTCTGCCCCTCACGGCTCTCGCCCCGCCGCAGGACCTGCCGCTGGGCGAGGCGCTCGCACGGGCCCGGGGCGCGCTCGAGGTGGCGTGGCTGATCGCCGCAGGCGCCGCCGGTGAGGCGTTGCGGCAGGCCGAGCGGCGGGCCGACGAGGCCGAGCGCACCCGGGAGGAGACCGCGCGCCGCCGCGCCGACGAGGAGCGGCTGCACATCGCGCGGGAGCTGCACGATTCCCTCACCCACCAGATCTCGATCATCAAGGTGCAGGCCGAGGTGGCCGTCCACCTGGCCCGCCGACGCGGCGAGGCGGTGCCGGAGGCGCTGCTGGCGATTCGGGAGGCCGGCCGTGAGGCGAGCCGGGAGTTGCGCGCGACCCTGGAGGCCCTGCGGGACGACGGCAGGAACCCGCCGCGCGGCCTCGAACACCTGCCGGAGTTGGTGCAGCGGGCCCGGATGGCCGGGCTGGACGCGACGTTGACGGTCGAGGGCGAACGACAGGCCGTGCCGGCGGCGGTGGACCGGACGGCCTACCGGATCGTGCAGGAGTCCCTCACCAACGTCGCCCGGCACGCCGCCGCGGCCACGGCGTCGGTCCGCGTCGACTACCGTCCGGACGCCCTCGCGATCCGCGTCGACGACGACGGCACGGCCACGCTGGCCACCGTGCCAAAGCCCGGAGTCGGGCTGCTCGGGATGCGCGAACGGGTCACCGCCCTGGGCGGTCGCCTCCACGCGGCGCCGCGGGACGAGGGTGGCTTCACCGTCCACGCGGAACTTCCCGTCGGTCCGCCCGGATGATCCGCGTCCTGCTGGTCGACGACCAGGCGCTGCTGCGCAGCGGCTTCCGGGCGCTCCTCGACATCGAGGACGACATCGAGGTGGTGGCCGAGGCCGCCGACGGCCGGGAGGGGGTCGCCCTCGCCCGGCGTCACCTGCCCGACATCGCGCTCATCGACATCCAGATGCCGGTGCTGGACGGCATCGAGGCGACCCGGCTCATCGCCGCGGACCCGGCCCTGGCCGGGGTGCACGTCGTGATCCTGACCAACTACGGCCTCGACGAACACGTCTTTCACGCGCTGCGCGCCGGCGCCGCCGGCTTCCTCGTCAAGGACATCGAGCCGGAGGACTTCCTGCATGCCGTACGCGTCGCCGCGCGGGGTGACGCGCTGCTCGCGCCGTCGATCACCCGCCGGCTCATCGACCGGTACGTCGCCGAGCCGCGCCACCTGCGGGCCCCGACCGGCCTGCGGGAGTTGACCACCCGGGAACGCGAAGCCGTCGTCCTGGTCGCCCAGGGCCTGTCGAACGACGAGATCGCCACGCGGATGGTGATCAGCCCACTGACCGCCAAGACCCACATCAACCGGGCCATGGCCAAGCTGCATGCCCGCGATCGCGCCCAACTCGTGGTCGTCGCGTACGAGTCCGGCCTGGTGGCCCCGCGCCAGGACTGACCCTCGGCGGCTCGCCGCGGACCAGGGGGCTGCGAGCGGGCTTGCCGCGCGGGGTCCGGTCCGGCGCGTGCCATGATTGCGCCCATGGGCAAGCAGCAGCAGCACGTCGACGGGGCCGACCGGGACAGCGGGTCGGGCACCACGGCCGACCGTCCGACCGGTGGTGGGGCGGACGCGCGGCTCGCCGTCGCACACGACCCCACAACGCCACAGATGACCCTCATCGACCTGGCGTCCGATGCGTCGGTCGCGGTCCGCAAGGCGGTCGCGGCCCGGCCGGACGCGCCCGCGCAGGCCCTGCGGTCGTTGACCCGCGACCATGATCGTCACGTCCGGGAGGCCGTGGCGCGCAATCCCGCGACGTCGGTCGGCAATCTCCTGCGTCTGGTCAAGGACGCGGACCGGTGGGTCCGCTGGGCCGTCGCCGGCAACCCGGCCTGCGACGAGTCGGTCCGCCGGGTGATGGCAGCCGCACCCGACAAGGAGCTTCGGGGCCTGCTCGCCGAGACCCGCGAGTTGGAGCCCGAGCTGGCCGCCCGGCTGGTCGACGACGTCTCACCCGAGGTGCGGGAACGGCTCGCCACGCACACCCACGATCCGGACGCCATCGTCGCCCTGCTGGCCGACCGCACCGTCCGCGTCCGCAAGGGGCTCGCCCGCAACGCGCGGACCACCGCCGCGCAGCGCAGCGCCCTGGCCAGGGACCCGGCGGTCGACGTGCGGGCCGCGCTGGTCCGCGCGCTGGAGCTGAACGAGGAGGATCTGGCGGCCCTGGCCGACGACCGTTCGGTGCAGGTCCGGCTGGCGATGGCGACGTCCGAGATCATCCCGGCGCACGTCCGGCGGACGCTCGAAGGCGATCCCGACGACATGGTGGCCGCCGCGGCACGGGACTTCCGCCCCGGAGCCGGCAGCTCCCCGGTGGTGCGGGCTCCCCGCATCGGTTCCCGGCGTTCCGGCACCGGCCCGGGCCGCCCGGGCCGCGCCACGCGCTGAGGCCGGCTGCGTCCCGCGCTGAGGCCGGGTCGCGTCACCGTGCTGAGGCCGGCTCGCGCCGCGCGCTGAGGCTGGCTGCGCTACGCGCTGAGGCCGGCGGAGTTGCCGCGCGCTGAGGTCGGCCGGCCCTGCGGCGCCCGTCCGATCGAGCTACCGGCGGGACGCACCTGCCTGCGACGGGGAGGGCGGGGTGGCGTCGGAGCCGGTCGTGGACGGCGACGCCCCCTCGACCGGGAGGTCGCGGCCGGCGAGGCGGCGCAGAAGCTCCCGGATCTGGCGCTTGTCCGCGGCGGAGACCGTGTCATCGAGTAGCCGCCGGCGGATGGTGCCCATGTCCGCCTCGACCTCCGCCAGCACCCGGGGCGTCACGGCGGCGTTCGGCATCGCGAGCGGCCGGATCGCGGCGGCGATGGAGAGGTCGAGGGTGGCGCAGAGGCTGCGCACCTTCGCCAGCTCGGGGTAGCGCTGCCAGTCACCGGCGAGCCAGCGGAACAGCGTCGAGCGGCTGACGCCGGTGTGCTGCGCGATGTCGCCGACGGTCCAACCGTGCTCCTCGCGGGCGTCGTCGACGGCCTGGCGGACGAACTGCGCGAAGGCCATCTGAGGTGTCATGGGGTAGCTGTCCATCTCAGCCGTGCCCTCCCACCCGGAATCGCCTCGGTGTACCCGGCTCGATGGTCAGTTCTGCTTCCCCATTCCCGTGACGGCGGTACCACTGATCGTCCACCAGCTTCTGTGGTGGCGCAGCGGTGGCCGGCACGACGGCTTACTCGTTCGAGGTGGGTCGGGTACTCAACTGCCGTTCGTCGCGGCGGAGCGGGCCGGGCCTCGGGTCACCGGACGACGGCGGACGGTCGGGGTCCGCTGCGCCCCGTCGTCCCGAACGTGTCCGCCTGTCCCGTTCACGGGCTGTGATGGACACCGCAGCACGACCGCTGCGCCCCGTGATCTGGGTACCGTTCGTCGAATCAGGTACCGTCCCCTGTCACACCGTCTTCGCACCAACCTGGCTGCCCGTCACAGGGGAGCCGAACCGGAGGGACACTCGTGAGAGTCCGTAGCGCAGTCCGTCAGGCCGGCCTTGTCGCGGCGGTCGCCGCTCTGGCGTTGAGCGCGGGATGCGCCAAGAAGGATGACAGCGAGGTCCAGGCCAGCGGGGTCAAGCTGGTCGAGGCCGGCAAGCTGACCGTCTGCACCCACCTGCCGTACCCGCCGTTCCAGTCGAAGGACGCCAGCGGCAAGGTCACCGGGTTCGACGTCGACGTGATGGACCTCGTGGCCAAGGAGCTGGACGTCGAGCAGACGATCATCGACACGCCGTTCGAGGGGATCAAGTCCGGTCAGGACCTGAACACCGGCAAGTGCGACGCGGCGGCCGCCGGCATGACCATCACCGCCGAACGCCAGAAGGTGATGAACTTCTCCGACCCGTACTTCGACGCGACGCAGGCGTTGCTGGTCAAGACCGGGAAGCCGTACAAGTCGCTCGACGACCTGCGGGGCAAGAAGCTCGGCGTCCAGGCGGCCACCACCGGTCGTGACTACGCCAGGAAGTTCGAGAAGGAGAAGGGCCTGCAGCTGGTCGAGTTCGAGGATCTCGCCGCCCTGCAGCAGGCCGTCGCCAACGGCCAGGTCGAGGCCGCCGTCAACGACCTGCCGGTGTGGACCGAGTACCTCCGCAAGAACCCGGGTGGGTTCGAGGTGACCGCCGAGTTCGACACCGGCGAGCAGTACGGGTTCTCGGTGAAGAAGGACGGCAACCCGGAACTGCTCAAGAAGATCAACGAGACGCTGGCCAAGGCCAAGCAGGACGGCTCGTACGACGCGATCTACTCCAAGTGGATCGGCAAGCGGCCGAGCGCCTGATCGAAGCTCAGTGGGGAAGGGCGCGCGCGACGCGCGCCCTTCCCGTCGGCACACTCCGGGAAGGCAACGAGCCAACGTGAAGCTGCGACGCCGCCAGCGGGAACGACTGTCCCTCGGCATCCAGTACCTGGTCTTCGTCGCGATCATCGCCGCGGTGCTCTTCGCCGCGGACTGGGGCAGGCTCAAGGACGCGTTCTTCCGCGTCGACATCATCGAGTCGATGTTCCCGACGATCATCACCGTGGCGCTGCGCAACACGATCCTCTACACGTTGGGCGCGTTCGCCTTCGGCCTCGTGTTCGGCACCGTCCTCGCCCTGATGCGGCTGTCCCGGGTGGCGCCGTACCGCTGGCTGGCGACCGCGTACATCGAGCTGTTCCGGGGTCTGCCGGCGCTGCTGATCCTCTTCCTCGTCGGGTACGGCATCCCCATCGCCTTCCCGGAGCGGGAGATTCCCGGCGGCGTGTTCGGCTCGATCGCGATCGGTCTCGGCCTCACCGCCGCCGCGTACATGGCCGAGACCATCCGGGCCGGCATCCAGGCCGTGCCGAAGGGGCAGATGGAGGCGGCCCGCACCCTCGGCATGTCGCACTTCACCGCCATGCGCACCATCGTCATTCCGCAGGCGTTCCGGATCGTCATCCCGCCGCTGACCAATGAGCTCATCCTGCTCACCAAGGACTCGTCGCTGGCCTACGTGCTGGGCGTGACGGCGCAGACCATCGAGGTCACCAAGTTCGGCCGGGACATGCTCAACGACCGGGTGAACGCCACGCCGCTGCTGGTGGCCGGCCTCGCCTACCTGGTCATCACCCTGCCCCTGTCCCAGGTGGTGCGCCGCCTCGAACTCCGCTACGCCAAGGCCCGGTGACCCGCATGACGACCACCCCGTCCCGTCCCGCCGTCGAGATCCGCGACCTGCACAAGTCCTTCGGGCCGCTCGAGGTGCTCAAGGGCATCGACTTCCAGGTCGGCCAGGGCGAGGTCGTCTGCGTCATCGGGCCGTCCGGCTCCGGCAAGTCGACGCTGCTGCGCTGCGTCGACCTGCTGGAGGAGCCGACCGCCGGCACAATCTGGGTGAACGGCGTCGAGATGACCGACCCGGACGTCGAGATCGACGCGGTACGCCGGGGCATCGGCATGGTGTTCCAGTCGTTCAACCTGTTTCCGCACCTGACCGTGCTGAACAACCTCACCATCGCCCAGCGGCGGGTGCTGCGGCGCGGTCGCGCCGAGGCCGAGCGGATCGCGCGGGCCAACCTGGAGCGTGTCGGCCTGACCGACAAGGCCGACGCGTTCCCGGCGCAGCTCTCCGGCGGGCAGCAGCAGCGGGCCGCGATCGCCCGGTCGTTGTCGATGGAGCCGAAGCTCATGCTCTTCGACGAGCCGACCTCGGCGCTCGACCCGGAGCTGGTCGGCGACGTGCTCACCGTCATGCGGGGGCTCGCCGAGGACGGCATGACGATGATGGTGGTCACCCACGAGATGGCGTTCGCCCGGGACGTGGCGGACCGGGTCGTGTTCATGGACGGTGGCGTCGTGGTCGAGCAGGGGCCGCCGCAGGAGGTGCTGGGCGCGCCGAAGCACGAGCGGACGCGCGCGTTCCTCGCGCGGGTCCTCGACCCGACCCGGGTGGAGCGGCTCGGTCAGCCTGACCAGTCGCCCGAGCCGCCCGAGGCGCCCGGCCTGCCGACGGACGACCGGCACACTTTCTGAGCACTCCACATCGCCTGGTCAATCGACGTACGGCGTGATCTCGCGGTAATCTTCCTGCAATCAGACCTGTACTTTCGTCGATGGATTACATAAGTTGGGTTCATCCATCGAAAGTTCTGAGTCTTCCGAGCGAAGTCCGCGACGATCCTCACCTCAGTCGTGCTGCCGCCTTGTGCTCGGCGGTCGATGCACCCTGCCCTCGTCGCGTCTTCGCCCGGTCGGGAACGGAGACCCATGGACGATCACGCCGTTGGCTCCCATCGTCACCTGTCCCGCCGATCACTGATCGCCACCGGGGCGCTCGCCGCCGGGGCGCTGGGCGCGTCCGCGCCCACGCTCGGCGGCGCGTTCGGAGGCAGCCCGGCCCGGGCCGCCGCCGGAGTGACCAGGAAGGTCACCATCTACGCCGAGCAGTTGCCCGGCGGGCTGTTCGGGTACGGCCTCGCACCCGGGCAGGCCA
Source organism: Micromonospora sp. NPDC005252 (assembly GCF_042872475.1). Classification (NCBI taxonomy): domain Bacteria; kingdom Bacillati; phylum Actinomycetota; class Actinomycetes; order Micromonosporales; family Micromonosporaceae; genus Micromonospora; species Micromonospora sp. NPDC005252. The sequence continues at coordinate 394,022 of NZ_JBIAKN010000005.1, read as the reverse complement.
CCGTGCCGGGGCCCGTGCTGGAGATCTACGAGGGTGACACCCTGGAGATCACCCTGGTCAACACCACCACCCAGCGGCTGTCCATCCACCCGCACGGGGTGGACTACAGCACCGACTCGGACGGCAGCCCGTTCAACGACTCGTTCAACAACCCCGGCGAGACCCGGACGTACGTCTGGCGCTCCCACGAGATGGTGGCCGCGTCGGGTCGCCGGTACATGCCGGGCAGCGCCGGCTACTGGCACTACCACGATCACGCCATGGGCACCGACCACGGCACCGCCGGAGTCGCGAAGGGCCTGTACGGGGCGCTGATCGTCCGCCGCCGCGGCGACATCCTGCCGGAGAAGCAGTTCACTGTCGTGTTCCACGACATGACGATCAACAACCGGATGGCCCCGGACACGCCGATGTTCGAGGCGAACCTGGGCCAGCGGGTGGAGTGGCTCGCCATCGGGCACGGCAACCTGTTCCACACCTTCCACCTGCACGCGCACCGCTGGGCGGACAACCGCACCGGAATGCTGGAGGGACCGGCCGACCCGAGCCTGGTCATCGACAACAAGGACCTCAACCCGGGTAGCTCGTTCGGGTTCCAGGTGCTCGCCGGGGAGGGCGTCGGACCCGGCGCGTGGATGTACCACTGCCACGTGCAGAACCACTCCGACGGCGGCATGGCCGGGATCTTCCTGGTGCGCAACGCCGACGGCAGCATGCCCCCCGGCGCCGAGGAGGCGATCCACCGGTTCCAGGGCCACACCCACACGCATGCAAGCTGACCGAAAGTGGGGACGGGGATGACCAGAGACGTACGACGAGCCCTCGCCGCGGTAGCGGCCTTCGCCACACTGATTCCGGCCACGGCCACGGCCACGGCCACGGCGGCGACCGCCGCGCCGCGACCCGCGGCCGCCGCCCAGGCGGCCCAGCCGCCCAGAACAGCCGTGCTCGTATTCCACGGGCCGGTGGCCGAACAACAGGACCCGGTGTCGCGTGCCGTGGACACCATCCGACAGCTTGCGGCCAGTCATGACATCGATGTCACGGCCACCACGGACCCGGCGGTCTTCACCACGACCGGGCTCTCGGCGTACCGCAGCGTGGTCTTTCTCTCCGCGACGGGCGCCGCGCTCAACCGCGACCAGGAGTCGGCGCTCCAGGGCTACATGAAGGCCGGCGGGGGTTTCGTCGGCATAGCCGACGCCGCCCGCGCGCAGGTCGACTCCACCTGGTTCACCGGCCTGATCGGCACCCGCCCGGCGGGCGCCATCCCGGTTGCCGAGCCGGTGGCCGCGGTGACCGCCAGCGGCGAGAACCCGCCGAGCGAGACCAAGGAGAAGCTGACCGACGGCGACGCCAACACCAAGTGGCTGGTCCGCACCCCGACCGCGTGGGTGGCGTACCAGCTGGCCGCACCGAAGCGGATCACCGGGTACGCGCTGACGTCGGCCAACGACTTCGTCGGGCGGGACCCGAAGGACTGGACCCTGCAGGGCTCCACGGACGGCCAGACCTGGTCCGATCTGGACCGGCGCACCAACCAGACCTTCGCGGAGCGGTTCCAGACCCGGCGGTTCGACATCGCCACGCCGCAGGAGTTCAGCCGCTACCGGCTGAACATCACCGCCAACAGCGGCGAGCCGCTGATCCAGCTCGCCGACCTGCGCCTGTTCACCGGGACGGCCACCGCGCCGCCGCCGACCCCCGTGAACCGGGCGGTGGTCGACATCCTGGACCGTAAACACCCGGCCACCGCGTCGCTGCCGCTGACCCTCACCCGGTCGGACCGCTGGGACAACTGGGACCCGAACCCGATCGGCGCGGTGCACACCCTCGCCCAGGTCGAGGAACGGCACTACGACCCGGGGCCGGGCGCCAACGGCCCGTTCCACCCGGTGTCCTGGTGCCGGGACTACGACGGCGGGCGGTCGTTCTACACCGGCATGGGCCACACCGAGGGCAGCTACGGCGAGGAGGCGTTCCGCGCGCACCTGGCCGGGGCGCTGAACTGGACCACCGGGCGCGTACGCGGTGACTGCCAGGCGACGATCGCCGCGAACTACAAGGTGGAGCGGCTCACCGCCGCCAACCAGACCGGGCAACTGGACCAGATCGGCGAGCCGCACGGGCTCACCATCGCGCCGGACGGCACGGTCTTCTACGTCGGCAAGGCGGCCTGCCCCAGCGGCCCGATCGCGGACTGGAACGACCCGAACGTCGGCCTGGGCTGCGGCACCATCCACTCCTGGGACCCCCGCAGCAGGCAGGTGAAACTCCTCACCACCCTGCGGGTCATGGGCAACCGGGGCAGCGGCTCAGAGTTGGTGAAGAACGAGGAGGGCCTGCTCGGCATCGTGCCCGACCCGAAGTTCGCCGAGAACGGCTGGCTCTACGTCTACTGGATGCCACACGAGTCGATCGACCGGGTGAAACGGGTCGGGCAGCGCACCATCTCCCGCTTCACCTACGACCGGGCGGCCCAGACCATCGACCAGGGCACCCGCAAGGACCTGCTGCAGTTCCCGGTGCAGATCCACAGCTGCTGCCACGCCGGCGGCGGCATGGCGTTCGACGCGAAGGGCAACCTCTACGTCGGCTCCGGCGACAACAACTCCTCCGAGGGGTCGCAGGGCTACTCCGGCAACAACTGGACCCAGGAGTACCAGGGGATCTCGTTCCAGGACGCCCGCCGTACGTCGGGCAACACCAACGACCTCGCCGGAAAGATCATCCGGATCCACCCCGAGGCGGACGGCACGTACACCATCCCGGAGGGCAACCTCTTCCCGCCCGGCACCGAGAAGACCCGCCCGGAGATCTACGTGATGGGCGTGCGCAACATCGCCCGCCTCCAGATCGACCCGGAGCACCAGTGGCTGACCGCCGGCTGGGTCGGCCCGGACGCCGCGTCGCCCAGCCCCACGCTGGGCCCCGCCAAGTACGAGACCGCCACCATCATCACCTCGGCCGGCAACCAGGGCTGGCCGTACTGCATGGGCAACCGCCAGCCGTACCGGGACCGCAGCAGCACCGACGCGACAGTGCTGACCGGCTGGTACGACTGCGGCAACCTGAAGAATGAGTCACCGCGCAACACCGGGCTGGTGGACATCCCGGCGGCCCGGGACAACATGATCTGGTATTCGCCGGATGGCGGCGGCCCGGTCTTCCCGAAGCGCACCGACGGCAGCGGCCTCCCGACGTACGTCGCGGCCGACGCCACCTACACGCAGCCGTACCTGCGCGGCGGCGGGCAGGCCATCATGTCCGGCCCCACCTACCACCGCGACCGGGTCGATCCGAACAGCACTGTGGCGTGGCCGGCGTACTGGGACGAGAAGTGGTTCATCGGCGACGAGTCGAACGCCGCCAACCGGGTCGCGGTCACCGTCGACCCCGCCGGCGTGCCGACGGCCACCCCGCCGGTGTACGCCGAGTCGCTGCGGGCCATCATCCCCAGCGGCAACGGTGACACCCGGCTGCAGAGCTGGATGGACGCCAAGTTCGGCCCGGACGGCGCGCTCTACCTGCTCGACTACGGAGGCGGGTTCTTCAGCCTGCACCCCAACCAGAAGCTCATCCGGATCACCTACACCGGCGGTGCGCCCACCCCGGCACCGGCGGCGAACTCCGTCGCCGTGCAGAACAAGCCGTTGACGATCGCCTTCACCGGCTCCCGGTCCGGCGGCGTGAGCCACCGGTGGGAATTCGGCGACGGTGCCACGTCGACCGAGGCGGACCCCCGGCACACGTACGCCAAGGTCGGCACCTACACCGCGAAGCTCACCGTCACGTACGCCGACGGCGAGACGGCGACGGTGCAGACCACCGTCACGGCCGGCTGCGCGGTGCCGGACTCCCGGGGCACGGTGTGGCTCGGCGACACGGACACCGGTGTGCCCAGCCGCACGGTCGGGCAGGGGTGCACGATCAACGACCTGATCGACGACGAGAGCACCTGGCCCGACCACAACGCCTTCGTCCGGCACGTGAGCGCGGTGACCCGTGCGTTGCAGGACGACGGCCTGCTCAACGCCCGCGAATCGGGCACGCTCACCCGCCTGGCCGCCGCGTCCGAGGTCGGCCGGGACGGGCGCACCGGATACGAGCCGCTCTACGACGGCACCGCCGAGTCGCTGCGCGGTTGGCAGCAGGCGCCGACGGGATCGTTCAGCATCCAGCCGGACGGGGCCCTGCGTTCCAGCGGCGGCCTCGGCATGCTCTGGCACACCAAGGAGCTGGCGGACTTCTCGCTCAAGGTGCAGTTCCGCGACATCGCACCGGGCACCGGCCGCGCCAACACCGGCGTCTTCATCCGCTTCCCGGATCTGCGAACCCCGCTGGAACAGCGGCCACCGGGCAGCTGCGGCACGGTCGGGTCGGCCCGGACCTCGCCGGCCTGGATGGCGATCTACTGCGGACACGAGATCCAGATCTACGACGGGGAGACCGGCGAGCCGCAGAAGACCGGTTCGGTCTACAACTTCGACCCGGTGCCGCTCGCCCAGGCCGGCGTCACGCCGAAGAACGTGTGGAACGACTACGAGATCCGGGCGGTCGGGCAGCACTACACGATGATCCGCAACGGCGTGGTGATCAACGAGTTCGACAACACGCCGGGCAAGCAGTCGTCGCGGGCCGGCGACCCGCCGACCGACCTGCGGCAGTTCCTGTCCGGCTTCATCGGCCTGCAGAACCACGGTGACAACGACCTGACCGAGTTCCGCAACATCCGCGTGCGGGAACTCTAGGAGAGACGATGATCCGACGACTCACGGCCGCGCTGGCGGCGCTCCTGCTCACGGTCACGCCGTTGGCCGCGCCACCCGCCTCCGCCGCCCCGCGCGCCGCCGCGGACCAGGTGCTGACCTGGACCGCCGACGACAACATCACCCGCTACAAGTCCGTGCCCACCCAGGCGGTGGCCGGCGCGGCGACGATCATCTGGGAGAACAGCGCGGCCACCGGCAACACGACCGGAATGCCGCACACCCTGACCTTCGACACCAGCACCGAGGGCTACAACCACGACGTCACAGTCAACATCCTGGCCAGCCCGTTCGACGCCAACGACGGCCGCCACCAGGCGACCGTCACGCTGACCCCGGGCCGGTACCGCTACTTCTGCTCGATCCCCGGCCACAGCCAGATGGTCGGCGAACTGGTCGTCACCGACGGCGGGGGAGGCGGCGACACCACGCCGCCGACGGTCACCGCCGCCGTGTCCGGTGACCGCGACCAGGACGGCAACTACATCGGTACGGCGACGGTGACCGTCACGGCCACCGACGCGGGCTCGGGTGTGGACACGGTCGAGTACCAGGTCGACGACACCAGCTTCCAGCCGTACACCGCGCCGGTGCGGGTCACCGCGGTCGGCGACCACTCGGTGCAGTTCCGCGCCACCGACCAGGCCGGTAACACCAGCGCGGTCGGATCGGTGTCGTTCCGGGTCGTCGAGCCTACCGAGGAGGACACCACCGCGCCGGTGGTCACGGCCGCGCTGGCCGGCGACCGCGACGGCGACGGCAACTACGTCGGTACGGCCACCGCCACACTGACCGCCACCGACGCCGAATCGGGGGTCGCCACCATCGAGTACGCCCTCGACGGCGCGGCCTTCACCGCGTACACGAACCCGATCGTGGTGACCGCGGCCGGGATGCACATGCTGCACTTCCGGGCGACCGACGTCGCCGGCAACACCTCGGCGGAGCAGATGGCCCACTTCACAGTCGTCGCCCCGCCGGAGGAGGACGACACCCCGCCCACGGTGGCCGCCACGGTCACCGGCGAGCGGGACGCCGACGGCGCCTACGTCGGCGCGGCGACCGTCACCGTCACCGCGACCGACGCCGGCTCGGGCGTGGCGTCGGTCGAGTACGCGCTCGACACCGGCGGCTGGACCGCGTACGCCGGCCCGGTCACCGTCCGCACGCCCGGGGCACACACCCTGCGGTACCGGGCGACCGACACCGCGGGGAACGCCGCCGCCGAGCAGTCCACCACGTTCACTGTGGTGGCCGACGGCACCGACGCCTGCCCCGCGTCCGACACCCGGGCCACGGTGATCATCGACGGTGACGACACCGGCGTGGCCAACGCCGACACCGGCGACGGCTGCACCATCAACGATCTGATCGACGAACACGCCGACTACCCCGGCCACGCCGACTTCGTCCGGCACGTCGAGGCGGTCACCACCGCTCTGGTGACCGCCGGAACGCTGACCAAGCGGCAGCAGGGCGCCATCGTCCGGGCCGCGGCCCGATCGGACGTCGGCGCATGAGCACCCGAATCTCACCGACAGGGAGTACCACGATGCCCGGACGTACCGTCGCCAAGCTGGCCACCGTGACCGCCGTTATCGCCGCCTCGGTGCTGGCCGTGGCGCCTACCGCCCACGCCGACCTGGTCACCCACTGCATCGGCACCGGCGGTGCGGTGACCGTGCCCAACGACCTGCTCGTGCCGGCCGGTGAGTCCTGCGCGCTGACCGGCACCACGATCACCGGCAACGTCACCGTCGCCGCCGGCGCCAACCTGGTGGTCACCGGTGGTCGGGTCAGCGGTGAGGTACGCGTCGCCGCCGACGGCTACCTCGACGCCACCGAGACCAGCGTCGACGGCCAGGTGGTGCTGGCCGCCGGCGGGTACGGCGTCTTCCTGTCCGACGCCCAGACCGGTGCGGTGACCGTCCGGCCAAAGGGCTCGGCCACCATCGACAGTTTCCTGTTCGCCGAGGCGGCGACGATCGCCGGAAACGTCACCGTCGGCGCCGGTGAGGTCCGGCTCGACGGGGGCACCCAGGTGACGCGCAACGTCAGCAGCACCGGCACCTACTACACCGACGTGCACGACTCGTTCGTCGACGGCACCCTGTCGGTGCTCAACAGCGCCACCGGCAGTGTCGTGTGCGGCAGCGCGGTCCGGGGTCGGGCCACGTTCGCCGGCAACCTCGGCGGCGTCCAACTCGGCCCGAACGGCGGCCTGGACAGCTGCGCCTCCGGCGGCTACTGGGGCGCGGATGTCAGCGTCACCACCACCACCGGTGGCGTCACGGTCGACGACAACATCATCAACGGCCAGTTGACGGTGACGGGCAACAACCCGGCCGCGCAGGTGGCCGCGAACAACCGCATCCGGGGCGGCGTGACCGGCGAGCAGGCCGCGCCGACCGCCAACCGGGCGGCCCGGATGGCCGCCCCCGACCGGGAGGACGCGGGCGACGAGCGCGCCGAGCTCCGTCGTACCTCGGCGGTGCAGGAGGCCACCGCGGCCGGCGACGCCCGGCTCTAGGGGATCGACGCCCGCGGGCGTCGGGTCGGACGGCACACCGCGTCCGACCCGACCCCGCGGGTCACCGGGTGAGCGCCCGCGCGCCCTACCCCGCCCGCTGCGCCCCGATCGCCGTCGGGAGCCCGCTGCGGCCCCGGACGCCGAGCTTGACGTACGCCCGCTGAAGGTGGTTCTCCACCGTCCGCACCGACAACACCAGCTTGGCCGCGATCGCGGCATTGTCGTGCCCGGCCGAGGCCAGTTCGCAGATCTGTCGCTCCCGGGGAGTGAGCCCGTCCCGGTCCGACGGCCGAGGGCTCAACGGGGGCCAGTATCCGCCGCACCGCTCCCGCAGCAGGTCCGCGCGCCGGGCCAGCAGGTTGGCCCGGCGCTGGTCGCCTCGACGGTGGCACGCCCTCTCGGCGGCGACCACGGCCTCCAGCCCGAGCGTCAGGTAGCCGTTGGCCTCCAGGGCGCTGCCGACGCGTTCCAGCGCGGCCGGGTCGTCGGCGGCGAGCGCGTGAGCGTAGTCGGACCACAGCGCGAACAGTGGACTGTCACAGTCGGCGGTGACCGTGCACAGCCGCTCGGCGGTCGCGGTGCCGGGCTCCAGGCGAGACAGCAGGTGCAGGCACTCGACCGTGACCGTCGTCGCCTGCCCGGCACGCCCCTGCAACTCCCGCAGCGTCGCGACGGCCGTCGCCGGGTGGCCCTGCGCGGCGGTCAGCCAGGCCGCGGTCAACTCGGCGTCGATGGCCACCAGCCCGCCGCCGTGCGGGCCGCCGCCGTCGGTGCGATCGTCGAAGAGCTGCCGCAACAACCTCCCGCTCTCCGCCAGCTCACCCAACTGCGCCGCCACGTACGCGTTCGCCGACAGCACGTAGTCGCGGATCGGGAACAGCGTACGGTCGGCGGTGAGGGTCCGCGCCTCGTGCAGCCAGCGCATCGACCGCCGCATCTGCCCGGCGTGGTAGGCGCACTTGCCCAGTGAGAAGGCGAGCAGCCCGACCGCGTCCGCCGCGCCCCGCGTGACCGCGTCCCGGTAGTAGCGTTGGGCGAGCCGCTCGGCGTCGTGCAGTCGCCCGGACAGCAGCAGGGCCTGCACGTGGCAGGCCTGCGTCGCGGCACGCATCGTCGGCCAGGTCTCCGGGATGTCGACCTCTCCGGTGTCGAACATCCGCACCGCCTGCCCCGGCTGCCCGTCGAACAGCAGCAGGTACGGCAGCAACGCCGCGACGGCCGTCGCCAGCAGCGGGTCCCGGGGCCGGTCGGCGGCCAGGCGTGCCATCAGGGCACGCGCGCCCCCCGCGTCGCCGCCGAACGCCGCGATCCCCACCTCCGCCGCGAGCAACCCGGCGAGCGCGTCGGCGGGCAGGTCGTGACGGCCCGCGTCGATCACCTCGCGGGCGCGGTCGGGCCGTCGGTCACCCCAGTACATGTTCAGCGCCCGCAGCGCCGTCGCCTCGGCGCGGTCGCGCGCGTCGTCGAGGTCGGCCGCGGCGCGGGCCAGGTGCCGGTCGGCCTCGTCGCCGCGCCCCTGAGCCACCAACGCCCGGCCCACCTGCCAGTCGCCCCGCGCCGAGTCGACCCTGCGGCCCAGCCGCTCGGCCAGCGCCGCGTCGTGACGGCGCAGCGCGTACTCCGACGCGGCCAGCAGGTCGTCCGGATCGACCGGCAGATCGGCCTCGCAGCGCCAGGCCGCGATCCGTGCCCGGTCCTCGGTGCCGCCGCCGTCGACGCCCGCCAGCGCCTCGGCCAGGGTCCGGCGCAGCCGGCGGGCCCGCAGCTCCCCGGTGCGGTTGCGGACCACCTCGGCGTACAGCGGATGGCCGGTCTGCACCAGCACGCCCGTGTCATGCCGGACCAGGCGGATCAGGCCGCGCTCCTCGAGCCGTTCCGCGACGGGCGGGTCGACGGTCCGCTCGATCAGCGCCAGCGGAGCCGGCTCGGCGTGCGCGACGTACCGCAACGCCTCGGCCTCCTCCGGGCTGAGCGTGCCGAGGGTCTGTTCGATGAGGTCGGACAGGTGTGTGGAGCACAGCGACTCGGCGGGCCACGTCCACATCCCGTCGCGCTGGACGAGGCCACCGTCGCGCAACCCGCACCGGAGCGCCTCGCGCAAAAAGAGCGGGTTGCCCTGGCTGATCCGCCACAGCGCGCCGATCGTCAGACCGTCGACCGGGCCGCCGAGCCCCTCGCGGACCAGCACTGCGGTCTCGTCCGGGTCCAAGGGCGGCACGTGGACCCGGTCGACCGCGCGGAAGCGGTGCAGCGCCGCGACCGGCGCCGCGTGCAGGGCGTCACCCCGGACGCTCGCGACCACCCGCACGGTGCCGCCCGCGACGAGGCGTTCGAGGAGCGCCCCGGACGCGTCGTCCAGCCAGTTGAGGTCGTCCACCCCGACCACCACGCCCCGGCCCGCCGCGACCTCGCGCAGCCGGCGCTCGACGTCGCGAAAGACGTCGGCGACGCTCGCGTCCGACGGCTGGGGCAGCCGGCTGGCGAGCACGCCGAACGGCACGCCGCGCCAGCCCGGAGTGGCGGTGACCCGGAGCACGACATGTTGCCGTCGCAGCGCCTCAGCCAGCACCTCCTCCAGCAGCCGGCTCTTGCCCACCCCCGGATCGCCGGTGAGCAGGACGCCCCAACCCGCCGACGCGGTGAGCGCTTCGACCGCCCGGTCACGCTCGCGCGCCCGGCCGACGAACGGCCATCCGGCGTCCCCGTCGACGAAACCCCCTGATGCAGCCACGGAACCCCTTCAAACCGGCCGGGTGCCCGCCCCGGGCCCGGTCGCCATCTCCGTCCTCGATCCGCTCGCTCGGCCGGACCGTGTGTGCGCGGCGGTCTGGGTGGCGCGGGCCCCACCCTCACACACCCCCATCCGGTGGCGCCGTCAGCTTCCAGACATGCCTGCACACCTGACGCTCCGACCGCGCGGTTCGGTTGTCGTCCGCGTGACACCACCGGCCCGGGATGAGGTAGCGGCTACTCATGTGCCGGCACCCCCGTGGCCCGCACGCTGGTTTCTGCAAGCGACCGCCGGACAGGCCGACGGTCGTCGCGAAAGGAGCCACGAATGCCCATCACCGACATCGTCAGCAGCTGGAAGGACGAGTACCGCCGCGCCGCCTCGCCCGAGGCCGTCGAGACCCACCCGGCCGGTCTGGTCGAGCTGGACCGCGACCAGTTGGAGACCGTGGCCGGCGGCGCCGCCGCGACCACCGGCCACACCACGGCGTGCTGCCACTGCGTCTGCTGATCTTTCGAACCCTCGGGTCCACACGGGGTCCGGGCCTGGCCCGGACCCCGTCGTTCCGCCCACCCCACCGCCACGGGAGCCCCGCATGTCCGAACACCCGCACCGCGCCGCCGACGACCCGAGTGTCCGCGTCGAGCAGCGCCTCCTGGCCGCGCTGAGCATCGCCGAACGGCTGGCCGCGCCCGTGCCGACGGCCTCGCTGCCCGGCGAGCGGTCGCGGTGGCGGCTGTCGCGGTGGCGCAGCGCCGGCGCGTTCACCGACGACGAGGACTGGCGACGCCGGCTGGCGGCCGAGGGCATCGACGAGCAGATGCTTCTCGCTCTGCTCGACGAGACGCCCGAGCTGCTCGCCGCACGTCTTGACGGGACGCCGGCATGGATCGACGAACTGCTCGCCTGCTACGCGCGAGCGGCGGACGGGGAGATCGACCCCGACCTGCTGCCCGGCCGCCCGCTCGACGCCTGCCTCGTCCTGGTGGCGCCCCTGGTCGCACAGGCCCGCGCCCGGGTGGCACGTCAGGCTCGTCACCTCGCCGAGGACGCTGTGCCGCTGCCGGCCGACGCGGACCGGCTGGGACTGACCGGCCTGCTCGACGAACTGGTCGTGCTCCTCAGCCGGGCCGTCGTCCTGGAACTCAACATCGACCGGCTGCGCGGCACGTCGTCCGGGGCGACGCCGCAGGAGCGCTTCGTGGCGTTCTTCGGCCGGTACCGCGCCCCCGAGGCCGCCCTGGACCTGCTGGCCGACTACCCGGTCCTGGCCCGGCAGGCGTACGAGCTGACCCGCGCCTGGGCCGAGCGCACCGTCGAGTTCCTGCACCGGCTCCGCGCCGACGCGCCGACGCTCGCGGCGACCTTGCACTCCGGGGCCCCGCTCGGTCGCCTGGTCGAGGTCCAGGAGACCGGCGACCCCCACCGCGACGGCCGCCGGGTGCTGGTGGCGACGTTCGACAGTGGGCTGCGGCTGGTCTACAAGCCCCGCCCGGTTGCCGTCGAGGCCCGGTTCCAGCACCTGCTGGCCTGGCTCAACGACCGCGGCGCCGACCTGCACACCTTCACCGTGCTGCCGCGCGGCGAGTACGGCTGGGCCGCGTACGTCGACACCCGCGCGCCCGCCACGCCGGCCGGACAGCGCCGCTACGCCCACCGGTTCGGCGCCCTGCTGGCCCTGTTGCAGGCCATCGGCGCCACCGACTGCCACCAGGAGAACGTGGTCGCCCACGGTGAGCATCCGGTCCTGATCGACCTGGAGACCGTGTTCACTCCGGCGGTCGCCCGGTCCACGAGCGCCCGGGGCGGGGACGCGATCGCCGACTCGGTGCTCGCGGTCGGCCTGCTGCCTCGCGCCGACGAGGCCGCCGGACCGGTCGGCGACGGCTGCAGCTGCTCGGCGTGGCAGGACGAGGGGACCGACGAGATGCGGCTGTGCGCTCCCGGTCACCACCACGACGAGCCGGGCCGGCAGGACCCCGCCACCGCCGGCGCGGCGATCGACGTCGCCGCGCACCTGCCGCGGGTGGTGCAGGGGTTCGAGTCGATGACGCACCTCCTCGCCGCCGTCCGAGACGACCTGCTGGCCCCGCACGGGCCGCTCACCGCGTTCGCCGCCGACGAGATCCGCGTCGTGCTCCGCCCCACCCGCACGTACCTGCGGCTGCGCGACGCGGCGCTGCACACCGACGCGCTGCAGGACGGCCTCGACACCGAGCGGCTGTACGACTGGCTCTGGTCGGGGGTCGCGGACCTGCCGCTGCTGGCGGCCACCGTCGCGTCGGAGCGCGCCGACCTGGCACGCCGCGACGTGCCGATGTTCACCACCCGGGTGGACTCGCGTGACCTCTGGAGCAGCCGGGGCCAACGACTGCCGGGCCTGCTGGCCCGGTCCGGACTCGACGAGGCGCGTCGCCGGCTGGCCCGGCTCGGGCCAGCCGACCTGGCCCGGCAGCGCTGGCTGATCGAGGCCGCCTTCGCCGCCCGGGTGGACGGCACCGACGCGCCCCACGCGCGGGTGCGCTGGCGGCTGGCGGATCTGGCACCGGCGTCGACGCCCGCCCCGGCGGCCTACCTGGCCGCCGCGGCCGAGGTGGCGGACGTGGTGGCCGGTCTCGCCTGCCCCGGTGCCGAGCCGACCTGGTTCGGCCTCACGCCCTCGGCCGCCGACCCGGGCCGGTGGGCGCCGACGCCGCTCGGCCCGCACCTCTACGACGGCATCGCGGGCGTGGCGCTGTTCCTGGCCCACGCCGGCCGACTCACCGGTGAACGGCGATTCACCGACCTCGCCGGCCGGGCGGCTGCCGGGCTGGCGGCCCGCGTCCTCGACCAGCGGATTCCCGGTGACCGGATCGGCGCGTTCACCGGCTGGTCGGGCCTGCTCTACACCTTCGGGCACCTCGGGGCGCTGTGGCGGACCGACCGGTACGCGCCGGTGGTCGACGTGGCGTTGGCGCGGATCGTCGGGCTGGCCGCCGGCGAGCAGGCCCTCGACCTGGTCGACGGGTACGCCGGCGCCGTCCTCGCCGTCTCCGGCGCGGGTCTGGACCCCGACCGGGTCGAGCCCGCCCTGCGCGCGGCCGCCGGACGACTTCGCGCCGCCGCCGAGCACTACCCGCACCCGGCCCGTGGGGCCGCCGGCGACCTCCTCGGCGGGCTGTCGCACGGCTCCGCCGGCATCGCCGCCGCGCTGGCCCGCGCCGGGCAGGTGACCGGCGATCCCGCCTACACCGACGCGGCGGCCCGCGTGCTCGCGTACGACCGCAGCCTGTTTCGCCCCGAGCTGGCGAACTGGGCTGACCTGCGCCGGCCGGGGCAGAGCACGGTGACCTGGTGCCACGGCGCCCCCGGGGTGGGGCTGTCGCGGCTGCTGCTGCGCGACGCCCTCGGCCCCGACGAGGCGCTGGACGCGGAGATCGGCACGGCCGTCCGGACGACGCTCGCCACCGGCTTCGGTCGTAACCACGCGCTGTGCCACGGCGACCTCGGCAACCTCGACCTGCTGCTGACGGCCGCCCCCCAGCAGGCGGCGGCGCCCGCGGCGGCGGTCCTGCGCGACGGCCTCAGCGGTGGCTGGCGCTGCGCCAACCCGACAGCGCTCGCCACGCCGGAGCTGATGACCGGCCTGTCGGGGATCGGGCTCGCCCTGCTGCGGCTCGCCGCACCCGAACGGGTGCCGTCGGTTCTCCTGCTGGCGCCACCGGCGGACGCGCGCACCGGCGCGCTCGGCGTTCGGAGGCGACAGTGGGCCGCCTGACCAGCATCCCGGCGTGGTGGCGCCGGCAGCGGGTGCCGCTGGTGATGCAGATGACCGACACCGACTGCGGAGCCGCGTGTCTGGCCATGGTCGCCCGCCGGCACGGCGTACGCGCCTCGCTGGCGCGGGTGCGCGACAAGCTCGACGTCGGCCGCGACGGCGTCACCGCGCGGGCGCTGCTGACCGCGTCCTCCCGGTTCGGGTTGCGGGGCCGCGCGTTCCGCGCCGACGCCGCCCAGGTCGGGGAGCTGCCCCTGCCGGCCGTCGCCCACTGGGAGGACGCCCACTTCGTCGTGGTGGAGCACGTCGGCGTGCGGGGTGTTCGGCTCGTCGACCCGGCGCTCGGGCGTCGGCTGCTCAGCGCCGCCGAGTTCGCCGCCGGCTTCAGCGGCACGGTGCTGACCTTCACCCCCGACCCCGCGGCCGTGCCCGAGCCAGCCGTCTCCCGGCCCGGTCCGGTGGCCCGCTGGCGGCGCGCGCACCCGCTGCTGCGGCCCTTCCTGCCCCGGCTGGGCGCGGCGTTCGGCGTCTCCCTGGTGCTCCAGACCCTGGGACTGGCCCTGCCCCTGGCCACGACGGTTGCCTTCGACCAGATCATGCCGGCCCGGGAGACCGGCCTCATGCCGTACCTGGCGTTGGGCATCGGGGCGCTGGTGCTCACCCAGTTCGGCGTGGCCTACCTGCGCTCCCGGCTCCTGGTCACGTTGCAGGCCAGGGTGGACGCCGCGCTGATGACCCGGCTGTTCGGGCACCTGCTGCGGCTGCCGTACGCGTTCTTCCAGCAGCGGGCCAGCGGCGACCTGATGCAGCGGCTGTCCAGCAGCATCCTGCTGCGCGAACTGGTCACCACCCAGGTCCTGACGGCGGTCATCGACGGTGTGCTGGTGATCGCGTACTTCGGGGTGCTGGTGGCCAGGGACCTCACCTTCGCCGGGCTCGCCGCCGCGATCGGTGTCGTCCAGGTGGCGGCCGTCGCGCTGGTCAACGGCCGACTGCTGCGGCTGAGCCAGCGGCACCTCACCGTGCAGGCCGACGCGGAGAGCGCGTTGATGGAGGCGCTGTCGGGCATCGCGACGGTCAAGTCGATGGGCGCCGAGCGGCAGGTGTACGACGGTTGGCTGCGCCGCTACACCACCGCGCTGGACGCCGACATCGCCCAGAACCGGCTCTCGGCCACGGTCGCCAACATCACCGCGAGCGTCCAACTCGCCGGGCCGCTGGCGCTGCTGTGGCTCGGCACCGGTCGGCTCTTCGAGGGCGCCGGCCTCGGTGCGACCCTGGGCCTGCAGGCGTTGGCGCTGTCCGCGCTCATCCCGTTGGCCTCGCTGGTGAGCAGCGCGCAGGTGCTCCAGTCGGTCGTGTCGCACCTGCAACGCCTGCGGGACGTCTTCGCCGCCCAGCCGGAGCCCGCCGGGGACCCCGACCTGCCCGCGCCCCGCCTCACCGGCCGGATCAGCGTCCGCGACCTGAGCTTCCGCTACGACGGTGGCGCGGCGCCGGTGCTGCGGGAGATCTCCTTCGACGTCGCACCGGGGGAGAAGGTCGCCGTGGTGGGGCCGTCGGGCAGTGGCAAGAGCACCCTGGCCATGCTGCTGACCGGCCTCTACCGGCCCACCGGCGGGGAGATCCTGTTCGACGGGGTGCCCCTGTCGCGCATCGACCCGACCGCTCTGCGCCGCCAGTTCGGGGTGGTGTTGCAGGAGAGCTACCTGTTCCGCGACTCCATCCGGCGCAACATCAGCCTGGTGCATCCGGGTGCCGGCATGCCGGCGATCCGGGCGGCCGCCGAGGCCGCCGCGATCGACGAGGACATCGCGGCGATGCCGATGGGCTACGACACCCAGGTCGCCGAGCGGGGCCAGGCGCTCTCCGGTGGGCAGCGGCAGCGGCTGTCCATCGCGCGGGCCCTGGCGGGGCAGCCCGCCGTGCTCCTGCTGGACGAGGCGACCAGCCACCTCGACGTGGCCACCGAGCGGCGCGTCGACGAGGCGATCTCGGCGATGCGCTGCACCCGGATCGTGGTGGCCCACCGGCTGAGCACCGTCCGTAACGCCGACCAGATTCTCGTCGTCGCCGGTGGCCGGCTCGTGGAGCGCGGACGGCACGACGAGCTGCTGCGTGCCGGGGGCGTGTACGCCGACCTGGTCCGCTGCCAGTTGACCGACGACGAACCCGCCCACGCAGGAGGCGACGCATGGATACCCGTACCGTGACCGAGGCGCCGCAGCGCCCGGTCGTCTCCGCCGACGACCCGGGGCCGTTCCCGGCGCGGCGGATCCTCGTCGCCGCCTGCGGATCCGCGGACGTGCTGACGCTGCCTCAGTCGATCATGGTGATGCGCCACGCGTTGGGACTCGACGTGCGGGTCGTGCTCACTCCCGCCGCTGCCCGCTTCGTCCCGGCTGCTTCGTTCGCCCTCCTGACCGGACGCCCGGCGCTGACCGACGAGGAGGCGACGACCGACGTCGCGCACCTGACCCTGACCGGGTGGGCCGATCTGGTGCTCGTCATGCCCGCCACCGCCAACACCCTGGCCAAGGCGGCCCTGGGAATCGCCGACACCCTGGTCGCCACCTGCGTGCTGGCCGCCGCCGCTCCGGTCGTGCTGGTGCCGTCGATGAACGCGGCGATGTGGCAGCGCCCCGCCGTGCAGCGCAACGTGGCGCGGTTGCGCGCCGACGGGTACGGCGTGGTGCCGCCCGTTCCCGTGCTCGCGCTGAGCACCGGCACCCTCGCGGGCCGGGGGATGCCACCGGTGGAGGCGGTGCTGGAGTGGACCGCCGCCCACCTGCTGGCGCAGGGAGCGGGCCGTGGCTGAGGCACGCTCCGGGTACGGGCCGAGAATCGCCGCGGCGGCCACCGCGCTCGGCGCCGTCCTGCTCGTGGTGGCGGCCACCCCGTTCCTGCGCGCGTACGCCGACCCGGCCACCCACCGACCGGCCGCCGCGATCGGGGTCGACGCCGACCGGGCCGGCTGCGATCCGGAGCTGACCGACCGGATCAGTGGCGCCGGCCTCCACGTCGGCCCGGGGACCGCCGAGCCGTACGTCACCCGCGTCCGGTACGACCTGGTCCCACCGTCGTCCGGGCCGCACTTCGTGGTGCCCGCCCCGACCGTGCGCCGGTTCTATGTCACCCGTGACCGCCCGCCGATCGAGACGCTGGTCCACAACCTGGAACACGGCTACACCGTGCTGTGGTATGTCGAACCGCTCGCCCCCGACCAGATCGAGGCACTGCGGGCGCTGGCCCGGACGTTCGGCGACGACCGCTACGGCGGCAGGTTCGTGGTCGCGCCGTGGGACCTCGACTACGGGGCGTTCCCGGCCGGCCGGCCGCTGGCCCTGTCGCACTGGGGAGCGCAGGCCGGGTACCGGCAGTTCTGCGCCGCGGTCAGCGGCGCGGCCGTGCAGCGGTTCGTCCTGGCGCACCCGCCGCGCGACGCTCCCGAGCCGACCGGCATGTGACGCCGCCGACGGCGCGACGGTGCTGCCCGGCTCTGACCGCTGCACGCGACGGCGGCCGGTCACCTCGGGGTGGCCGACCGCTGTCGTCGTGGCGCGTCAGCCGGCTGCGGCCGTGCCGTAGAACGCGCTCGGATCGCCGGCGAGGGATGCCTTCACGTGGGCGCTCCACTCGTCGGCGAGGACCTCGAGTCGGCCGGCCTCGATGCCGTCGAGGGCGGCGTAGACGACGTCGGCGGGGTCCATCTTGTCGCCGTCGTAGTCGGCCATCATGTCGGTGTCGGCGGCGCCCAGGTGCAGTCCGGTCACCAGCGTGCCCTGCGCGGCCAGTTCGAGCCGGACGCCGTTGGTCAGGCTCCACTCGGCCGCCTTGGCGGCGCTGTAGGCGTTCGCCCCGTCGTAGGAGAACCACGACAACGCCGACAGGACGTTGAGGATGGCGCCGCCGCCGTTGGCACCCAGGACCGGGGCGAACGCGCGCACCATGTCGAGGGTGCCGTAGAAGTGCGTGTCCATCTCGGATCGGACCATGCGCAGGTCGCCGGTGACGAGGTTGGTCCGCGTGGTGATTCCGGCGTTGTTGACGAGCAGGGTCACGTCGGAGGCGACCGCTGCGGCGTCCCGCACCGCCTGCGGGTCGGTGATGTCCAGGCGGAGCCTCTCGACGCCGGGGATGTCGATCTGTTCGGGGTCGCGGGCCGTGGCGTACACCTTCGTCGCGCCGCGTTCGAGGAGTTGCCGGGTGAAGTGCCGGCCGATGCCACGGTTGGCGCCGGTGACCAGCGCGATCGAGCCTGAGATCCGCATGATGCCCTCTGCTTGGGTTGGACGAGGATTCGTACGCGACCTACGCTAAAACCTGACGTGGACGTGAGAGACAAGGTTGTGTGGCGGCTGTCACCGCCGTGGGGGAGGGGTCGTGCGGATCGGAGAACTGGCCGCCAGCACGGGTGTGTCGGTGCGCGCCCTGCGCTACTACGAGGAGCAGTCGCTGCTGATCCCCGAACGCAGCGGCGGCGGCCAGCGCCACTACGACGAGAAGGCGCTCGACCGCGTCCAGCTCATCCAGACGCTCTACGCCGCGGGTCTGTCCAGCAGGACGATCCTGGATCTGCTGCCCTGCGTCGACGCGAAGGTCAACACCCCGCAGTCCCGTGCCCTGCTGAACGCCGAACGCGACCGCCTCACCCGACAGATCGACCAACTCGTCCAGGTCCGGGACCGACTCGACGCGGTGATCAGCTCCAGCGAGAGCCCGGCCAGCGGCTGCGCCTATGCGGACGCCGCCCTGCGGTGATCGCCCCCGTGCTCCCCTGGGGGCCGCTCAGCGCGCCCCGACGACGGACTGTCGCACGATCGTGGGCGGGGCGCCGGGAGCGAGGTCGGGGATGCCGTAGCGCTGGTCGAGCACCTGCATGGCGGCGCCGGCGGCGATGACGTCCGCGCCCAGGCTGGACAGGGTCACCGTCGGCGTCAACCAGTCCGCGCGCGGCACGTCCGTGCGGACGGCCCGCTCGACCGCGGCGCGGTAGACCTCCGCGTGGCGCAGCAGATCCGCGCCGGCCAGCACCACGTGGGCGAGGTCGAGGGTCTGGAGCAGGTTGACGACGCCGACGGCGAGGACGCGGGCCGCGCGGGGGACGTCTCCCGCCTCGGTGGCGCGCAGGTGCACGACCTCCAGGCAGCCGTGGCGTCCGCAGACGCAGCGGGGCCCGTCCAGGTCGACGACAGTGTGCCCGAACTCGCCGGCGTTGGTGTGCGCGCCCCGGTGGGCGGCGCCGCCCAGCCGGAAGCCAGCGCCGATGCCGGATTCGACCATGATGAGCGCCGCGTCGCCGAACGTCGCGCCGTGCCGCCACGCCTCGGCGGTGATCCCGGCGGTCACGTCCTTGTCGAGGTGCACCGGCAGGCCCAGGTGCGCCTCGGCCAGCTCACGCAGCGGTACGTCGTGCCAGTGCCGCAGGCCGTGCGCGTCCCGGACCAGCCCGTGCGCGTGGTCGAGTGGGCCGATCATGCCGATGCCCACGCCGGTCAGCCGGCTCCGCAGCTCGGTGCCGGCGGTGATCGCGTCGATGCCGACCCGCAGGACGTCGAGGAGCTGCTCGGGGGTGAAGTCGCCGGGCAGAGGGCTGACCGTGGAGTGGTGCACGGTGCCGGCCAGGTCGACCAGGACCAGTCGCAGTGTGCGTCGGGCGACGTGCGCGCCGATCGCGTACCGGCTGTCGGGGACCAGCTCGTAGACGACCGCCGGCTTGCCGATGCCGGGGCGGCGGAAGCCGGCGGAACGGATCAGCCCGTCGGCGGTCAGGCGGGCGATGACCTTGGAGACCGCCTGCGGCGTCAGCCCGGTGGCGTCGACGACCGTCGACCGCTCGAACGTCCGCGCGGTGCGCCCCACGGCCATGACGAGCGCCTGGTTGTATCCGCGCAGGAACGTCACGTCGGCTGTGGTGCGCGTCATCTCACCAGCCTATTACGCAACGCTGTTGCTAAATTCGCTCGGTGAACGGACTGAGCAGAAATCAGCGCCTGGCGGCGTTGGCGGCCCTGGCCCTGGGCGGCGTCGCGGTCGGACTGACGGAGTTCGTGGCGATGGGTCTGCTGCCCGAGATGGCACGCGGCCTGCTCCCGCAGGAGTACGCCCGATCGTCGTCGAACGCGGTCGCCCAGGCCGGGTGGATGATCACCGCGTACGCGCTGGGCGTGGTCGTGGGCGCCCCGCTGATCGCCGCGCTCAGCGCGCGCCTGCCGCGCCGCAAGCTCGTCCTCGGCCTGCTCGTCCTCTTCGCCGTCGGCACGATCGCGTCCGCCACGGCCCCGACGTTCGAACTGGTGCTGGTGGCGCGGTTCGTCGCCGCGCTGCCGCACGGCGCGTACTTCGGCGCGGCCGGCCTGCTCGCGGCGACCCTGATGGGCCCCGGCAACGAGGCCCGGGGCTTCGCCACCGTGCTCGGTGGGCTGACCGTGAGCAACGTGGTGGGCGTACCGCTGATCACCCGGCTCGGGCAGGCGGTCGGCTGGCGTGCGGCGTACCTGGTGATCGCCGGGGTTTTCCTGCTCACGCTGCTGGCGGTGCTGGCGGTCGTCCCGGAGGTCGCCGCGGCGGCGGACGGTTCGCCGGCCGCCGAACTGCGCTCCCTGCGAACCCCGCAGGTCTGGCTGGTCGCGGCCACCGGGGCGATCGGCTTCGCCGGGTTCTTCGCGGTCGACTCCTACATCGCGCCGGTCACCACCGACGTCGCCGGCCTCTCCGCCGCGACCGTGCCGTGGGCGCTGGTCGCGGTGGGTCTCGGCATGACCGTCGGCAACGCCCTGGGCGGCTGGCTCGCCGACCGGGACCTCCGCCGCAGCATGATGATCGGCTTCGTCGCCATGATCGTCAGCATCGGTGTGTTCAGCCTCGTCGCGTCGAACCGCGTGGGCCTGTTCGTGGGCGCGTTCCTGGTCGGCGCGACGAGCCTCTACCTCGGTCCGGTCCTGCAGGCACGCCTGATCACGGTCGCCCCCGGCGCCCAACTGATGGGCGCGGCGCTCAACCAGTCGGCCATGAACATCGCCAACAGCCTGGGCGCGGCCCTGGGCAGCGTCGCCATCGCCGCCGGGCTCGGCTACCTCGCGCCGGCCCGGGTGGGCCTGGTCCTGGCCGTCGTCGGGCTGGGCCTGGGAATCGTCAGCTTCACCGCCGGACGTCGCCGCGAGCGGGAACCGGCCGCCCTCGCGGGCTGACGGCCCGCTCGGGCGCTCAGGTGACCGCTGCGGCGAGGAGGTCGCCGACAGCGGCGCGGACGGGATCGGGATTCGCCCAGGACCAGTTGGGGTGCGCCCGGTTGGTGAGCAGGGCGAGCACGAGCTTGCGGTCCGGATCGACCAGGAACGAGGGCCCTTGCCGGCGCCGGTGAAGCCGGGCAGGTAGTCGCGGACCGGCGCGTCCAGGTCGACGCGACGCTTCTCGACCTGCTGCAGCAGCAGGATCGCGGTGTAGACCTTGGTGACCGAGGCGAGGTCGAAGACGGAGTCGGGGCGCATCGCGACGCGTTGACCCGCCGCGAGGAGTTTCGGGCCGGCCGCGTAGCGCAGCGCCTCCCCGACGGCGGTGTGCACCGTCGTCCGTCCGTCGACCAGCACGACCGCGACCGCACCGGGAAAGCCGTGATGCTGGACGGTCTGCGGCGAGGCGGGGAGGTGACGCCGCAGCAGGGCCGTCAGCTGCGGGGCGTACTTGGCCTGATTGGCCGCCGTGGCCCCGCCGCCGGGCGACGGGGAGGCGCTCGGCGTACCCGACGGGGTGTTCCCGGCCGCGCCGAACCCCACCCTGTTCCCCGCGGCGTCGGTGGCGGTCCCCGCGTCTCCGGGGCCCGCCCCGCCCGGCCCGGTGCCGCCGCTGTCACCGCAGCCGGTGAGGGCGCCGGTCGCGGCCGCCAGGCCAGCTCCGAGCAGGGTACGACGTGCGACAGGCATGCCGGTGATGGTGACAGTACGGACGCGCCGCGCGCCAGCCGCGCTCAGACGAACGCCGACCGCGTCCAGCGACATGGTTGGTATCCGACACCCGGGCGGACGTGTCGGGGCGACGGTCGACGGTCGACGCTGTGCAACGATCGGGGCCACACCTCGTACCCCTTGGAGAGCACGATGTCCCTCTCCCCGGTTCGGGTCTTCGCCGCGTTGAACGCCGTGCGACCCCCCGACCAACCAACCCCGCGCCTGGGGAAGGCGGTGGTGGTCGGCGGCAGCGTCGCCGGGCTCCTGGCCGCCCGGGTCCTGTCCGACCACGCGGAGAGCGTGGTCCTCCTCGACCGGGACGACCCGCAGATGAGCGGCGCCCGACCCGGCGTGCCACAGGGGACGCAACTGCACGCGCTGCTGCCCGGCGGCCTGCTCCAGCTCGAGCAGCTGTTCCCCGGGTTCCGGCAGCGGGCGCTGGCCCACGGGGCGGTCGAGGCGCCGCCCGCCGCCCGGCGCAGCTACCTCGACGGCCGACGGAAGGTGGTCGTACCCGACGACGACGACAGCCTGGCCGGCAGCCGGCCCCTCCTGGAAGGGCTGATCCGTCAGCAGGTGCTCCGGCTGCCCAACGTCAAGACGGTCACCGCCCGTGCCACGGGTCTCGTGTTCGACGGCGACGCGGTCACCGGCGTCCGGTACGAGGTCGACCAGGTGCCCGGCGTCGAGGGCGCCGACCTGGTGGTGGACGCCATGGGGCGGTCCAGCCGGCTCTCCGACTGGCTGGAGCAGGCCGGCTGGGAGCGGCCCGCCACCCGTCGGATGTCCGTGCACCTCAACTACGCGACAGCCCTGTTCCGCCGCCCCGAGCAGTCTCCGGAGGCGACCGTCGTCCTCGCCCTGCACACTCCGCGGACCATGACGGACATCGCCGGCGCCGCCTTCTTCGCCATCGAGGACGGCCGGTGGATGGCCATGATGGCCGGCTACGGGAAGGACCGGCCGGGCCGCACCGCCGAGGACTTCGTCCGACGACTGCGGGAGCAGTTCCCGCCGGAGTTCGGCGAGGTCGCCGAGCAGGAGATGCTCGGCGACGTCCAGACCTACCACCACGCCGACAGCCGCCGGCGGGACTTCCACGCGCTTCGGCGGTTCCCGGCGCGACTCGTCAGCGTCGGTGACGCCGTCGCGTCGTTCAACCCGGTGTACGGGCAGGGGATGACGGCGGCGGCCCTGCACGCGGCCTGCCTGTCGGCGTACCTGAGCTCCGACCCGGACCTGAGCGAGCCCGCCCGCCACTTCCTCGCCCTGCAGAAGGTCGTGGTCGACGCCGCCTGGTCGACCTCGACCTCCGCCGACCTGGCGCTGCCGCACGTCGACGGGCCCTACCCGCGCGGCTACCGGGTCTCCAGCTGGGTCAGCCGGCAGATCCTCACGGCGACCGTCACGGACGTGGCGATCGCCCGCCGGTTCAACGAGGTCGTGTCCCTGCGGGAGCACCCGCTGTCGCTGGCCACACCCGGCGTGATCCTGGGCGCCCTGCGCGCGAACCGCCGCGCGGGCTGACGGTCGTGCGGACGCGCCGAGCGCCCGACGACGACGCCCGCCGTCGCCGATGTGCGGCGGGCGGGCGGCGTCCGGCGGTTGCGGGGGGCTAGCGCGCGTTGCCGCGCAGGATGTCGACGACGAAGCGGTGGTCGTCCAGCTGCGGAAGCCCGGAGACGCCCATCCAGCCCACCACGCCGGTGCCACGAACGCGCAGAGGCACGGCGCCTCCGGCCGCGGCGTAGCGTGCGGCCGGTAGGCCGAACTTCTCGGTGAGCGTCGTCTGCTTGTCCTGGCAGAGCCGGGCCATGTAGAGCGACGAGTGCTCGAACCGCATCACCACGCGCCCCTTGCGACGCAGCCACCCGTCGTTGTCCGCCGTCGAACCGGGCAGGCCACAGTGGAACAACTGCCGTCCGGTCCGCCACACACCTACGGAGACCGGGAGCCCTCGCTGGGCGGCGGCGGTGACGGCCCGCACGCCCAGCTCGTACGCGTCGGTCTCGGTCAGGCCCGCGAGCTCCAGCTCGTTCTCCTCGCGCTGCAGCTCGTCCAGCGTCGGCCACTGGTCAGATGACATGTGTTTCTCCTCGTCGAGCGTCGTTCACCAGGCGCAGGGCGCGTAGTCCTTCAGGAAACAGCCGTACAGGTCCTCGCCCTGCTCGCCCCGGACGATCGGGTCGTACACCCGGGCCGCGCCGTCGACGAGGTCCAGCGGGGCGTGGAACCCCTCGTCGGCCAGCCGCATCTTGGTCGGATGTGGCCGCTCGTCGGTGATCCAACCCGTGTCGACGCTGGTCATCAGGATGCCGTCGGTCAGCATCTCCTGTGCGCTGGTGCGGGTCAGCATGTTCAGCGCCGCCTTGGCCATGTTGGTGTGCGGGTGCCCCGGGCCCTTGTAGCCGCGACCGAACTGACCCTCCATCGCCGAGACGTTCACCACGTACTTGCGGCGGGCCGCCGCGGCGGCCATCGCCGGACGTAGCCGGCTGACCAGCACGAACGGCGCGGTGACGTTACACAACTGCACTTCCAGCAGCTCGACCGGGTCGACCTCCTGGACCCGCTGGACCCAGCTGTTCACCGAGTCGAGATCCGGCACCAGGCCGCCGGCGTCGATGGCGGTGGACGCCGCGATCCGCTCGGGCGACGCGGAGCCGCTGGTCAACGCCAGCGCGGTAAGCGCGTGCGGGGTGAGCGCTGTCGACTCCGGCCCGGCCGTGAGACCGCCGGCCGGGCCGCCCGGCTTGGCGAACGTGATCAGCTCCGGCAGGGGGCCGTCCGGCAGGGCCGCGGCCTCCGCGGCGACGAGCTGGGCGTACGCCCCGGGCGAGCGGCGCACGGTCTGCGCCGCGTTGTTGATCAGGATGTCGAGGGGGCCCTGGCTGCTCACCGAGTCGGCGAGGGCGATCACCTGGGCGGGGTCGCGCAGGTCGATCCCGACGATCCGCAGGCGGTGCAGCCAGTCCCCGCTGTCGGGCATCGCGGCGAAGCGGCGGACCGCGTCGTGCGGGAACCGCGTGGTCACCGTCGTGTGCGCGCCGTCGCGCAGCAGCCGCAGCGCGATGTACATGCCGATCTTGGCCCGGCCGCCGGTGAGCAGCGCGCGCCGGCCGGTCAGGTCGGTACGGGCGTCGCGGCGCTCCCGGTTCAGGGCCGCGCAGGACGGGCAGAGCTGGTGGTAGAAGGCGTCCACCTCGCGGTAGCGCTGCTTGCAGATGTAGCAGCCGCGCGGGTTGTGCAGGAATCCCGCAGTCGTGCCGGTGGTGGGGGAGGCGAGGGGGATGCCCTGGGTCTCGTCGTCGATCCGGCCGGGGGCGCCGGTGGCCGTGGCCTCCGTCACCGCCCGGTCGGCCGCGATGATGGCGTCGCGCCGCTCCTCGCGTCGCCGCTGCTTGATCACCTTGTAGAGCTTCGCGGTGGCCCGCTGCACCCGCACCACGTCCGGGTGGTCGGACGGGAGGGCCTCCAACGCCTCGAAGACGCTGAGACAGGTCTCCAGCCGGTCCCGGTCAATGCCGTCCTGACCGTTTTGGGCAATCTTGTCCACTGTCATGCGTCGCTGTCTCGTCCCGTTTCCTGTGCCGGATTCGCCGGTCCACCCCAAGTCCGACCCGAAACTGTACGCACCACGCCGTCCCGGACGCATCCCGCGCCGCGCTGCCCACCCGGGAGGACCCTCGCGCCGTCCGACACCCTGCTCGGTGTGGTGGTTGGCGTGGGGGATGCTGGTTGCGTGCAGATCACGATCCTCGGCCCCCTCGCCGTCGACGGCCGGCCGGTCCGGGGCGAGCGGTTGGCGGCGGTGCTCCGCGCACTCGTCGACGCGCGTGGCCGGGCGGTCTCCACCAGTCTGCTCGTGGACGCGGTGTGGGACGGGGCGCCGCCCGACGACGCGACCGGCGCGGTGCAGGCGCTCGTGTCCCGCGTACGCCGTCTCGGGCTGCCCGTGGTGGCGGTGCCGGGGGGATACCGCCTGCCCGCCGACGAGGTCACCGTCGACGCGGTCGAGGCGCGGGCGCTCCTCGATCACGGGCGTGCCGCCCTGCGGGCCGGCGACGCGCGGGCGGCCCGCGACTCGGCCGATCGGGCCCGTGCCCTGTTTCCCGAGGTACCGGAGATCGTCACCACCGAGGACACCCGCCTGTTCGCCGACGTCGCCGCGCTGCGCGCCGAGGCGGCGCTCGCCGGTGCGGGGCCGTACGACGAGGCGGACCTGCGCCGGCTCGCCGCCCGGACGCCCCCGGACGAGCCGTCCGCCGCCCTGCTCGTGCGGGTGCTCGCCGCGCAGGGGCGGGAGGCGGAGGCGTTGGAGGTGGTCGAGCGCCTCCGTGACGACCTGGCCGAGCGCTACGGCACCGACCCGTCACCCGTGATCAACCAGGTCCATCTGGCGCTGCTGCGCGGCGAGCTCACCGCGCCGGCCGTCGTCGCGCCACCCCGTCCGCCGGCGCGGATCGCCCTGCCCGCCGCGTGGCGCCGGCCGATGACCGCCCTCGTCGGCCGCGAGCGCGACGTCGAGGCCCTGGACGCGGCGCTGGACGAGTCGGCTCTCGTGACGATCGTGGCGGCCGGCGGCGCCGGCAAGACCCGCCTCGCGGCCGAGGTCACGCGGCGCACGGCGGCGGCCGGGCAGGCGGTACGCGTGGTCGAGCTGGCCGGGCTGCGCTCGCCCGACGAGGTGCTACCCACGGTGCTCGCGGCGCTCGGTGGCGCGGACACCTCGACGACCGGCGGCAACCTGGGCCTCGAACGGCGGGTGCTCAGCCCCGAGGAGCGGTTGCGGGCGCTGGCGCCGGACCTCGACGGGCTGGTCGTGCTGGACAACTGCGAGCATGTCCTCGACGCGGTGGCGGGCGTCGTCGCCGACCTGCTCGCGGTGACCTCCCCGGAGGTCGCGGTGCTCGCGACCAGTCGTGCGCCGCTGGGCCTGGCCGGCGAGTGGGTGCACCGACTGACCGCCCTGCCGGACTCCGACGCGCTCGGGCTGATCGAGTCCCGGGCGCGGGCCGGCGGCGCGGTGCCGACCTGGGACACCGCGCGGGCTCTCGCGCTGTGCAACCGGCTCGACAACCTGCCGTTGGCCCTCGAACTGGCCGCCGCGCGACTGCGGCACATGCCGATCGACGACGTGCTCGCCGGGCTGACCGACCGGTTCGCGCTGCTCGACGACGCGCTGCGGGGCCTGCCGGAACGGCACGCGAGCCTGTGGGCGATGGTCGACTGGAGCCGGGAACTGCTCGCCCCCGACGACCGTGCGCTGCTTGCGCGGGTCGCGGTCATCCCCGCGCCGTTCACCGCGGACCTCGCCGCCGCGGTCGCGCAGACCTCGGACGTGCGGCGGGGTCTGGCGAGGCTTGTCGAACAGTCCCTGCTGACCCTGGTCGAGGGGGACGGGCCACCCCGCTACCGGATGCTGGAAACCGTCCGCGAGTACGGCGAGGCCCGCCTGGACGCCGCCGGTGACCGGGGCGTGGCGATGGCCGGTCTGGTCGGCTGGGCCCGGGACGAGGCCGTCGGGCTCGCCGGTCGCCTCGTGGGCCCCGGCCAGGTCGAGGCGCTGGACCGTTGCGCCGCCGAGCAGGACAACCTGGTCGCGGGCCTGCGGTGGGCGCTGGAGCAGGACGACGAGCCGGCCGTCGTCGACGTCGCCACCGCGCTGCTGCACCTCTGGACGGTGCGAGGCCTGCACCTGGAGGTCCTCGCGTGGGGGCGCGGGCTGCTCAACGTCGACGAGCCGCAGCGGCGTCGACGCTCGGCGATCCTGCGGGGCCGGGCCAGCGGCCGGCCCCTGCCGCACGGAGACCGACTCGCCTGGACATGCGTATTGATCAGCGTGAACAGCGGCATCAGCGCCGACCTGCGGCCCGCCGTGCTCGCTCGGCGCGCGCTGCGGACGCTGCTCGCGGAACGACCCGCCGAGGTGTCGCCGCGGCTGACCGCATTCGCGGTGGCGTTGCCCGGCTTCGACGAGTCGGACCTGGAGCGGAGCCTGAAGAGCGCGACCGAGATGATCGCGCACCCGGACCCGTACGTGCAGGCGCTCGGCCTGATCGCCCGCGCGGCGGTACGGGAGAACAGCGGCCTGCCGGAGGCGTCGATCGACGACGCCGAGCAGGCGTACCACCGCTTCGAGGTCGCGGGCGACCACTGGGGCATGGCGATGGCCGCGGGTGCCGTCGGGCAGTTCCTGCTCCCCGGCAGGGAGGGACGGTCGGCCGAGTGGCTGGCGCGCAGCGTCCGGCACATGGAGATGATCGGCGCCCAGCAGGACGCGCGGTCGATCCGGGTGCGACTGGACGTGCAGCTCGCCCTGACCGGCGACGCGGACGCCGAGCGGCGACTCGGTGAGACGGCGACGCCGGGCCAGGCCGAGCAGATGGACGTCGCGCAGGCGCTTCTCGGCCTGGCGCACCTCGCCTGGCAGCGGAAGCGCTACGACGAGGCGCTCGCCCACGCCGACGCGGTGAACCGTACTCTCGCCGGCTGGACCGGACCGCCACCGCAGCCGCGCGTGATGGTGCGGGCCTCGGTGGCGGTCCTGTACCTGCGGGTGGCCGACGCGCGGGGGGCGTCGGGCACCGCCGCCGCCCAGGCGGCCACGTTGCTGGCGCTCGCCCGCGACGACGCGCTGAACTCGAAGGACCTGCCGGTGATCGGGGCGTGGGCGTCGGGCGGCGCGGAACTCGCCGCGTACCGGGACGACATCGCCACCACCCGCGAACTGTCCGCGCTCGCGAAGCGGCTCGGGACGCACATGGAGCTGTTCTTCCCGAGCGGGCGCAGCGAACGACTCGACGCCGCCCTCGGTGACGAGGAGCAGCGTGAGTCGTTGGTGTCCGCCTGGCGCGCCCGGCCGGTGGCCGCGGCCGTCACCCGGATCCGTGAGCTGATGGAGGACCTGCTCGTCTAGCCCGGCGTCAGACCTTCTTGCGGTACGCGCGCAGCGCCAGCGGCATGAACACCGCCACGAAGCCGGCGCACCAGGCGAGCGTCCACCACACGTGCGCGTCGAGCGGGGTGCCGAGGAACAGTCCGCGTACCGAGGCCACCAGGTGGGTCATCGGGTTGACCTTCACGAAGGCCTGCATCCAGCCGGGCAGGGTGTCGGTGCCGACGAACACGTTCGACCCGAAGCTCAGCGGCATGATCAGGGCGAACATCAGGCCCTGCACGGCACCGGGGGTGCGCACCTTCATCGACACGTAGACCGGCAGCCAGCTCAGGCAGAGCGCGAACAGCACCGCGAGCAGGCACCCGGCGATCGCCCGGAACGGGTCGGTGTCGATCCGGAAACCCATCAGGTAGCCGATCGCGAGGGTCGAGACCGTGACGATCACGTACCGGACGACGTCGCCCAGGACCGCGCCGACCAGCGGCGCGGAGCGGGGGATCGGCAGCGACCGGAACCGGTCGAAGATGCCCTTGGCGATGTCGGTGTTGAGGTTGACGCCGATCGCGATGGCCCCGGTGGCGATGGTCTGCGCCAGGATTCCGGGCAGCAGGAACTGCAGGTAGTCGTGGGTGGATCCGGCGACCGCGCCACCGAAGATGTAGACGAAGATGATGAGGAACAGCACCGGTTGCAGCGTGACGTCGATCAGTGCCTCGGGCGTCCGCCAGGTCTTGATGAGGCTGCGTTTGGCAAGCGCCAACGAGTGCCGCACGAGCCGGAACGGTCGCGGCTTCACCGCGGCCGTCGACAGCGCGGGGCTCGCGGTGGGTGGTGCGCCGACCAGGGTGCTCATGCCGCTACCTCCGTACGGGAAGTGGTGTCGTCCTCGGATGCCGTACGCCCGGTGAGGGTGAAGAACACCTCGTCGAGACTCGGCAGGTGCAGGGAGAGTTCGGTGACGGAGATGCCGGCGGCGGCGAACCGCGCGACGCTCTCGGTCAGGGCCGTGTCGTCGGTGACCGGCACCGCGAGCACGCCCTTGCGGGTCTCGTCGGCCTGGCCGCCCGAGCCGACCTCGGTCAGGATCGCCGCGGTCCGGGAGAGCTGCGCCGGGTCCGCGGGCCGGACTTCGAGGGTCTGCCCGCCGACGACCCGCTTGAGCCCCTCGGGCGTGTCGTGCGCGATGACCCGGCCGTGGTCGATCACCGTGATCGCGTCGGCCAGCGCGTCGGCCTCCTCCAGGTACTGGGTGGTGAGCAGCACCGTCGAGCCGTTGGCCACCAGCGAACGGACCACGTCCCACATGTCCTCGCGCTTGGCCGGGTCCAGCCCGGTCGTCGGCTCGTCCAGGAAGATCACGTCCGGCGAGCCGACGAGGCTGGCGGCCAGGTCCAGCCGCCGCCGCATGCCCCCGGAGTAGGTCTTGGCCGGTCGGCCGGCGGCGTCGGTCAGGTCGAACCAGTCGAGCAGTTCGGCGGCCCGTCGCCGGGCGCCGGCGCGACCCAACTCCAGCAACGTCCCGAACAGCTCCAGGTTCTGCCGCCCGGTCAGGTCCTCGTCGACCGAGGCGTACTGGCCGGTGAGGCCGATGCTCTGCCGGACCCGCTCGGCGTCGCGGACGACGTCGAAGCCGCCGATCCGGGCGCTGCCGGCGTCCGGGGTGAGCAGCGTGGAGAGGATACGCACGGCGGTGGTCTTGCCAGCGCCGTTGGGGCCGAGCACGCCGAGCACGGTCCCCCTGGGTACGGCGAGGTCCACGCCCTGTAGCGCCCTCGTCCTCCCGAATGTCTTGACGAGGCCCTCGGCCTCGATCACCAGGTCGGTTGTCATGTCCCAGAGCGTGCGCCGGTCGCCTGACACCGCGCCGACACCGCACCGACACCCCCGCCGACACGGGCCGACACCGGGGGCGGGCTCCAGAGGGCGACCGACGGCCCCGGGTCGCGATATGCTCGCGACGGCAGAGCGCCTGCCCGCGCCCGATGTGGTGGCCCACGCCCGACCACATGCTCGGGGCCAAGAGTCGCCGACTCCGCGCCGTCGTGTCGACCCCCGGTGTGTCCGTCACGCCGCCCGTTCGGTGAAGTGCGTGGGGCTGCACCGGAGGCGTCATGTCTGATCTCCCGTCCCGCCGTACCCCGGTTCCGGGCCGTGCCCGCAGGCGCGCCATCCGGGAGCAGGCGGCCCGCAGCGGCGTCGCCTATTCGGTGGCTGCCCGGCAGCTCGAATCGGTCGGTCTGGCACCCGGCGAGACCCTCGCCACGTACGGCCGGACGATCTATCCGATCGGCGTCGACCCGTACCGTCAACTCCTCGTCGACCGCCGCGAACGGCGCTCGTTCGACGAACGGCGGGCGGACACGCGCCGGGCGGCTGCCCTGCCGGAGGGCCGCGCCGCGCACCTCGTCGACCGTTTCCCGCCCAGCCGGGGCCCGGCCGGCACGGGAGTCGGCGGGCTCTACCACGGCGAGGGTCGGCAGGAGTTGCTCGCCATGCTGTACCTCGTGGTCGCGGCCGAGTCGCCGGGGCTGCTGCCCGAGGTGGGGGACGTCGCCTGGATCGCCGAGCTGGGCGAGGACACGGCGGTCGACACGGCCTGCGCCGACGCCGACCGCGAGGCCCGTCGGCTGCTCGACCGGGAGCCGGCGCGGCTGTGGTCGGCGATCGAGGAGGCGCTCGTCGCCGCCAAGGCCGGCGTCGACTGGCAGCTCCGCCAGGGCGCGATCCGCCAGGGCGCGCTGCTGCGCACGATGATGACACCGCGGCTGGGGTACGCGGGCGAGCCGTACGTGCCGGGACTGCCGATCACCGGCGTACGGCAGATCCTCGACGCGCTGCTGATCGTGGCCGACGACGGGCACGCTCCGGGCACCCGGGTACGTCGTGTCGCGGGGACGGACGACGCTCAGCTGGCCACGATAGTCGGCGCGCGGTGGGGTTCGGCCGGGCCGCCGGTGGGCTACCTCGTCTGGCCTGACCGCGCGACGACGCCCGTGTCCGTCCCGGCCGACGGCCTGGTCGTGCTGGCCGGTCAGGAGTCCGTCGGGCGGTGAGCCGGCCAGCGTCGGGTCCACGGTCCGGAATCCGGGGTTGGTCGCCTCGCCGGCCGCTGCCATACTGACGGTGGCGCCCGTCGATGTTAGTTGGGCCCGGGGGAAGCCCTCCGCAGAGCGCGGACGGTGGGGGTCGAAACCCGGAGGCCGCGATGGACCTTGTCCCCGACGCTGACGCCCTCTCCAGCCTGGTCGACCTGCTCGGCGCCGTGCTGCAACTGACCGCCGCGGTGGTCAGTCTCGCGGCGGTCGTCACCGCTCGCGGGCGTCGTCGCCGGCGGGGCGGGATCCATAACCCTGGGGTACGACCCAGAGAGGATGACCCGCAATATCCATGTTAATCAATACGATGACCGCTATCTCGATCAGGTGCGCTCACAAGGCGTGCCGTTCCGAAGCGGAGGATTGCATGGTTCACTGGCGTACCCTCACTGGCCTGGTGGCCGCCGCGCTGGCTGCGGCCAGCCTCACCCTCGCGGCGCCCGCTGCCGCGGCCGACAGCCCCGTCACGCCGAACGTCGTCGGCGGCACCCGCGCCGCGCAGGGCGAGTTTCCGTTCATGGTGCGGCTCTCGATGGGGTGCGGCGGGGCCCTCTACAGCTCCCGGCTGGTGCTCACCGCGGCGCACTGCGTGGGCTCGACCGGCACCAACACCAGCATCACCGCGACGCTCGGGACGGTTGACCTCCAGTCGTCCAGCCGGATCACCGTCCGGTCCAACTACGTCTACCGCGCTCCCGGCTACAACGGCGCCGGGAAGGACTGGGCGCTGATTCGCCTCGCCACCCCCGTGACCGGGCTGGACACGTTGAAGATCGCCACCACGACCGCGTACGACAGCGGCACCTTCACCATCGCCGGCTGGGGTGCCGCGCGCGAGGGTGGCAGCCAGCAGCGGTACCTGCTCAAGGCCACCGTGCCGTTCGTCAGCGACTCCACCTGCAACTCCAACTACGGCGGCGACCTCATCCCCGCCGAGGAGATCTGCGCCGGCTACGCCAGCGGCGGTACGGACACCTGCCAGGGCGACTCGGGCGGCCCGATGTTCCGCCGCGACGCCACCAACGCGTGGATCCAGGTCGGCATCGTCAGCTGGGGCAACGGTTGCGCCCGACCCAACTACCCGGGTGTCTACACCCAGGTGAGCTACTTCGCCTCGTCGATCGCCTCGGCCGCGGCGAGCCTCGGCGGCTGACGACCCGCTGACGGACGACCTCGGGCGGCTCGGACGACCACGGTCCGGGCCGCCCGAGGGTGTGGCGGCACCGGCTCGCGGCTCGGCCGCGGCGCGGTCTGCCCGCTGCAGTGCGGGGTGGCCGGTGCGGGCCGGAGTGGCCCAGCCGACAGATTCGGCGGGCCGCGCGCTGCGCGCCGTCGGAGGCGGCCATGATGGGTCGGTGCAGATCCTGTCCATCCAGTCGTCGGTCGCCTACGGCCACGTCGGCAACTCGGCCGCCGTCTTTCCCCTCCAGCGACTCGGGCACGAGGTCTGGCCCGTCCTGACGGTCCACTTCTCCAACCACACCGGGTACGGCGCGTGGCGCGGGCCGCTGCTGGCGGCCGCCGACGTGGCCGAGGTGATCGCGGGCATCGCCGACCGGGGGGTTCTCGGTGGCGCCGACGCGGTGCTGTCGGGCTACCAGGGCGATCCGGCGATGGGCGCCGTGATCCTGGACGCGGTGGCCCAGGTCAAGGCTGCCAACCCGGCCGCGGTGTACTGCTGCGACCCGGTGATGGGCGACATCGGCCGGGGCATGTTCGTCCGGCCCGGCATTCCGGAGTACCTGCGCGACACAGTCGTGCCGCGCGCCGACATCATCACGCCGAACCACTTCGAGTTGGACTTCCTGGCCGGCCGCACGACGTCCTCGCTGGCGGAGGTGCTGGAGGCCGTCGACGTCGTCCGTGCCACCGGGCCGCGGCACGTCCTGGTCACCAGCGTGCTGCACAGCGACGTCCCGGCGGGCGCGCTGGAGGTGGTGGCGGTCTCCGACGAGGGCGCCTGGGCGGTGACCACCCCGCTGCTGCCGATCAGTCCGAACGGCGGGGGTGACGTCACCGCGGCGCTGTACCTGGCGCACCTGTTGACCTCCGGCTCACCCGCGACCGCGTTGGAGCAAACCATCTCCTCCGTCTTCACCGTCCTGGAGGCGACCCTCGCGGCGGGCACCCGGGAGATCCAGCTGATCGCGGCACAGGACGCGATCGCCGAGCCGCCGGCGAGGTTCACCGCCCGCCGGCTGCGCTGACAGCCGTCCGCCGCTGCGAGCCGGCGCGGGCGGTCCGCCGCTGCGAGCCGGCGCGGGCGGTCCGTCACGTCGCCGCCGCGCGGGCGGTCCGTTGTGGCGGCTCAGCGCAGCGCGTCGTCGCGCAGCACCGCGTGCGCGCCGACGGTCTGATTGACGATCTGGGTCACCCGCACGTCGACGACGACGCTGGCCAGCGCCACCGCGTCCGGTCGGCTGAGGCCGTGCAGCCGTTGCAGCAGGGTCAGCATCCCATCGAGGGCCATGAACGTCGCGTCGTCGAGGGACGCTCCCACGCCCAGCGTCAGCCAGGCGTCGGCGGTGCGGGCCACCGGGCCGGTGACCGGGAAGTCGTCGCGGACGTCGAGGGTCAGCGTCACCTCGTCCATCGGGCACTCGATCGCCGTACCGCCGACCTCACCGTCGCCCTGCGCGGCGTGCCCGTCCCCCACCGAGAACAGCGCCCCGTCGACCGGGATCGGCAGCAGCAGGGTGCTGCCGGCGGTCAGGTCCTTGCAGTCCAGGTTGCCGCCCCAGGGCCGAGGCGGAATGGTGGAGTGCTTCCCCGGCTCGGCGGGCGGCATGCCGAGCACTCCCATGAACGGGCGCAGCGCCACCGTGTGGCCATGCTGGTTGCGGCCGGTCAACGCCACCGGGTCCAGCTCCCAGGCGTGCACCACGCCGTCGGCCGCGACGCCGTAGCGCTGGTTGAACCCGCTCGCCCACCCGCCGGCCACCGTCGTTCCCCAGGTGGCTGGGACGATCGCGTCGATGCGTACCGCGAGGGTCTGGCCGGCCCGCGCACCGCGGACCGCGACCGGCCCGGTCAGCGCATGCCCGTGATCGGGCCGGTGCTGCGGGGCCCGGGGCCGGTCCCGGTTCGCCCCGCCGGGGTACGGGCCGGCCGACCACCAGCAGTCCAGGGTGCGGTAGGTGACGGTGTCGCCGGGGTCGATGGTGAGGGCCGGCGCGAGGTCGGGGGAGAAGTGACCGTGCAGGGTGTCGTCGCCGGGTGCGAGGGTGTGTCGCATCTGCGCAGGCTACGTGCCGACGCCGCGCGGCGCGACCGCTGCGGGGCGGCCGACCGCGCCCGACGGCGGCTCGTGAGCCGGTGCGCGGCCGGCCCGAGCCGGGCCGGCCGCGCACCTCGGCCGTCGGTCAGTCGACGGTCGGCGCTGCCGTTCTGGCTGCCTCGGCCAGCGCCGCGGCTGCGCCGGCGTACGGGTTGTAGCTGTAGCTGCGCGCCAGCCCGGCCGGGACCGTGAAGTACTCGGCGGACAGCTTCGCCGGGTCGCTGGCCAGCTCGCCGCGGGCGGGCACGTCGTTGCCGTCGTCCCAGCCCCAGGGGGCGTTCGCGGAGTTCGCCGAGCAGCTCCAGGTGCCGGAGCCGCAGTCGCCGGAGGTGTCGCCGGCGAACGTGCCGAGGCTGGCGAACAGGTTCGCGTTGGTCCGCTGCGCCCACAGCCCCCCGGCGGCGAAGATGTCGACGAGCTGGTACCGCACGTCGCGGTCGTTGCCGCTGCTCGGCGTCTCGGCGACCGTGGACGGGTAGTAGACCAGGCCGTCGCCGTTGATGGCGTACTGCGGATATGCCTTCAGGCCGTGCCCCTGCGCCTCCTGCGCGGTCACCGGGTGCGTGAAGGAGTCGTGCGGTGAGGTCTGGAACTGCAGGGTGCCGTCGACGCTCTCGCGGCCGCTGGTCCAGGTGCTGCCGGCCGGCGTGTACGAGTAGAAGTCGCTGTGCGCGACAGTGACCGCGCCGCGCAGGACGCCGTACGGGGAGCCGTCGCGCTCGATCGCGAAGAGGACCCCCTCGCCGTCGTTCTCGTGTTCGGTCTCGAAGAACGGGTGATCGGTCCAGTCCCGAGGGTGGAAGAACAGGTACGTGATGTACCAGTGCGTGCTCGTCTCCACGACGGAGTAGTACGCGTGCGCCGCGAGCGAGGTGCCGGACTGGCCGGCGCGGTCCCAGTTGTTGCGCCCGTTGAGATCGCCGTCGAAGTCCACGGCGGTGAGATAGTCGGACTGGCCGCCCAGGGCGTGGGCACCGGTGGCGTCGACGTCCTGGTAGTGGACGGGCGCCCAGCGCAGGGCCAACTCGGCCCGGCTGACGGCGGCGGTGGCGGGTGCCGGCGCCGTGAGCGGGGCGACGGTCAGCGCCGCCGCGGCGGCCGTCGCGGTCAGTGCCCTCGCCACCCGGCTTCGCCGGTTCGTGCTGCTTCTGTCGCGCATGGTGTGCTCCCGCATCGAATTGACAGGCCACGATGGATGATCGTCGGCGGAGGGGTCCGGCACGTGTCCCTGCGGCGAGGAGCAGGCAGCCGCTTCTCGACGGGCTCGCGTCCGACGACCCGGTGCCGCCGCCGCTCACCGGTTGGCCAGATTGTATTGATGCCCATCGAATGCGATGCTGGGGGTCGGTCGCGCTCGGGAGCCAGCGCGCCCGTTCTTCTCCGGATCCGGGGACGCGCGAGGTGGCCACACCCCCCGCGCCGGGCAGTCCTCGTCAGCGGCCGCATGCCGATCGCCGTCGGGCGGCCGCCGTACGTCCGGCCCCGTAGGGTCGGTCGCCCATCCGCGACCGCGACGGCGACGGTTTCCCCGGAGGTACCGATGCTCCGCATCGTCCTGGCAGTCACGACCATGGCGCTGGCCGGCTGGGCCGGCACGACCGGCTCCGCCGAGGCAGCGCCGGCGCCGGCGGTCACGCCCACACCCACCCTGTCGCCGTCACCGACCCCGACCTGCCCGCCGGCCATCCCGATCAGCGCCTCGGTGACCGCGGTGACCACCACCAGCGTGAC
This sequence comes from Micromonospora sp. NPDC005252, assembly GCF_042872475.1. Taxonomy (NCBI): domain Bacteria; kingdom Bacillati; phylum Actinomycetota; class Actinomycetes; order Micromonosporales; family Micromonosporaceae; genus Micromonospora; species Micromonospora sp. NPDC005252. The sequence continues at coordinate 357,285 of NZ_JBIAKN010000005.1, read as the reverse complement.
GTTGTCGTACTCGATCCTGTTCCGCCCGCCCTGCGGTTACGACCCGCCGATGACCGTCCGACTCTTCGCCAGCCGGGAGGACGCCCAACAGTGGCAGGCTCCGGTGGCGCAGGCCGTCACCGGGCCCGAGCGCAACGGGGTCGTGACCATCGGCCAGCTGACGCCCGACACCGAGTACTGGTACCGGTTCAGCGACGCCGAGGGCCGTCGGGACCCGTACCTGGTCGGACCGGCCCGGACCGCTCCGTTGACGGCGTGCCGGGCGACGGCCACCATCGACTCCCGCTGGGGCACCGGCTTCGTCGCCACGGTGACGGTGCGCAGCACCGGGACGCAGGCGCTGGACCGGTGGAGCGTCTCCTGGCGGTGGGCCGGCGACGAGCGCATCCAGACGGTCTGGGGCGGGGTCGTCGAGACGGTCGGCGCCGACGTCACGGTTCGCAACGCCTTCTACAACGGGACACTCGCGCCGGGCGGCGCGACGACGTTCGGCGTGCTCGTGACCACCAGCGCGGTCCCCGACGGGATGACGCTGGCCTGCGGCCGCTGACCGGTCACCCGGCCGTGGCCCGCGCCCGTCAGGGTTTGCGGGCCACGGCGCCGTAGGCGTCGATCCCCTCGGCGTCGGCGTCGTCCGGGCGCCACAGCGGGATCGGCACGAGGCCGGGCTCCACCATCGTCAGCCCGGAGAAGCAACTGGCGAGATCCTCCGGGCTGCGCAGGATGTACGGCACACCACCGTTATCGGCCAACCGCTGCGCGCCGGAGACCACCGCCGGGCTGGTGTTGGTGCCGTCCCAGAGCACCAGGTGGCTGCCGGACGCGGTCGCGTCCATCGTCCGCCCGACGATCGAACGCACCACGTCCAGGTCCGGCTCGTACCCCAGCACACCCATGAACATGACCGCGATCGGCTGGTCGAAGTCCAGCGTCCGCGCCGCCTCGGCGAGGATCCTCTCCGGGTCGTGGTAGTCGGCCGGAACGTACGTGGTGACGCCCTGCGGGGTCGTGCTGGCCAGCAACGCGCGGGCGTGCACGAGGACCATCGGGTCGTTGTCGACGTAGACGATCCGCGAGTCGGGCGTGACGTCCTGGGCGACCGCGTGGGTGTTCTGCATGGTGGGCAGGCCCGTGCCGATGTCCAGGAACTGCCGGATGCCCGCCTCGGCGGCCAGATGCCGTACGGCCCGCACCAGGAACCGGCGGGACTGCTGCGCCATCACGACGATCTCCGGGTAGACCTCGGCGACCGCGTCACCGGCCGCCCGGTCGGACTGGAAGTTGTCCTTCCCGCCCATCCAGTAGTTCCAGATCCGCGCCGCGTGCGGCACGTCGGGCTGAAGCGTCGTGGTGAGTTCGGCGTCCGGGCCGGCCATGCCAGGCTCCTATCGAGGGGTTCGTCGGGGTGGGTGGCACTCCGGATTGTCCACGATCGACGGTGCCGGCCCGGACCGGGTCACGGCGCGTCCACGACCTCCCGGCCCAGCGGCCAGAACGCCGCGGGGACGAGCTTGAAGTTGGCGACGCCGAAGGGGATTCCGATGATGGTGACGCAGAGCGCGATGCCCGCGAGGATGTGGGACAGGGCGAGCCACCAGCCCGCCAGCACCACCCACAGCACATTCGCCAGCCCGGAGCCGACGCCCGCGCCCGGCTTGGGCACCAGGGTGCGACCAAAGGGCCACAACGAGTAGACAGCGAGGCGCAACGAGGCGACGCCGAACGGGATGGTGATGACCAGGACGAAGCAGACCAGCGCGGCGAAGCCGTAGCCGATCGCCAGCACGAGGCCACCACCGAAGACGAGCCACAGGACGTTCAGGACGAAGCGAATCACCCCTTCAGCATGAGCGACGCGCGCCACCGGGGGCCCGGCCGCCGTCAGTCCGGCAGCCCGCCGCAGGCGACACCGTCGATCGTGCACGCCGTGGGCGTCGCGCCGACCGCCGCGCCGTTGACCCGGAACGTCACACGGACCGAGGCGCTGCCCGGCACCTGCCCGACGCTTCCGTCCGGCACGAACGTCCACACCGCGCCGTCCTGCGTGGCCCGCGCGCCCTGGACCGCGCTGACGCGCAGCGACTCCCGGGGCAGCGTGATGGCCAGCGTCCACTGCGTCACCGGAGCCGGCCTCGGATTGCTGACGGTCACGGCGGCGCCGTAGCTGAGCAGGGCCTGGTCCTCGATGGCGAAGTCGGCGCCGAGAGCGGCCGGGGTCGGCGACGCCGACGAGGGGGGCGCGGCCGGCGCGCTGGTCGGCGGCTCGACGGGCGGCGGGGCCGCGTTGACCGACGGCGGCGCGGACGTGGGCGTGCTGCTGGCCGCCGGCTTCGCCTGCCCCCGGGGTGTACCGGCCCCGGGGGTGCCCAACTGGTCCACCGACGGGGGCGGATCGAGGGTCACCGGCGCCAACTGCTCCGGCGTGCGCACCACACCGATGATGGAGATCACCGTCGCCACCACCACACCGAGCGCCGCGAGCACGGCGATCCAGGTGGCCCGTGACACATCGCCCCGGCCGGTGACCACCCGCCGTACGGCTGCGGCGGCGGCCACGATCCGGTCCAGCAGAATGATCGCCACAGTACGCCGTGGCTGCGGCGGTGTTGCCGGCACTGCCTCTCCCCTTCACTTCATTCCCGGACGCCAACCCGCGACCGCTGGGTCGCGGTGGCACCCGGCCGTCACAGGGCGCGCAACCCGACAAGTATCGACTCGAGCAGCTCCTGCGACGGCAGCTCCGACAGCGTCGGTGGTTCGTGCGTCTCGACCAGACCCGCCCCGAGCAGGTCACCGAGGAGGACCCGGACGGTGCCCAGGGGCAGATCCAGCTCGGCGCTGACCTCGGCCACCGACACTGGATGGTGACACAGCTCGACGATCCGCGCCTGTTCGGGGAAGAGTGCCGTGGGCGGTGTGGCCTGCCGCCGCGCGACGACCAGCGAGATGAGGTCGAAGCGGCCCCGCTCGGGTGCGGTGCGCCCACCGGTCATCGTGTACGGACGGGCCACCGGGCCGGCGTCGTCGTCGTACCACGCCTCGTCAGCGGAGCCGGCGCTGTGCACCAGAGTCCCCGCTTCTCGCCGCGGAGGCCGGGCCCAGGGTGATCGGCAGGTGCCGTTCGGCCTGCCCCACGAAGAGCGCGACCTCGTACGCCATGTCACCCACCTCGGTCTCGTCGCCGGCGATCCGGACGGTGAGGATCGTCCCGTTCGGAATGGTGGCGACGAACAGGAACGCCCGCGACATCTGCACGACGATCTGGCGCAGCCCGCCCGCGTCGCAGGTCCGGGTGGCGGCCAGCCCCAACGCCAGCAGACCGGCGACCACGCCGGAGATCTGTTCGGCCAGCTTCGGCTCCACCCGTCGGGAACCGCCGAGCGGGAGCCCGTCCGGGGAGAGCACGACGGCGAACTCCGCCCCGCGTACCCGGTCGACCAGACGGTCCAGCGCGTCGGTCAGGCTGTCCGCGGTGACCACTGCATGCGTCATCGATGTCTCCTCGTTGCTCTCGTGACCGGCAGCTCGACGGTGTCGGGGCCGGTGCTGCCGGGTTCGGGCCCGGTCGGCCCGGATTCGGGCCCGGCGGCCCGGGACTGGCGGACCCGCATCGGCAACTCGCCGGCACCGCCCGCCCGGCCCGCGTCGGGCGCGTGGGGCCCGCTGTGACCCGACCGGCGCGCGGGGCCGGGGACCGCCACGGCAGGTGCGCCGGTCACCGTGACCAGTTGCGCCGGCAGGTGCACGATCGCGGCCGTCCCGCCGCGCCGGCTGGGCCGCAACGTGACCCGGGCACCGCAGCGGGCGGCCAGCAGGGCGACGGTGTGCAACCCCGTGGCGTCGGCGGGCGGGTGGGTCGGCGGGTTCGTGAGCAGGTGGTTGGCCTCGCTCAGCGCTGTCGCGTCGAGGCCGGGACCGTCGTCGACCACCACGACCGCGCAGCCGTGCGGCCGGTGCTCACCAGCGACCCGGACGGTGGTGTCCGGGGGCGAGTAGGCCAGGGCGTTCTCGATCAGCTCGGCCAGCAGGTGTACGACGTCCGTGACGGCCGGCCCGGCGAGCGACCACGGCCAGTGCGGCGCGACCAGGACGCGGTGGTACTCCGGCACCTCGGCGACCGCGCCGCGCGTGACGTCGAGCAGGGGGACCGGGCGCCGCCAGCGGCGGGCCGGGGTCGCGCCGGCGAGGGTGATCACCTTCTCCACGTTGCGGCGGATCCGGGTGGTGAGGTGGTCGAGCTGGAACAGCTCGTCGGCCTCCTCGGCGCTGTGCTCCCGCCGCTGCATCGCGTCCAGCAGGTCGAGCTGATCGCGGAGCAGAACCTGGTTGCGCCGGGTGACCCGCAGGAACAGCTCCCCGGCGCGACGGTCCTCGACCGGCCGGCTGCCGGCCTGACCGCCGCCGGCCTGACCGCCGCCGGCCTGACCGCCGCCGGCCTGACCGCCGCCGGCCTGACCGCCGCCGGCCTGACCGCTGCCGGCCTGACCGCCGCCGGTCTGACCGGCGGGCGGCTGGTCGTCGGCGGGTGGGACCGGGGCCGGCTCGGGCCGGCTCGGGTCGGTGCCCGAGCGGGCCCGCTCGTCGGTCAGGCGGCGCACGGTGGCGGCCCAGCCGAGCAGCACCGCCAGCACGGCGATCAGCCCGAGCCCCACCACCGCGCCGGTCCGCCCGACGATCACCGCGGCGCCCGGCGTGGCCCGTTCGACGCTCCCGCGGGCGGTGGTCGTCACCAGCTCGTGCAGAGCGCCGAGGGCCGCGTCCGCCGCCGCCCGCCAGTCCGCCGCGCTGATCCCGCGCAGCGCGTCGACCCGGTCCGTCTGCAGCAGCGCGTCCTCCACGGCGAGTAGACCCGCGAACTCCGGGCCCGCCGCGAGACGCTGGTGCGCGCCCCGGCCGCCGGCCGGCAGGCCGGCCGCCGCCTCGGCGCGGGCGTACCGCTGGGTGGTCACCAGCTCGACAAGCCGGCGCCGCTCCTCGGCGTTGATCCGACCGCTCAGGACGGCCGCGCTGACCAGGGTGTCCTCCCGGGCGAGCAACTCGCGGGCGCGGGCCAGCGCGATCACCGCGCGGGTCTCGACCGCCAACCTGCTCTCGTACGCGCCCCACTCCGGTCCGTACACGTCGAAGGCGGCGTCGACGAGTTGGTCGTACCCGTCGATCGCCCCGGTGCGGTCGAGGTACCCGGCGTCCACCTGGGACCGGACGGCGCCCAGCCCGTTCAACCGCCGGACGAGCGCCTCGGCCCGGTCGCGTACCGCCCCGGCGCTGAGCAGGCGCAGATCGCGGCCGGTCGGAAACGCCCGGACGTCCGCCGCCGCCCGGTCGGTCACCTCGCGGGCGCCGGCCAGCGCGGTCCGCGCCGGCGCCGACCTGGCCAGCGACTCGGCGGTCACCCGGCGCTCGGTCTGCAGGCCGAGGATCAGCCGGTCGATGGGCTGGCCCAGGGTGTCGGCCAGGGTCCGCACCCGCAGCAGGTCGACCGCGTCCTGACCGGTCAGGTAGGCCGCGTACGACCAGAGCGTGAGCAGCACCGCCGCCGCGGCGACGAGCCGGATCCGCAGTCGCCGTTCGGGGGTGCGCGTCACGTCGCGCTCCGTCCGGTCCGCGGTGACCCGTGGCGCTTCCGGCTCATCGCGCCGACCGCTGCGGCCAGGGCTGCCCGGCGGCGTCGCTGGCCCGGTCGGCGACGACGGTCCGCAGCAGCGCCAGCAGCTCCGCACGGTTGGCGCAGTTCAGCCGGTTGCGCATGCGGGCCACGTGGTGCTCCACGGTCTTCGCCGAGATGAACAGCCGATCACCGATCTCCCGGTAGGTCAGTCCGGCCAGCACCAACTCGGCCACCTCGTACTCCCGGTCGCTGAGCCCTTGCTGGGTGGGGGCGGCGATGGCGCCCGCCGCCGGGGTGGCGCTCTCGCCGGCCGCCGGTAGCGGCCCACCGGTGGCGGCGGCCGGCCGGCCCTGGAGCACCCGGGCGCACTCCAGCAGGGTGGTCATCGCCCGCCGGTCGGAGGTGCGGATCGCGGCCTGCCCGGCGAGGCGCGCGCCGTCCCAGCACAGTCCGGTGTCGTGCAGGCCACGGGCGGCGGCCTCCACCCGCACCGGGTCGACCACGCCCCGCAGCACCTCGACCCAGCTCTCGGCGGCCGCGGCGACCACGGCGGCGTAGCGGCTGTGGTCCGCGGCGGCCAGCAGGGCGGTGACGTGGTCGTCGGCGGCCGCCGGCTCGCCGCTCAGGATGGCCGCGTGCAACCCGCTCCAGTGCAGCGGGACGCTCCACAGTGTGGGGGCGCCGAGCCGGTCGAGCAGCGCCCGGCCCTCCCGCAGGTACGGCGCCAACCGGGCGGCGTCGCCCAGCCGTGCGCCCGCGATGGCCAGTTCGCCCAGCGGCAGCAGCGTGAACAGGTCGACGGGATGGCGAACCACCGCCTCCAGGGCCTGGCCCCACCCCCGCTTGAGCGCACCGAGGTCGCTGGTGCGCCGGCCGATGCCCATCCGCAGCGCGGCGGCGAAGAGCAGGTCACGGGACTCCAACGGCCGCTCGTCGGCGGTCACCGTGGCGAGGCGTTCGGCCGCCGCGAGCGTCTGGCCCCGGACCATGAGGATCCAGGCCTGCAACAGCCGGTGCCGGCGGGCCATCAGCGGACCGCCGACTCCGGCCGCCTGCGCCCGGTGCAGCACCTGCTCGGCGATGTCCAGCTCGCCGGAGTGCACGGCGGTCAGGGCGGCCAGCGCGGCGGGACTGTCCGGCAGGAGCGCCGCCCGGCCGTCCGGCTCCAGCAGCGCGGCGGCCTGGACGAGGGCGGAGAGCGCCGCGCTCGGCGTGCCGGTGACGCTCTCGCGTACGCCCTGGGCCATCAGCCGGGCGGCGCTGGCGTGCAGGGTGGGCGGTTCGACGGCCGACCCGTCCACCGGCGGCCCGGCGGCGGTCAGATCGCCGGTGGCGAGCCCGCCGACGGTGGCGTACGCCAGCGACGAGGCGCTGCCCGACCACCGGTACAGCTCGACGCTGCGGCCGGTGTGGCCGCGGTGCGCCAGAGCGGTCGCGGCCACCACGGCCGCCTCGGCGCGGTCCGTCGGATCGGTGGCGGCCAGCAGCCGGTCCGCCAGGCGCAGCGCGTCGTCGAGGTTGCCGGCGAGCGCGGCGGCGAGAGCCTGCCGGGCGCTCGTCGGGTGCCCGGCCGCGGTGGCGGCGGCGAACAGGTCGGCGGCGAAGGCCGGCTCGTCGGCCAGCGCCTCCTGCGCCGCCGCGGCCAGCGTCGGGGCCGGGCAGTCGCCGAGCACGCCCACCGCGAGCAGCGAGCGCACCAGCGGCAGCACCGGGCCGCCCCGGGCGAGCTGCAACTCGGTGAGGCGACGCCAGACCGCGCTGCGCTCGGTGGCCGGGCTGAGCGTGGTGACGGCCCGCCGGACGATCGGCGTGAGCCGGCCGTCGGCGCCGATCAGCCCGGCGGCCCGGGTCGTGGCGATCAGCTCGTCGACCGCCTCCGGCTCCTGGTCGAGCAGCGGGCCGAGCATGGTCACCGGCAGCGGTACGCCGGCCGCGACCGCGAGCAGCAGCCGTCGTACGGCGGTGGGCTGGATCTCCAGCTCCGGTGCGAATTCGAGGACGACGGACCGGGGTGGTTCGGCCGGGGCGCTGGTCAGGCCCGGGACTGTGCGCAGGCCCCGGGTCAGCCGCTCGACGTCGCGGGGGACGCCACCGGTCTGCGTGTGCACGAAGTCGACCAGGTCGCCACGGTGGGCCAGCTCGGGCGCGGCGGCGGCGAGGTGGGCCGCGGTCTGCTCCCGAGCGTACGGGCCGAGCAGCACGGCCTGCCCTTCGCGGCGCAGCGCGTCGGTCAGCTCGGAGAGGGCCGCCGACCGGGGCCAGGGCCGGTGGGCGACGACCAGTCGGTGTCGACGGGTGGCGACCAGGCCCAGCAGCACGCCGATCCGCTCGTCGTCGAGCAGGTGCGCGTCGTCGACCAGCAGCAGCTCGGCCGGGTCGACGGGATCGCCCGGCTGCGGGACGCCCGTCCGCACGGTGACCCCGGCCCGTTGCTGGCTGCGCGTCAGCTCGGCGAGCAGCGCGGTCTTGCCGTGACCGGCGGGGCCGGCCAGCCCGACCAGGAGCGGGCCGGTCGGATCGTCGGCGACCCGGTTTAGCAGGGCCCGGGGTGCTCTGCCGAGCACCAGTCGGGACTCGACGACGTCATTCATGATCATTGTGGTCATCCTTCGCGTCCCCGGCTGAGCGTCAGTGCCAGGCGGGACGCCTTCGGCAGGTCGAGGGGGAGGATCCGGACCGGAGGGCGGGGTGGCGGCTCGCCCGGATCGGTGGCGTGGTCCCGGGGTCGTCGCAGGGCCGGGATGGTGGCCCGGCCGGAGCCGGCGACCGGTGCCGGATCGCGGACCGGAGTGGGGTGCCGGGGGCGGGGTGACACCACCTGGCAGGCCGCGCTCGCCGCCCCGATGGCGGCGGTCAGCTGCGCGTCCGGCTCCACCTCGACCGGGACCGGAAGCGCCGCGGTGATCAGCTCGGTGACCAGCGGGATGCGGGCCGAGCCGCCGGCCAGCAGGACGCCGTCGAGCTGCGTCGGCGTCAGGCCGGCGCCGTGCACGGTGCGCAACAGGAGGTCCACTGTGGCCTGCACGGTCGGGCGGATCATGGCCTCGAACTGCGCGCGGGTCACCGGTATCCGCGCCGGGCCGGTCGGCAGGCTCAGCACCACGTCGGCGGCCAGCTCGACGGTCAGCGCCCGCTTGACCCGGTCGCACTCGGCCGGCAGCCCGCGCAGGGCGGCGTGGTGCTCCCGACGGCCGGTGGCGGCCAGCTCCCGCGACAGCACGGTGCGTACGTGGCTGGCCAGCAGTTCGTCGAAGTCGGCGCCGCCGATCGGGTCGAGCCCCTGCGGGGTGCCGAAGCTCTCGTAGGTGCCGCGCGAGGTGCGCCGCACCAGGGCCGCCTCGAAACTGGCGCCGCCCAACGCGTAGACGGCGGCCGTGGTGCCCGCGAACCCGCGGGCCGCATGGCTCTCGGCGACCGTGACCGTACGCGGCAGCAGCGTGACGGTGCGCAGACCGAGGTCGACGAGCGCCCGGTGCAGCAGCTCCCGCCGGTACGGCCGCCAGGCCGCCGGGTGGCTGAGCACGACCGCCCCGGCCGGGCCGCCCTCCACGGCGTGCACCTGCTCCACCACCCACGCGGCCAGTTCCGCGGTGAGCGTCTGCGGCGCGCACGGCTCGCCGCCCAGCAGCAGGGGCACGTCGTCGCCGATGCGGCGGACGAAGTCCCTGGTGGTGCGGCTGCCGTCGTCGGTGACGGGCCCGCCGATGTGCAGGGCGCCGTCCTCGGCCAGGTGCAGCACCGACGGTACGAGGGGCGAGCCGGCGTTGAGCGGAACAGCCTCCGGGCGCGTCCAGGTCCGGCCGTCGCGCCGTGCGACGGCGGCGGCGGTGTTGGTGCTTCCGATGTCGATCCCCAGGACGTACGGCATCCGTCTCTTCTCTTTCCGCGAGTTGGCCGGCTGGTGGCGATGGCGTCGGCGCTGCCCGGCGACCCACCCCCGGCGAAACCCGCGGGCTCCTACGTTCGTACCAGAGATCGCTCCCCGGTCGGGACCCTAATCTGCCCGGGACGGTTTCCCCCAGTCCCCCTAACGGTGGAGCCGATCAAGGCCCTAACGCGGCCGGATCGGATGCGGGCCGAGCCCCGATGTCCGGGATCGGCCCCCGCAATAACGTCACTGTCGACGAACGACGGTCGCCGACGCCAATCCGAGGAGAACCGGCACATGGACTCGCAACAGACCCTCCACGACTTCGTGCTCGACCTGCTGACCAACCCCGACGCGCGGTCGGCCTTCGACCTCGACCCGGAGGGCGCGCTGCACTCCGCAGGGCTCAGTGACATCACCGCCGCCGACGTGCAGGACGTGGTGCCGCTCGTGGTCGACTACGCGCCGGGACAGGGCCTCGCGCCGATGGTTCCGGCCGTCGGGCAGCTCGGGTTCGACCCGCTGGTGACCGACACCACCGACGTGGTCGGCCAGCTGCAGAGCGTGGCGCAGCAGATCAGCATCACCAGCTCGCCCGCCGGGGTGGACGTCAAGGCCGGAGTGCTCGGCGCCATCGCCGTGGACCCGACGACCGTCGCCGCCGGGGTGACCGTGCTTCCGGGTCTCGGCCTGGGCGTCGGCCCGAGCGGCCTCGACACCGACCTGACCGGCGTGGCCGACGTGGCGCACACCCTCGACGCGGACGCGGTGCAGCCGGTCGACGGCATCGCCGACCCGGTGCTGGGCGGCGTGACCGGCACCGTCGGGGACCCGACCGGTGTACTCGGCGTCACCGACCCGGTGCTCGGCGGCGACGTGACCGGCGGTGTCCTCTCCGGCGTGCACGGTCAGGTCGACGGCATCGTCGGCTCCCTCGGTGTCCACGACACCCTGGGTGGCCTGGGCCTCGGGCACGGCGCCGTCGGCGGTGTGGTGCCGCCGGTCGACGTCCCGTCCGTGGTGGGCGGCGTCACGCACCACGTGGACAGTCTCCTCCCCGGTGTCACCGGCACGGTCGGTGACGTGACCGGAGGGGTCACCGACGGTGTGACCGGCGACCTGCACGACGGGGGGCCCGCCTCGTCGGACCACGGGCTGCTGGGCATCACCGGCGGTCTGCTCTGACGGGGATTCCCGTCGGAAGCGGGAGGCCGGGTCGCCTCGGGCGGCCCGGCTCTCTCCGGTTTCCTTTCCGGTCCCTCTTGATAATTGAGCCGAAATCCGCACACTTGGTGCGGTGATGGCGGGGATCTGGTTGGACGTACTGGACGAGATCGCCCGGACGTGCAACACACACGGTCGCGGCGACCTGCTTCAGACGGTCCGACAGAAGCGTGCCCAACTGCTGGACCCGAAGCTGCGCGTCCTGGTCGTCGGCGAGCCGAACCAGGGCAAGAGTCAGCTCATCAACGCGATCATCAACGCGCCGGCCTGCCCGGTCGGTGACGGACGTACCACCGTCCTGCCGACCGTGGTGCAGCACGCCGAGGCCGCCTCCGCGGCCGTGGTCCAGGCGCCGCCGGTGTCGGGACGGCCCGCCGGCGCCGCGGGTGCCCCGGCCGCGACGCTGGTCGAGCGGACCCCCTTGGCGCTCGACCAGATCGCGGCCGGGGTGTCCGGCACGCTCGGGCGGCGGCCGGGCGGCGGTCCGGCGTACGTCAAGATCGGGTTGCCCCGCGCGTTGCTCGCCGCCGGACTGGTGCTGGTGGACACTCCCGGCACCGACCAGGTCGCGGCGCTCGGTGGGGCCGCGGAGGTCGCCGCCTCCACCCGCGCCGACGCCGTGCTGCTGGTCTCGGACTCGACCCGGGAACTCTCGGTCGCCGAGCTGGACATGCTGCTGCACGTCACGCGCTCGCAGCCGAACGTGGTGGTGGTGCAGAGCAAGACCGATCTCGTGGCGGACTGGCGTGCGGTGGCCGAGCGCAACCGGCAGCACCTCGCCGACGCCGGTGTCGCGGCGCCGCTGATTCCGGTGTCGGCGACCCTGCGGCTGCGCGCGGCGACGACCGACGATCGCGGTCTCAACGCCGAGTCCGGCTTTCCGGCGCTGATCGCCCGCCTGCAACGGGACCTGACCGGCAAGGCCGATCACCTGGCGCGGGCGTCGGTGCAGGCGGTGGCCCGTACGGTGGTGGAGCAACTGGCCGCGCCGCTGCGCGCCGAGCTGGCGACGCAGGAGGCCGAGGAGCAGTCCGGGCCGATCTCCCGGCTGCACGCCGCCCAGCGGGAGGTCGACGAGCTGCGCCGCTGCTCCACCCGGTGGCAGAACACGCTCGCCGACGAGATGGCCGACCTGCTCTCCGACATCGAGTACGACCTGCGCGACCGCACCCGCCAGATCCTGCGGGCCGTGGACGAGGCGTTCGACGCGGCGGACCCCCTCGTCGCCTGGGACACCTTCGCCGAGTGGCTGGAGCGCAGTCTCGTCGAGGCCGCGGAAGCCAACCACGAGTGGCTGATCCAGCGCTGCGACTGGATCGCCCGTCGGGTGGCGGCCAACTTCAACCGGTACGGCTACGACGTGCTGCCGCCCTGGTCGATGACGATGCCGGCGGATCTCGGCGACCGGCTGCCGGACCTGGAGCGACCGAGGATCGACAAGTTCACCACCGGCCAGAAGTTGTTCACCGGCATGAAGGGCTCGTACGGCGGCATGCTGATGTTCGGCCTCGCGACGACCCTGGCCGGAATGCCGATGATCAACCCGGTCTCGGTAGGCATCGGCGCGCTCTTCGGCGGCAAGAGCATCCGCGACGAGGGCAAGCAGTTGCTGCGCCGCCGCCAGGCGACCGTCAAAACGGCCATCCAGCGGCATGTCGACGAGTTCTTCGTCCGGATGGTCCGGGACTGCCGCGACGCCACCCGCCAGGTGCAGCGGATGCTGCGCGATCACTTCACGGGGCTGACCGAGGAGTTGCAGGAGGCCATCGTGCAGTCGTTCCGCAGCGCGAAGCAGGAGGCCGACACCGATGTCGCAGTGCGCGAGCAGCGGCAACGGGAGATCCGGCTGAAGATGACCCGCCTGGCCGCGCTCTACGAGCAGTCCCAGCAGTTGACCGGCGCCCGGTCCACCCCGGTGCTGCTGGAGCCCCGGGCATGACCGTCGGGGTGCGGCTGGACGAGGCGGCGTGGGGACTGCTGCACCAGGCCATGGACGTCTACCAGCACGACGCGCGGGCCGTCGGGCGGTTGCGGCACCAGGTGGCGCGGTTGGAGCAGCCGCTGCGGATCGCGGTGGCCGGCCCCTGGCGTGCCGGCAAGTCGACGGTGCTGAACGCGTTGATGGGGGAGGAGGTCGCGCCGGTCGAGGGCGCGGACGGCGTCTTCACCTGGTACGAGGACGGCGCTTCGCCACGCGCCACCGCCTACCCGGTGGGCCAGCCTCCCCAGGAGCTGACGGTGGTCAAGTCGGCGACCGGGATGCGGGTGGATCTCGGCTGGCGGGTCGGGGAGGTGCGCGACATCGTGGTGCGGTGGCCGACGCGGGCGTTGCGGCAGGTGACGCTGATCGACACCCCGGCGCTCGCGGCGGTCGACGAGCAGGGCCACGCGCCGGTGCTGGATCGCGTCCTGCGGGACTCGGACGCGGTGCTGTTCCTGACCCGCGACGGCCGCGACAGTGATCTGCGGGTGTTGGAGTCCGCTCGGGACAGTGTCGTCGGGCAGGCCGCCCCGGTGAACGTGATCATGGTGTTGTCCCGGGCGGACGAGGTGGGCGGCGGCCGGATCGACGGGCTGCTCACCGCCCGTCAGCTGGCCCGACGGCACCACCGGGATCCCCGGGTGGGCGCGCTGGCGGTGAACGTGGTGGCGTGCAGCGGGGCGATCGGCCTCGCGGGCCGGATGCTGAGCGAGTCCGACTTCGCCGCGCTCGCGGCGCTGGCCGGGGCGTCCCGCGCCGAGCTGGAGGCCCACCTGCTCTCCGCCGACCGTTTCGTCCGGGGCGAGCTTCCGGTGCACCTGGACTCCGAGGTGCGCGGCGGTCTGCTGGATCGGTTCGGGCTCTTCGGGATCCGGCTCGCGACGACCCTGGTGCGCGGTGGGTTCGACACCCGGGTGGCGTTGTCGGCCGAGCTGATCCGGCGCAGTGGGCTCACCGAGCTGCGGGAGTCGATGACCCGCTGTTTCGTCGATCGTCGCGACACGCTCAAGGCGCGCTCGGCACTGGCCGCGGTGGAGGCCCTGGTCCGGGCCGAGCCGGTGCGCGGGGCCGACGAGTTGGTCGGCGCCATCGAGCAGATCCTGGCGGGTGCGCACGAGTTCCGGGAGCTGCGCCTGCTGGTGGCGCTGCGCAACGCCCGTCTCGGTTTCGACGCCGAGTTGGCGGCCGAGGCGCAGCGGCTGGTGGGCGGCGAGGGGGTTGGTCTGGCCGCGCGGCTCGGTGTGGAGCACGAGGCGACAGTGCAGCGGCTCTGGGAGGTCGCCGCCGACGCCCAGTGGCGGTGGCGGGACCGGGCGGAGGATCCTTCGCTCCCGCTGGCCCAGCGCCGGGGCGCCGAGGTCGTGGTCCGCAGTTGCGAGGGGATGCTGGCCGAGCTGGCCGCGGGCGGTCGCTGAGCGCCGCCGGCCCTGGGCGCCCACCCCGGACGCCCCGGTCGGCGTGTTTCCTTCCGGTCAACCCATTGACAGGGCCGTGGTCGCGCGGAAGCATCTGCCCAACATCCACGGTTCTGCCCTCGCTTGTCACGCACGTCCGATGACAACGATGTCAGGTCCGACCCGTCCGTCCACGATCGACAGCAGCAGCCACCGTCCCCTTCCGCCCAGACGTACGACGTACTCGACCGGATCGAGTCGAAAGGCCCCGCCCCCATGCCGTATCTCCCTCGTGCGCGCACCGTGTCCCTCCGGATGGCAGCCGCGACCACCGCCGCCCTGCTGCCGCTGGGGCTGGTCGTCGCCGCGCCCCTGGCCAACGCCGCGCCCAGTGCCGCCCCACCGGGCTCCTTCAGCTCCTCGTTCGAGTCGGCCGACCCGCAACCCGCCACCAGCACCGTGGAGGTCGACAGGTCGGGCCGGCCCGTGCAGGGCAACCTGAGCGGATCGAGCAGCGCGAACCTGCCCGGCAGCCTGCTCGGCCAGGTCGATGCCGTGACCGCGAGCGCCCAGAACCCGCCGAACGAGATCGCGGCGAACCTCGCCGACGGCAACCCGTCGACCAAGTGGCTGGCGTTCGAACCGACCGGCTGGGTGACGTACCGGCTGGCGAAGCCGGCGGTCGTGGCGCGGTACGCGCTGACCTCTGCCGACGACGAACCGACCCGCGACCCCCGCGACTTCACCCTCCAGGGCTCCACCGACGGCAACACCTGGACGGACCTGGACCGGCAGACGCAGCAGCGCTTCGCCAAGCGGTTCGCCACCAACACGTACCGCGTCTCCAACACGACCGCGTACGGCTGGTACCGGCTGTCCATCTCCGCGAACTCCGGTAACTCCCTGACCCAGCTCGCCGGCTGGGACATCAGCGACGGCTCGGACGTCCGCCCGCCCGCCACGCCCATGGTCACCGGCGTCGGCCCCGGGCCGGTCGGCGGCTACACGACGAAGCCGAGCGCCGGCTTCACCGGGCTGGCCGCGCTGCGCTACTCCGGCGGAGCGGAGGCCGACGGCCGCTCGTACGCGACGAACAGGCTCTTCGACGTCGACATCCCGGTCGGGCCGAACACCCGCCTGTCCTACCGGATCTTCCCCGAGTTCACCGGCCAGGACGCCCGGTACCCGTCCACCTACGCGGCCGTCGACCTGCACTTCACCGACGGCAGCTACCTCAGCGGACGGTCGGCGGTGGACCAGCACGGTTACGCGCTGACGCCGGCCGGCCAGGGCGCGTCGAAGGTGCTCTACGCCGACCAGTGGAACGCGGTGCGCGCCGACATCGGCGCCGTCGCCCGGGGCAAGACGATCGACCGCGTCCTGCTCGCCTACGACAACCCGCAGGCGACCGGGGAGACCCGGTTCCAGGGCTGGCTCGACGACGTCGAGGTGACCGGTTCGCCGGCGGCGATCGACGGCTCCCGGCTGACCAACTACGTCGACACCCGGCGCGGGACCAACTCGACGGGCGGGTTCTCGCGCGGCAACAACCTGCCGATCACCGCGGTGCCGAACGGCTTCAACTTCTTCACCCCGGTGACCGACGCGACCTCCGACTCCTGGGAGTACGAGTACCACCGCGCCAACAACGCGGCCAACCTGCCCACGTTGCAGGGCCTCGCGATCTCCCACGAGCCCAGCCCGTGGATGGGCGACCGCAACCAGATGTCGGTGATGCCGGTGGCCGGCGACGGCCCCCTCACCGGGTCACCCGCCAGCCGCGCGCTCGCCTTCCGGCACGACGACGAGACGGCACAGCCGGACCTCTACCGGGTCACGACGCAGAGCGGTCTGGTGGCGGAGATGTCACCCACCGACCACGCCGGGATCATGCGGTTCACCTTCGGCCCCGGCCCGGCGACCGGAAGTCTCGTCTTCGCCAAGGGCACGTTCACCATCGGCGCCGACGGCACCTTCACCGGCTGGGTCGACAACGGAAGCGGCCTGTCCGCCGGGCGCAGCCGCATGTTCGTCTCCGGCGCCTTCGACCGCGCGCCGACGACGTCCACCGCGACGTCCGCCACCTTCGACGTCTCCGCCGAGCGGCAGGTGACGATGCGGATCGCCACCTCGTTCCTCTCCGTCGACCAGGCCCGCCGCAACCTCGACCTGGAGGTGACCGGCCGGAGCTTCGATGCGATCCGCGACGCCGCCACCGCCGCGTGGAAGGACCGCCTCGGCCGGGTCGAGCTGCGGGGCGCGACCGAGACCCAGCTGGTCACCATGTACTCGAACCTGTACCGGCTGAACCTGTACCCGAACTCCCAGTCGGAGAACACCGGCACCGCCGCCGCACCCCACTGGCAGTACGCCAGCCCGGTGTCCGCGCCGACCGGCACGTCGACCGCCACCCGGACCGGCGCGAAGATCGTCGACGGCCAGATCTACGTCAACAACGGCTTCTGGGACACCTACCGCACCGTATGGCCCGCCTACTCGCTGCTCTACCCGGACGTCGCCGCCAGGATCTCCGACGGTTTCGTCCAGCACTACCGTGACGGCGGCTGGATCGCCCGCTGGTCGTCGCCCGGTTACGCCGACCTGATGACCGGCACCAGCGCGAACGTGGCTCTCGCTCAGGCGTACCTCACCGGGGTCAAGCTGCCCGACCCGCTCGCGGCGTACGACGCGGCCGTCAAGGACGCGACCGTCGCGTCCGGGCGCGGCGCGGTCGGCCGCAAGGGCATCGAGACCTCGCTGTTCCTCGGCTACACGCCGACCTCCACGGGGGAGTCGGTGTCGTGGGCGCTGGAGGGCTACATCAACGACTACGGCATCGGCAACATGGCCGCCGCCCTGGCGAAGGACCCGGCCACGCCGAAGTCGCGGCGGGACCAGCTCAAGGAGGAGTCGCGGTACTTCCTGGAGCGTGCCCGCAACTACGTCCACCTCTTCGATGAGAAGACGAAGCTCTTCCAGGGCCGCGACGCCTCCGGCACGTTCCTCGCCGGTGACCCGCTGGACTGGGGTGGCGTCTACACCGAGACCAACGGGTGGAACTTCGCGTTCACCGCACAGCAGGACCCGCAGGGCCTGATCAACCTGTACGGCGGGCAGAAGGCCCTGCGCGACAAGCTCGACACCTTCTTCGCCACCCCGGAGAACGCCGACCGCCCCGGCGGCTACGGCGGAATCATCCACGAGATGCTCGAGGCTCGCGCGGTGCGCCTGGGTCAGCTCGGCATGAGCAACCAGCCGTCGCACCACATTCCGTACCTGTACGACATCGCCGGCGCGCCGGCGAAGACGCAGGCGATCGTGCGCGAGATCATGCAGCGCCTCTACGTCGGAAGCGAGATCGGCCAGGGCTACCTGGGCGACGAGGACAACGGGGAGATGTCGGCCTGGTACGTCCTCAGCTCGCTGGGCATCTACCCGTTGCAGGCGGGCTCGACCCACTGGGCCATCGGCTCGCCGCAGTTCACCAGGATGACCGTCCACCGCCCGACCGGCGACATCGTGGTCAACGCCGCGAACAACAGCACCCGCAACGTGTACGTGCAGAGCGTCAAGGTCAACGGCAAGAAGCAGCGCGAGGTGTCCGTCGACGTGTCCGCGCTCGCCCGGGGCGCCACGATCGACTTCCAGATGGGACCGAACCCGTCGTCCTGGGGCACCGGCCGCGACGACGGGCCGCCGTCGTTGACGAAGGGTGACGCGGCACCGGAGCCGTTGCAGGACGTCACCGGACCCGGTCTGGGCACCGCCACCGCCAGCGGCGGCCAGGACGCGTCGAAGCTGTTCGACGACTCGTCGACCACGCAGCTGACCGCGTCGTCGGGCACGCCGCAGATCAGCTGGGCCTCCCGTGGCGGCCGCCAGAAGCCGACGTACTACACGATTACCTCCGGCGCGGACGCCGGTGACGCGGCGGACTGGCGGCTGCAGGGATCCACCGACGGTCTCACCTGGAGCACCCTGGACTCCCGCGCGGGCGAGGTGTTCCGCTGGCGCAACCAGACCCGGCCGTTCCGGATCGACAAGCCGGGGCGGTACTCCCAGTTCCGCCTCGTCGTGACGAAGACCGTCGGCGCAGC
The DNA here is from genome assembly GCF_042872475.1 of Micromonospora sp. NPDC005252. Lineage (NCBI taxonomy): Bacteria > Bacillati > Actinomycetota > Actinomycetes > Micromonosporales > Micromonosporaceae > Micromonospora > Micromonospora sp. NPDC005252. The sequence continues at coordinate 339,113 of NZ_JBIAKN010000005.1, read as the reverse complement.
GCAGCCGACCCTCGCCGAGATCGAGCTGCTCGCCGGCGGCGACCTCGACCTGGGCGGCGGCGACATCACGGTGACCGCCACGGACGGCGCGCACGCGCTCTCCGGCGCACCCGCGACGGTGGCGCTGGCCACGGTCACCGGCGGCGCCGCCGACGACTACTCGGCGACGATCGACTGGGGTGACGGCTCACCGGCCACCGAGGGCACCCTGACGCTGAGTTCACGGGCCGTCTACCGCGTCAGCGGCGAACACACCTACGCCACGCCCGGCTACCACCAGGCGAACGTCACCGTCACCGACGGCACCAGCCAGGGCTCGGTGACGGTCGGCGTCGACGTCGCGTACGCGCCACAGAACGGTCTCGCCGCGGCGTTCGACACCGTGTGCGTCGGCGACGAGGGCACCCTCGCGGCGGACTGCGACGCGAAGTCGTGGGCGTACTCGCGGGCCGCCCTGGCCGCGGCCGGCGTGACCCAGGGTCAGCGGCAGCAGGTGCCGGGCACGGCGCTGGGCTTCACCCTGCCGCAGATCCCGGCCGGGCAACCGGACAACGCCACCGGCAACGGCGCGACGATCGCTCTGCACCTGCCGTCCGACGCCCGGACCATCTCGTTCATCGGCGCCGGCACGCAGGGCAACCAGAGCACCGCCGGCACGGTGACGTTCAGCGACGGCAGCACCGCCAGCATCCCGATCCAGTTCAGTGACTGGACGCTGGGCGGCAACGCCAACGGCACCCCGTCGTACGGCAACATCGTGGTCGCGAAATCCGCGTACCGGCTGAGCGGCACGAGCCGCGACGGCGCGCAGCCGTTCCTGTTCGCCACCACGCCGTACCAGATCCCGGCGGGTAAGACGCTGGTCTCGGTGACCCTGCCGACGCAGACCGGCGATCCCCGCTCCGCGGGCCGGATCCACGTGTTCGCCGTCGCCGACGACGGCACGCCGGCCGCCGCGCTGGCGACCACCGCCCCCGCCGACCAGAGCGTCGACGCCGGGCAGGTCCTCGCGGCGAACCTCGGGTCGGTGACCGGCGGTGTCCCCGGCGCGACCGGCTACCGCGCCCGCGTCCAGTGGGGCGACGGCACGGTTCCGGACGACGTGACGGTCGGCGCGGCCGGCGCGCTGAGCGGCCAGCACACCTACGCGCGGGAGGGCACCTACACGGTGCACGTCACGGCGTGGGACACGCTGTCGAGCAGCACCACCACCTTCACCGTTACCGTCCGGCGTGCCGGGCCGCAGCCGACGCTCGCGGTGTCCGGGGCTCAGCCGGTCGTCGCCGGTGACGCGGTCACGGTCGACGGCAGCGGGTTCGCCGCCGGCGAGCGGGTGACGGTGGTTCTGGCCGCCGGCACGACGCGGAGCGTGACGGTCTCGGCGTCCGCGACGGGCACGGTCCGCGCCTCCGTCGCGACGTCGGGGGACACGACCCCGGGCCGGTACGCCGTCAGCGCCACCGGCGCGTCCTCGGGTACGCCGGCGACGGCCACCGTCCAGGTGACCGCGCGTCCGGCGGGCCCGGCCTACCAGCCGCGGGTGTCGCTGCCCACGACGTCCGGACCGCGCGGTATGTCGATCACGGTCGACGGTTCCGGGTTCGCGCCGAACGAGGCGATCACGGTCAGCGTCAGCGACGGTCGTGCGGTCGGCACGGTACGCGCGAACGGCGACGGCGTGGTCTCCGGCGCGACCGTCACCGTTCCGGATTCGGCGCAGCCGGGCGTGACCAGTGTGACGCTGTCCGGCGCCACGTCGGCGACGGCGGTGTCCCGACCGTTCACGGTCACCGGCGCGAAGTAAGCCGGGAACAACACAGTCGGGGGGGGGGGGGGGGCGCGGCCGCCCCCCCCCCCCCCGGGGGGGCCCCCCCCCCCCCCCCCCCCCCCGCCCCCGCCGGGCCGCCGGGGCGGGGGCGTGGGGCCGGGGGGCGGCCCCCGGGGGGGGGGGGGGGTGCCCCCCCCGGTCCCGGCCCCCGGCCGCACACCCCCCCCCCACCCCCGCGGGGGGGGGGGGGGCGCCCCCCCCCCCCCCCGACACCCGTTCTGGGCCCGCCCGATCTCGACCCCGAGACTCGCGCGCGTCACGCGTCGTGGTCGTGCGTCGCGGGTCGCGCGGCCGCCGGTCTTGCGTGGCCCTGTCGCCCGGCGCGGCGGGCGAGGGCGCGTCGCCCGTGAGGCACATACCTCAGAGTCATATTCATACCTCTGCGGTATGTCGCTCACCGGTCTGTACGCCTGCCGGCAGCCCGACCCCACCGCTTCCATGCCGCCCCGAATCTGGGGCAGCTCTACAGGGGCCGTGGTCGACAGTCGTCACCCGCTCGCGGGTGCCGGAGGCGCGCTCAGGCGGAGCCGCCACCGTGGGCCCTGGCCGGTGAGCCGGACGACCGCCAACGGCTCGACGTCCAACTGCCGGTACGTCGCCAGCGGTAGTCCCAGGGCGTGCACGACCGCGACCCGGATCACGAGCGGGTGGGTGACGGCCGTGACCCGTCGGCCGAGGCCGCGCTGTTGGTCCAGCCAGCGGCCGACGCGCTCGCGTAGGGCGGCGACGGACTCGCCCCCGTGCGGCGCGGCGTCCGGGGTGGACAGCCACTCGTGCAGCGCGTCGGGCTGCGCGGCGCCGATCTCCTTCAGCGACCGGCCGGTCCAGTCGCCGTAGTCGCAGTCGGCCAGCGCCGTCTCCACAGCGGGCGCGAGACCGAGGGCGTACGCGGTCTGGACGGCCGCCGCCGCGGGGCTGGACAGGCAGGCGTCGGTGTCGCCCGACGGCGCCCGCCGGCCCAGCACGGTGGGGGACAGGGCGAGGGCGGCGCTGCGGCCACCCTCGTCCAGTGTGTCGTCCCCGCCGAACCGGGCCCGCCGCAGGGCGGCGGTGTGACCGTGGGCGACCAGCCGCAGGCTGGTGGCGTTCACCCGGCCAGTCGTGCGTCGGTTACCGCGCGCTGCCGGTGCATCAGGGCGGCGAAGAGCAGGCCGATCCCGGTCCACAGCACCACCTGGGTGCCGAGGGAGGCGAGCCGGAAGCTCCACAGCAGCGTGGCGGGGAAGTCCCCCGGGACCTCCTGGAACGACGGCAGCACCACGTAGGCCACGCCGGTGACCAGCAGGAACCCGCCGACCGCCGCGGCGGCGCGCAGCCACACCGGCGCCTGCTCGCCGACCGACCGGTAGCCCAGCGAACCGGACCAGACCGCCACCAGGCCGAGGACCACCAGCAGCAGGTAGGTGACCGTGCGCTGGTTGATGGTGGCCGGGTCGCCGACGGCCGGCGGGTTCGGCGGGTACTTGAGGAACGGCACGATCACCGCGCCGAGCAGCGCGCCGCCGGCCAGCAGCAGGCCGGACCACCCGTCGTCAACCGTGCGCCGCCGCCGGTTCAGCAGGACGTACGCGGTGGCCAGCAGGCCACCCATCGCGGCCCCGAACAGGGCGGTGGCCAGGAACAGCCCGCCGTGCTGGCCGTTCCTGCTGACCAGAGCGTCCTCGTCGTGCTGGTGCCCCCCGGTGGCGGGTTCGGCGTGTGCCGCCGCCTCCTCGATGGCGATGGCCGCCTCGACGTGGGGTTCGCCGACGACGTAGGCGAACGTTCCGGCGAGCAGGCCGGCCACCAGGCCGGCGAGCAGCCCGCGCAGGAGAACCGTGACGAACGTGGGTGCGGTGCCGGTGCCGCTCAGTGGCACGGGACACCGAGCAGGTGCCGGCCGTCGTGCATCAGCTCGTGCAGGTACGTCCCGCTGCGCGAGACCGCGCCCTGGTCGAAGGCGACGAGATAGGCCAGCAAGGTGAGCACGGCGACGGTGGCCAGGACCGTCCACAGGAGACGGGTCGGGGCAGCGGGGTGCACCAGCGGCTGGCTGGACGTGGAACTGGACATGCGTGCACGAACCTCCTCGGGGATGACGCGTCCCCATCGCAAGGCTGCGGACGACCGAGCGTCCTGGCTCGCGGCCCCGGGGTCGGGGACCGCTCACAGTGGCGCGACCGCGCCGGATTCTCACCGGCTTCCCTCGCGTCGCCGCAGATAGTGGGTCGACCGTATCGGTGCCGGTTCGGTCGGTCAAGCCGACGGCGGTGTCCGAACGCGACCCCGCCGGATGCTCGCGCGTCTGCCGTCGCCGACGGATCGACGACGGCCGTCAGCGGCGACCGCGACACGCCCGGACCCGACATGTGGGGTGTGACAAACCCAGTCGCCCCTATATATGGTGTCGACCGCAGCTGGTTCGGCCACTCATCCCAGGGCGGCCGAGGCAAGAGGGAACCCGGTGGAATTCCGGGACTGCCCCGCAGCGGTGAGTGGGAACGACAGCCGTCATCAGCACTGGGCCGCCACCTGGCCTGGGAAGCGACGGCCAGTAGGGGACCGGGTGAACCCCGGTCGTGCCCGCGAGTCCGAAGACCTGCCAGCGCGCCGCGTACCCGCATCCGGGTGGGCGGTGGTCCGAGGCCGCGTGGGACGGCCGACGCCTTTCGGATCCGCGCCGCCGGCGTGGCGTCCGCCGGTGTCGGTCTCCTCGTGCCGAGGGCCATCAGGTCCTCAAGCTCGCGAGGAGTGAGTGGTGACAGTTACCGAGGTAGCCGCGGCCGGCGGCGAGACGGCCCTGCGGCGTACGCCGGGGCAGGTCCGCGAACGCGGCGGCGCCAGCGAGCCGGTGGACGTGCGCAGGCTCGTCGCCGAGGTCGAGCGCTGGGCCGACGACCTGCCCGACGTCGACCCGCTGCGGGTGGCGACCCGCACGATCAGCGGCCTGTACGACGGCGCGACGACAGCCGAGCTGGACCGGCTGACCATCCAGACCGCTGCCGAGATGATCGGTACGGAGCCGCAGTACTCGCGCCTCGCCGCCCGGCTGCTGGCCAGCCACATCGACCGGGAGGTACGCCGACAGGGCGTCACCTCGTTCAGCGCGGCGATCCGGACCGGCCACGCGCAGGGGCTGATCGGAGACGAGACCGCCGCGTTCGTCGCCGCGCACGGCAGCTTGCTCGACGACGCCGTCGACGCCGACGGCGACCGCCGCTTCGAGTACTTCGGGCTGCGTACGGTCTACGACCGGTACCTGCTGCGCCACCCCACCAGCCGGCTGGTGCTGGAGAGCCCGCAGTACTGGCTGCTGCGGGTGGCCTGCGGCCTGTCCCGTACGCCGGACGAGGCGGTCGACTTCTACCGGCTGATGTCCAGCCTGGCCTACCTGCCCAGCTCACCCACGCTGTTCAACTCCGGCACCCGGCACACGCAGATGTCCTCGTGCTACCTCGTCGACTCGCCGCGCGACGAGTTGGACTCGATCTACCAGCGCTACGCCCAGGTCGCGAACCTGTCCAAGTTCGCCGGTGGCATCGGCATCGCGTACTCCCGGGTCCGGTCCCGGGGCGCGCTGATCCGCGGCACCAACGGGCAGTCCAACGGGATCGTGCCGTGGCTGCGTACGCTCGACGCGAGCGTCGCCGCGGTCAACCAGGGCGGCCGGCGCAAGGGCGCGGCCTGCGTCTACCTGGAGCCGTGGCATCCGGACATCGAGGAGTTCCTGCAACTGCGGGACAACACCGGCGAGGACGCCCGGCGTACCCACAACCTAAACCTCGCCAACTGGATCCCGGACGAGTTCATGCGCCGGGTCGAGGCCGACGAGGTGTGGTCGCTGTTCGACCCGGACGAGGTTCCCGAGCTGCCCGACCTGTGGGGGGAGCGGTTCGACGCCGCGTACCGGGCGGCCGAGGCACAGGGCCGCTACGTGCGGCAGGTGCCGGCGCGGGAGCTGTACGGGAAGATGATGCGCACACTGGCCCAGACCGGCAACGGCTGGATGACCTTCAAGGACGCGGCCAACCGGCTGTGCAACCAGACGGCCGAGCCGGGCAACGTGGTGCACCTGTCCAACCTGTGCACCGAGATCATCGAGGTGTCCAGCGACGCCGAGACCGCGGTGTGCAACCTCGGCTCGGTGAACGTCGCCGCCCACCTGACCGGGAGCGGCATCGACTGGCCGCGACTGCGCGCCACGGTCCGGACCGCTGTGACGTTCCTCGACCGGGTCATCGACATCAACTACTACCCGACATCGCAGGCGGCGGCGAGCAACCCCCGTTGGCGGCCGGTCGGGCTCGGGCTGATGGGCCTGCAGGACGTGTTCTTCGCACTGCGGCTGCCGTTCGACTCGCCGGCCGCGCGGAAGCTGTCCACCCGGATCAGCGAGGAGCTGTACCTGACCGCGCTGGAGACCTCCGCCGACCTGGCGCGTGAGTTCGGCGCCCATCCGGCGTACGCCCAGACCCGGGCCGCGCGGGGCCAGCTCCAACCCGACCTGTGGGGTGTCGAGGGTACGCAGACCGCGCGCTGGGCCGCGCTGCGCCAGCGGGTCGGGGAGTACGGGCTGCGCAACTCGCTGCTGGTGGCGGTCGCGCCGACCGCGACCATCGCCTCGATCGCCGGGTGTTACGAGTGCATCGAGCCGCAGGTCTCGAACCTGTTCAAGCGCGAGACCCTGTCCGGGGAGTTCCTCCAGGTCAACACGGCCCTGGTCCGCGAGCTGAAGGCGCGTGGCCTGTGGACCGAGCAGATCCGGTCGGCGATCCGGCGCGCGGAGGGGTCGGTGCAGGACGTCGTGGAACTCCCGGCCGACGTGCGGGAGCTGTTCCGCACCGCGTGGGAGCTGCCGCAGCGGGCGCTGATCGACCTGGCCGCCGCCCGCGCCCCGTTCATCGACCAGTCCCAGTCGCTGAACCTGTTCCTGGCCTCGCCCACCATCGGCAAGCTCTCCTCGATGTACCTGTACGCCTGGAAGACCGGGCTGAAGACCACCTACTACCTGCGCTCCCGTCCCGCCACACGCATCCAGCAGGCCACCGTCACGCCCGCCGCCGTCGCCCTCGTCACGCCGTCGACGAGTGACGCCGAGGCGCTGGCCTGCTCGCTGGAGAACCCCGAGTCGTGCGAGGCGTGCCAGTGACCGTCTCCGACACCGCCGCCGACGCGAGGACCACGCACATGCTGCTCGACCCCGGGATGGATCTCACTCTCCGCCCGATGCGCTACCCGCACTTCTTCGACCGGTTCCGCGCCGCCATCCGCAACACCTGGACGGTCGAGGAGGTCGACCTGCACGCCGACCTCGCCGATCTGGACAGGCTGTCGCCGGCCGAGCGGCACCTGGTCAGCCGCCTCGTCGCGTTCTTCGCCACCGGCGACACGATCGTCGCCAACAACCTCGTGCTCAACCTGTACCAGCACGTCAACAGCCCGGAAGGCCGCCTCTACCTGTCGCGGCAGCTGTTCGAGGAGGCCGTGCACGTCCAGTTCTACCTCAACCTGCTCGACACGTACGTGCCCGACGAGACCGAGCGGTTCGCCGCCTTCGCCGCCATCGAAAACATCCCCTCGATCCGCCGCAAGGCCGAGTTCTGCTTCCGCTGGATCGACTCGCTGGGGGAGTTGCGCGAGCTGCGGACCCGGGACGACCGGCGCGCGTTCCTGCTCAACCTCATCTGCTTCGCCGCCTGCATCGAGGGATTGTTCTTCTACGGCGCGTTCGCGTACGTCTACTTCCTGCGCTCCCGCGGCCTGCTGCACGGCCTGGCCTCCGGCACCAACTGGGTCTTCCGCGACGAGTCGATGCACATGGCGTTCGCGTTCGACGTGGTGGACACCGTGCGTGCCGAGGAGCCCGACCTGTTCGACGACGATCTCGCCGACCAGGTTCGCCAGATGCTCACCGAGGCCGTCGAGTGCGAGGTCCAGTTCGCCGAGGACCTGGTGGGTCAGGGCGTGCCCGGTCTCACCCGGGCGGACATGCGGGAGTATCTCCAGCACGTCGCCGACCGCCGTCTCGTCCAGCTCGGGATCGCCCCGCACTACGGGTCCGCCAACCCGTTCGCCTTCATGGAGTTGCAGGACGTCCAGGAGCTGTCCAACTTCTTCGAGCGGCGGGTGTCGGCGTACCAGGTGGGAGTGACCGGGACGGTGGCCTTCGACGACGACTTCTAGGACCCCCACCCCACCCCCTCCCCACCCCGTCGACCAGGAAGTTGCTGCTCCCCTATCGGCGTGTCAGGGGCACCAAATTCATGATCAACGTCGGCGGCGGGCGAGGTGGGGATGGGGTGGGGGTGTTCTTGGGGGTGGAGTGACCCTCAGGCGGGGGAGCAGGTCGGAGTGATGGTCGGCGGACTGGTGGTGGCGCTCGTGCTGAGGTAGCCCGCGGTGGTGGACGTTCCCGGCGCGAGCTGCCCGTTGTAGGCGGCGTTCGCGACGGTCACCTGGTTGCCCGTCTGGGTGAGGGTGCCGTTCCAGACCTGTGACACCGTCTGCCCACTGGGGAGGGTGAAGGTGACCCGCCACCCGGCGAGCGACGAGGCCCCGGCGTTGGTGACCGTCAGCCGTCCTTCGAATCCGCCCTGCCACGTGTTGACCACGGTGTTGGTCACCGCGCAGGACTGCCCAGCCGGGACCGTCGGCGTCGGCGTCGGCGTGGGAGTGGGCGTCGGGGTGGGGGTCGGAGTCGGCGTCGGAGTCGGCGTCGGAGTCGGCGTCGGAGTCGGCGTCGACGTCGCGGTGGGGGTCGGGGTGGGCGTCGTGGTGCCGGCGGGCTGGAACTGCCACCAGTTGAAGTTGAACAGGTTGCCGCTGCCGCCGGTGAAGCGCAGGTACAGGTCCTGGGTCCCGGTGGCGCCGCTGACCGGGCAGGAGATGGTCTGCCAGGTCTGCCACCCGCCGGTGCCCGGCACCGCGCAGCTGCCCACCCGGGTGCCGGTGGGGCTACCGAGGCGCAGTTCGATCGTGCCACCGGACGTGGCCGAGGCGACCCGGGCGGAGAAGGACGTCGCGCCCGTACCGAAGCCCACGCCCTTGACCTTGATGTAGTCCCCGTTCTCGATGAACCCGACGTTCATCCCGCCCTCGCTGGCCGGCTCGGTCTCGATGCCGGAGCCCCAGGCGATGGTCTCGGCCTCCTGCCGCCCGTACGGGTTCAGGGTGCCGATCTGAGGGGCGCCCGTCGTGGTCATGTTGATCGTCGGGATGGTGCCGTTGGTGTTGTAGGTGAACTTCTCCACGGCCACCGAGCGGGTGTAGCCGCCGCCACCGGGCAACGCTCCGTTGTGGTAGAAGAAGTACGAGCCGCCGTTGAAGTCGATGACTCCGGGGTGGTTGGTGAAGCTCGCGCCCTGGCGGGGCATGACCGTCCCGCGGTAGGTCCAGGGGCCGGTCGGGCCGGTCGCGGTCGAGTAACCGATGAACTCGGAGCAGCACTCCGCCGCGAACACGTTGTAGTAGATACCGTTGCGCTTGTAGACCCACGGGCCCTCTTCGTAGAGGGTCGGCCGGCTCGCGTTCCCCGTCCGGGTGCCGAACCCGGCGGTGGTGAGCGGAATCTTGGTGGCGCTGCCGCTGTAGGAGATCATGTCCGCGTTCAGCCGGACGTACCACAGGTTCGGGTTGCCCCAGTACAGGTACGCCTGGCCGTCGTCGTCGATGAAGACGGTGGGGTCGATCTCGCCGTTGCCCACCAGCGGACGGCCGATGGCGTCCCGGAACGGCCCGGTGGGGCTGTCGGCGACCGCGACGCCGATGGCCATCGAGTTGGTCGCCCGGGCGGTCACCGGCACGTACCAGTAGAACTTGCCGTTGCGGGCGACGACCTGGCCGGCCCACGCGTTGGCGCTCGCCCAGCTGAAGGTGCTGAGGCTCAGGGGCGAGCCGTGGTCGGTCCAGTTGACCATGTCGGCCGACGACCACACCCGCCAGTCCTTCATGGTGAAGTACGTGGAGCCGTCCTCGTCGTGGCCGGTGTAGAGGTAGACCCGTCCGTTGTGCACCAGGGGAGCCGGGTCGGCGGTGTAGATGTGCTGGACGATGGGGTTGTCCGCGTGGGCGGCCGTGGCCGGCGTCAGCGTCGAGATGAGCAGCAGGCTCACGAGCCAGGCGACGCCGCGCCGGAGCCGGTTCTTCGTCCGTGGTGGCGGTGTGGGGTGCATCGGTACCTCCAGGGTGGGTCACGACGGGCGGGCACGGTTCGCCGCTCTCGCTGGCGGGTGCCGCGTGTCGTCGCGGGTCGCTTCGGGACCTCGGTGGTGGCCGTGCCGCGAGAGCGGCAGGAGGGATCGGGGGTCCACCATGGCTCCCGCGCGCGGCGTCCCGCCGTTGTCAACGGCGGTGGTCAACGTCCCTGAGGGAGGCCCGGACACCCACCAGCGGGCGTTGGTCATGCGCGACTCCATCGACCTCGGCGGATCGAGTGGAGCGGTGAAGCGTGCCCTTCGCCTCTGCGGCCCGAGGGTAGTCTGTTATCGCTAACATTCTCAAGCGATGGATAAATCTGGATTTCCGCGCCGCCGTCGCAGGCCGGTCGGACCGGGGTCGCCAACGTCCGGCGACCGGGTCGTCAGCGCTGCAGCCGCGTCGGGCTGCCCGGCCCGCTGCGCCGGACGAGCCACGCCTCGGTGATGTGCGTGAACATCGCCTGCGCGGCGCCGTCGGGGTCGTGGGCGGCGATGCGCTCGTAGATGCGCCGGTGGCCCTGGTTCGACGCCACGCACATGGCCCGCTCCGGCTGGCCCATGTAGCGCGCGGTGTTGACGACCTGGCTCTCCAGGGACCGGACGACGCCCCGGGCGATGCGGTTGCCCGACGCCTGCATGACCGTGTCGTGGAAGGCGCGGTCGTGCTCCTGGTAGGTGACGTGGTCGTCCACCAGTTCGTCCATCCGGTCCACCAGGGCCCGCAGCCGGTCGACGGTCTCCTCGTCGGCGAGCCGCGCGGCCACGTTGGCCATGTCGGACTCCAGCACCCGCCGGGTGACCACCAGGTCGTCGAGGATCGCCAGGGTGTCGTCCTCGGCGATGGTCGCCGCGAGGACGAGTTCGTCGAGCATGTCCCACGCCGAGGGCGGGGTGACCAGCGTTCCGCTGCCCTGGCGGACCTGCACGAGCCCCTTCTCCTGCAGGATCTTCACCGCTTCCCGGATGACCGTCCGGCTCACCGAGAAGGTCTCGCAGAGCACCGGCTCGGGGGGCAGCGGTGTTCCCGAGGGGTGAACTCCCTGGACGATCCGGGTCACCAGCTCGGCGGTGATCGCCTGAGCCAGGTTGGCCGGGCGACGGGCCCAGGTCGGTGCCGCCCCGCCGTTGACGGTCGACTGGTTCGATGTCGTCACGTTCACCTCCGCGTAGCCGCGGGAGCGGGCCCACGAGTCCGCCCCCAGTGTACGGGCAACCGTTGACGTCAGACGTCATACGAGTTACGTTCTCGTCAATCTTGCATCGACGGCCGGTCCCTCGGCCACTCCCCATATGAAGGTGAGCAACGATGAAGCAACGAGCAGTGTGGTCCGCGGTCCTCGTTGCAGGGCTGGCCCTGACTGGCTGTGGAAGCGCGACAGGTTCGGGTTCATCGTCCGGAGGCTCGGACAAGAAGTTGGTCGTCTGGGACTGGAAGTCCGGCGAGGCCAGCTCCGCGCAGTACGTGGAGAAGGCCAAGGCCGACTTCGCCAAGAAGCACAAGGACGTCAAGGTCGAGTTCGTGGCCCAGCCGTTCGATCAGTACTACACGCTGCTGGGCGCGGCCATCCAGTCGGGCAAGGGGCCGGACGTCATCCTGTTCAACGGTGGCGGTCAGATCCGCGACCGGGTGGACTCGCTCCAGCCGCTCGACGAGTACGTGAGCGAGGACCGGCAGCGGCTGGCCGGCTGGGAGGCGTTCGCCAAGGACGGCAAGACCTACGCCGCTCCGGTGACCCTGCAGGGCCACCCGATCTACTACAACAAGGCGCTCTACGAGCGTGCCGGCCTCGACCCGGCGAAGCCGGCCACGACGTGGCAGGAGTTCATCGCCAACTGCGCCACCATCACCAAGGCCACCGGCGCCAAGTGCTTCGCCGTCGGCAACAAGGAGGGCATCGGCATCCAGTTCTTCCTGTCGGCCCTGGCGTCGGGCGTCCTCACCCCGCAGGAGTACGACAACTGGATCGCCGGCAAGCGCGACTGGAACTCGCCGAACGTGAAGCGGATCTTCGAGCTGTGGAAGGAGACCGGCACCGCGAAGCTGAACAACGACGGAGCCAACTCCACCGCGATGTTCAACGACGCCTTCGCCGTCTTCCAGTCCGGTAAGGCCGCCCACATCATCGGTCTGATGTCGGACATCGGGCACTGGAAGGACTTCAACGAGTTCATCACGCCGGAGAAGCTCGGCGTCATGATGGCCCCGACCGTGACCAGTGGTGCCACCCCGAGCCTGCCGTACGACGGCGGTATCGGTTACGCGGTCGCGAAGTGGACCAAGGACCCGAAGGTGGCCGCCGACCTGGTGCGCTCGCTGACCTCCACCGACGCCCTGAAGGCGTTCTACGCCAACGCCGGCGCGATCACGGCCGACACGACCATCGACGTGTCGCAGGCTGGGCCGGCCGTCACCACGATCGTCGGCGCGCTCAAGACCGGCAAGCCGGCGCCGCACGTGGCGCTCTCCTCGAAGGCGCTCGACCTGATGGGCAGGCTCTCCCAGCAGCTGCTCAGCGGGTCGATCAGTGTCGACGAGGTCGTGAAGCAGATGGCCGCCGTGGACACGGCGGGCTGATCTCGTGTCGATCGGTAAGTCGCTCTCGTCGGTCCGTTCGGCCTCGGCCGGGCGGACCGACGGGTTGCCACCCGTACCATCGCCGTCTCGTGGCCGCGCCGTTTCCCGGCGCGCCGCCAGCGGCCGTCGCGCCGAGCTGCTCGCGCCCTTCGTGCTGGTCGCCCCGGCCGTCCTGATCCTCGTGCTGCTGCGGCTGTGGCCGCTGCTACTCGGCGTCAACTTCTCCTTCACCGGCGACGGCGACCGCGACGGGGCGATGGTCGGCTTCGACAACTACGTCGACCTGCTCCACGATCCGCTGTTCCAACAGGCGCTGCGCAACGTGGGGCTGCTGGTGCTGCTCCTGCCGGTGGCGGTGGCCATCCCGGGCCTGCTCGCCACGTTCATCTACCTGCGCGTGCCGGGGCACCGGTTCTACCGCAGCGTCTACTTCTTCCCGGCCGTGCTGTCTCCGGTCATCGTCGGCGCGATCTTCAACCTGCTGCTCTCGTTTGACGGTCCTGTCAACGTTGTCCTGTCCTCGGTGGGCATCGGGCCGGTGGACTGGCTCGGTGATCCGGACGTCGCCATGTTCGCGGTCGTCGGCGTACACGTGTGGGCGACCTTCGGCATGGCCCTGGTCGTGTTCCTCGCGGGCTTCGCGACCCTGGACTCCGCGCTGCTGGACGCCGCGCGGGTGGACGGCGCGTCACTGGCCCAGGTCATCTGGCACGTGATCATCCCCAGCCTCTCCCGCACCATCCAGTTCGTCTTCGTGACCACGATGATCGGGATGCTGACGTCCATGTTCGGCCTGCTCTACGTCATGACCAGTGGCGGCCCGGAGGGCTCGACGTACCTGCCGGAGTACTACATCTGGATCCAGCAGGGGCAGATGAACCGGCCGGCGCTCGCGTCGGCCGCGTCCACCGTCCTCTTCGTCATCATGCTCGTCGTCGGGCTGGTGCAACTCAAGCTGCTCCGACGAGCGGGGAGGGAAGACTGATGTCCCGCGTCCGACTGGGCAGATGGTTGCTCGTGATCCCGATGGGGCTCCTCGCGCTCGCGACGATCTACCCGCTGCTGTTCACCGCGAACGTCGCCATGAAGACCCGCCGGGAGTACATTCTCGACCGGTTCTCCCTGGCGGACGCGCTGCGCTTCGAGAACATCACCACCGCGTGGACCAGCGTCGGCATGGGCCGCTACGCCGCCAACTCGGTCCTCGTGGTGGCCTGCTCGGTGTTCCTGCTGCTGCTGTTCGGGTCGATGGCCGGCTTCGCGCTGAGCCAACTGCGCTTTCGGGGCTCGACGGCGCTGTTCATCGGCTGCCTCGCGGCGCTCTTCATCCCCTTCCAGGTGATCATGGTGCCGCTGGCCCGGGTCATGGCGGACAGCGGTCTCGTCGACACGTACCCGGGGCTGATCCTCGCGTACGTCGCGCAGTTCCTGCCCTTCACGGTCTTTTTGATGACCAGCTACTACAAGACCATCCCGGCGGAGATCGTCGACGCGGCCCGGATCGACGGCAACACCGTGTACGGCGTCTATCGGCGGATCATGCTGCCGCTGGGCGCTCCGGCGCTGCTCTCGGTCGGCATCCTCAACACGCTTTTCTGCTGGAACGACGTGCTCATCTCGCTGCTGCTGATGCCGTCGGCCGACCACCGCACCCTCATGGTCGGGGTGACCTCGCTGCGGGGGCAGTACTCCGAGGACATTCCGACGTTCGCCTCCGGGGTGCTCATCGCCGCGATCCCCGTCCTGGCGGTCTACCTGTTCCTTCAGCGCCAGATCGCCGACGGCGTCTCCGCTGGTTCCACGAAAGGCTGACATGCGCATCACCGGGTATCGAACCCTGACGACGGTCCAGGAGTGGGGCCGGCCCGTCGGCGACGCCAACGGCGTGTTCCCCGACGGCGTCACGACGGTGCCGATCACCATCGTCGAGACCGACGGGGGGATCAGCGGCGTCGGCCTGGGCCCGCACGTGGAGATCGACAAGATCTTCCCGGCCATCGAGGGGGAAGATCCCCGCGCGGTGACCAGCCTGTACGACCGGATGCTCCGGCACACCTTCAAGGCCGGTCACGGCGGGCTGGTGTTCGGGACGATCGGCGCACTGGACACGGCCCTGTGGGACATCAAGGCGCAGCTCGCCGGTGAGCCGCTCTGGCGGCTGCTCGGCGGGCGGGACCGACGCGTCCCGGCCTACGCGTCCGGCCTCGACATCGGTCTGACCGACGACGAGCTGGTCGCGGAGTACGAGGTCTACGCGGGGTACGGCCTGCGTGCCGCGAAGCTCAAGGGCGGCCTCGACATCGAGCGGGACCGGCACCGGCTCGCGCTGGTGCGGGAGGTGCTGACCGAGGCGGGCCACGGCCGGCGGCCCGGTCTGATGCTCGACGTCAACGAGGCGTGGTCGCGCAAGCAGGCCGTCCGGCACGTGGCCGAGCTGGAACGCACCCTCGATCTGATCTGGATCGAGGAGCCGGTCCGCCGCTGGGACGCCGAGGGTCTGGCCGCCGTCGGCCGGGGCGTCCGAGCGTCGATCGCCACCGGCGAGAACCTCACCGGGCTGGAGCAGTACCGTCCGCTGATCGGGGCGGGCGCGGTCGACATCGTCCAGATGGCCGCCGTCTGGGGTGTCACCCACTTCCTGCGGGTGGCGGCCCTGGCGCATGCCCATGACCTGCCGGTCAGCCCCATCGGCAACATCCCGGTCGGGCTGCTGCACGCCGCTACCTCGGTGCCGAACCACCTGGTCAGCGAACTACAGGATCTGCGGCCGCCGGCGGGCATCGGCCTCGACCTGCACGTCGAGGACGGCGCCTTCATTCTCGGCGACACACCGGGCCTGGGCATCCGGGTCGACGAGGCGGTGATCGCGGCGGCCGGACAGCGGGCCGGCAGCCCTGCCGCCGGCAGCCCGAACGTCCGACCGGAGCGGGCGGGCAAACGCCTGCTTGCGGTGGCCGAGCACATGCCCACCGTCGCACCGGTCCGGGTCGAGGCCCTGCTCGCCGATGCCGTCGGGTCCCAGAACGACGTGGCGCCCCTGCGGCATTGAGCCGGCCCGCCCGCAAGCGACCGCTGGACCAGGATTGGTCGGATGATTACCGTGTCGATGGCGCCGACACGACGGATGCGGATCTGGCCGCCCCTGGCATACGCACCCGTACGAACCAACGACGTTGAGACGGAGCAGCAGTGAAGGCAGTTGTCTACCGGGGTGCGCGTGATCTCGGGATCGAAGACCGTGCCCCAGAACCGCCGGGCCCCGGCCAGGTGCGGATCGCGGTGGCGTACACCGGGATCTGCGGCACGGACCTGCACATCTTCCACGGCGACATGGACGCCCGGGTGGGCGCGTCGGCGGTGCTTGGACACGAGATGTCGGGCCGCGTCGCCGCGCTGGGCGACGGCGTCACCGGGCTGACCGTCGGGCAGCCCGTCACCGTGATGCCAACCCGCGCCTGCGGGCAGTGTGCGGCGTGCCGCCGCGGCAATTCGCACATCTGCCACGCGATGGACTTCCTCGGCATCGACTCGCCCGGCGCGATGCAGTCGTCGTGGACGGTGCCGGCCGAGTTGGTGCTTCCGCTCCCCGACGATCTGCCGCTGGACCACGCGGCGCTCGTCGAGCCGGTCGCGGTGGCGGTGCACGACGTCGGACGGGCGAAGGTGGCGTCCGGAGAGCACGTGGTCGTCGTCGGCGGCGGTCCGGTGGGCGTCCTCATCGCGGCCGTCGCCCGGGCGCGTGGGGCACAGGTCCTGCTCGCCGAACCGGACGGCTTCCGGCGCGGGGTCGCGTCGGGGATCGGGATCGAGGCCGTGGATCCGGGGCCGACCGATGTGGTGGCGCTCGTCAACGAGCGGACCGGGGGCGCGGGCGCGGACGTCGCGTTCGAGGTGTCCGGTTCCGCCGCCGGGGTCGGCACGGCCGTGGATGTGCTGACCACCCGGGGCCGGCTGGTGATGGTGGCGATCCACCCGCAGCCGCGTCCGGTGAACCTGCACCGGTTCTTCTGGCGCGAGCTGGAGCTGCTGGGCGCGCGGCTGTACCAGCGCGAGGACGTGGTGGAGGCGATCCGGCTGGTCGCGGCGGGCGTCATCCCGGCCCGGGAGCTGATCTCCCGGGTGCTGCCCGTGGCCGGTGTCACGGACGCGTTCACGGCTCTGGAGGGTGGCGGCGGCGTCATGAAGGTGCTGCTCGACTGGCGGGAGGAGGGCCGAT
The DNA here is from genome assembly GCF_042872475.1 of Micromonospora sp. NPDC005252. Lineage (NCBI taxonomy): Bacteria > Bacillati > Actinomycetota > Actinomycetes > Micromonosporales > Micromonosporaceae > Micromonospora > Micromonospora sp. NPDC005252. Next base: position 322,320 of record NZ_JBIAKN010000005.1, on the reverse strand, counting down.
GAGCGCCCTGTTCGACCTGACGGGACGTACCGCGTTGGTGACCGGCGCCCGGCGGGGGATCGGCCTGGCGATGGCGGAGGCCCTGGCGGTGGCCGGCGCGGACATCATCGGGGTGTCGGCGCAGTTGGAGTCCGAGGGCAGTGCGGTGCAGCAACGGGTCGAGGCGGCCGGTCGCCGGTTCACCGGCATCCGGACGGACCTGGGCGACCGGGCCGCGGTGTACCGGTTGGCCGAGGAGGCCGCGGCGGTGGCGCCGGTGGACATCCTGGTGAACAACGGCGGCACGATCGCCCGGGCGCCGGCCGCCGAGCACCCCGACGAGATGTGGGACCGGGTGTTGCAGGTGAACCTGTCCAGCCAGTTCGTGTTGAGCCGGGAGATCGGTCGGCGGATGGTCGACCGGGGCCGCGGAAAGATCATTTTTACCGCCTCGCTGCTGAGCTTCCAGGGCGGCATCAACGTCGCGAGCTACACCGCGGCGAAGTCCGGCCTCGCCGGGCTGACCAGAGCCCTGTCCAACGAGTGGGCGGGCCGAGGGGTGAACGTCAACGCGATCGCGCCCGGCTACATCGCCACCGACAACACCCAGGCGCTCCGCGACGACCCCGCGCGCAACGACGCGATCGTGGGCCGGATCCCGGCCGGCCGGTGGGGACGCGCCGACGACCTGGCCGGCGCCACAGTGTTCCTGGCCGCCGCGGCCTCGGACTACGTGCACGGCACCGTCCTGCCCGTCGACGGCGGGTGGTTGGGCCGATGACGCAGCAGACCTCGCCGGCCGGCCGCCCCGGCATCGTCGACGCGCACCACCACCTCTGGGTCCGTGCGCGACACCCGCAGCCCTGGATCGACCCGGACACGATGGCGGCGATCGACAACGACTTCACCCCGGCGGATCTCGCCCCGGCGGCGCGGGCCGCGGGCGTCACCGAGACCGTCGTCGTGCAGTCCATCGCCTCCGTGACGGAGACGGAGCACCTGCTGGGCATCGCGGCCGACGACCCGCTCATCAGCGGGGTCGTCGGCTGGGTCAACCTCACCGCCGACGACATCGACGAGCGCCTCGACCGGCTCCGCACGGCACGCGGCGGAGAGCGGTTGGTCGGCATCCGGCACCTGGTCCAGTCCGAACCCGACCCGGCGTACCTCGACCGACACGACGTCCGGCGGGGCATCGCGGCGGTCGGCGCGGCCGGTCTCGCCTACGATCTGCTGGTCCGCGACCACCAACTGCCGGCGGCCACCCGGCTCGTCCGCGACCTGCCCGAGGTGTCGTTCGTCCTGGACCACCTCGCCAAACCGGCGCTCGGCACGGGGAGCCTCGGCGACTGGCCGGCCAACCTGCGGGCGCTCGCCGCCCAACCGAACGTCACCGCGAAGCTCTCCGGTCTGGTGACCGAGGTGGACGGATCATCCTGGACGGCCGACGACCTGCGGCCCGCCGTCGACCACGCGCTCGACGCGTTCGGACCGGCCCGGCTCATGTTCGGCTCGGACTGGCCGGTGTGCCTGCTCGCCAGCTCCTACACCCGGTGGGTCGCCGTGCTCGCCGACCTGGTGGCACCACTCGGTGACGAGGAGCAGGCGGCGATCTGGCGGGAGACCGCCCACCGCGCGTACCGGCTGGAGGCGTCATGACGGACCGAGCGCTGCCCCGCCGGCCGGCGATCCGCCTCACCACGCTGGGCTTCGGCGCGGCGCAGGGCGGCAACCTGTTCCGGGCGACGTCCGACGACGAGTTCGCCGCGGCCGTCGACACCGCCTGGGCCGCCGGCATCCGGTACTTCGACACCGCGCCGCACTACGGCCTCGGCCTGTCCGAACGGCGGCTGGGCGCCGCGCTGCGGTCCCGGCCGCGCGACGAGTACGTGGTCTCGACGAAGGTCGGGCGGCTGCTCGTACCCTCGCCGGAGACCGCGGGGGAGCGCGATTCGCAGGGCTTCGACGTGCCGGCCGAACTGCGGCGGGTCTGGGACTTCAGCCGCGACGGCGTACGCCGGTCGTTGGAGGCCAGCCTGGAACGCACCGGCCTGGACCGCGTGGACGTGGTGTACCTGCACGACCCGGACGAGCACTGGGAGCAGGCCGCGTCCGAGGCGGTACCCGCGCTGGTGGAGCTGCGCGACCAGGGCGTCATCGGCGCGATCGGGGCCGGCATGAACCAGTCGGCGATGCTGGCCCGGTTCGTCGCGGAGACCGACATCGACGTGGTCATGTGCGCCGGCCGGTACACCCTTCTCGAACAGGGCGCGCTCGACGACCTGCTGCCCGCCGCGCAGGCCCGTGGGGTCGGCGTGGTGATCGCCGGGGTCTACAACTCGGGGCTGCTGGCCCGCGACCAGCCACCGGCCGACGCGGTCTACAACTATCAGCAGGCGCCGCCGGAGCTGATCGAGCGGGCGCGGCGGATCGCGGCGGTCTGTCAGGCGTACGGCGTCACCCTGCCGCAGGCGGCGTTGGCGTTCGTCCGTCGGCATCCGGCCGTGGTCTCGACAGTGGTCGGCCTGCGCGACGCAGCCCAGGTGACCGAGACCCTGCGCCGGTCGGACGCGGACGTGCCGGAGCAGCTCTGGGCGGCGCTGCGCGACGCCGGGCTGCTCGGCGGGTGACGACCCACAGTTGAACGCGGTGCGCCGGCCACCCGATCCGAGGATCGGGTGGCCGGCGCCCTGTCGCAGCTACCTACCGTCCGGTCGTTAGACCGCGCTGAACCGCCACTGCTGGTTGGTGGCGCTGTGGCAGCCCCACTGCAGCAGCCGGGCCCCGTCGGCCGTCGAGGCGCCGTTGACGTCCAGGCAGAGCCCGCTCAGCGCGCTCTTGACCGTGTAGATCCCGGCGGTGCCGGTCGCCGTCACGGTGAACTTCTGCTGGTTGGCGTTGGTGCAGGTGCTGTGTTGCAGGAAGGCACCCTGTGCGGTGGACCCGCCGGTGACGTCGAGGCACTTGCCGCTGTGCACCGCCTTGAGGTAGACGGCGCCGCCACCAGCGTCCACCGCCTGCCACTTCTGGTTGTTACCGCCGGTGGCCGCCCACTGCACGACCTGGGCGCCGTCGGCGGTGGAGTTGCCACTGACGTCCATCAGCTTGCCGCTGTGCTGCGCCGTGAGGGTCCAGGTGCGGCCGGCGATCCCTCCGCCGTCGGTGCCGGGGACCCCCACGCCGTTGCCACCGAAGGTGAACGCGTCGAGGTCGAACCAGTTGGACGAGCTGCCCTTGAACACCATGTAGAGCGTGTGCGTCCCGGACAGGGCCGCGACGCTCACCGCCGGCGTGGACTGGTAGTTGTCCCAGCCACCGGTGCTGGGCACCGTCGTGGTGGCCAGCAGCGTGCCGGTCGGCGAGTCGGCCCGCAGCTCGATGGAACCCCCACCGCTCGGTGACGACAGCCGGTAGCTGACGGTGCTGATGCCCGACAGGCTCATCGGGTTGAACGCCACCCAGTCGTTGTTGGAGATGTCACCGACGCGCTTGCCGCTCTCCGCGGCGGCCTGGTCGACGATCCGCACGCCGGACTGGCTGCTGAAGTACTCGGCCTGCTTGTGCTTGGGTTGCAGGATCGCCTGCGCGTAGCCGGTCAGCGGCGCCGCGCCACCCGAGCCACCGTTGTCGGTGTAGCGGGCGTTGAGCACGTAGTACAGGTTCGCGCCCTCGGGGTGCCCACCGAGCAGGTCGGTGGAGATGGTGCCCGAACAGCCCGGGTACTCGGTGGTCTCGTGCGCGTGGTCGTCGTGACCGAGTGCCGGGTTGACGAACACCTTGGTGCAGTCGATGGCCGCGCCGCCGGGGTCGGAGACACTGACCGTGTACGAGACCTTGTCGCCGAAGTTCAGCATGCCGCCGTTGGGCGGCACCGTGATGGTGACGACCGGGGCGGTGTTGCCGACGGTGATCTGCACATTGGCGAAGCCGGTCTTGCCGGTGTTGTCGGTGACCTTCAGCTGCGCGGTGTAGTTGCCGTTGGTGGTGTAGGTGTGTGCCGGGTTGGCTGCCGTGGACGTGCCGCCGTCACCGAAGGTCCACTGGTAGCTGAGGGTGTTACCGGCGTCCGGGTCCGCCGTGCCGGCGCTGCTGAACTGGACGGTCAGCGGGGCGCTACCGCTGGTGGGCGTGCCGACGGCCTTCGCGATCGGTGAGCGTCCACCCTGGATGTAGTCGATGCGGTAGAGCCCGGAGTCGTTGTTGCCGCCGCCGAAGTTGGAGCCCCACTCCAGCAGGTACAGCGAGCCGTCCGGGCCGAACTCCATGTCCATCGGCTTGTTGAAGTTGCCGCCGGGCATGAACGAGTTGGTCCGGGTGACCGCCGTCGACGAGTCGAAGTGCGTCTCCTTGATGTAGTTGCGCGACCACTCGTAGAAGAAGTGCACGCCGTCGTAGTAGGCCGGGAACTTCGTCGCCGACGGGTTCGCCGCGTTGTAGCGGTAGACCGGCCCACCCATCGGCGCCGACCCGCCGGAGCCCAGTTCCGGGAAGGTCGTCGAGGCGGGATAGCCGTACCACATGTTGGGCGCGACGATCGGCTTGAGGTTGACCAGGCCGGTGTTGTTGGGCGAGTTGTTGACCGGGGCGTTGCAGTTGAACTTCGCCCCGACGACGCCGGTGTCCGGGTTGAACGGCGCGTACGGCTGGTTGTCGCCGTGGCAGAAGGGCCAGCCGTAGTTGCCGGCGGCCTTGATCACGTTGAGCTCGACGAGCCCCTCGGGGCCCCGGTTCGTCGTCGGCGGGTTGCGGTCGGGGCCGTAGTCGGCCAGGTAGACCCAGCCGGTGGACGGGTCGATCGAGAAGCGGAACGGGTTGCGGAAGCCCATGGCGTAGACCTCGGGTCGGGTCTGCGCCGTGCCCTGGGGGTAGAGGTTGCCCGTCGGGATGGTGTAGCCACCGCTGGCCGACGGCCGGATGCGCAGCAGCTTGCCGCGCAGGTCGTTGGTGTTGCCGGCGGATCGGGCGGCGTCCAGGTTGGCCTTGCCCGACCGCCAGTCCAGCGGGGCGTAGCCCTGCCAGTTGGGGTCGAGGTTGGGCGGGGTGTCGTCGCCGGTGCCGATGTAGAGGTTGCCGTCCGGGCCGAACTCGATGTAGCCGCCGGTGTGGCCGGGCTCGGCGAAGGTCCGGTCGCGGGTCGCCGGGATGTCGATGATCCGGGCCTCGCTGGCCAGGTTCAGGGTGTCGCCGGTGAGCGTGTAGCGGGAGACCCGGTTGACGTCGGTCGTGCTGCTCGCCGGCGAATGGTAGACGTACACGTACCCGTTGCTGGCGAATGCCGGATCCAGCGCGACGCCGGTGAGGCCGTCCTCACCGCCGGTGTAGACGCTCAGCGTGGCGGCGGTGACGGTGCTGTTCGTGCTCGGCTTGAAGAGCTTGACCTGTCCGCCGCGCTGGACGTAGAGCACGCGGCCGTCGGGCAGCACCGCCAGCGCCATCGGGTCGGCGGTGTTGTCGTCCAGGGTGCGCTTCTCGAAGTTGCTCCAGACGGTGCCGCCGCAGTCCCCGGGCTGGTTGCCGGCGGCCCACTTGACGCCACCGAGGACGTGGTTGCGGAAGTTCGTCTCGCTGTACGACTCGATCGCGTGGCCCATCGCGGTGGCCCACACCCGGCCGCCACCGGCGTTGCGACACCACGAGATCGGGTGGTCCGGGCCCATGGCCCGGGAGCCCGGGTTGTACGTGCGCTCGTCGGCGGTCACCAGGACGTGCACGTTGCCACGCGGGTTGGAGTCGAAGTTGTACCACTCCTCGCTGCGGTTCCAGCGGTCCGGCAGGCCGACCGTCGACGGGTGCTGCTTGTCGGCGACGATGGCGGTGCCGGGGAGCACGCCGGGGGAGTGCTCGGGCATGTGGGCGCCGCCGTTGAGGGTCTGGTCCCACCAGGGGTACTCACCCTCGATGCCCATGTCCAGGGCGTTGTGGATGCCCACGATGCCCTTGCCGCTGGCCAGGTAACCCTCCACGGCCTGGCGCTGGGCTGCCGAGGTCCAGACCATGCCGGAGGTCTGGAACATGATGATGACGTCGAAGGTGGCGAGGTTGGCGGGCGTGAAGACACTCGCGTCCTCGGTCGCCACCAGCTCGAAGTTGTTCGCGGCCGCCTGCTGCTGGAACATGGAGATTCCGGCCGGGATCGAGTCGTGCCGGTAGCCGACGGTCTTGGTGAACAACAGGGCGCGGAAGGCCGGGGCGGCCGACGCCGGCGGGGCCAGGCCGAGGGCCAGTAACAGGCCGACGATCATTCCTATGATCATTGTGGGGCGACGCATGCCGTCTCCTAGGTCTGGGCGGGCAACTCCGTTTGCGCGCACGGGTCCGGCGCGCGTCAGGTTGTGCCTGGGCGCGCGTGGGCCACGAATGTGCTGGTCGCGGTCGTCGTGCCGTCCGCCGAAACGGCAGTCAGCCCCGCAGGACGTCACACAGCGTGACGTGGGCTGTGTGTGCGTCCCTGGTCTGCGAGGTCAGGATGGGCTATCCACTGATAGGTGTCAATGTAACGTCGAGCGTCTGATGTTACCTCCGAGTAGGAGTGGTCGGGTCTGAGCCGCCTGAGCCGGCAGTCGAGCCGATCGAGTGCCGGGCCTGGCAGTCGCCGCAGATCGAGGATTGCGGACCCGCATCCAAACATCTATCTTCATACGTGTGATGTTTCCTCGATGTCAAGGAAATGTTTGCACCATAAAAACGCAAGTTCTGCAGCAGCCTGCGAAAGTACGTCGCTCAGCGCATCGAACGGCCTACCGGCCGCTGTGCCGACCTCGTCGATGACTACTATCTGTAAGGGCTATCGGGATGTCAGACCCACCACCGGCACCGCTGCTGGCCCTGCGGGGCATCGGCAAGTCCTTCCTCGGCGTGCGCGTCCTCGACGGTGTCGACCTCGACGTGGCGCCGGGCGAGGTGCATGCGGTCGTCGGTGAGAACGGCGCCGGAAAGTCGACGCTCATGAAGATCATTTCGGGTGGGTACGCCCCGGACGAGGGCACCGTGGAGTTCGCCGGCGAGCCGCGCGCGTTCCACGGCCCCCGCGACGCGCAGCGGGCCGGCGTCGGCATCATCCACCAGGAGTTCAACCTCCTGCCCGAGCGCACCGTCGCGGAGAACGTCTATCTGGGCCACGAGCCGGTCCGGCGCGGGCTGGTCGACCGCCGCGAGATGCTCGACCGCACCCGGCGCCTGCTCGCCTCGATCGGGGAGACCGCGCTGCCAGCCGACTCCCGGGTGGGGCGCCTCGGCGTCGCTCAGCAACAGGTCGTCGAGATCGCCAAGGCGCTCGCCCTGGACGCGCGGCTGCTCATCATGGACGAGCCGACCGCGGCGCTTGCAGACCAGGAGGTCGAGCTGCTCTACGGTCTGGTCCGTCGGCTCCAGGAACGCGGCATCGGCCTGCTGTACGTCTCGCACCGGCTCACCGAGGTCTTCGACCTGTCCAGCCGGATCACGGTCCTCAAGGACGGCCGCCGGGTGACCACCGTGGACACCGCGCGGACCAGCACGGACGAGCTGGTGCGGCACATGGTCGGCCGCGAGCTGTCCAACTACTACCCGCCGCGGGCCGACCCCGGCGATCGCGGGCCGGTGCGACTCACCGTCCGCGGCGGGGGCAACCGGAAGCTGCGGGGGGTGGACCTCGAGTTGCGCTCCGGCGAGGTGCTCGGCGTCGGCGGCCTGCAGGGTTCCGGACGATCGGCGCTGGCCCGTGCGCTCTTCGGGGTGGCCCCGTTCACGACCGGCGACGTCGAGCTCGACGGCGAGCCGGTGCGGCTGCGCTCGCCGCGTGCCGCGATGCGGGCGGGCATCGCGTACGTCACCGAGGACCGCAAGGGTGAGGGCATCGTGGCCCGGCAGTCGGTGCTGGACAACGCGCTGCTCGCCAGCCGGGCCGTGTTCGCCGCGAGGTCCGGTCGCGCCGCCCGGACCGCACGCGTGCGTGAGCTGCTTGACGCCGTGGAGGTCCGTGCCGCCGGTGACGACCAGGAGATCCGCTTCCTCTCCGGCGGCAACCAGCAGAAGGTCGTCCTGGCCCGATGGCTCGCGCTGACACCACGGATCCTGCTCTTCGACGAGCCGACCCGGGGCATCGACGTGGGCGCGAAGTCGGCCATCCATGATCTCGTCCGCCGCCTCGCGACTGACGGCGCGGCCGTCCTGATGATCTCGTCGGAGTTACCGGAGCTGCTCGGCATGAGCGACCGGATCGTCGTCCTGCGGGACGGCCGGATCGCGGGCGAGCTGCCCGCCGGCGCGACCGAGGAGGACGTCGTCGCCCTCGCGGTCGGCGCCGTCCGGGAGGCCGCCGCGTGAGCGCGAGGAGTGAGCCGGGTGTGCGAGCCCCGCAGTCGCGAATGGAGGCGGCCCGATGAGCGCGAGGAGTGAGCCGGGTTTGCGAGCCCCGCAGTCGCGAATGGAGATCGCTCTGTGACCGCCCTGTCGCTTCGTCCGGCTCGACGTGCCGTACCGGGCGTGTTCGTGGCCCTGGCCCTCACCCTGGTCATCGGCTGGCTGGTCGTCATGCTCGATGGCGGCCAGCTCTTCAACCAGTCGACGACGGTGAGTCTGCTGCACGTCGCGGCCGGCCTCGGGCTCGTCGCCGTCGGGCAGACCCTGGTCATCCTCGGCGGTTCGCTCGACCTCTCGGTGGCGTTCGTGATCAGCCTGAGCACCCTCGTGGCGGCCGAGGCGATGAACGGCAGCGACGGCGCGTTGCTCCCGGCGATCGGGCTGGCGCTCGCGGTCAGCGCCGCCGTCGGGCTGCTCAACGGTGTGCTCGTCACCAAGCTGCGGATCAACGCGTTCATCGCGACCCTCGGCGTCGGGTTGCTGCTCAAGGGCTATCTCGACAACGGCTATGACGGCCCGGCCGGCGAGAGCTCCCCGGCTCTCGTGCGGACTCTCGGGTACCAGCGGATCGGGCCGGTCCCGGTGTCCTTCCTGCTGCTGCTCGCTGTGACCGCGGTGGCGTGGTTCGCGCTGGCGCGTTCCCGCTTCGGCCACCACCTCATCGCCGTCGGCGGCGATCCGGAGGTCGCCCGGCTCTCCGGCGTCCGCAACGACCGGGTCCTCATCACCGCCCACGTGCTGTGCTCCCTCTGCGCCGGCCTGGCCGGCGTCTACCTGGCCAGCCGACTCGGCTCCGGCGCCCCACGGGTGGGCACCGAGGGGCTCTACGACCTGGAGTCGATCGCCGCGGTGGTCCTCGGCGGCACCGCCCTCGCGGGCGGGCGCGGGGGAGTGCTCGGCACGGTCGGCGGCGTGCTGCTGCTCGCCAGCATCGACGCGGTGTTCAACCAACTCGAGGTCGACGCGTTCTTCAAGCAGGTGATCCGCGGCGTGATCATCATCGCCGCGGTCGCCGTCTACGCCCGACGGGCCATGCGAAAGGCGGGGTCCTGACCATGCGGGTCGCCGAACGTCGTCCGCTGCCGCTGCGGATCCGCACCGACGGGATCGCGCCGATCGTCGCGCTCCTGGCGGTTCTGCTGATCCTCGTCGCGTTCGTCCAGCCCGACTTCCTCGCGCCGTCGTCGCTGATGTCGTTCCTCGGGCGCTCCGCGCCGATCATCCTGCTCGCCGCCGGTCAGTACTTCGTGATCGTCTGCGGAGAGTTCGACCTCTCGGTCGGCTCCCTGGTCACGGCGCAGGTCGTCGTCGCCGCCCGGCTCATCGACAGCGATCCGTCGCGCACCTGGCCGGTGGTCCTGCTGCTGCTCGCCGGCGGCGCGCTCGTCGGGCTGGTCAACGGTCTGGTCACGACGGTGCTGCGGGTGCCGTCCTTCATCACCACCCTCGGCATGTTCCTGATCCTCGTCGGCGCCGTGTACCTGTGGTCCGACGGCGCTCCGAAGGGCGGGCTCTCCGAGGAGTTCCGCCGCTTCGGCCGACGGTCCATCGAGGACGTGCCGCTGCTGGGCCGGATCCCGTACGCGCTGCTCGTCCTGGTGGTCGTCGCCGCGATCGCCGTCGTGCTGACGCGCTCCGACTTCGGTCGTACGCTGGTCGCCGTCGGCGACAATCCGCGCACCGCCGAGCTGAGCGGCGTACGGGTCGCGCGCACCAAGACGATCGCGTTCATGCTCAGCGGCCTCGCGGCGGCGGTCGCGGCGATCCTCCTGGGCGGGTACAGCGGTGTGTCGTTCCAGGCCGGCGTCGGGCTGGAGTTCGGCGCGATCACCGCGGTCGTGCTGGGTGGGGTCGCCCTCGGCGGCGGCCGCGGCTCGGTCGTCGGGGCGATGCTCGGTGCCCTGACCCTCGAGACGCTCTTCGCGCTGATGAACTTCACCGGCGTCTCCGGTGCCCTCAGATCGACCGTCCAGGGCGTGATCATCCTGCTCGCCGTGGCGGTCTCGTCCCTGCGTTCCTCCTCCTCCAGATAAAGGTGATTCGATGAGACGAACCATGACCGCTCTGGCCGCGGCGAGTGTCCTGGTGCTCGCGGGATGCGCCACCGACGAGCCGACGGCGTCACCCTCGGGCACCGCCTCCGCGGCGGCCGGGTCGGGGACCGGGGAGCAGTCCAAGTTCTTCGTGCAGGCCGACTACGACAATGAGCTGGCCCTGCTCGACGCCGCCCCGACGGGCCCGGCCGACAAGCCGTGGGAGCAGGTGCTCAACCCGAAGATGGTGGACACCGCGAAGTTCAAGAAGCCCGGCAAGCACAAGATCTGCTTCTCCAACGCGGCGCTGAACAACCCCTGGCGGCAGGTCGGCTTCAAGACCATGCAGGCCGAGGTCGAGGCGCAGCGGAGCCGGATCAGCGAGTTCGTGCACATCGACGCCGAGGGCAAGGACCAGAAGCAGATCGCCGACATCAACGACCTGCTCGGCAAGAAGTGCGACGCCCTCATCGTCTCGCCGAACACCACCGCCACCCTCACCCCGGCCGTCGAGGCCGCCTGCCAGGCGGGCCTTCCGGTGGTCGTCTTCGACCGGGGGGTCAACACCACCTGCCCGGTGACCTTCATCAACCCGGTGGGCGGCTACGGCTTCGGCCACGTGGGCGCGGAGTTCGTCAGCCAGAAGATGAAGCCCGGCGGCAAGCTGCTGGCCCTGCGCATCCTGCCCGGCGTCGACGTGCTGGAGACCCGCTGGTCCGCCGCGAAGATCGCGCTGGACAAGGCGAAGGTCGACGTCGTCGGCGTGGAGTTCACCGACGGCGACCCCGCCAAGACCAAGAAGATCGTGAACGACTACATCCAGCGGTACGGCACGATCGACGGGGTCTGGATGGACGCCGGAGCGGTAGCCGTGGCGGCGGTCGAGGCGTTCCAGGACGCTGGCAAACCCGTACCGCCGATGAACGGCGAGGACCAGCTCGACTTCCTGAAGCTGTGGAAGGACAAGAAGCTCACCGCCATCGCGCCGACCTACCCGACGTACCAGTGGCGGACGCCGATCATCGCCGCGCTGAGCATTCTCGACGGAACCCAGGTCTCCAACCCGTGGAAGCTGCCGCAGCCCACGATCACCCAGGACAACCTGGACCGGTACCTCGACGCGAGCATGCCGCCGCTGCACTACGCGATGTGCGGCTGCCGCGACCTGCCCGGCTACCCCCAGCGCTGGAAGTAGGTTCGCGGTGTACGCCATCGGCGTCAACCCCTGGGTGTGGGCCTCGCCGGTCGACGACGAGGCCCTCGCCCGGCTGATCCCGCGGATCGCCTCCTTCGGGTTCGACGCGGTCGAACTGCCGATCGAGCAGCCCGGCGACTGGGATCCGGTCCGCACGCGGGACCTGCTGGCCGCGCACGGCCTCGTCGCGGCCGGGGTCTGCGCGGTGACCCCGCCCGGGCGGGACCTGGTGGATGCCACGCCGGCCGTCGTCGAGTCGACCGTCGGGTACCTCATGGGGTGTGTGGCGAGCGCGGCGGCGGTCGGCGCGCCCTGTGTCGGCGGCCCGGTGTACGCGGCGGTCGGCCGCACCTGGCGGATGTCGGCGGCGGCCCGGGCGGCCTGCTACGCCGACTTCCGGCGGGCTCTCGCGCCGGTCGCCGACCGGGCCGGCGAGTGCGGCGTGAGCATCGGCGTCGAGGCGCTGAACCGCTACGAGACGAGCGTGGTCAACACCGTCGAGCAGACGATCGAGCTGATCGACGGCCTGCCCCCGAGCGTCGGCATCATGATCGACACGTATCACATGAACATCGAGGAGGCCGACCCCTACGCCGCCCTCGCGCTGGCCGGTCCGCACATCAAGCACGTCCAGGTCAGCGGCACCGACCGGGGCGCGCCCGGCGCGGATCACTTTGACTGGCCCCGCTTCTTCTCCGTCCTGCGGGACACCGGTTACCGGGGCGCGGTCTGCATCGAGTCGTTCACGGCAGACAACGCGACAATCGCCACCGCGGCGTCGATCTGGCGGCCCCTGGCCCCCTCCCAGGACCGCCTCGCCGTCGACGGCCTGCACCACCTACGGAAGGTCGTCGCCTGACCTGGCGTCGGCACGCCCACGTTGTTAGCGCTAACCACCACCCGCCACCCTCCGAACCCGCCTCGTCGAGGCGTCCCCCACCCCCACCACCACAGGAGACCGTCCCGTGTCCCTCTCATCCATCTCCGTGGCGCGCAGGCTCTTCGCCGGCGCCGCCACGGCGGCACTGACCGCTCTGGTCGCCGTGACCGCCTCGGCCACACCGGCCTCCGCGGCGACCACCACCCTCTACGCGTCCCCGTCCGGCAGCGGCAGCACCTGCTCCGCCAGCCAGCCGTGTTCGCTGGCCGGCGCGCAGGCAGCGGTACGGACGCTCAACAGCTCGATGTCCGGCGACATCGTCGTGGAACTGGCCGACGGCGTGTACCGGCTGACCTCGCCGATGCGGCTGACCGCCGCCGACTCCGGCACCAACGGCTACCAGGTGATCTGGCGGGCGGCGGCCTCGGCCCGCCCGACGATCAGCGGCGCGCGGGCGGTCACCGGGTGGTCGCTCGTCGACTCCGGAAAGAACATCTGGCGGGCCAGCGTCCCCGCCGGGCTCGACAGCCGCCAGCTCTACGTCAACGGCGCCGTCGCCACCCGGGCGCGGACGGCCGTGAACCGCGCCGACTTCACCTTCACCACGTCGGGCATGCGGTTCAGCAACAGCGCGCTGAACTACCTCAACAACCTCGGCAACCAGAACCGGGTCGAGGTGGAGAGCGTCGGCTCGTTCACCGACCGGTACTCGCCGGTGCAGAGCATCAGCGGCAACTTCCTGACCATGCAGCAGCCGGCCTGGAACAACAACACGTTCGGCTTCGACACCCTGTCCCGCCCGCACCGGGCCGGCCCGTTCTACCTGGCCAACGCGTACGAGTTCCTCGACTCGCCGGGCGAGTGGTATCTCAACCCCGGCAGTGGCCAGCTCAACTACATCCCGCTGGCCGGGCAGAGCATGAGCTCCGTCAGCGTGGAACTGCCGCAGCTGCAGTCCCTGGTCAACGTCGGCGGCACCTACGACGCGCCCGCGCACCACATCTCGTTCAGCGGTATCACCTTCACCGGCACCAGCTGGCTCGGCCCGAGCAGCAGCAACGGTTTCGCCGACCAGCAGACCGGCGCGCACATCGTCGGCACCTGGGCCCGCCCGTCCGACGCGTTGACCTCCTGCCAGGAGGGTTGCCCGCTGTTCGAGGCCACCCGCCCGAGCTGGGCCCAGATGCCGGCCGCCGTGCAGGTCTCGGCCGCCAACACCATCGCCTTCAGCGACTCCCAGTTCGTCAACCTGGGGCAGACGGCCATCGGTATCGGCAATGACGCCAACGCCCACGCCAGCGGCGTCGGCCTGGGCGCCAGCAACATCACTGTCACCCGTTCCGAGATCGCCCGCAACTCGGCCGGCGGCATCGTGGTCGGCGGCGTGCGCGCCGACGCCCACCACCCCGGCGACCAGCGGATGGTCAACCGGAACATCACCATCAGCAACAACCGGGTGCACGACCTCGGCCTGGAGTACCGCGGCGTGGTCTCGATCCTGACCACCTACGTGAACACCGCGCTGGTCTCGCACAACGAGGTCTACAACATGCCGTACACCGGCCTCTCGGTCGGGTACGGCTGGGGCGCCAACGACGCCGGCGGCAGCAACCACTACGCCAACCGGGGTCTCTACAACTACCAGCCCCGCTACTCCACGGCGACCACCGCCGCCAACAACCAGGTCATCGGCAACTACATCCACGACGTGATGCAGCAGATGACCGACGGCGGCTGCATCTACACGCTGTCGGCGAACCAGGGCGGGACCATCAACGAGAACTACTGCCTGCGGACCAACGGCTGGTTCGGGCTCTACTTCGACGAGGGCTCGCGCTACTACACCGCCCGCAACAACGTGTTCTCCTCCACCGGCACCTGGGCCACCGCCAACTACTACTACGCCGAGAACATGGGCAACTTCACGGTCACCAACAACTGGTCGACCAACGGCAGCACGAACGTGACCAACGGCGACCGCGGCAACGTCGTCAACGGCAACGTCACGGTCTCGAACGGCAGCTGGCCGTCCGGCGCGCAGACGGTGATCAACGCTGCCGGCGTGCAGAGCGGCGGCAGCACCAACCCGCAGAACGTGCAGCTCGTCGGCGTCCAGTCGGGTCGCTGCGCCGAGATCGGCAACTCCAGCACCACCAACGGGACGCAGGCCCAGCTCTGGGACTGCATCAGCGGCGCCGCCAACCAGCGGTGGACCCACACCGCGAGCCGGCAGCTCATGGTGTACGGCACCAAGTGCCTGGACGCTTCGGGTCAGGGCACCACCAACGGCACCGCCGTGGTGATCTGGGACTGCAACGGCCAGGCCAACCAGCAGTGGAACGTCAACGCCAACGGCACGATCACCGGCGCGCAGTCGGGTCTGTGCCTGGACGCCAACGGCGCCGGGACGGCGAACGGCACGAAGCTCATCCTCTGGGCGTGCAACGGCGGCACCAACCAGCAGTGGCAGCTGCGTAGCTGACATCTGGTTCGCCCCGGCCGGCCGCACCCCGGCCGGGGCGCCCCGGCAGCAGGCCGCCGGCAGATCGGGGCCCGCCATTTGCTGCCGGTCATCGACCAGCAGAAGTGTTAACGCTAACCCAAAACAGGTATCGCCCGCCCCCGCGGGCGTACCCCAGCATGGGAGTGAATTCATGGAAACCAACGGTGCGCTTCATCCCGCCGCTCCACCGAAGCGTCGCTGGCGGTCGGGGCTGGCCGCGGTGGCGGCGACCCTGCTCGCCGCCGGCGCCCTCGTCGGGGTGAACGCGGCGCCCGCGGCGGCGGCGACGGTGGACACCAACGCCTGGTACGTCCTGGTCAACCGCACCAGCGGCAAGGCGTTGGACGTGTATGGCCAGGCCACCAACGACGGCGCGCGGATCACCCAGTGGACGCGCAACAACGGCAGCAACCAGCAGTGGCAGTTCGTGGATTCCGGCGGCGGTTTCTACCGGTTGAAGTCGCGCCTCTCCGGCAAGGTCCTCGACGTCAGCGGCGCGTCGACCGCCGACGGGGCGGCGATCGTGCAGTGGACCGACAACAACGCGGCCAACCAACAGTTCCGGCTGGCCGACTCCGACGCCGGAAACGTCCGGTTGATCGGTCGGCAGAGCGGCAAGGCCGTGGAGGTCCAGGGCGCCTCGACCGCCGATGGCGCCAACGTCGTTCAGTACGCCGACCTCAACGGCGCCAACCAGCAGTGGCAGCTGGCCAGGGTGTCGGGTGACACCGGGACCGGTGGAGGATGCGGCAAGAGCCCCACGCTGGCCAACGGCACCCACACGATCCAGAGCAACGGCAAGAGCCGCAGCTTCATCCTGCGGCTTCCCGCCACCTACTCCAGCAGCACCCGCTATCGGTTGATCTTCGCGTTCCACTGGCGGGGCGGCACCGCGGCCGAGGTCAACTCGGGCGGCACGAGTGGGACGCCGTGGTCCTACTACGGGCAGCAGGAGCAGTCGAACAACACGGCGATCCTCGTCGCGCCGCAGGGCCTCGGCAACGGCTGGGCCAACTCCGGCGGCGAGGACATCACCTTCGTCGACGACATGATCCGGTTGATCGAGGGCGACCTCTGCGTCAACACGGCGCAGCGTTTCGCGCTCGGTTTCAGCTACGGCGGTGGCATGAGCTACGCGCTGGCGTGTGCGCGGGCGAACGTGTTCCGGGCGGTGGCGGTGTTCAGCGGCGCCCAGCTCAGCGGGTGCAGCGGCGGCACCCAGCCCATCGCGTACTTCGGTCTGCACGGCATCACCGACTCGGTGCTTCCCATCTCCTCGGGGCGGTCGTTGCGGGACACGTTCGTCCGCACCAACGGCTGCGCCGCGCAGAGCCCGCGGGAGCCGGCCTCGGGCAGCCGTACGCACATCACCACCGCCTACTCCGGGTGCCGGGCCGGATATCCGGTGCAGTGGGCGGCGTTCGACAACGGCCACATGCCGGGGCCGGTGGACGGCACGTACGCCGAGAGCGGCATCACGACCTGGACCAAGGGCGAGGTGTGGCGGTTCTTCGCGCAGTTCTAGCGGTCCCGCTCGGCGACCGCGACACTGTCGCGTCGACGCCTGGACGTCGACGGGCGGCACGTCGAAACATGGAAGTAGTTGAATTCGACGAAACGGCTCCGTAATATGGCCGGCGTCTGCTGTTAACGCTAACAGTGGGCGCGTAGACATTCATGATGCCCGCCTCATCCGGGCGGCTGTCCCTGAAGGACGGCATCACGAAAGGATGCTCCCGCATGAAGCGAATCGTCCGAGCCCGGCACTGGGGGCGGGCAGCGGCGGCCGGGCTGCTCCTGGCCGCCGTCCTCGTGGGCCTGCGCGCCCCGGTGGCCCAGGCACTGGAGAACGGCGTCGCCCGGACACCCCCGATGGGGTGGAACAGTTGGAACTCGTTCGGTTGCAACATCAACGAGGGGCTGATCCGGCAGACGGCCGATGCGATGGTCAGCAACGGCATGCGCGATCTGGGCTACCAGTACGTCGTGGTCGACGACTGCTGGTTCAACCCGAACCGCGACAGCTCCGGCAACCTGCAGGGCGACCCGACCCGCTTCCCCGGCGGCATGAAGGCGCTCGGCGACTACCTGCACGCCCGAGGGCTGAAGTTCGGCCTCTACCAGGTGCCGGTCGACAAGACCTGCGCCCAGTACTTCAACAGCTACCCGGGCGCGACCGGCAGTCAGGGCCACGAGGCACAGGACGCCCGGCAGTTCGCCGCCTGGGGCGTCGACTACCTCAAGTACGACTGGTGCTCCCCGAACGGCAGCATCAACGAGCAGGTCACCACGTTCGCGAAGATGCGTGACGCGCTGGCCGCGACCGGCCGGCCGATCGTCTACAGCATCAACCCCAACAGCATCCACGCCAAGACCGGTCCGCAGCGCAACTGGGGCGACGTGGCGAACATCTGGCGGACCACCGAGGACATCACCAACGCGTGGGACACCGGGCAGACCAACGGCTACCCGATGGGCATCCAGAACATCATCAACGTCAACGTCCCCCTGGCGCCCTACGCGCGACCGGGTGCGTTCACCGACCCGGACATGATGGAGGTCGGCCGGGGCGGCATGAACGACACCGAGATGCGCAGCCACTTCGCGATGTGGGCCGTCATGGCGTCGCCGCTGATCGCCGGCAACGACGTGCGCAGCATGAACTCCGCGACGCAGACCATCCTCAAGAACGGCAACCTGATCGCCATTAACCAGGACTCCCTCGGGTTGCAGGCCAGCCAGGTCTCGTTCGACGGCACCCGCCGCGTGCTCGCCAAGCGGCTGGCCAACGGTGACGTCGCCGTCGCCCTGTTCAACCAGGGCGGCTCGACGACGACGATCTCCACCACGGCCGCCGCGGTCGGCAAGTCCGGCAGCTCGTTCACCCTGGTGGACGCCTGGAGCAACGCCACCACCACCAGCACCGGCAGCATCTCCGCCAGCGTCCCGGCGCACGGCACTGTGGTGTACCGGGTCAGCGGCGGCGGCACCAGCACCCCGCCGCCGACCACGCCCCCGCCCGCGACCACCTCCTTCGCGCTGGCCAGCGTCGCCTCGGGCCGCTGCCTGGACATCCCGCAGAGCAACACCACCAATGGCACCCAGCCGGTGATCTGGGACTGCAACGGGGCCGCCAACCAGCGCTGGACGGCCAACGGGCAGACCCTCCAGTCGCTCGGCAAGTGCCTGGACGCGCCCACCAACGCCACGGCGGGCAGCAAGGTCCAGATCTGGGACTGCAACGGCGGGGCCAACCAGCGGTGGACCCTCAACGCGAACGGCACGATCAGCGGGGCGCAGTCCGGCCTGTGCCTCGACGTCAACAACAACGGGACCGCCAACGGCACCACGGTGCTCCTCTGGTCCTGCACCGGGGCCGCCAACCAACGCTGGACCCAGCGCTGACGGCAGTACCGACAGGTCCGGGCCGGGGCGGAGTCGCCCCGGCCCGGACCTGCGTCGTCGCGGTCCTGCGGCCGGTCGCTGACCGTCCGCCGGCGACCGGGTCGGGCGTGGTCGCGGTGGGCCCGCGAATCAGGTCGCGGCGACCGTCCCCGCCGCCTGGATGGTCAGCCCGGTCGACGCGTCGTAGCGCACCGGAATGGGGTCGGTGAGTTCACCGACGAACGACCCGTCGACGTGGTCGAGGAAGCCGATGAGCGACCAGTCGTCGGCCGGTCCGGGGACCAGCCGGGGCGCGTACAGGTGCGGGTGGGTGACCGGCCGGGCGGCCGCGATGTCCCACGGCCCGCGGACGCTCCGCCCGGTCGCAACCCAGATCCGGTGGTCGTCGCGTCGGGCGCTGGCGGTCGCGTCGGTGGAGAACAGCAGCAGGGGCTGCCCGTCGACGACCGCGACCTGGGGCACCTCCAGGTGACCGAACCCCGCCGGCGTCGACAGCGGCGGTCGGACGGTCCAGGTGAGCAGGTCGGGGGAGGTGGCGTGGCCGACGACGCCCCGCGTGTCCGCCGTTCCCGTGTTGGCGCGTGCCGTGATGAGCATGTGCCAGCCGTCGCCGTCCGGGTCGGGAAACACCCAGGGGTCGCGCCACGCCTGCTCGTACCACAGGTCGGTGTCGAGCAGTTCGTACCACGTCGGGTCGGCCTGCACGACCGGACCGGAACCGTGACGATGCCAGGTGATCAGGTCGTCGGAGACGGCCAGACCGATCCGTTGGACGAGCCCGTCCTCGGCGCGGGAGACCCCGGTGTAGTAGAGGTACCACCGCCCGTCCGGGCCGCGGACGGTGCACCCGGTCCAGGTCGCGAGGTCGTCCCAGGCCGGCGCGTCGGCGGGGACCACGGCGTCGGCGACCAGACGCCACGTGTGCAGGTCCGTCGAGACGGCGTGGCCGATCGAGGCGCGGCGGTGGCGGCGGTGCGGGTCGTGCAGGGCGCGGGACGCGCGCAGGAAGAACACGTGCCAGAGGCCGTTGTCGTCCCGCGCGTACCAGCTGTCCCACACCCAGTGGTCGGCTAGACGAAGCATGGCCGGAAACGTAGCACTAAACCGGTTTAGCTGACGAAGGCGTCGACCCCGCCGACGTCGTAGGGCGCTCGGGTCAGCCGGCGGGGGGCGCGAGGGACCGGCGTCGGCGCAGCGGCATCGCGACGAGTGACGGCTCGGCGGCGCCACCGTCGAGGAGCAGCTCGACCGCGCGCCGCCCCATCTGCTCGTGGGGCAGCGCCGTGGTGGCCAGGCTGGGGCGCAGCCAGGCGGCGATCGGGTCGTCGTCGAACGAGATCACCGAGATGTCGTCCGGGACGCTCAGGCCCGCCTCGCCGAGCGCCTGGTAGGCGCCGAAGGCCAGCCGGTCGTTCATGCAGATGACCGCGCTGGGTCGCGACGGCCTGCTCAGGAGCCCGCGCATGGCGGCGTAGCCGTGCTCGGGCAGCCACTCGGTGCAGAAGCACTCCGCGAGGAGGCTGACGCCCGCGTCGCCCAGCGCCTGCTGGATGCCGCGCAGGCGGGCCCGGGCGGCGAGGGAGACCTCCGGGTCGCCCTCCTTGAGCCGGTTGCGGCCGATCAGCGCGATGGCGTCGCGGTGGCCGTGCTCCAACAGGGCTGTGGCGACGGAGCGACCGGCCCGGTCGTCGTCGGGAAGGACGCAGGGCAGGCCGTCGGCGCTGGTGGCGTTGAGCAGCACCACCGGGCCGCCGAGGATGGCCGGGGGCACCGTCAGTCGCCGGGTGGCCATGGCGGCGTAGATCACTCCGTCGACCTGTCGGTCGAGCATGGCCTCGATGGCGTACTGCTCGAACGTGGCGTCACCCTGCGTCTCGGTGATGAGCAGCACGTGGTCACGCTCGCGGGCCGCGTCGAGCGCGCCGCGGATGAGACCGCCGGCGAAGCGGGTGGTGGCGACGATGTCGGAGACGAACGCGATGGTCGCGGTCTTGCGGGTACGCAGGCTGCGCGCCGCGAGGTTGGGACGGTAGCCCAGCTCCTCGGCGGCGGCGAACACGCGCTGGTGTGCCTCGGCCGAGAGCCGCGTGCCCTCCCTGCCGTTGAGCACCATCGACGCGGCGGTCTTGGACAGCCCGGCTCGCCGCGCGACGTCGGCCAGGGTTGCTCTGTTGCGGCCCATCAGTCCTCCGAATCAGGCGCGGTGCCACGGGCCCCGCTCCTGCCCATCATGATGCGTCGGCGCCCGGACTCTGGCCCCGGTCGGGTCGGGCGTCGTGTGAAGTCGATGTTTCCGGACCGTTGCCAGGTTGTCCTTGACAGCCTCCCGTGTCACGCGCATGCTCTGCTAAATCAGTTTAGCGACCACTTTTGGCGCGTCTGGAGACGTCGTCGGCCGCCGTGCTGAGGGTCAACGGTGGCCGGAACGTCTGCTGCGGCCGGGCGACCGCCACGACGTACCTGTCGTGGCTGTTCAGCCGGTCCCGGTGGTCCCGGTGGAGCCGTCGCGCGGCCCTGGGTCGCGGGACGCGCGGAGGAATCTAGGAGTCATAAAATGGCAGAATTGCTGACGAAAATCCCGCGACGCAGAGCGGTCATCCTCGCGCCGTTGCTGGTGATCGGGCTCGCCGCGACGGCGTGCAGCGCTCCGGGAGCCGACCGGTCGTCGACCGCCGGGCCCGACGCCGCCGTCAAGACCGACCTGGGCACCGCGCCGATCAAGCTGGAGATGTACGCGGAGACCGGCTTCCCGCTGGCCAAGGCGCTCGCCGACGAGTTCACCAAGCAGCACCCGAACGTCACGTTCGCCATCCGCGAGGACCAGTTCACGGTGATCGTGGAGAACGCGCCGCGCGTCATGGCCTCGGACAACGCGCCCGACATCATCCGGCTGCCCACGATGGTCGACCTGGTGAAGGACGACCTGCTCAAGAACCTCGACCCGTACGTCAGCGCGTACGGCTGGGACAAGTTCCCGGCCTCGCAGCTCATGCAGTTGCGCGTCGGCGACAACACCCGGGGCACCGGCTCGCTCTACGGCATGGGGCTCGGCTACAGCGTCACCGGCGTCTTCTACAACAAGAAGCTGGCCAGCCAGGTCGGCATGACCCAGCCGCCGGCCACGGTCGCCGAGTTCGAGCAGCTGCTGGCGAAGGCGAAGACCAGCGGGGTCCAGCCGATCATGCAGTTCAACAAGAACACCGCGGGAATCAACTTCCCGCACCAGGCGCTGCAGAACCAGTTCGGTGACCCGGCCCAGGTCGCCGACTGGATCTTCCAGAAGCCGGGGGCCACCTTCGACACCCCGGCCGCGTTGAAGGCCACCCAGACCATCCAGAAGTGGGCCCAGGCCGGCTACTTCCCGAAGGACGCCAACGCTCTGGACTACGCGGGCATGGTGGGGCAGTTCCAGAAGGGCAACGGCCTGTTCATGTTCAACGGCGACTGGGAGTCGGCCAACCTGGACAAGGCGATGCCCGGCAACGTGGGCTTCTTCCTGTTCCCGGCCGAGACCGCCGGTGGCAAGCACGTCGCGATGTCCGCCCCCAACACCTTCGGCGTCTCCGCGAAGGCCAAGAACCCGGACACCGCCGCGTACTTCCTGAACTGGGTCCACACCAACGCCAAGGCGCGGGAGATCGCCGTGACGGTCGGCGGTTCCAGCCCGGGCGGCCCGAGCGACCTGCCGGTGCCGGCCGCCGCCCCGAACACGGTGCTGGCCGAGACCCTCAAGGCGGCGCAGCAGCTCGGGGCCGAGAACGGCGCGGTGGACTTCACCGCCAACGCGACCGGCGGCATCTTCGCCGCCGCGATCACGCCGGAGATGCAGAAGCTGGTCGCCGGCCAGCAGACGCCCGAGGGATACGTGAAGGCGGTCCAGGCCGAGTACGCGAAGGAACTGTCCCGATGACGTCTGCCCTCGGCAGCGCACCAACCGGGCGGGACGACCAGGTGTCGCCGACGGGTCGTCCCGCCCGTTCCACGTCCACGCGGGCCCACCGACGCCGGTGGGCCCGCGCGGCCGGGACCGGCTGGTTGTACGTCCTGCCCGCCCTGCTGATGTACGCGGTCTTCGTCCTGCGCCCCCTCGCCCTGACCGTCCAGTACTCGTTCTACGACTGGAACGGGATCGGCGTCGCCCGCTGGGCGGGCCTGGACAACTACGTCACCGTGTTCACCGACAGCGACCTGCTGAAGATCATCTCCAACGCGATCATCCTGATCGTCTTCTTCAGCTTCATCCCGGTCGCGCTCGGGCTGCTGGTGGCGAGCATGGTCCGCCGGATCACCACCGGCGCGTTCGGGACGGTCGTCCGGACGATCCTGTTCCTGCCACAGGTCATCCCACTCGTCGCGGCCGGCATCGCGTGGAGTTGGCTGCTCTCGACCAACGGGCTGGTCAACCAGGTGTTGCGCGCGCTCGGGTTGGGTGGCCTCGCCCGCGCGTGGCTCGGCGACTTCGACACGGCGCTGCCCGCCGTCGGGGTGATCGGCGCCTGGGTCCTGCTCGGTCTCTGCACGATTCTGCTGGTCACCGGCATGAGCAAGATCGACCCGGCGCTCTACGAGGCCGCCCGGCTGGACGGCGCGGGGCCGGTCCGTGAGTTCCTCGCGGTGACCCTGCCCAGCCTGCGCCAGGAGATCGGGGTCTGCCTCACCGTCACGATCATCGCCGCCCTGGCGAGCTTCGACATCGTCTACATCTCCACCAGCGGAGGCCCGGGTCTGCAGACCACCGTTCCCGGCCTGGAGATTTACCGCCTCGCCTTCTCGCAGCGTCAGGTCGGACTGGCCTCGGCGCTCGCCGTCGTGCTCATGCTGCTGGTGCTGGCGTTCGTGCTGCCGATCCAGCGACTGACCCGCAAGGAGAAGCCGTGAATTTGAGCCGACGTGAGCAGGTGACCGGGCGAGTCTTCCTGATCGCCCTGATCCTCGTCACCCTGCTGCCGTTCGTGAGCATGCTCTCGGCCGCCCTGCAACCGCGCGGCACCGTACCCGACGGGCTGGCCTGGCCGTCCGACCCGCAGTGGGGAAACTTCGCCGACGCGTTCACCGCCGCCAACATGGGCGCGCTGCTGCGCTCCAGTCTGCTCATCGTGGCCGGCGTCGTACCGGTGTCGGTCCTCATCGCCACCATGGCCGGCTTCGGGCTGGGCCAGTTGCGGGTGCCCGGCGGCCGGCTCGTCTTCGGCCTGCTGCTGCTCGGACTCACCCTGCCGTTCGAGGCCGTGGTCACCCCGCTCTACTACCAGATGCAGGACCTCGGGCTCCTCAACACCCGGTGGGCCATCATCCTGCCGCTGATCGGCCTCTACATGCCCTTCGCGGTGTTCTGGATGCGTGCCCACTTCGCCAACGTGCCGGTCGAGTTGTCCGAGGCCGCCCGGGTGGACGGCAGCAGCACCTGGCAGCTGTTCTGGCGGGTCCAGGTGCCGCTCGCCCGACCGGCCATCGCGTCGCTGACGATCCTGATGTTCCTGTGGACGTGGAACCAGTTCCTGCTCGCGATCGTCCTCGTCGACGACGCCACCAAACGCACGATGGCCGGGGCGCTCGGCGCTTTCCAGGGCCAGTGGGGCACCGACCTGGTGCTGCTGTGCGCTGGTTCGCTGCTGATCCTCACCCCTACCCTCATCGTGTTCCTGATCTTCCAGCGACAGTTCATCAAGGCCCTGATCCAGGGCTCACTGAAGGGATAGGCAGTGGCCACGCAGATCCACGGCGACGTCGACGAACGCTACGGGCGCGTCGCCGACGCGTTCCGCGACAACTTCACCTCCCGGGGCGAGGTCGGCGCCGCGGTCACCCTCTACGTGCGGGGCCGCAAGGTCGTCGACCTGTACGGCGGGCTGGCCGACACCCGCACCGGACGGCCCTGGACGGCGCACACGCCGGCCGTCGTCTTCTCCTGCACCAAGGGAATCCTGGCGATCTGCGCGTACCTGCTGGCGCAGCAGGGGCGGCTGGACCTCGACGCGCCCGTGACGCGCTACTGGCCGGAGTTCGGTCAGCACGGCAAGGCGGACATCCCCGTACGCTGGCTGCTCACCCACCAGGCCGGCCTGCCGGCCCTGGACCGGCCCCTGACCCTCGACGAGGTGCTCGCCTGGGACCCGGTCGTCGCGGCGATCGAGGCGCAGACGCCGCTGTGGCAGCCGGGCACCGCGCACAGCTACCACTCGATGACCTACGGGTGGCTCGTCGGCGAGGTCATCCACCGCGTCACCGGCCAGCTTCCCGGCGCGTACTTCCACGACACCCTCGCGCGGCCGCTGGGACTGCGGACCTGGCTCGGGCTCCCCGCCAGCGAGCGCGACACCGTCGCCTGGGATCTCGCGCCACCGCCGGACGCCGATCCCTTCGTCGACCCGGTCGCCGAACGGGGCATCACCATGGGTGGCGCGTTCGCCTTCCCCGCCGACGCCGACGGTCTGGTCAGCTTCAACGACCCCGCCATCCAGGCCGCCGGCGTCCCGGGCGCGGGCGCGGTGAGCACCGCGGACGGCCTGGCGCGGCTCTACGCGGCCTGCGTGTCCGACCTGCGGGGTGGCCCCCTGCTCACCGGGGCGTCGGTGGACGACGCGGTCGTCGTCCGCTCCCAGGGTCAGCAGCGACACGGCCCGCCCGACACCGGCCAGCGCTGGGGCGGCGGCTTTCTGCTGCACTCTCCGCCGGCGCGGCCGCTGCTCGGGGAGCGCAGCTTCGGCCACGACGGCGCCGGAGGAAACCTCGCCTTCGCCGACGCGCACCACGAGGTGGGGTTCGGCTACGTGGTCAACCAGATGTACTCCGCGGGCGACGAGCGCGCCAACCGGTTGACCGCTGCCGTCCGCTCCAGCCTGGACGCCTGAGCCGGCCGGCTGCGGTGTGAGTCGGCGCCGCACGGGGTAGGCAGGACGTCGACGGCGGCCACGCAGCGAGATGCCGCCACGATCCGACGGGGTGACCGACTGTGCGCGACTCCCACCTGCCGGCGGGTGCCGGCCGACACGGACGTCGGCGATGACCGAGCCGCCGGTGGATCCCGCGCAGGCGCTGGCCGAGTTGAGCCGGATCAAACTCGACGAGATCAGCCTCGACGACATGCTGCGCCGGGTGGCCACGCTGGCCAACCGGAGCGTTCCCGGCGCCAGGGAGGTCTCGGTCACCCTGGTCCGGGATCGCGCGGGTTGGACCGCCGCGTTCACCGGCGATCTGGCCCGCGAGCTGGACGAGCGGCAGTACGAGCAGAATCGGGGCCCGTGCCTGGACGCCTCCGCCAGCGGCGACACCATCTCCCTGCCGGACATGACCGTCGAGCAGCGCTGGCC
Source organism: Micromonospora sp. NPDC005252 (assembly GCF_042872475.1). Lineage (NCBI taxonomy): Bacteria > Bacillati > Actinomycetota > Actinomycetes > Micromonosporales > Micromonosporaceae > Micromonospora > Micromonospora sp. NPDC005252. The sequence goes on along the minus strand of NZ_JBIAKN010000005.1, from coordinate 296,675 downwards.
GCAGTGGGCACAGCGGGCGCGTGAAGTCGGCGTGGGCAGTTCGTTGTCGATCGGGCTGCCGATCCAGGAGTCGGTGGTGGGGGCGCTCAACGTCTACGGCGGCACGGCGAACGCCTTCGATCCGCCGGCGATCGCGGTCGCGGAACACTTCGCCGCGTACGCGGCGGTGGCGCTGGCCAACGCCCACCTGTACGACAGCGCCGCCACCCTGGCCGAGCAGTTGCGGGAGGCGATGCGCAGTCGGGCGGTGATCGAGCAGGCCAAGGGGATCATCATGGGGGAGCGGCGGTGCACGCCGGACGAGGCGTTCGCGTTGCTGTCGAAGATTTCCCAGGACACCAACCGCAAGGTGCGTGACGTCGCGGAGGCCCTGGTTGCCAGGGTGGTCCAGAGGACTCGGGTGTGAGCAGGCGCCGACCTGCGCCGGACGTCCGTCGCGGTCACCGCCTGGGCCCCGCCGTGGGTGCACCTCGCGCTGCTGCTCCTGCTTCTTGGCGTACGGGCGGTGGCGCGGCGACGTCGACGACGCCTGGCCGGCCCGCTGGCGCTGGCCCGGGAGCAGGACGGCCAGGCGTCCGTACGCCGTCCATCTGATCTTCTGGTAGTACGGCACCCCCGGGGCGCGCGGCACGTCCGCGACGCCCCGGGGGTGCCGGGGTGGTGAGCTGAGAGGGGACGGATCAGCTCGCGGTGCAGGTGGGGGTGCCGGACGGGCTGGCACCGGTGCCCTGGAAGCCGAACTCGGTGCTGGCTCCCGCGCCGACCTGGCCGTTGTAGTCGACGTTGCGGAAGTCCACGATGCCCGACGAGCCGCTGGCCTGCGCGCTCCAGGTGTTGGTGACTGCGGTGCCCGAGGGCAGCGTGATCCGGACCGTCCAACCCCGCAGGGCCGTCGAACCGGCGGTGACCTTGACGGTGGCGACGAAGCCGCCGTTCCAGGAGTTCAGCGACACCGAGGCCGAGCATCCGGCACCGGTCGGCGGCGGGGTCGTGGGCGGCGGGGTCGTGGGCGGCGGAGTGGTCGGCGGCGGGGTGGTGGGCGGCGGGGTCGTGGGCGGCGGGGTGGTCGGGGTGGGGGTTCCGCCGGAGTTCAGGGCATTGAGGACCGAGGTGTACGCCGCCTTCTTGTTGCCCGAGCGGTCGAACAGCAGAGGGTTGTCGTTGCCGCGCCACGAGTCGCTGTCCCGGACACCCCACACCGTGATGCCGGTGCAGCGGGGAATGGCCAGGCAGGCCCGCGTGACCTGGGCGTAGGCGTTGGCCTGGTTGGAGCCCTGGGTGATGTCCAACTCGGTGATCTGCACGTCGACGCCGAGGTCGGCGAAGCGCTGCAGGTTGGCCTGGTAGTCACTGGGCACCGAGGTGCCCAGGTGGGACTGGAAGCCGACGCAGTCGATCGGCACGCCGCGGGACTTGAAGTCGCGCACCATGTTGTAGATGCCGGTGGACTTCGCGTTGATGCCGTCGGTGTTGTAGTCGTTGTAGCAGAGCTTGGCGCCCGGGTCGGCGGCGCGGGCGGCGCGGAACGCGGCCTCGATCCAGTCGTTGCCGGTGCGCTGCAGGTTCGAGTCCCGTCGGCCGCCGCTGCCGCCGTCGGCGAAGGCCTCGTTCACCACGTCCCAGGCGTAGATCTTGCCGCGGTAGTGGGTGGCGACCTGGGTGACGTGGTTGATGGCGGCGTTGCGCAGCGCGGTGCCGGACATGCCCTGCGCCCAACCCGGCTGCTGCTGGTACCACAGCAGCGTGTGGCCGCGGACGATCATGCCGTGCGACTGGGCGTGGGCGACGATCTGGTCCCCGCCGCTGTAGCTGAACCGACCCTGCTGCGGCTCGGTGGCGTCCCACTTCATCTCGTTCTCGGGAGTGAGCTGGTTGAACTCCCGGTTCACGATGGTGGCGAACTGGCTGTCGGACAGCTTGAAGGCGGGTACCGCCGCACCGTAGTAACGGCCCTTCTCGGCCGCCGAGGCACCCAGAGTGGTGCCGGCGTTGGCGGCGGAGGTCACCGCCACCGTCGCGGCGACCGCCGCGAGGGTGGCCGCGAGCGGCATCAGCACCCGACGGCCCCGGAACCGGGGTCGCGGTGCGCGTTCGTCGGGGATCTTGTCCATGGTCCTGCCTTTCGAGGTGGTGGCGGCCGGAGTCGAGGGTCGCTGCCAGACCGGCGGTGGGCTGCCCGTGGGAAACCGCTCGGGGTGGATGTGGGCGGGCCCGGGGACGGTGCGACAGGTCGCCAACGGCGATGCCTGAGGGCGGACGTCATGACGGAGCGACCGCGTGCGCGGACGCGGGAACACGGCGTACGCCGGACAGGTGTGGCTCGGACAGGTCACCGACCGTCGACCGGGTCGCGGGACCCGATGCCCTTCGAGGTGCCGGTGACTCCGAGCGGGAGGGACGTGCCCTCGACTCCGTGGCGGAACATAGCATGTTATCGATAACATGCTCAAGGTGAGCGGTGGCCGGGCAGCGAGCATCTCCGGCGATGACGCCCGCGCGGCGAGTTCCAGGCGTTACCGCTAACACTGGCCTGATCCGACGGCGGGTCGATGGTGGACGAAGGGCGTTCGCCGCAGCCCTTTGCCAGCAACGCTTTTTTGGTCGGACGTATGGTGCGCGAAGCGTGCATAACGATGCCACAACATGCCTGTAAGACCTTGGCAACATGAGTGTGACCGTGGGAAGGTAACGCCTGATCGCAGGAAACATCCGATCTATCGCGCAGGCGCTGCGGGGAGGCCCGTGTGTGACGTCCTGGGGAGGTCCGGTTGCTGAGGAATGCGTCGATCACCGGCGGGGACGCGTGTCGAGCCGGGGACACAGTGGACGAGAGCCGGGCCCGGCGATGAGTGCGGCCGAGGCGACCGCGGAGCCCCAGGGCGGCGCGCTCAACGACTGGTTGCGGGAGCGCATCTCGCACGCGCTCAGTGAGTTCACCGCGGCCACCGCGCTCGTCGTCCTGTTCATCGCGTTGAGTTTCGCCAGTCCCTACTTCCTGACGGCTGACAACCTGTTCAACATCGGCGCGCAGACCGCGGTGATCGCCATCATCGCCGCCGCGCAGACGATGGTCATCATCACCCGGGGCATCGACCTGTCGGTCGGCTCGGTCGCCGCTCTCGCCGGAGTGGCGGGAGCGATGGTCGTCCGTGACCTGGGTTTCCCGCTCCTGGCGGCGACGGCGGTCGCGATCGGTGTCGGTGCCCTGGCCGGGCTGCTCAACGGGCTGCTGGTGACCGTCGCCCGGATACCCCCGTTCATCGCGACGCTGGGGACGATGTCGGTCGGCCGGGGCCTGGTCTTCATCATCACCGGGGCGGTCGGCGTCTACGGTCTGCCCCGATCGTTCCAGCTGCTCGGCAACGGCGAGATCATCGGTATCCCGTTCGCTGTGGTGATTACCGCGGTGGTCGCCGTCGGGGTCGCGTTTCTGCTCTCGCAGACCCGCTTCGGGCAGTACACCTACGCCATGGGGTCCAACCTGGAAGCCGCCCGCCGCTCCGGCATCGGGGTCGGCCGCCACCTGACGTACGTGTACGTCCTGGCGGGTGTGCTGGTCGGTCTGGGTGGCATGATCGCCGCCTCCCGGGTCAACTCCGGCCAGCCGAACTACGGTATATCGCTGGAACTCGACGTCATCGCCGCCGCGGTCATCGGCGGCGCCAGCCTGTTCGGAGGGCAGGGCCGGATCGTCGGGACCATCATCGGCGCCTTCCTCATCGCCCTGGTCCGCAACGGCGCCGTCCTGCTCGACATCAGCATCCACTACCAGCAGGTGATCGTCGGCCTGATCATCTGGGCCGCCGTCTACTTCGACCAGTACCGCCGTCGGCGGCTGGAGTCACGGGGCTGACATGCCGTTCCCGGAGTTCGACAGAGGAAGGACGCACACCATGTCACACACCACCACCAGCCGACGGCCACGAGGGCGTCTTCTGCGCGCACAGGTCATCGTCGCCGTCGCCGCGGCGACCGCTCTGCTCAGCGCGTGCGGCGGAGTCGAGGTCCGCGACGGAGGCGACGGCGCGACCAAGGACGCGGCCGGGCCGCTGAAGCTCGCCGTCGTGCCGAAGGCTGTCGGGGCCGACTACTGGAACACGGTGAAGGCGGGCGCCGAGTGCGCCGCGCAGCGCGCCGGCGACGTCACGGTCCAGTGGGACGGGGTGACGACCGAGACGGACGTCGAGGGCCAGGTCAACCTGATCCAGAACTTCGTCACCAAGAAGGTCGACGGCATCGTCTACGCGGCCACCGACTCCCGGGCGTTGGCGCCGGCCACCGACCAGGCGCTCGGCGCCGACATCCCGGTCGCGATGATCGACTCGGGCACCAGCCCCCAGCCGTCGAGCGTGCCGCTCTTCGCCACCGACAACAAGGCGTCGGCCGTCGAGGCGGCCAAACTGCTCGCCACCGAACTGGGCCCCGGCAACCACGACGTGGCGCTTGTGGAGTTCCAACCCGGCTCGCAGACCAACACCGAGCGGGTCGACGGCTTCAAGGCCGGCCTCGCGCAGTTCCCCAACCTCAAGCTGGTCGGGCAGCAGCCCAGCCGCAGTGACGTCAACGAGGCGCGGCGGGTGACCGAGAACATCCTCACCGCGAACCCCAACCTCGCCGGCATCTTCGCGGCCAACGAGCCGAGCGTGCTCGGCGCCGCGCAGGCCATCCAGGCGGCCGGCAAGTCCGGCAAGGTGGTCATCATCGGTTGGGACGCCGCCCCCGACGAGATCGCGGGGCTGCGCAGCGGTCAGATCTCGGCGCTGGTCGTGCAGAACCCGTTCAAGATGGGCTACTTCGGCGTCGACAAGATGGTCAAGCACCTTCGGGACAAGGCGCCGCTGGCGTCGGCCGACACCGGCGTCACGTTCGTCACCAAGAAGAACATCGACTCGGCGGAGATCAAGGCGGTGCTCGAGCCCAGCTGCGCCAACCCTCCGGTGCAGTGATGGACGCCGCCCCGACGACCACCGTCGAGACCGACCAGCCGGCCGCCGACGAACCGCCGGTGCTCGAAGCCCGTGGCATCGTCAAGCGGTTCGGCCACGTCGAGGCGCTGCGCGGCGCGGACTTCACCGTCCACAAGGGCGAGGTCGTCGCCCTCATCGGCGACAACGGCGCCGGAAAGAGCACGCTGATCAAGACGCTGTCCGGTGTGCACCCGCCCGACGAGGGTGAGATCCGGGTGGGCGGTCGTCCCGTCCACTTCGCGACGCCGGTGGACGCCCGGCGCGCGGGAGTGGAGACCGTCTACCAGGATCTCGCGGTCGCCGACGATCTCAGCGTCGCCGCCAACCTCTACCTCGGGCGGGAGATCCTGCGCTCCGGGCCGCTCGGCCGGCTGGGGCTTCTCGACAAGCGCGCCATGCGGCAGGGGGCCGCCGCGGCGCTCGCCGAGCTGGGTGTGCGGATTCCCCGGGTCACCACGCCGATCGCGATGCTGTCCGGTGGGCAGCGGCAGTGCGTGGCGGTGGCGCGGGCGATCATCTGGGCGACGAACGTGGTCATCCTCGACGAGCCGACCGCGGCGTTGGGCGTCGTGCAGACCGGGCGGGTGCTCGACGTCGTCCGCCGGGCCCGTGACGCTGGCATGTCGGTGGTGCTGGTCAGCCACAACATGCCGCAGGTGCTCGAGATCGCCGACCGGGTGGAGGTGCTGCGCCTGGGCCGACGGGCGGCCCGGCTGCGTGCCGACGAGGTCACCACCGACGACCTGGTCGCGGCGATGACCGGGAGCACCGGCGCGGAGCGGGACGAGCGGTGACGGCGGTCGCCCGCCCGTGACCGAGCGCGAGGGGCCGGCATCGGTTCCGTTGGCGCGCGGAGCGGGCGGGCGATCACTGCGCCTGCGCGTCGACGCCCGTCTCACCCTCGTCGGGCAACCCCTGTAGCGACTCCTCCACACCGATCAGGTGGTTGGCCATCCGGGTGCGGGCCCGCTCCGGGTCGCGCGCCCGGAGGGCCTTGAGGATCGCCACGTGCTCGTCGTGGGTACGCCGGTCCGCGCCCTCCTCGTGCAGGCTCCGCCAGAGTCGCCCGCGCAGGGTGCGCCCGGCGAACGCCTCGATCAGGCCGATGAGCACCGGGTTGTCGGCGTGTGCGGCGATGATCCGGTGGAACGCGATGTCGATTTCCATGATCCGCTCATGGTCCTGCGGCGACCGACCGGCGATCCGGGCTGCCTCGTCGAGCAGCTCCCCGGCCTGGGCGAGGGCCTCGTCGGTGATCCTGGTCGCCGCCAACCGGGCGGCCTCGCACTCCAGCAGGCGGCGGACGGTGTGGATGTGCCGCCCGTCGCCCTGCCCCTGGAAGTCGACGACGAAGCCCATCGGGGCCAGCAGTTGCGGCGCGTCGAGGTTGGTGACGTACGTGCCGTCGCCCTGGCGGATGTTGACGATGCCGAGGATCGACAGCGCCGACATCCCCTCGCGCAGCGATCCCCGCGAGACGCCGAGGGACTCGGCGAGGTCCTTCTCGATGGGCAGCCGATCCCCGGGCTTGAACGTCCCTTCGAGGATCATCCGCTTGATGCCGTTCACCACTTCGTCGGTGCGGGACATGACACCTCCTAGCGGCCGGCGGGGGTGGCCGGCCCACCCGCGATCACGTACGGCTCCGGAGATGACACCGTAGCCGGGTCTGCCGCGGCCCAGTAGAGGCCGTCGGGGAACCGGTACCGCGCGATCGACTCGGGGTGCATCCGGGTGGAGTAGCCGGGCGTGCTGGGCAGAACGTAACCGCTGCCCCAGCCGGTGTCCCGGACGACACACGGGTCGGTGAAGTGCTCGTGCAGGTGGTCGACGAACTCGGTCACGCGGCCGGTGAGATCCCCTGAGATGGCGACGTAGTCGAGCACCGACACGTGTTGGACCATCTCACAGAGCCCGACACCGCCAGCGTGCGGGCACACCGGGACGTCGAACTTCGCGGCGAGCAGCAGCACGGCGACGATCTCGTTGATGCTGGCCAGCCGGCCGGTGTCCAACTGGCAGAAGTCGATGGCCTCGGCCTGGAACAGCTGCTTGAACATCACCCGGTTGTGGCAGTGCTCGCCGGTGGCGACGCCGACGGGAGCGACGGCACGGCGTACGGCCGCGTGGCCCAGGATGTCGTCCGGGCTGGTCGGTTCCTCGATCCACAGTGGTGAGAACTGGGCGAGGGCCTTGACCCACTCGATGGCCTGGTCGACGTCCCACACCTGGTTGGCGTCGATCATCAGGTTGCGCTGCGGGCCGAGGATCTCCCGGGCGATCCGGCACCGCCGGATGTCGTCGTCGAGGTCGGCGCCGACCTTGAGCTTGACGTAGCCGTAGCCGGAGTCGACGGCCTCCTGGCACAGCCGGCGCAGCTTGTCGTCGCCGTAGCCGAGCCAGCCCGCCGAGGTGGTGTAGGCCGGGTAGCCGGTGCGCGCCAGCTCGGCCAGACGGTCGGCCTTCGTGCTCTGCTTGGCGCGCAGGATGGCCAGTGCCTCGTCCCGGGTCAGCGCGTCGGACAGGTAGCGCAGGTCGGCGATGTCGACGAGTTGCTCGGGGGACATGTCGGTGAGCAGCCGCCACAGCGGCTTGTCCGCGAGTCGCGCGGCCAGATCCCAGGCCGCGTTCAGCACGGCCGCCAGCGACAGGTGGATGACGCCCTTCTCCGGCCCGAGCCAGCGCAGCTGGGAGTCGGAGGTGAGCAGGCGGTAGACGGCCCCCATGTCGGCGGCCATCGTCGTCACGTCCATGCCCACCAGGCGGTGGGCCTGGTGCACCGCCGCCGCGACGACGATGTCGTTGCCCCGGCCGATGGTGAAGGTGAGGCCGTGACCGGCGAGCGGTGCGCCGGCGCTGTCGAGGCCGTCGGTGTGCAGGATGACGTAGGCCGCCGAGTAGTCGCCGTCCTTGTTCATGGCGTCGGACCCGTCAGCGGTCAGCGAGGTGGGGAAGCGGACGTCCTCGACGGTGACGCCAGTGATCTGCGGCATGCGCTCCTCGCCCGACTAGGCTAAAGATCTGATGATCATTTGGAGTATACGGAGGCTCGATCGGCTGCGTCAACGACATCGATCGACCCGTGCCAATATAGATCTAATGTTTTACGCTCTCTGGCGGCGTCCGGTTACCGCGTCCGTTCCTCGCCCGCCGGGGCGTCCGCCCGGCCGGATGGACGGATCGACACGGCGAGGGCGCGACGGGTTCCGTGTGACACCGGCGCTGCTTGCCGACCCTCCCGCAGGGGCGGTCGACCTGCTCTGCCGCGCTGCGGGCCGCGTCGGCCGGCACCGCCCCGGCCGGGGCCGGGTGGTTGTCGTGAACATCGGCCGGGGCCCGATGAAGATTAGATGTTCACCCCGATGGCCGACGTCGGCTCAGGCCGGGCTCACCGGTGCCGCTGAGGCGATACATCACATCTATGTGGACGCCGTTGCCGTCGGTGAGTCCCGTCCTGGTGCCGGCCGGCGGTGGCGTGTGTCGGCCTTGTCCGTGCTCAGCCGAGGGTGGCCAGATCGGCGACGAGCTGCTCCACCCGGGTCCGGATGTCGTCGCGGATCGGGCGGACGGCGTCGACGCCCCTGCCGGCCGGGTCGTCGAGCTTCCAGTCCTCGTAGCGCTTGCCGGGAAAGACCGGGCAGGCGTCGCCGCAGCCCATGGTCACGATGACGTCGGAGGACTCCGCGGTGGCGTACTCCAGGAGGGTGGGGGTCTGGTCGGTGATGTCGATGCCGACCTCGCGCATGGCCTGGACGGCGGCGGGGTTGATCGTCTCGGCCGGGGCGGAGCCGGCCGAGCGAACCTCGACGGTGTCGCCGGCGAGGTGGCGCAGCCAGCCGGCGGCCATCTGGGAGCGGCCGGCGTTGTGGACGCAGACGAACAGGACGCTGGGTTTGTCGCTCATCGTGACGCCTCTCGGTCAAGGGGTGGGGTGAAGAAGCGGCGGCGTGCCCGGAGCGAGACGTGGACGAGGCCGACCAGTACGGGCACCTCGATCAGCGGCCCGACGACCCCGGCCAGCGCCTGACCGGAGGCCACGCCGAAGGTGCCGATCGCGACGGCGATGGCGAGTTCGAAGTTGTTGCCGGCGGCGGTGAACGCGAGGGTGGTCGTGCGCGCGTAGCCGAGGTCGAGCGCCCGGCCGAGAGCGTAGGAACCGGCCCACATCAGCGCGAAGTACACCAGCAGCGGCAGGGCGATACGGGCGACGTCGAACGGCCGGCCGATGATGGCGTCGCCCTGAAGGGCGAACAGGATCACGATGGTGAACAGCAGCCCGTACAGGGCGGCGGGGCCGACGCGGGGCAGGAGGCGGGATTCGTACCACTCGCGACCCCGGGCGCGCTCGCCGAGGCGGCGGGTGAGGTAACCGGCCAGCAGCGGGATGCCGAGGAAGATGAGCACGTTGCGGGCGATCTCCCAGACCGAGACGCGCAACTCGGCGCCCGGCAACCCGAGCCAGCCGGGCAGCACCGACAGGTAGAACCAGCCGAGCAGGCCGAAGGCGAGGACCTGGAAGACGGAGTTGAGCGCGACCAGGACCGCCGCGGCCTCGCGGTCGCCGCACGCGAGGTCGTTCCAGATGACGACCATGGCGATGCACCGGGCGAGGCCGACGATGATCAACCCGGTGCGGTACGCGGGCTGGTCGGCCAGGAACACCCAGGCCAGGGCGAACATCACGGCCGGGCCGACCAGCCAGTTGAGGACCAGCGACGAGACCAGCAGGCGGCGGTCGCCGGTCACGGTGTCGAGCCGGTCGTAGCGGACCTTCGCCAGCACCGGATACATCATGACCAGCAGGCCGATCGCGATCGGCAGCGAGATACCGCCGACCGCCACCGCCTCCAGCGCGTCGTCGAGCCCGGGGATCAGGCGGCCGAGCAGCAGCCCGACGACCATGGCCAGCCCGATCCAGACCGGCAGGAACCGGTCGAGTCGGGAGAGGCGACCGACGACGGCGCTCGCGGCCGGGTCGGCCTGGCGGGTGGCGGTGCTCACGAGCATTCCGACCGGGCGGCGGGAGCGGGGCCTGCCTCGGTCGGGACGACGGTGAGCAGCGCGGCGAGTTGGTGCAGGACCGTCGGCCGGGCGCGGTAGTAGACCCAGGTGCCGCGACGCTCGGCGTCGACGAGCCCGGCCTCGCGCAGCGTCCTGAGGTGGTGCGAGATGGTCGGGCCGGTCAGGTCGAACGCGGGGATGAGGTCGCAGACGCAGATCTCGCCGCCCTCGGCGGAGGCGATCATCGACATGAGCTGCAGGCGGACCGGGTCGCCGAGGGCCTTGAACGCGGGGGCGAGCGCGGCGGCGGTCTCGGCCGGCACACGCCGTTCGGACAGGGGCGGACAGCACAGCACGTCCACGGCCGCTTGTTTCGACATCAGTCTAGGTTGACAGACATCTAATCAGCGTGCAACTGTCTGATTCGACAGACGTCGAGACAGTCTCTCCCCGTCCGAGACCGGAACGGAGCCCGCCGATGGCCGACCTGACCACGCGCCCGATGACCGCCGGCGACGCCGACCGCGTCCTGACGATCTACCAGGCGGGCCTCGACGGCGGTGACGCCAGCTTCGAGACCACCGCGCCGACCTGGGGGGCGTTCGACGCCACCCGGCTGACCGCGCACCGCTTCGTGGCCGTGGACGGCAGCCACGCCATCCTCGGCTGGGTCGCCGTCACACCGACATCGAGCCGCCCGGTCTACGCCGGAGTGGTCGAGCACTCCGTCTACGTCGACCCGGCGGCCCAGGGGCGCGGGGTCGGCCGGCTGTTGCTCGACGCGTTAATCACCTCGACCGAGGCGGCCGGCATCTGGACCATCCAGTCCGGCATCTTCCCGGAGAACACCGGCAGTCTGGCCCTGCACCGGCGGGCCGGGTTCCGTGTCATCGGCGTCCGGGAGCGGATCGGCCGCCACCATGACCGCTGGCGCGACGTGGTTTTGCTGGAACGCCGCAGCCCCACCATCACCTGACAAGGAGTTACCCGATGAACGCCCTGGACAGCCTTCCCGTCGTGGTCGTCGGCGCTGGCCCGACCGGCCTCGCCGCCGCCGCCCATCTGCACGAACGCGGCCTGCCCTTCATCGTCCTGGAAGCGGGCGACACCCCCGGCGCCGCCGTCGCCCAGTGGGGCCACGTGCGGGTCTTCTCGCCCTGGCGCTACAACATCGACCCGGCCGCCCGCCGGATCCTCGACGACGCCGGCTGGCTCGCCCCCGACCCGGAGGCCCTGCCGACCGGGGCGGAGCTGGTCCGCGCGTACCTCCAGCCGCTCGCGGAGCTGCCCCAGCTCAAGCCGCACGTCCGCTACGGCGCCCGGGTCCAGGCGATCAGCCGCCTCGGCCTCGACCGGCTGCGCACCGCAGGCCGCGACACCACGCCGTTCCTGGTCCGCCTCGCCGACGGTGACGAGCTGCTGGCCCGCGCCGTGCTCGACGCCTCCGGCACCTGGGGCACCCCGAACGTCCTCGGCGCGTCCGGCCTGCCCGCCCGGGGTGAGGCCGACGTGGCCGCGTACCTCGAACACGCGCTGCCGGACGTGCTCGGCGCCGACCGGGACCGCTTCGCCGGCCGCCACACGCTCGTCGTGGGCGCCGGTCACTCCGCGGCGAACACCCTGCTGTCCCTGGCGGACCTGGCCGCCACCGAGCCGGGCACCGAGGTGACCTGGGCGATCCGCACCACCTCGCCCGCGCGCACGTACGGCGGCGGGGACGCCGACGCCCTGCCGGCGCGCGGAGCTCTCGGCGCGCGGCTGCGGGGGCACGTCGACGCGGGCCGAGTCCGGCTGCTCACCGGCTTCTGGGTGCACGCCCTCACACCGGCCGACGGGCGCGTCCGGGTGGTCGTCCGGCACGCCGACGGGGGCGAGGAGTCGGTGCTCGTGGACCGCGTCGTCGCGGCCACCGGGTTCCGCCCGGACCACTCGATCACCGCCGAGCTGCGGCTGGACCTCGACCCGGTGCTCGGCGCGACCCGCGCGCTCGCCCCGCTGATCGACCCGAACGAGCACTCCTGCGGCACCGTGCCTCCGCACGGCATCGACGAGCTCACCCACCCGGAGGTCGGCTACCACGCCGTCGGCATGAAGTCCTACGGTCGGGCGCCGACGTTCCTCATGGCCACCGGCTATGAGCAGGTCCGCTCGGTCGTCGCCGCCCTGGCCGGAGACTGGGCCGCCGCCCGCGACGTCCAGCTCGACCTGCCCGAGACCGGCGTGTGCTCCAGCAACGCCGCCGACTCGGTGAGCGGCGACAGCTGCTGCGGCCCGACGCCGGCCGCCGAGCCGGCCCGACGCGGGCTGGCCACCGGCGTCTCCGGCGGGCTGCTCAGCCTCGTCGCCGTCGACACCGCGCCCGCCGATGGCCAGGCCGGCGGCTGCTGCGCCAGCTGACGTCCCCGCGACGGCGGCGTCCGCCGGCCCCCGGGCCCGCGGGCGCCGCCACCGTCACCGGCGGCTGGCGCAGGCGACGCAGGTACGCGCCGACGGGCGGGCGGCGAGCCGCTCGGCGGGAATCGGGCGCAGGCATCGTTCGCAGACGCCGTAGCTGCCGGCGTCGACGCGGCTCACCGCCTCGTCCAGTTCGGCCAGGCGTCGACGTGCCGCGTCCAGGACGGCACTGAGCTGTGCCCGTTCGAACGCGATCGTGCTGCCCTCGGGGTCGTGTTCGTCGTCGGCGTTCGACGACCGGGACGCCTCGAACAGGCTCCGCAGGTCGCCCTCCAGCGCGGCGGCCTCAGCGGCGGTCTCGTCGCGCCGCCGGAGGAGATCCGCACGAATCGCGCGGGATTCGGTGTCCATGGCGGTTCCAGGCTACGCCCGGTGCCGCGCACCGGGGTCTACATGAAGTTGCGGGTGTGCAGGGCGGAGAGCGCGGCCGCCTCGTCCGACCGGAAGCCCAGCCGGACGAGTCGGCGCTGGCGGCCCTGGTCCATCGCCTGTTGCAGAGCACGCACGTGGTCGAAGCCGGCGGCCACGTCATCGGGGTCCCACCCGCCCGCCGCGAGCAGCACCAGCGCGTCGAAGACGTCCGCGTTGAGGCCCGCGGTGTCGGCCAACGCGTCGTGACGACGGTGGATCGCGGCACGGAGTCGGTCCCGCAGCAGCGGGTCGACCGTCGCCTGGTGCTCCAGATGGGCCATGCCGAACACCACGTGCCGGCGCTCGTCCTGCATCGCCAGCCAGCAGATCCGGCGGGTCACCGGATCGGGAGCGTGCCGCACCAGGAACCCCAGCAGGTCGACGAAGCTGCCCTCGCCGAGCACGGAGAGCAGGAACGACGCCAGGGCGAAATCGGACTCGGCGACGAGCGTGAAGAGCGACTGCCGGCCACTCGCCGAGGACGTGCCCAGCTCCGCGCCGCGCAGCAGCGCCCGCCGGCTGAAGACCTCCATGTGCCGGGCCTCGTCGGCCACCTGCACCGCGAGGAGCTGCACCACCTCCCGAAAGTGCGGGTGGATACGGCCGATGAACCGGGCCGGTACGACGAGAGCCGCCTGCTCGTTCTCGACCAGGTAGGTCATGACCTGCACGACCGCGGCCTCGACATCCGCCGGCAGCGCGAACGCGTCGTCCCACGGCACCGCCGTCTGCGGGTCCCACTGCCGTGCGGCGGCCTGCGCGTACAGCGCGGGGGCGATGTCGGCCCACACCAGATCGCGGTCGTCCAGGTCGAAGCGGGCCTCGGGCCCGCCGGCCTCCAGCAGCGCGCCACGGGCACCGAGCCCCCAGCGTGGCGGTGGATGGCTGCTCAGCGCCGAGGGCAGGGCAGGCCCGGCCCGCTCCGCGCCGAACCAGCGGTCGTCGTCGGCGGCGCCCCGGACGACGACCGCCACCAGGCGACTCCGGTCCGCGGGATCGGGCCATTCGACCCGGTGACCCCGGCTTCGGCACCACGCCGGCAGGTGCACCCCCAACGCCGCATCGGTGCCGGAGACCGCCACCCGGCCGCCGGGCGGCAACCCGGCCAGGGCGCGCTGTACCAACAGGTGCGCGCCACGGCCGAAGCCGAGGCCGCCGAGATCGATCTCGACGTCGGCGGTCACGGCCGATAGTCCGCGGCGGTCACCCGCCCGTCGGGGGCGTAGAACCCGCTCGCGTCGACCGCCTCGGCGAGGGCGTCGTACCCGGTCGTACGGCCGTCCTGCCAGGCCGTCAGGCCCTCCAGGTCGAGCAGCGGGCGCACCTGCGGATCGGCGTACGACATGCCGCGCAGCAGGGTGCCGAAGAGCCGGACCCCGTCGGACGCCGGCTCGCGCACCGTCATGTTGCAGTGGTCGTACCGCCCGGTCTGCGCGACGATCCGGGTGCCCTCGGGTGGCAGCGTGCCCTCCTGAACGAACATCAGGTGGTTGGCGTCGATCATGCAGGCGGCGTCGACCTCCCCGGCCGCCAGGGCGCGCGCGGCGTCACGTTCGCCTCCGACGTGGTCACCGTGCAGCCCGACACCGACGTCGAACCGGCGCACGTCGACCCGGACTCCGGCCGCGGCGAGGTGGCCGAGCGGGATCAGCGTGGCCTGCGGACTGTCCACCGCGCCGGTCGCCACCACGCTTCCGGCGAGATCCTCGACCCGGTGTACCGGCGAGTCGGCGCGCACCACCACGACCGAGGTGAGGTCCCGGTCGGTGTCGCGCATCGTGAGCGCGCGCACGGAGCCGCCAGCGGCCGTGGCCAGCCGGTCGGCTCGCAGCCACGCGAGCGGAGAGTTCCACGCGGCGTCGATGCGGCCGGCGACAAGGTCCTCGACCTGTCGCTCGTAGTGCGAGTAGAGGACGAAGTCGAAATCCAGGCCGTGACCGCGCAGCCAGCCGCGAAAGCCCTCCCAGATGGTGACGACCTTGGGGTCGTACGCGACCGCGCCCATCAGGACCGACGGCGCCGGCATCAGCGGTTGGCCTCGTCGAGCAGCGGCAGGCCGGTGGCGACGCGGCCCACGAAGTCGTGCAGAGCGTCAGTGGTCGGTGCCATCACCCGGGCGGCTCGCGAGTCGCGGAATCGGCGCTCCAGGCCCAACTCCTTGCGAAAGGCGCTGCCACCGCAGAGCCGCATCGCGCCGTCGGTGACGTCCGCGACCGTCTCGCCGGCCAGGGCCTTGACCTGCAACACGCGCAGCGTCGCGTCGTCCCGGCCGGTCTCCAGCGCGGTGAGGGTGTCACCGAGGAAGGCGCGCAGGGCGTCGGTGCGGATCTTCAACTGGGCGAAGTCGCGTCGGGCGACGGGCGCGTCGCGAAGCGCCGCGCCGGTGTGCGTGAGCGTGGTGCCGGTGAGGTGCCGGCCCGCCTCGGCGACGGCGCTGTCGGCGAGGCCGAGACAGAACGCCGAGTTGAGCACCAGGAACCAGGGGAGTACGGCGCCGAGCGCGGTGTCGAGGCCGGTGCCGTCGGTGCCCAGCATCGCGTCGGCGGGGACCACCACGCCCTCGGCCGTCATCGGCCGGGAGCCGTTGCCGCGCAGGCCCAGCCCGTCGAAGTCACCGGCGACGCGGAGCCCGGCGCTGTCGGCCGGAACAAGCCACAGCGTCATCGGCCCGGCCCCCGACGCCAGCGCAAGGCTCGACCAGACGTAGCTGTCGGCCTCGCCCGCCGCGGTGACCCAACTCTTGCGGGCGTCGAGTCGCACCGCGGCATCACCGGACGCCGTCGCCGACCCGGTGGGCGACCAGAAGTGGCTGCGGGATCCGAACTCGGAGAACGCCAACGTGGTCAGGTGACGGCCGGCGGCGATGGCCGCGCGAACCTCGTGCGGGCCGTGCGCCTCGATGACGGCGGTCGCCGCGTAGTGCATCAGAACCACCATCGCCGTGGACCCACACTCGGCGGCCAGCCGTTCGATGACGTCGGCGACCGCGCGCATGCCCTGGCCGCCGCCACCGACCTCGGGGGAGGAGGCCAGGCCGAGCAGGCCCGCCGTGGCGAGGGCATCGACGCCCTCGCGGGGGAAGGCGCCGTCCCGGTCGACGGCCTCCGCCTGCGGGCGGATCACCTCGTCGATCACGGTGGTGAGTGTGGTCAGGACGTCGGTGCGGGACTGGAAACTGTCGACACTGGCCGTCATGCGCGGTGCCCCTTCATTCGGACCGGCGGGACCGCCATCGAGACTAGCCGATCCGGCCGTCATGATCGAGAGTGTGGTCTCACCGTCGGGAGGGGGTGTCCTCGCGGTGCGGCCGGGCGTGCGTGTCGTCCCGGTCGATCCGCAACTCCCGCTCCAACTCGGCGATGACCGCCCGCAGGTCGTCCAGCCGCTGGGTGAGCGCGATGCGGTCCACCTCGTCGGGTACGCCGTCGCCGTCCTCGTCGTAGCCGGGGGCCAACCGCTCGGTCATCTCCAGGCGGCGGGCCTCCTCCATCGAGTTGACGATGACCGCGATGAGGATGTTGAGCAGCAGGTTGACGGTGATCACCACGTAGCTGACGTAGTAGAGCAGCGTCCACGGCGAGATGGCCAGGCCCTGCTCGATGAGGTCCGGCAGTGTCTCCAGCGAGAGCAGCACGAACAACGTCAGCAGCGACCGGCCGATGTCGCCGTACTCGTCCGGGTACCTGTCGCCGAAGATCAGCCAGCCGGCCATCCCGTACACGTAGAGCGTCACCACGGCCAGGGCGAGGAACCCGCCGACGCCGGGCAGGCTGCGCCACAGCGCGGACACGATGGTCCGCAGGCCCGGCGAGAACCGCACCAGCCGGACCATCCGGGCGACCCGCACCACGCGCAGCAGCGCCGAGTCACCGTGCAGGCCCGGAACGAAGATGGCCGCGATCACGACGAAGTCGAAGACGTTCCAGCCGTGCCGGAAGAAGTCCTGCGGACGTCGGCCGTAGGCCGCCAGCCGGATGCCGATCTCGACGACGAAGACGGCGCGGAAGAGCACCTCCAGCCCGTGCAGCGCCCGGGTCGCGGGGACCAGACCGTCGTACGTCTCCAGTCCGAGGACGATCCCGTTGGCGAGGATGACGACGACGATGCCGATCTCGAAGGGGCGGGAACGGGCGAGCCGTGCGCAGGCGTCGGCCAGCGCGGGCCGGTCGCGCTGGGGTGTGGACGGTGCGTCTCGCTGCGCGGGCGCGGGCGGTCCGCTCATCAAGCGGCCGACCCGTCGGTGTGCGCCGAGGCGGCGTCGTGGGCCCACCTCGCATCGTCGGGCTGGCGGTGCGGGGGCATGGTCACCACCCTAGTCACGACGCACAGCCGGTACGCCATCGTCGAGGCCGCCATCGCCCTGGCCGACACCGGCGGGCGGGTGACGCAGGCGTACACCCTGTCACCCGCCCGATCGACGAACCGTGAGGAGACCGCGGCCGGTCAGGCCCGCGCGGCCCGGATGGCGTCGCGCAGCGGGGTGCTCGGCCGGCCGATCAACCGGCTGAGGTCGTCGCTGTCGGTGGCCAGCTCGCCGATGGCGATCGAGTGGTCGAGGGCGGCGACGAACCCGGCGGTGCCGGCGTCGAGCCCGACGTTCTCCAGCGCCGAGGCCAGCTCGGCGGCCGACAGGTCGCGGTGGACGACAGTGGTGCCGGTCACCTCGGTGACGGCGTCGGCCAGCTCGTCGAAGGTGAACGCGGCGCCGCCCAGCTCGTAGACGGCGTTGCCCTCCTCGTCCCGGGTCAGCGCCGCCGCCGCGGCGGCCGCGTAGTCGGTCCGGGGCGCGGCGGAGACCTTGCTGCCGCCGGTGGCGCCGAGGATGGTGCCGCTCTGCAGGTACTGCGGCAGCTGGTCGGTGTAGTTCTCGGTGTACCAGCCGTTGCGCAGCACCGTGTACGGCAGGCCCGACGCGGCCAGGACCTCCTCGGTGGCCTTGTGCTCCGGTGCGAGCGGGTTCGTGGTCGTGTCGGCCTTCAGGATGCTGGTGTAGACCACGCGGCCGACCCCGGCGAGCGTGGCGGCCTCGATGACCGCGGTGTGCTGGGCGGTCCGCTGCCCGGGCGTGTCGCCGGAGATGAGCAGCAGGCGGCGTACGCCGGCCACGGCGCCGGGCAGCGTCGTCGGGTCGTCGTAGTCGGCCCGGCGGACCTCGACCCCGCGCGCGGCCAGGTCGGCGGCCTTCTCCGGGCTGCGGACGATCGCGGCGATCTCGGTGGCGGGCACGCCGGCGCCGAGCAGGTGCTCGATCACCAGGCGACCCAGCCGGCCGGTGGCGCCGGTGACGGCATACGTGGGCATGGGGACCTCCGATTGACGGTGACGAAACGTAAGCACTTACGAATCTACAGCACAAGCTCTCAGGTAAGCGTCGGGTAAGCTGGTGACATGAGCGACATGCCGGCCCGGGACCCGGCGGGGCCTACCCAGGAACTCGTCAGTGATGTCTTCGCGCGCGGCTGCACCTCCCGTGCCGCCTTCGAGAGCGTCACCTCAAAATGGGCCTCGCTCGCTCTGCTCGCGCTCGGTGAGGGCAGTTACCGGTTCAACGCGCTGCGGCGGCGCATCGACGGGGTGAGCGAGCGGATGCTCTCCCAGACCCTGCAGACTCTCGAACGCGACGGCATGCTCACCCGCGAGGTGCTCACCGCGATCCCGCCGCGCGTCGAATACTCGCTGACCCCTCTCGGCGCCCGGGTCGCCGATCAGTTGCGCGGCCTCGCGGACCTGCTGGAGGCCTCGGTGTCCGAGGTGCAGACCGCCGGCGAGCGGGAGCGGGGCTGACCCGAGCCGGAGTCCGCCGAGGCGGTCAGCGGTAGCTGATCAGTTCCAACAGCGAGCCGTCGGGGTCGCGGAAGTAGACACTTCTGCCCGGTCCGCGTCCGCCGTGGCGGTCCACCGGCCCGGCCTCCACCTCGACGCCGTGCCGCCGCAGGTGGTCGAGGATCTCGTCGGCGGTGCCCGGCCAGACGAGACAGAGGTCGCTGCCCCCGGCCTCGACGGGACGCCGGGCGACCAACGCGCCGACGTCCAGGCCCGGACCGTGCACGTTGAGCTGCTGGTCGCCGAACCGGTACGCGACCCGACCATCGGGTTGGTCGACGATCTGGGCGCCCAGGACATCCCGGTAGAAGGCGGTGGACCTCGCCCAGTCGGTCACCGCGATGACACAGTGGTCGAGCCGTAAACCGTCCGGCATGGCACCGAGCTTACGGCCGGGCCGTCCGGACGTGGGGCATGCGGCGCGGTCAGGCGCGGAGCGTCTCGCGAGGCGGCACGCCGTAGCTGGCGTGGTAGCGGGCGGTGAACCGGCTGTGGTTGGCGAACCCCCAGCGACTCGCGATGGCCGACACGGTCTCCTGTCCGGGGTCGGCCCGGACCAGGTCGTGGTGGGCCCGATCGAGCCGGATCCTGCGCAGGTACGCCATCGGGGTGGTGCCGAGATGGCGGCGGAAGGCGAGCTGCACCGCGCGCTGGGAGACGGCGGCGGCGCTGGCGATGTCGGCGGCGCTGATGTCCCGGTCGGCGTTCTCCTCCATGAATGCGACGGCGCGGCGCAGGGTGGCGGTGCTGGCGTCGCGGCGGTCCTCGGCGGTCTCGTCGGTGAACGCCGTGTTGGGGAAGATCGCGAGCGCTGCCGCGGCGAGCATCCGTGCGGCGTTGCCGATCACCAACGGCTGGGCGCTGGCGCTCGGGATGCTCGCCACGACATCGCTGACGTAACTGGTGGTTCGGTGCCACTGCCGGGCGAGCGGCGCGTTGACTCCGCCGAGGTCGGTGAACCGGATCTGGCCGGGCCTCCGGGCCGTGGCGGCGGTCGCCACCTGCGTCAACACGCCGAGGTCCAGGACGCAGAGTTCCACCTCGCCGGGGTCCCACCGCACGTGGACCGGCTGACCGGGACGGGTGACGAGAAAGGCGTCGCCGGGGCCGACCTGTTGGGGCACTACCTGCTCACGGCGTTGCTGGCCCACCAGGTGGGGCCGGACGCTTTGGTCCGCGTCGGGGCGCTCCTCGGCACCGTCCGGCGCTATCTGCCCGCCCCGCGGCCACCCGCGCACCGCAACGGGGGCCCCGAGCCCCGGCGACGCGACGTGCGAGCGGACAACAGCGTCGTGGGCCGGTACCGACGGACCACGCTGCCCGAGCACCTGCCCAGTCCGCCGAGCTGGACCTGCACCGGATGTGGCCGCGAATGGCCCTGCGGCACCAAGCAGAGCCAGCTGCTCGCCGAGTTCGGCGGGGCGCGTGCCGCGCTCGCCGTCTACCTCGGGTCGTGCCTCGTGGCCGCCGCCCAGGATCTGCCGACGCTGCCCCTGCCCCGAGTACGACTCCGCTTCCTGGGCTGGCTGCCACGCGCCCGGATCTGACGACACGCGCACGCCCCGCTGTCGGCGCGTGACCCACCGCCGCGCCTCGCGCGCCCTTCAACGGGCTCCGCGAGGGTGTTCATCGTGCACCCGCCCGTCGTACGGCGGACGTTCACCAACCTCTTCGAGGCTTCTTGATCGAAAGAGCATTCGCTTGATCGAGGAGAGGCTCTCACGTGCGAGACAAGCAAGCCGAAGAGATCGAGCACGCGCAGTTGTCGCGGCGCAAGCTGGTCAAGTACGCCGGCGTCGGCGCGACGCTGGCCGCCGCCAGCCCGCTGGTCGGCGCGGGCGCGGCGTGGGCCGACGAGGAGCGCCGACCCGGCGACGACACGAGCGACCGGGGCAACGCCAAGAACCGGTCCTGGCGCGCTGGTGACCACCACGTGCACTCCGAGTACAGCGGCGAGTTCGACACCGCGAAGAGCCCGATCGTCTTCCACAAGGGCGCGGACGCGGTCTACCCGATCGTCACCAACGCGATCATGGCCAAGAACTTCGGTCTGACCTGGGCGATGTGCACCGACCACGGTGGACCGACGCACTCGAAGGTGAACATCGAGCAGGCGTACCCCGACCTGTTGCGCTCGCGCAAGCTGGTCCCCGAGGTGCTCCAGTTCTGGGGCATGGAGTTCGACGCGCCCTCGCTGGACCACCACACGCTGATGATCCCGCGCCACGACGACGAGGCGAAGCAGCTCTTCGAGCTGGAGAGCCGGTTCGCCAAGTACGACGCGTTCCCCACCGACCCGGCCCGCGACACCGAGGCCAAGATGGTGGAGTTCCTCAAGGTCGCCCGGGGCATGCCGCACAAGCCGCTGGTGATCGCCCACCACGCCTCCCGGTCGGCGCCCGGCCTCGGTGTCTACGGCCAGGACACCCCGCGGGAGTTCCGCAACGGCAACAACGCCGCGCCCGACGTCTACGTCGGCTTCGAGGGCGCGCCCGGCCACCAGGCCGGTCCGCTCAACGGCGGCAAGCGCGGCGGGTACGGCAACCACCCCACCTACGGTGGCTTCGACCAGATGACCGCGCGGGTCGGTGGGCTCTGGGACTCGCTGCTCGGTGAGGGCCGGCGCTGGTGGATCACGGCGACGTCGGACTCGCACGTGCACTGGACGCGCGGCGGCTCGGACTTCTGGCCGGGCGAGTACAGCAAGACCTACGTGTACGCCCGCCAGGACTACGGCGACATCATGGACGGCCTGCGCAACGGCCGGATCTGGGTGACCACCGGCGACCTGATCCGCAGCCTCGACGTGACCGCCAGATCCCAGGGGCAGACGGCCGAGGTCGGCGAGACCATCACGGTCAGTCGCCGCAGCCGCACCGACGTCGAGATCGAGATCACGTTCCGTCCGCTGGACGGTGTGAACGGCAACGGGGACCGTCCCGAGGTCCGTCGGGTGGACCTGATCGTCGGCCAGATCACCGGGCCGAGCGCCAACCCGGACGCCGACACCAACCCCACCACCACGGTGGTGGCCCGGTTCGGCCCGCGGGACTGGCGTCGCCAGGGTGCGGACTACGTCATCCGGCACACCCTGCGCAACGTCGAGGCCGACACCTACGCGCGGGTGCGCGGCACCAGCACCGACGAGGCGGAGCCGCTCGCCGACGGGCTGGAGAGCCCGTGGGACGACCTGTGGTTCTACTCGAACCCGGTGTTCGTGCACGTGCGCTGACCCGTCGCCGCAGGCGACGCTGCCGCCACACGGTGGGCCCGCCGGCACTCCTCGATGCACGATGGTCGGGGAGCGGCCGGCGGGCCCACCTCGCCGTTCGACCGTCCGGTCAGCCGTCGCTGCGGCCGCGCGACCGGGCGGCGCGCGGCCGACCGTGCTCGGACGCTGCGCCCGGCCGGCTCGGCATCGGCGCAGCGGGTTCGGGCCGCACCTCGGCCACCGCCTGGCAGAGATCGCGCAGGGGGTCGATCGCCTGGGTCGAGCAGGCGACCCGTTGCAGCAGTGCGCGCAGGGTCGCCGACTCGGTCGGCGTGAGCGCCCCCAGCAGGTGCGCCTCGACCTGCCGCAGCGCCTCGCGCCGCTGCTCCCAGGCCGCCCGCCCGGCGTCGGTGACGTCCACCAGCCGGCTGCGCCGGTCGGCCGGGTCCGCCCGCCGGGCGACGAACCCCGGGCGTTCGAGGTCGTCGATCAGGTACGTGAGC
The DNA here is from genome assembly GCF_042872475.1 of Micromonospora sp. NPDC005252. Taxonomy (NCBI): domain Bacteria; kingdom Bacillati; phylum Actinomycetota; class Actinomycetes; order Micromonosporales; family Micromonosporaceae; genus Micromonospora; species Micromonospora sp. NPDC005252. The sequence continues at coordinate 274,305 of NZ_JBIAKN010000005.1, read as the reverse complement.
ACCGTCCGGTCGATGCCCAGCTCCTCGGCGATCGCGCCCTGGTTGCGGGCCGGCCCGGTGGCCGCGGCGGTGAGCACCTGATAACCGCGTGGGCCGCCGGGGAAATCGGTCAGGGTGTGCTCGGCTGCCCGGACGTAGCCCCGGAAGACGATCCCCAGCATCCAGCCCAGATCGTCGTCGAGGGGATCGGGCCGGTCCGGCCGGTCGCTGGCACCCGTCATGCTCCGACAATAGCGCAGAACAGCCAACCTTGTTGGCAACAGATGTTCTGTCTGGCATAAGGTCGAGGCCACGACGCATCGTCCGACGCGTCGCGGACGACGGGAGGCTCGCACGATGAGCGACTACGGCCACGACCTGGTCTTCGGATCGTTCACCACGCCCGGCAACGACGATCCGGACCGCACGGTCGGGCTCGCGGTCCTGGCCGAGCAGGTCGGGCTGGATCTGGTCACCTTCCAGGACCATCCGTACCAGCCGCGATTTCTGGACACCTGGACGCTGCTGAGCTTCGTCGCGGCGCGGACGGACCGGGTGCACCTGTCGGCGAACGTCACCAACCTGCCGCTGCGCCCGCCCGCCGTGCTCGCCCGCAGCGTCGCCAGCCTCGACCTGCTCAGCGGCGGTCGGGTCGCGCTGGGTCTCGGCGCGGGGGCGTTCTGGGACGCCATCGAGGCGATGGGCGGCCGGCGGCTGACCCCCGGCCAGGGCGTACGGGCGCTGGAGGAGAGCATCGACGTCATCCGGCAGACGTGGGACGTCCAGGCGCGCGGCGGCGTGCGGGTCGACGGCGAGTTCCACCGGGTGGTCGGCGCCAAGCGCGGCCCCGCCCCCGCCCACGCGGTGCCGATCTGGCTCGGGGCGTACAAGCCGCGCATGCTCGCGCTCACCGGTCGTCGGGCCGATGGCTGGCTGCCCTCACTGGACTACCTCCAGCCCGGTGACCTGGCCAGGGACAACAAGATCATCGACGATGCCGCCCAGGAGGCGGGCCGCTCGCCCCGCGACGTCCGCCGGCTGCTCAACATCTCCGGCACCTTCTCGTCGGCCGGGGGCGGCCCGTTGCACGGGCCCGCCGAGCAGTGGGTGCGGGAGTTGGTCGAGTTGGTGCTGGGCGAGGGCGTCGGCACGTTCATCCTCGCCAGCGACGACCCCGACGACCTGCGCCGGTTCGCAGGCGAGGTGGCCCCCGCCGTGCGCGAACTGGTCGCGGCCGAACGCGACAGTGGCGCGGCGTCGACGCGTACTCCCGCCGAGCCGGTGGTGGCCGCGGAGCCGGCGGCGCTCGTCGCGCCCTCCGCGCGGCCGACCCGCGCGAGGGTGACCGCCGGGGCCTTCGCGGTGGTGCCGACCCCGGACGACGGCCGGCGGCTCAGCGACCGGCAGGTCTGGGACGAGTCGGCCCGTCCCACCGGGCCCGCGCCCGACCCGACGCGCACCTACACCGCCCACGAGCAGGCCACCGGCCAGCACCTGGTGCAGGTGCACGACGGCCTGCGCGGCGAACTGGCCCAGATCCACGACCTGATCGAGCAGGTCGCGGCGGGCGAGATCGACGCCGGCGTGGCGCGATCGCAGATCAACACGATGACCATGCGGCAGAACCGGTGGACGCTCGGCGCCTACTGCGAGTCCTACTGCCGCATCGTCACCACCCACCACACCATCGAGGACCAGGCCCTCTTTCCGCGGCTGCGGCAGGCCGACCCGCGGCTGCGCCCGGTCGTCGACCGGCTGGAGCAGGAGCACCACGTCATCCACGACGTGCTGGAGGGGGTCGACAAGGCGCTGGTCGCGTACGTCGGGGCGCCGGACGGCCTGGCCGAGCTGCGCGCCGCGGTGAACCTGCTGACCGACGCCCTGCTGTCGCACCTGAGCTACGAGGAGCGGGAACTGGTCGAGCCGCTGGCCCGCCTGGGGGTGAGCTGAGCGGCGGAACCGGCGTTCCCGGGGGTTGCTCCGCAGGATCTGAGAGGCTACTTTCGAAACATGTCTCTCAAGAATCCGTACGGGGATTTCGAGATCACCGAGCCGCAGGCGCTGCGGGCGCTGGCGCATCCTGTCCGGTTGGCCATCCTCGACCGGCTCCAGCAACACGGCCCGGCCACGGCCACCGGACTGTCGCCGCACGTCGGCGCCACGCCGTCGGTGGTCAGCTGGCACCTGCGCCACCTCGCGACGTTCGGCCTGGTCACCGATTGGGACGGCGCCACCAGCAAGCGGGAACGCTGGTGGCAGGCAGCCGCCCGGGGGTTCCGCTTCTCGCTGCCCGACGACGCCGAGGGGCAGGCCGCGGCCCGGCAGTTGCGCGGCGAGATGTTCGCCCGCTATGCCGAGGCACCCCAGCAGTGGCTGCTGCACGACGAGCCTCGGCTGAACACCGAATGGCGCGGGCTGGCCGGGGTGGCCGACACCCGCTTCGTCGCCACACCGGACGAGCTGCGACACCTGGAAGAGGCGATCGAGGAGCTGCTCGCCCCGTACGTGCGGCGCAAGGACGACGAGACGACGCCGGACGGCGCCCAGCTCGTCCGGATGCTGCGCTACCTGCTGCCCGGATCCAGCGACGATTCGCCCGCGTCATGACGGCCGTCGACGCCCCGCCCGCACCGGCGCTGGGCCGCGACCGGCGGTTCCGCACCTTCTGGATGGGTGAGACGATCTCGGCGTTCGGCGACCGGATCAGCGAACTGGCCCTGCCGCTGATCGCCGTCTCCCTGCTCGCCGCGACGCCCGTGCAGGTCAGCGTCCTCACCGCGCTGATCTGGCTGCCCAACCTGCTGGGCCTGTTCCTCGGCGCGTGGGTGGACCAGCGCACCCACAAGCGTCGACTCCTGATCATCGCGGACCTCGCCCGCGCGGCCGTGCTGCTCAGCCTGCCCGTGGCCTACCTGTTCGGCGCGATCACCCTCACCCAGCTCTACCTGGTGGCGCTGCTCAGCGGCGCCGGGGCGGTGCTGTTCACCCTGGGACAGCAGGCGTTCTTCGTCGCCCTGGTGCCGCGGTCGGCGTACGTGGACGCGAACAGCAAACTCAGCGTGAGCCGGTCCCTCTCGTTCATCGCCGGCCCGGCCGTCGGCGGTGGGCTCGTCCAGGCGCTCAGCGCGCCGGTGGCGGTCCTCGTCGACGCGGTGTCCTTCCTGGCCTCCGCGCTGCTGCTGCGGCGCATCCCGGTCACCGAGTCGCCTCCGCCGCCACGGCGGACGTCCACCCTCGGCCTGGTCCGCGAGGGCCTGGTGCTGGTGCTGCGCCACCCGGTGCTGCGCGCCGCGCTCGGCTGCACCACCACCGTCAACTTCTTCACCTTCATCGCCGCGGCGCTGCTGGTGCTCTACGCCAACCGTGAACTCGGCCTGTCGGCCGGCGCCATCGGCGTCGCGTTCGGCATCGGCGCGCTCGGCGGACTGGCCGGCGCGGCCCTGGCGCCTCGCCTGTCGCGGGCCATCGGGTTGGGCCGTACCGCGATGATCGGTGTTGTGGTCTTTCCCGCGCCGCTGGCGTTGACGGCGCTGATCGCCGGCCCGACCTGGGCGAAGGTGGCCATGCTGGCGGCCATCGAGATGGTCTCCAGCGTCGGCGTGATGCTGATGGACGTCAACCTCAACGCCCTGCTCACCGCCGTCACACCCGACGACGCGCGCGGTCGCCGGGCCGGCGCGTACAGCGCCGTCAACTACGGCATCCGGCCGCTCGGCGCGCTGGTCGGCGGCGCGCTGGGCACCACCCTCGGGCTGCGGCCGGCCCTGGTCGTCGCCGGAGTGGGCGGCGTGCTCGCCGTCCTGTGGCTGCTCGCGTCCCCGGTACGCCACATCAGGACCCTCGACGACCCCGCGACCTGACCTGCCGGGCCGGCCCGCCGAGACCGTCGTCGCCCGCGCGGTCAGCCGATCTCGGCCACCAGCAACCGGGCCAGCTCGGCGGGTTGGGAGAACATCGGCCAGTGGCCGGTGGCCATCGTGACCAGCCGCCAGTGCTCGCTGGTCAGCAGCGCGGACACGGTGTCGTTGGGCTCCGGTCCGTCGAGCAGACACTTGACGTACGTCGTCGGCAGCTCGCCCAGCGGACGGGCCAGCACGGCCGGTTCGGTCAGCGTGGCGCCCGGGTGCGGGGTGGCGCCCTTGAGCAGCCGCGCGATCTGCTCGTCGGTGAGCCCCTGGCCGTCGAACTCGGCCGCGTCGGGCGGCGGCCAGTCGCCGCCGTTGTCGGCGAGCACCGACTCGAACGCCGCCTGACCCTGCCACCAGCCGGACGCGAACGACCCGCCGTCGACCGGCACCTCCGCGTCGACGTAGACCACCCGGGTCAACCGGTCGCCGATCCGCGCGGCGGCCTGACCCACCGGGATGCCCGCGTAGCTGTGCCCGACCAGCACCACGTCGCGCAGGTCGCGCCGCTCGATCTCGCCGACGATGTCCTGCACATGGGTCTGCTGCCCGGCGGGCACGCCAGGCCTCTCGGCGAGGCCGGAGAGGGTCAGGGGACAGGTCTGGTGGCCGGCGGCCCGCAGCCCCGGCACCACCTCGTCCCACGCCCACGACCCCAGCCACGCGCCGGCCACCAACATCACATTCGCCATGTCCGGAACCCTAGCGCCGACCTCTGACAGCCCGGCGCGTCACGACCAGGTCCGGGACTGGGCGTCGAACACCTCAGGTGGGCTCTCGACCGGCAGCACACAGAGCAGGTGCCCGCCGGGCGCCCGCAGAATCCGACACTCCAACCACTGCGACACCTCGGTGGCGCCCAGGCCGACCAGCCGAGCGGTCTCGGCCGCCACGTCGTCGGTCTCGATGTCGAGGTGGTAGCGCGGCGCGTCGTCGACGGCCTGGACGGCGGTGACCAGGCCCGGCAACGCCTCGTGCAGACCGACGAACTGCGGCTCGGCCGGATGGGTCCGGGTGCCGACGCCGAGTGCCGCCGACCAGAACTCCGCCGCCCGCGCGGCCTCCGCCTCGGGCGCGTCGATCAGCAACGCGTACACACGGCTTCGATGCATGCGAGGCAGGATATCGAGGACTCTCACCCACCGCCCGTCGCGCCGAGGCGAGCGGCGATCTGAGCCGGTAGCGGGTAGGGACTCTCGACCGGCAGGTGGTCCGTCGCCGCTCGCTCATCGCCTGCCCGCACCAGCTCCCGTACACGGTGGACGGTTGGGGTGATGTCCGTGACGGCCACGATCCAGTCGTCGACGTACCGGGCGACCGCCGTACCGGACAACCCGACCTGCAGCGACCGATGGGGCAGCGCGGCCATCCGCACCGTCCGTTCCGGGTCCCACTGCACCCGTACCGGGCTGCTCTTCAGCTGCCGCGACCAGGTCGCCCGGTCACCGTGCACGTCCCGGTCGTAGTGGCTCAGACAGGCGTGCGCCAGCGCCCACTCGAAGCCCTCCCGCGCGATGTCGATCGACAGCACGCGCTCCTGGCCGGGCTTGGTGGCCCAGCCGCAGCGGTACATCATCCACCGGAACGACGGCTTGATCCAGGTCATGCGGTCCCGCTTGAAGGGGGCCACGAAGCGGCCGGCGGCCACGGCCGGCAGCGCGACCTCCGGGGGGTACGCCTGGTACACGGTGATCGTGTCGGCCGAATGGCGAGCGCGGATCTGACGGGCGGGAACGGACACGCCCCGATTCTCACCGATCGGGCCTCGACCGCTCCACAGCAATACCGCCCTCAGGCGTGGTCGCGCGGGGGCGGACCGGCGTCGACCGGCATCCGGTAGATCCGGACCGGATAGTCGACGGCCGAGTGGCCGCCGTTGAGCCCGGCGGTCAGGTGCAGCTGGGCCGCCGGCAGCCAGAGGTGACCCTCGGCGTCGAGCCACATCGCGTCCACCCAGGCCAGGCGCGGGTCGGCGACGAGCGTACGGACGCTGCGGTCCGGCCCCACAGCGAGCACGCGACGTCGCTCCACATCGCTGACGTAGATGGTGCCGAGCGCGTCGATGGCCGTGCCACCGGTGCTGGGCGTGTCCCACCAGGGCTCGACCCGCCGGGCCAGCTCCTCGGCGGACAGCGTCGGGTCGTCCAGCCAGCGGGTGCCGATCCGGGACATCCCACCCGAGGCCGGCTGGTAGTACAGCCACCGACCGTCCGGCGACACCTCCAGCTGGTCGGCGTTCAGGCACACCTCGGCGCCGCCGGGATCCCGCAGCGCCCGGCCGTCGGCGACCACCGGCCCGCCCACGGTGCTCGGGTGCCCGTCCAACACCCGTCGGCACCGGCCCGAGTCGAGGTCCAGCACGATGAGGCCGGGCGTGCCGGCGTCGGTGAGGTACGCGGTGCCGCCGTGAAACCGGACGTCGTCGACGTAGCTGCGCGGACGCACCGCGTCGTCGAGGTGGTAGACCCGGTCCACCCGGTCAGCGTCGACGTCGACGGCGATCAGCCGCGCGCCGCCGGGCACCTGCTCCCCGCCAAGCTGCGGCGACCCCGAATCGATGATCCACAGTCGGCCGTCCGGGCCGGCCCGCAACCCGTTGACGTGCACGAACGCTCCGTCCGGCGGTTGGTCCGGCTCGTTCCACGCGGCGTCCGGGTACGGGTTGCGACCGCCGTCCGGCAGCGCCTCCGCCACCTGCACCCCCGGCCCGTCCGCCGACGGGTAGCTCAGGAAGACCCGCCCCCGCAGGGTGGTCACACCCGTGCACACCCGATCCTCGACGAGCACGGGTGTCAACCGAGGATCCTCCTCGGTCCCAAGCCTGGACATGGGCCGCTCCTCGCTCGACGGGCGGCGTCGCCGATTCCCGTCGGTGATCCGCCACCGTTGGCGCGGTATCCCCGAGCCGACCCGGGCGAAACGCCGGCCTCGCCGGGTGCGCTCAGCCGGGCCGGTCGACCAGTGCGGCGAGCCGTTTGGGCGCCTGCACGCAGTAGCTCTCGGTGAGCAGCTCGCCGACCTCGTTCCAGTCCGTGTCCTCGTCCAGGATCATGCCCAGCACGTTCGGGCTCCAGTCCGGCTTGTAGAGGGGTGCCCGACGCTCAGCAGACCGGCGATCTCGTCGAGCGGCGATCGGAAGACCAACAGGCAGGCTGGCCGGTCGAGCGCGGCGGCGCGCGCGTGCACCGCCTGACGGTCGGGGTCGACGGTGAGCACGTGGGCGAAGGTGCGCCGGCGGATCCGCCAACGGGTGCCCACCCAGGCCGGCTCCTCGTAGGTCTCCGGCAATCCGCGGCAGATCGGGCGCAGCCGGTCGAGAACCTCGGGGTCGACGTCTCCGGGTGCGGTCACGGGCAGGACCCTATTCGGCGGGTACGACATTGACGCCCGCCGGCGGGCGGTGGTGTGCTCCCGGCGGATCGGTCAGGATGGGTCGGGGCGACGCCGGGCCGCCGCCCCCGAACCGACACACCCGAGCCCCGCCGAGGAGTTCCGTGCCGTCCACCCTGCTCTCCCGCCGTGACCTGGACTTCCTGCTGCACGACTGGTTGCGGGTGTCGCAACTCGCCGAGCGCTCTCGCTACGCCGAGCACTCCCGGGAGACCTTCGACGACGCGCTGGACCTCGCCGAGCGGGTGGCCACCGAGCAGTTCGCCTCGCACAACCGGGCCGCCGACCTTGCCGAACCGACGTTCGACGGGCAGCGGGTGCGGCTGATCCCGCAGGTGCGCGCGGCGTTGGACAGCTTCGCCGAGACGGGTCTGCTCACGGCCGGGCTGGACGCCTCGGTCGGTGGCCTGCAACTGCCGCAGGCCGTCGCCGCCGCCTGCTTCGCCTGGTTCCAGGCGGCCAACGTGGCCACCTCGGCGTACCCGATGCTGACCCTGGGCAACGCGAAGCTGTTGTTGGCGCACGGCAGCGCCGAGCAGGTCGACACGTACGTCCGACCCATGCTGGAGGGCCGGTTCTTCGGCACCATGTGCCTGTCCGAGCCGCACGCGGGCAGCTCGCTGGCCGACATCACCACCCGGGCCGAGCCCCAGCCGGACGGGACGTACCGGCTCTTCGGCACCAAGATGTGGATCTCCGGCGGTGATCACGAGCTGGCCGAGAACATCGTCCACCTGGTGCTGGCGCGGATTCCCGGCGGGCCGCCCGGGGTGAAGGGCATCTCGCTGTTCATCGTGCCCAAGGTGCTCGTCGAGCCGGACGGATCGCTCGGCGACCGCAACGACGTGGTGCTCGCCGGGCTCAACCACAAGATGGGCTTCCGGGGGACCACCAACACCCTGCTCAGCTTCGGCGACGGCGGCCACACCCCGGCCGGTCGCTCCGGCGCCGTCGGCCATCTGGTCGGCGTGCCGCACCAGGGGCTCGCCCAGATGTTCCACATGATGAACGGGGCCCGGATCGGTGTCGGCGCCGGTGCCATGGCGCTGGGCTACACCGGCTATCTCAAGAGCCTGGCGTACGCCCGCGAGCGGCCGCAGGGCCGGCCGGTCGACGCGAAGGACCCGGCGGCGCCGCAGGTGCCGATCATCGACCACCCGGACGTACGGCGGATGCTGCTGGCGCAGAAGAGCTACGTGGAGGGTGCCCTGGCCCTGGTGCTCTACTGCGCCCGGCTGCTTGACGAGGAGCAGACCGCCCCGGAGCAGACCGACCGCGAGCGGGCGCACCTGCTGCTGGACGTGCTCACCCCGATCACCAAGAGTTGGCCGTCGCAGTGGTGCCTGGTCGCCAACGACCTGGCGATCCAGGTGCTCGGCGGCGCCGGCTACACCCGCGACCACGACGTGGAGCAGCACTACCGGGACAACCGGCTCAACCCGATCCACGAGGGCACCCACGGCATCCAGGCGCTGGACCTGCTGGGGCGCAAGATGACCATGCGCGACGGCGCGGGCCTGCTCCTGCTGGCCGAGAGGATGGGCGACACCGTCAGCCGGGGCCGCCGGGCCGGGGGCGAGGCGGCCGAGCTGGCCGACCGGCTGGCCGGCGCGGTGGATCGGGTCGTCGCGGTCACCCGCCGGCTCTGGTCCGGCGGTGATCCGGTGCTCGCCCTGGCCAACGCCAGCGTCTACCTGGAGGCGGTCGGGCACGTGGTGATCGCGTGGATGTGGCTGGAGCAGGTGCTGGCGCTGCCGCCCCAGGAGGGTGGCGACGCCTTCCACGCCGGTAAGCGGCAGGCCGCCCGCTACTTCTTCACGGCCGAGCTGCCCCGGACGGGCCCGCAGTTCGACCTGCTGGACAGCCTCGACCGGACCACGCTCGACATGCGCGCCGACTGGTTCTGAACGGCCCCGGCGTCACCGTCGGCGGGTCTGGTGGTGCATGGCCTGCCGTCCCTTGACCACGCCCAGGATGATCACGATCACCAGCGCGATCAGACCGATGATGATCAGCCAGCGGACCGCCTCGAGGATCAGCCCGAGCAGAATCAGCACGCCGGCGACCACACCGACGACCCAGAGCAGGGCACGCATCGCGACCTCCCGTAACCCGGCCGCGGCGCGAGATGCGGCGACCCGGGCTCCACGTCCCCGATTCCGCCAACCTCAAACGCCATCCCCAGGCGGAGTCAGCGGCGGGCGACGTAGACCGTGTTGGCGGACTGGCCGCCGGTCAGCGGGTTGGCGAACGGCACGACATGAGCCCGCGCGGTCGCGAACACCTCCGTGAGCGCCGCGACGAACTCGTCGTCCGGCGGGTCGTCCGACCACAGCGCGAAGACGCCCTCCGGTCGTAGCAGCGCGGCGAGTCGGCGTAGCCCGTCCGGCGCGTAGAAGGGGGCGTGGCTCGGGTGCAGGACGTTGCGCGGCGAGTGGTCGACGTCGAGCAGGACGGCGTCGTACCGACGTCCGGGCGTCTCGGCGTCGAACCCGTCGTCACCGGCCACGGCGGCGAAGAAGTCGGCTCGCGCGAACCGGGTCCGGGGGTCCTCGGCGAGCCCGGCCGCGAACGGCAGCAGTCCCCGCCGGTGCCAGTCGATGACGTCCTCGATGGCCTCCACCACGAGGAGTGTTCGCACCCGTGGGTCGGCCAGCGCGGTGCACGCGGTGTAGCCCAGCCCGAGGCCGCCGACCACCACGTCGAGGGCGTCGCCGGTCAGTTCGGCCAGGCCCAGCCGGGCCAGCTCGATCTCGGCGACGGGGAAGAGGCTGGACATCAGGTACTCGTCGTCGAGCTTGACCTCGTACACCTCGACCTGCAGCGCCGGATCGCGGCGCCGCCGCAGGCTGATCGCGCCGATCGGGGTCTCCCGCCAGGCCAGCTCCTCGAAACGCGCGCCCACGGGTGCCCTCTCGCCGCCGGATTCGTCCCCGGATGGTACCGGTCGGGGCCGGGCCCGCCACGCAGGGTCCACGGGACATCGACGCAGCGCATATCCTGTGGCCCGGTCGAACCAGCGGAAGGGACCTCATGCCGTCGCGGCAGGATCAGCTGCACTCCTACCAGTTCAGCGTCCAGCGGGCGGTCGCCGCACTGGTGATGCGGGAGACCGACCCCGCCCAGTCACCGTTTCGGCGGCTGGCGGGCGCGGGCCTGGCCAGCGTCCTCGTCGCGGCGATCGGGCTCGGGGGTTCGGCGCTCTACGGCCTGTTCGCCGGCGGTGGCAAGGGGTGGCGCGACCCCGGCGCGGTGATCGTGGAGAAGGAGTCCGGCGCCCGGTTCGTCTACCGGGAGCAGAAGCTGCACCCGGTGCTCAACTACGCGTCGGCGTTGCTGATCGTCGGCGCGGACCGGTCGAAGACCGTGCTGGTCTCCCGACGCTCGATCGACGACGTGCCGCGCGGCCTGCCCCTGGGCATCGCCGACGCGCCGGACTCGCTGCCCGCTCCGGGCCGGCTGGCGACGTCGGCCTGGACGGTCTGCTCGACGGCCGGCGGCGAGGACCCCCGCTCCGCGCTGCTGATCGGCACCGATCCCGACGGCGGTCGGCCGCTGGGCGACGACGCGCTGCTGCTGCGCCACCCGGACGGCGGCCTGCACCTCGTGTGGCACCAGCGCCGGTACCTGGTCCGCGATCCCAACCGGGTGCTGGCCGCGCTGGCGACCACCCGGACGCGGGCGGTGCCGGTCGCGCCGGCCCTGCTCAACGCGCTTCCCGCAGGCGTCGATCTGGCCCCGCTGGCGCTGCCCGGCGAGGGTCGACCCGCCACCCGCGTGCCGGGCGCCACGATCGGTCAGGTCTACCTGGTGCGCAACTCCGGCGGCGGCCGGCAGTACGCGGTGGCGCTCGACGACGGGCTGGCCGGGATCACCGAGTTGCAGGCCGGGCTGCTGCTGGCCCGCACCGGGCAGGGGGAGTCGGAACCGATGACGCTGGGCCGGTTCGCCGCGCTGCCCACGCTGCCCGACCTCGCCCCGAGCGGCCCGACCGCGCCGCCGCCCGTGCCGCCCCCGCTCGCCAGCTCCGACGACGCGGCGATCTGCGCCCGGGTCGGGGACGACGGCGGCACCGGCGAGGTGCTGCGGGGCGTACGGCTGCCGGACCTGGCGGCCGTCCCACGGACCGCGTCGAGCGGCGGCGCGGCGCTGGCCGACCACGTGGTGGTGCAGCCGGGTGGCGGCGCGGTGGTCGAGGCCGCCGCGGCGCCCGGCGCGTCCGGAGGCGCGGTGTCCGTGGTCACCGACCTGGGCCGGCGGTACGTGCTGGCCGACCGGGAGGTGCTGGCGATGCTCGGCTACCGCGACGTGCGACCGGTGCGGCTGCCCGCCGGCCTGGTCAGCCTCGTGCCGGCCGGCGCCACCCTGGACCCGGCCGCGGCCCGGGCCGTCGCCGCCCCCTCCTGACGCCGGTCGGGCGTCAGGCGGCCGGGCGGCGCAGGATGCTGACCGCGAACGGCGCGTCGTCGCGCCATGGCCGCAGATCCCAGGTGGCGAAGCGGTGCTCCAGGCGCAGCCCGGCGGCGACCGCGTCGGCGTCGAACGCGGTCAGCGGGTAGCCGCGTTCGGTGCCGAAGCCCACCGCCAGCACGCCGTCGGGGCGCAGGTGCCCGGCGAGTCGGCGCAGCACCTCCGGCTCGGTGCCGGCGGCGACGAAGGCGAGGACGTTGCCGGCCAGGACCGCCGCGTCGAACGGCTCCGCCTCCCCGAGCGCCGGCAGGTCCAGTTCGGCCAGGTCGGCGACCAGCCAGCGGGGGCCGGGGTGGTCGGCGCGGGCGGCCTCCACCAGCGCTGGGTCGGCGTCGACCCCGACCACGGTGTGCCCACGCTGGGCCAGCGCGGCGCCGACCCGGCCGGTGCCGCTGCCGGCGTCGAGGATCCGCGAGCCGGGCGCGACGAGCGCGTCGACCAGCCGGGCCTCGCCGGCCAGGTCCGCTCCCTCGGCGGCGAGCTTGCGGAACCGGTCGATGTACCACTGCGAGTGCTCCGGACCGGTGTCGGTCGCCCAGCGGGTCGGGTTGGCCATACGGCCACCGTAACCGGGCCGGTCGGGGCGCGACGGGTCGGTCCGGTAGGCGTACCGATCGGTGGCAGCTCAGCGGCGACGGGGTCGGCGTGTCGGGCCGCTGGGCTGCCACCGATCAGGGAACCGGTCAGCCCTTCTCCGCGCCGCTGGTCAGGCCCTCGGTGAGCAGCCGCTCGCTGGCGAAGAAGAGGATCACGATGGGCAGGGTGAGGACGACCGACCCGGCCATCAGCACCGTCTTGGGCACCTCCACGCCGTCGGCGAGCAGTGACAACCCCAGCGACACCGTCCACCGGTCCGGCTTGTCGACCAGGAACAGCAGGGCGAAGAGGAACTCGTTCCAAGCGATCATGAAGTCGTAGAGCGCGACCGCCATGATCGATGGCGCGGCGAGGGGCAGGCTGACCCGGCGGATGATGCCGAGTCGGCCGGCGCCGTCGATGGCCGCCGACTCCTCCAGACTGACCGGGATGGTCTCGAAGTAGTTCTTCAGCATGTAGACCGACACCGGCAGGGTCTGCGAGATGTAGACCAGCACCAGGCCGAACAGCGAGCCGCGCAGCCCGGCGAGGCTGAAGACCACGAACAGCGGGATCGCGATGACGATCGACGGGAACAGGTAGACGGCCAGGAACAGGAAGTCGACCTGCCGCCGGCCGAAGAACCGCAGCCGGGCCACCGCGTACGCGCCGGGGATCGCGACGAGCAGCGTGAGCACTGTCGCCGCGACGGCGACGAGGCCGCTGTTGCGGATGAAGGTGAGGAATCCCTGGCCGCCGTCGTCGGTGGCCTTGAGCACCTCGGCGTACGTGGCGACGGTCAACTCGCCGAAGCCGACGACCAGCGAGCCCGGGTCGAGTAGCAGCCGCTCGATGGGGCGCACCGAGAGCACGAGCATGTAGTAGAAGGGAAAGACGGTGACGACCAGGAACGCGGCGATCACCAGGCGGCGCAGCCAGCGCAGGCTCACCGTCTCGACCATGTCCCGGTCCATCAGCCGACCCTCCGTCCGAAGAAGCGCAGATAGATCAGCACGAACACGATGAGCACCACGGCCAAAACGACCGCCTGCGCGGCAGCCGCGCCGATGTCGGTACGGGCGGTGAGGAACTCGTACACCCGGACGCTGACCACCTCGGTGCCGGCGGCCCCGCCGGTGAGCAGGTAGACGTCGTCGAACTTGTTGAACGTCATGATGAAGCGCAGCACCCCCAGCAGGGCGATCACCGGCAGCAGCTGCGGCAGCAGGATGTGCCGGAACCGCTGGGTGGGCGTGGCCCCGTCGACGCGGGCGGCCTCCTCCAGCTCACCGGGCACCGCCTGGAGCCGGGCCAGCAGGAACAGGAACGCGAACGGGAAGTAACGCCACGCCTCGAACACGATGACCGTGGCCAGCGCGGTCGACTCCTGGGTGAGGAACGGCACGGGCGCGTCCCAGCCCAGCAGGCGCTGACCCCAGTGGTTGACGATGCCGAGCTGCGGGTCGAGCATCACCTGCCAGACGAAGGTGACCGCGACCACCGGCGCCACGTACGGCAGCAGCATGGAGGCCCGCACCAGCGTGCGGCCCCGGAACGGCCGGCGCACCACCAGCGCGGCGACCAGACCGAGTGCGATCGACCCCACGGTGCCGCCGATGCTGTAGAGCAGCGTGACCCACAGCGTGTCGGCGAAGCCGGGGGTGTGCAGCACCCGGTCGATGTTGTCCATGGTGAACTCGCCGAACAGCCCGGTCTTGCGCAGGGTGGCGAGCCGGACCCGCTGGAAGGCGAGCACCACGGTCCAGATGATCGGAATGCCGATGACCGCGATGGTGACGAGCAGGGTCGGCGCGACAAGCGCCAGCCCGGCACGGGACTCGCGGCGGCGCAGCGTCAATGGTCGGCGGCGGGGCGGCTCCGGCCGCTCCCTGGTGGGGGAGCGGCCGGTGTCGGGGGCGGCGGTGGTCAATTGACGCCCGCCTTGATCGCCTCGACGTCCTTCCTGGCCCGGCCGGCGGCGGCCGCCGCGTCGGTCTTGCCGGAGGTGAGGTCGCCGAGCACCTTGGGCACCGGCAGCTCGCCGAGCATGGCGCCGACCAGCTTGCCCTGCCCCTGGCTGAGCCCCCACCGCCCGAAGGTGTCCGGGCTGCTGCGCAGGGTGGCCAGCACCTCGTCGCCGTACACGTCGGCGAGGGGCAACTTGGCGTCCACGCCTGCCTGGCTGGTGTTCCAGGCGGTGAGGAACGCCTCCGGCTCGGCCGGGGTGCCCTTGCGCACCGGGAATCGACCCTCGGGGGACATGCCGAACCAGCGCGGGTAGCCGTCACCGAGCATGTACTCCACGAAGGACTTCGCCGGGTCGGCCGCCGCGCCGTCGAGCACGGCCCACGAGCTAATCTCGCCGTACTGCGCGGGTTCGGTGCCGTTGGGGCCCTTGATCGCGGTGACGAACCCGCTGTTCTTGGCCAGGAACGTCGGGTCGGCCTGGCACTGCGGGCAGGTCGGCTTGGCGTCGTTGCGGAGCCCGGCCAGCTCGTCGAGGATGAACGGCGACCAGATCACCATGGCCGCCTTGCCCGCGAAGTAGGTGGCCCGCGTGGTGTCCACGTCCTGCGCGCCCTTCACCGAGCTGGTGCGGATGAGGTCGCCGTAGAAGCGGAACGCCTCGACGCACTGCGGCGAATCGAGCGTCACCGCGCCCGAGTCGTCGGTGAGCTGGCAGCCGTTGGCCAGTGCCAGGTGCTCGAAGGTCTGCTGGGTGAACACGTCGCTGGGCGAGGTCGCCGCGGTGATGCCGGCGACGCCGCCGGTGTTCAGCTTCGCCGCGGCGGTGGTGATCCGTTCGTACGTGTCGGGGGCGGGCAGGCCGGCGGCGGCGAACAGGTCCTTGCGGTAGACGAGCAGTTGCCCCCACCCGTCGCTGGGCACGGAGAGCTGCTTGCCGTCGTCGGAGGTCAGCTCCAACGCTCGCGGAGAGAACGTCTGTCGGCCCAGCTTGTCGACGACCTCCGCGTTGGCCGAGGCGTGCAGCAGCTCGTTGCCGGCGAGCGTCCGGATGCCGGCCAGGGAGACCGAGCCGACCACGTCGGGCAGGTCGCCGGCGGCGGCGTTGGCGGCGATCAGGGAAGGAAACTGGTCCTCGTTGACGGTCACGAGGTCGACCTGAATCCCGGTCTTGGCGGTGAAGTCCGCGATGATCGCCTTGGTGGCGGTGACGCGGTCGGCGACGTCCTCCAGGCTCCAAACAGTGATCTTTTTGCTGTTGCTGTCTGATCCGTCATCTCCGCAGGCCAGCAGGGTGGACGCGGTCAGTGCCATGATCAGGGTGGTGGCGAGTATCCGCCTCGGAGGTGCTGACATCGGTGGCACTCCTCTCGAAGGGTACATGCCGGATTCAACACCTTCGATTGATCAATAACAAGACATATTGCGATTTTGTGTCTATCCTGGAGCCCAGTGCTACCGGGATGTGACACATGGGCAACTGGGTGGTCTCTCTCGCCGGGCCTCGACGGATCAGCCTCGAGCCCTGCCCGCCGGATCCGCTCGGCCCGGGCCAGGTCCGGGTCCGCACCTGCTACTCGGGCATCTCCGCCGGCACCGAGCTGACCCTCTACCGGGGCAGCAATCCCCGGCTCAGCAAGGACTGGGACGACGCCGCCCGCATGTTCGTCCCCCGCCAGACCCCCGTGCCGTACCCGCTGATCGGCTTCGGCTACGAGGAGGTCGGCGAGGTCGTCGAGGTGGCGCCGGGCGTCGTCGACCGGCACCCGGGGCAGCTCGTGTGGGGCATCTGGGGGCACCGGGCCGAGGCGGTGCTCGCCGCCGACGCGGTCCGGCCGCTCCCCGCCGACCTGGACCCGCTCGCGGCGGTCTTCGCCCGGCCGGGCGCGATCGCGCTCACCGCCGTGCTCGCCGGCGACCTGCACCTGGGCGACTGGGTCGGCGTCTTCGGGCAGGGCGTCATCGGGCTGCTCGCCACCCGGCTCGCCGTGCTCTCCGGCGCCCGGGTGGTCGCCGTCGACCAGGTGCCCGGCCGGCTTGCGTACGCCACCCGCTACGGCGCGCGGTCCACCGTGGATGTCGCAACCCAGTCTGCCGCCGCCGTGCTGCGCGCGGCCACCGACGGCCGGGGCGCGGACGTCTGCCTGGAGCTGTCCGGGGCGTACCCGGCGCTGCACGAGGCGATCCGCTCCACCGCACACGCCGGCCGGGTCGTGGCCGCCGGCTTCTACCAGGGCCAGGCCGACGCGCTCGGCCTCGGCGAGGAGTTCCACCACAACCGCATCCAGTTGGTGGCCGCCCAGGTCTCCGGGCCCACCCCCGCGCCGGGCATGGCCGGCCGGTGGACCGGAGACCGGGTCGCGCAGACCTTCATGGACCTGGTGGCTGAGCGCAGCGTCGACCCGTTGCCGCTGGTCAGCCACATCGTCGACGCCAGCGCGGTCGCCGACGCCCTCGCGCTGCTCGACCGCGGCGCCGGTGACGTCCTCCAAGTGGTGTTGAGGTTCTAGATGACCACCATCGCGCTGGCCTGCCAGGAACAGCTCCTGCCGGGCACCAACCTGATCCAGAAGTACGCCCTCGCCACCGCGCTCGGCTACCAGGGCATCGAGCTGCGCGGACGCGGTGACCTCGCGTTCGCCGACCGACTGCCCGAGCTGCGCCGGGCCCGCGCCGCCGGGGTGGTGATGCCCACCGTCTGCGTCGAGATGGACCACTTCATCGGCGACTTCGACCCCGCCCGGTCCGCCGACGCCGTGCGCAACCTGCGCTCCCAGCTCTCGGTCATCGCCGAGCTGGGCGGCGTCGGGGCGATGACCCCGGCCGCGTGGGGCATGTTCTCCCGGCGGCTGCCGCCGTTCGAGCCGCCACGCCCGCCGGCCGGCGACCGCCAGGTGCTCCTCGACGCCCTCGGCGAGCTGGGCGAACACGCCCGCGCCGAGGGGGTCACCCTCTTCCTCGAACCCCTCAACCGGTACGAGGACCACATGGTCAACCGGCTCGACGAGGCGGTCGCCCTCTGCGCCGCGCTCGGGCTGCCCTCGGTGCGGGTGGTCGCCGACACCTTTCACATGAACATCGAGGAGGACGACGTGCACCGGGCGCTGCGCGCCGCCGCGCCGTACCTCGGGCATGTGCAGGTCAGCGACTCCAACCGGTACCAGCCGGGCACCGGGCACCTGGACTGGCCGGCGCTCGTGCGGACCCTGCTGGAGCTGGACTACCGCGGCTGGCTGGCCCTGGAGTGCCGGCTGCGCGGCGACCCGGTCCGGGCCCTGCAACAGGCCGCCGCGGTGCTGCGGCACGCGCTGCCCCGGCAGGCCGCCGCATGACCGCCGGCGCTGTCCCCACCCGCACCGGTGGTCCGACCGATCTGGCCGGGCTGCGGCGGCTCGCCATCGCCACCCTCGACGCCAACTGGGAGCACGACCACACCGTCCCGTCGCGCACGCTCTACCCGCACCAGTGGAGCTGGGACTCCGCGTTCATCGCGATCGGGTTGGCCCACGTGCGTCCCGAGCGGGCCTGGCAGGAGCTGACGAGCCTGTTCCGGGCGCAGTGGGCCGACGGGCGGGTGCCGCACATCGTCTTCAACCCGGCGCCGCGCGTCGGCGCGTACTTCCCCGGGCCGGAGCTGTGGCGCTCGTCCGACGTCGAGGGCGCGCCGACGATGGACACCTCCGGCCTGGTCCAGCCGCCGGTGCACGCGCTCGCCGCGCTGCTGGCGTACCGGCGATCGCCCGATCCGGCCGGGCTGGCCGCGCTGGGCCGGCTCTACCCGGCGCTGGTCGCCCAGCAGCGGTACCTGGCGACGCGGCGGGACGTCGCCGGCGACGGCCTGGTGTGCGTCGTACACCCGTGGGAGTCCGGTCTGGACAACAGCCCCGCCTGGGACGAGCCGATGGCCGCGGTCGACGCCGACGCGGCGGTCATGCGCGCGTACCGTCGGCACGACACCGCGCACGCCGACGCCGCGCACCGCCCCACGGACCTGGACTACGCGCGCTACCTGGCGATCGTCGCGGCCTACCGCGACCACGGCTACGCCGACCGCGACCTGGCCGACGGCCATCCGTTCCTGGTGGAATGCCCGCTGTTCAACGCGGCGTTCGGGGCCGCCGAGCACGCGCTGGCCGAGATCGCCGCGCTGATCGGCGCGGACCCGGCCCCGCACCGGGTCCGCGCGGACCGCGTCACCGAGGCGTTGGTACGCCGGCTGTACGACCCGGGCACCGGCACGTTCCAGCCCCGCGACCTGCGCACCGATCGGCTCGTCGGCGCGCGCACCGTGCTCGGGCTCGCGCCGCTGATCCTGCCCGGCCTGCCCGCCCGGCAGGTCGACGCGCTGGTCGTCGAGGCCCGGTCGCCGCGCTTCGGGGTGGCCCGGTGGATGGATCGGCCGTTGCCGACCTACGACCGCACCGCGACCGACTTCGAACCGCTGCGCTACTGGCGCGGGCCGAGCTGGCTGAACATCGGCTGGCTGGTGCGGCGCGGCCTGCTGACCCACGGGCATCCGGAGCTCGCGGCCGGCCTGCGCCGCTCGATGATCGACCTGGTCGCGGGGGCGGGCTGCCATGAGTACTTCCACCCCGACACAGGTGCCGGGCTGGGCTCGCCGGCGTTCGGCTGGACCGCCGCGCTGCTGCTCGACCTGCTTGCCGACTGAGTCTCGCTTGCCCGGCACCGGGTGGTAGCGTGCCCGCTCTCAGCGGGGCGGGAGGCGCGCGTGCGCGAGATCGACAAGGTGGCCTGGATCCTCATCGAGGACGGACGGGTGCTGAGCACCCGTTCGCAGGGCAAGGATGTGTGGTACCTGCCCGGCGGCAAGCGCGAGCCGGGGGAGAGCGACCTGGAGACCCTGCGCCGGGAGATCGACGAGGAGCTGAGCGTCGAGGTCGACGTGCCAAGCGCGGTGCACCTGGGCACGTTCAGCGCGCAGGCGCACGGGCACGCGACCGGGATCACCGTGCGGATGACCTGCTACCGGGCCGGATACCGGGGGCGATTGCGGCCGGCCAGTGAGATCGCCGAGATGGCCTGGCTCGGGTACGCCGACCGGCACCGCACCTCCCCGGTCGACCAGCTCATCTTCGATCACCTGCTGGCGGCGGACCTGCTGCGCTGACGGCTGCTCTGGCGTGCTGACCGGCTGCGCTGCGGTGCGGACGGCGCCGTTTGGCGTCGGCGGCCCGGGGTAAGCGCGCGGCGTGACCGACAGCGCGGGCGGCGACGGGTTTCCGCATTTCATCGACGCGGTGTCCCGACGGTCCGGCCTGCCGACCGAGCAGGCCGCCGCGCTCGCCCGCGCGGTGCTTGCGACGATGGCCGAACGAGTCACCGGCGGCCCGCCGGATGATCTCACCGGACACCTTCCCGACGAGGTCGACGACTACCTGGACGGCGCGTCGCCGATCCCGCCCGCGGACCTGTCGAGCCCGTCTGCGGATGTGGCGGGTCTGCCTGCGGACCCGGCTGGCTCGCCAGTGGACCTGGCTGGCTCGCCCTCGGTCCTGGGGCCTGGTTCGGTTACCGGCCCGACCGACGGCGTTGACGGGCTCGAGACCGGTGTGGGCCTCGACGTCGGCGGGCCTGTCGCGACGCCGCCACCAATGGACGCCGGCCCAGCGGAGTTCCTGCGCCGGGTGGCCCAGCGCGCCGGGGTGGACCCCGCCACGGCACGGGCCGGTACCGGAGCGGTCTTCGCGACCCTGCGGGAGGCGGTGACCGTACGGGAGTTCCGGGAGATGGTCGCGCGACTGCCCCGCGACGACGATGGCGGCGCCGCGACCGATCCGCCCGTTCGGCCCGACCCGTTCACCCGCTGACCCTCGCACGCGCCCCCGTCGGCGCTTTGGGCCGCCAAGATCCACCCGACTTCCAGCAAGTCGGGGCATCCCGGCCCGCGGATACCGCGATTTCCAGGAAACGGAGTGGATCGTCGCGGGCGCTCTGTCATTCGCCGAACCGCTCCCTGAAGGTGCGGATGAAACTCTTGGTCACCTCTTCCACGAAAACCCGGGGTTCGGTGTCGAAGTTCGTCAGCATTGCGCGAGCACCGGGCAGGTCGCCCGATACCGCCAAACAGACAGCCAGAGTGCCGTACTCGACCTGTGACTTCGGTCGGCCGACGAGTGTCTCGATCATCGCCGACAACGTCTGGTTGCCGACGAGGAAGGGCTCACCGTAAGTCGTTAGATCGGCGACCACCTGGGCAACGGCCTCCTCGGCCCGCTCCGGCGACGCGACCCACCACCGAAGGGGGGTGATGTTTGGCGTCGCTGCCTCCCGGAGCAGATCGCCCATGGTCGCGCCGACCTGGCAGACCGTGCTGGTGCGCCGGAAAAGTCTTCGCTGAAGGTCAGCAATGCCAGCATGCTCGACGCCAAGGGCTGGGGTGAGCGAGATGCCGCCGTCGCCGGCGAGGTTCACGCTCAAATGAAAGACGACCTCCGTAGAGGGTGCGCGGATGAAGGCCACCTCGTCGTGGGGCACCAGGCGGTGCTGCCGCCATCCAGCGGGTGCCAACTGCTCGGCCAGCCGATCGACCACCAACGTCCGTATCGGGCTGACATGCTCCGGCCGTGACCTCATGACGCGATCATGGCACGCACGGTTCGGCGAAAGCGCCGCCGAACGGCCACCTGGTGCCCGGCTGGGAGGCGCGGGTGTTCTTCACCTGCCCGGGACCGCCCATCGCCTAGGACCGTGCCGGTGATCGACTCGGTTTCGCCGATATCGGGGTGTCCCCACGACCGGGATACCCCGATATCGCTGATGTGGGGGTCGATAAAGCCCGCGGCGGGCGACTAGGCGTCGGCGTCGGGTAGGTCGTCCGGCTCGGTGACCCACGCCGAGAAGACCGGCACCCCGTGCCACCGCCCGGTGACGCCGTCGGCCCTGCTGTCGGTGGCGACGGCCACCACGGCGTACGGGTGGCCGAAGCGCAGCTCGGCGGTGCGGGCGACGCCCTCCGGCGGCAGGCTGACGGTGCCGAACATCCCGGTGACCGCCGCCGCCTCGAAGCCGTACCGGCCATACCGGGCCATCGCCACCTGCCGCGCCTCGAAGCCCTGCACCGGCTGGGCGAGTGCCCCGGCCAGCGCCGCCGTGGCCGCCGGGAAGCCCAGCGGCTCGGCGGTCAGGTCGTGCTCGCTGCGGGCCGACCAGCAGGGGAGCACCGCGCTGTGTCGTTCCTCGCGGCCGTCGCGGGCCCGGGTCCGGACCCGCTCCTCCCGCAGCGTCCACAGCGCGGTCTCGCCGAGCGGCAGGTCGAACAGCGAGCGCCGTCCGGCCGGTTGCGCGCCGTCGGCCGCGCCGGCACTGAGGTCGTACGCGATGGCGAGCACATCGGTTGGCGGCACGTGCGGTGCGGCGGCCACCGAGAGCACCACCAGCCCCGCGCCGTCGGTCGCCTGGGCCCGGGCGGCGTGCACGATCACGTCGCCGGCCCGCTCGGTCGTGACGATGGCCCCCTGGTGCCCGTGGTCCGGGCTGCGCAGCGCTCGCCGTAGGTCGCGCGCCCAGGCGCTGGCCGGGCCGAGCGCGCGGGCGTCGGTGACCTCGAACGGCTGGGCCCAGGAGATCCGGGTGGCCAGCGCGCTGGCCAGGGCGAAGACGACGTCCGGGCTGACCTTCAGGGGGAACGTCTCGATCAGGCCGTGGGTGTGCTCGCGTGCCCACGCGTCCAACCCGGCCTGGTCGGGCAGCGTGCCGACCTCGGTCGCCGCCGGCAGCGCGGCCCGCCACCCGGCCGGCCACCCGGCCGGCTCGTCGGTGAGCCGACCCGGTCGGAGCCAGAGCGCGGTGGCGGAGGCGACCAGCGGATGCGGCGCGTCCAGCAGGGCGCGGGCAACCTCCGCCGCGCGGGCCAGGTCCGTGCCCAGGGCGTCCGCCAGCTGCCCGGTCGCCGGGTCGGTGTCAGCCGTGGCCGCGCTGAGGGCGAGCAGCAGCCAGGCCCCGAGCGGGGAGGCGACGTGATGCCGGTCGCCGATCGTGGCGTGCAGCCGCTCGGCGTACGCGGAAAGCGGCTCGTGCAGGTCCGTCGTCATGTCCCCACTCTGCCCGTCGTACCGGGGTCCGGCATCTCCGCCGGCCCTGCTCACGACCACAGCTCGAACGGTTCGTCGATCTGCTCGCCGGCCAGGAAGGGCGTGATCAGCCGGGGGAGCTGGCCGGGATAGAACCGCTCCTCGCTGGCCACCACCTCCGGCAGCGGCCACCACCGGAAGCCGAAGTAGTCCTCACGCTCGTAGTCGAGCCGGTCCGCCTCGTCCACGTCCGGCCCGGGCCCGTTCAGCCGTACGGCGACGATCACCTCGTCCTGGACGTGGCGCAGCTGGCGGTGCAGGAAGCTCGCCCGTCGCCGCCAGGTCGGTGCGCCCACCTGGTCGGCGGTGATCACGATGCCGGTCTCCTCGCGCAGCTCCCGCACGGCCGTGTCCCGGTACGTCTCACCGCGGTCCATACCGCCGCCAGGCAACTCCCACCAGGTGCCCAGCCGGGGATGGTCCGGGTCACGGGTGTGGAACAGCAGTACCCGTTCGGTGTCGTCGGAGACGACCACGCGCACCGCGCGCCGCTCGAGGATCGGCAGGTCGTCGGGCAGTTCGTCCATCGGGCCAGTCTGCCGCAGTGCGTCGACTCCGGCGGGCCGCGCCGGGGCCGGTAGGCTGCCCGCCGTGGCTGGTCTCTTGAGGAACGTGGCGCAACGCATCTCCCGGGTAGGCGCGGCAATCCCGTCGCCCCGGCGTACCGGGCCGGCTCCGGCGCGGGTGGCCCGCCCTCGCCAGGTGAGCGCGTTGCAGCGGCGCGAGCTGAGCTACGCGCCGGAGGTCGACGGCCAGGCCGACCCGGGCGAGATCGTCTGGACCTGGGTGCCGTACGAGGACGACCCCCGCCAGGGCAAGGACCGCCCGGTGCTGGTGGTCGGACGGCACAGCCGGACGCTGTTCGGGCTGATGCTGTCCAGCCAGAGCGAGCGGGACGGTCAGCGGCACTGGTTCGCGCTCGGCCCCAGCGAGTGGGACCGCGACAAGCGGCCGAGCTGGGTCCGGCTGGACCGCGTGCTCACCATGCGCGAGGACAGCATCCGCCGCGAGGGCGCCGTGCTGGACCGGCCCCGGTTCGACCGGGTCGGGCAGGCGCTGCGCGCCGGCTACGGCTGGCGCTGACCGTACCCCCTGGCACGCCCGGGGCCGGACGGCCCGTCAGGCCGGCTCGCGGCTCGGGCCCACCGCGGCGCCCTGCGCCTCCGGCGGCGGGTACGGCTGCTCGGCGAGCAGCCGGGCCAGGTGCGCGCTGTTGAGCGCGAGGGCCTTGGTGGTGCGGCCGGTGGTGTCCGGCTTGGGGCCGGCGTCGCGGTAGTCCACCTTGTGCAGTGCCTCGCCGACCCAGTAGGTCGCGCCGGCCGCCGCGAGGGTGAAGCCGACCTCGCTGAGCGCGCCCTGGATTTCGGCGATGGTGTGGTGCGCGCCGTCCTCGTTGCCGACGACCGCGACGCCGGCCACCTTGCCGTAGGTGAGCAGCCGTCCCTCGTCGTCGGTCTCGGACAGTTCGGCGTCCAGGCGTTCGAGGACCATCTTGGTGACGCTGGCGGGCTGGCCCAGCCAGATCGGTGTGGCGATGATGAGTATCTGGGCCGCGAGCAGCTTGGCGCGGATCGCGGGCCAGCCGTCGCCGTCGCCCTCGTCCGTCGACACCCCGAAGCGCACGCCGTGGTCGACCACCCGCACGATCTCGCCGTCCACGCCTTGGCGGGTGAGCTCCGCCACCACCTCGCGACCCAACTGGTCGGAGCTGGACGGGGTTGGCGACGGCTTGAGCGTGCAGTTGAGGACGAGGGCGCGAATGCTCACCACGACGGGTTCCTCTCGGCGACGGGACGGCCGGGTTCCCCATACCCGGTCTCCGGGGTGACTCACCAGGGATCTCCTGAACGGGTTGACAGACAGCGGATGAGCTGTAAATTCAACTCATCGGTTAATCATCTAGGTGGTTGAAAGCGACATGACAGCAGGCCCGGTCAGTGCCGTGTTCGCCGCGCTCGCCGACCCGACCCGCCGCGCCATCCTGGCCCGACTGGCGACCGGCGAGGCGACGGTGAACGAACTGGCGGAGCCGTTCCCGATCAGCCTCCAGGCGATCTCCAAGCACCTCACGGTGCTGGAGCGTGCCGGGCTGATCGTGCGGACCCGCGAGGCGCAGTGGCGGCGCTGCCGGCTCGACCCGGCGCCGCTGCGCACCCTCGCCGAGTGGGTCGACCAGTACCGCCGGCTCTGGGACGAGCGCCACGACGCCCTGGACGACTACCTACGCGACCTGAAGGAGACCAGCCGTGACCGAAACCCGTGACCTGACGATCGACATGTCCTCCGACCGGGACATCACGATGACCCGGTCGTTCGACGCCCCGCGCGACCTCGTCTTCGCCGCACACACCCAGGCCGAACACCTCAGGCACTGGTGGGGCCGGGGCAATCCGCTGGACGTCGAGATCGACTTCCGCGAGGGCGGTCGCTACCGCTTCGTCGAGCACGCCCCGGACGGCAACGAGTACGCCTTCCGGGGCGAGTTCCAGGAGATCGTCGCGCCGGAGCGGATCGTGCAGACGTTCGAGTTCGAGGGCATGCCCGGCCAGGTGGCGGTGGAGACGCTGGTCTTCACCGAGCAGGACGGCCGCACGGTGCTCACCGGCACCACCCGCTTCGACACCACCGAGCAGCGCGACGGCATGGCCGGGTCCGGGATGGCGCAGGGGGTAGCCGAGTCGTACGCCGCACTGGAGCGCCACCTGTCCACAATGCGCTGACGGCTGAGGCGGGAGGGCGGGAAGGCCGGGACGAAACAGAAATGGCAGGGACGTCGCGCTCCCTGCCACCTCCAACATATAGCGCACCGGGGGTCTTGCGGCAAGACCCGGGTGCTGCCGCAGAATCTCCACCCGAAGCCCAGAACTGGGAAAATCGGGGGATCTCGTGATCGATGTGATCATTGCCGGCGGCGGGCCGACCGGTCTGATGCTGGCCAGCGAGTTGCGACTGCACGGTGTGCACGTTCTCGTGCTGGAGAAGGACGCCGAGCCGACCCGCTACGTCCGTTCGCTGGGTCTGCACGCGCGCAGCATCGAGGTGCTGGACCAGCGCGGTCTGCTGGAGCGCTTCCTCGCCCTGGGCACGCGGCATCCGCTCGGTGGCTACTTCGCCGCGATTCCCAAGCCGTCGCCGGGCGGTCTCGACAGTGCCCACGCGTACGTCCTCGGTATTCCGCAGACCACCACCGACCGGCTGCTCGCGGAGCACGCCGTCGAGGTCGGCGTCGAGGTCCGCCGCGGCTGCGAACTGGTCGGGCTGAGCCAGGACGACAACGGGGTGACGGTGGAGCTGGCCGACGGTACGCCGCTGCGGTCGCGCTACCTCGTCGGCTGCGACGGCGGCCGGAGCACGGTCCGTCGGCTGCTCGGGGTCGGCTTTCCGGGTGAACCCAGCCGGGTCGAGTCGCTGCTGGGCGAGATGGAGGTGGGCGTACCGGCGCAGACGGTCGCCGACGTGGTGGCCGAGGTCCGCAAGACGCACCTGCGGTTCGGCCTCGGGCCGCTCGGGGACGGGGTGTACCGGGTTCTCGTGCCCGCCGCGGGGGTCACCGAGGATCGCTCCGTCCCGCCGACCATCGAGGAGTTCCAACAGCAACTGCGGGCGTACGCGGGCACCGACTTCGGCGTGCACTCCCCGCGCTGGCTCTCCCGCTTCGGCGACGCCACCCGGTTGGCCGAGCGCTACCGGGTCGGTCGGGTGCTGCTGGCCGGAGACGCGGCGCACATTCACCCGCCCACCGGCGGGCAAGGGCTCAACCTCGGCATTCAGGACGCGGTGAACCTCGGTTGGAAGCTGGCCGCCGCGGTCAACGGCTCGGCGCCCGACGGGCTGCTGGACAGCTACCACGCCGAGCGGCACCCGGTGGCCGCCGACGTGCTCATCAACACCCGCGCGCAGATGTTCCTGCTGTCCCCCGAACCGGGGCAGCAGGCAGTCCGCCACCTGCTGTCGGAACTGATGGACTTCGAGGACGTCAACCGGTACCTGATCGAGAAGGTCACCGGCCTGGGGGTCCGCTACGACTTCGGCGCGGGCCACGAGCTGCTCGGTCGGCACCTGCGGGACGTGCGGCTGACGCGGGGACGGCTCTACGACCTGCTGCACGGCGGTCGTGGGCTGCTGCTCGACCAGACCGGCCGGCTCTCGGTCGACGGGTGGGCCGACCGGGTCGACCACGTCGTCGACGTCAGTGCGGAACTGGACGTACCCGCGGTGCTGTTGAGGCCGGACGGCCACGTGGCCTGGGCCGGCGACGATCAGACCGACCTGGTGGGTCAGCTGCCCCGGTGGTTCGGCGGACCCGCCACCTGAGACGGACCCGCCACCTGACCGGTCACCACTCCGCGAGGCGGGCGCTGTCGACGAGTTGGCGGGGCGACCGCGGGCCGGCGAGGCTCTTCGCCTGGTACATGGCCGCGTCGGCGCGGCTGAGCGCGTCGGTGAGCTGGGCCGGACCGGTCACCGGGGCGAGCCCGACCGAGGCGGTGACCCGGACGCTGCACCCACTGAGCCGGATGGGCGCGGCGACAGTCTCGCTGAGACGTCGGGTGGCGTGCTCGATCCAGCGCCGGTCGACTGTCGGGCTGGCGAGCAGGCCCGCGAACTCGTCGCCGCCGAGGCGGGCGACGAGGTTGTCCCCGGCGAACCCGGCCAGCCGTTCGGCCACGCTGATCAGCACCTGGTCGCCGGCGGCGTGCCCGTACCGGTCGTTGATCTGCTTGAAGTCGTCGAGGTCGAGCACGATGGCGATCAGCGGCTGGCCGTCGGCGTTGGTGAGCAGCGCGGCCGCGAGGCGGTAGAAGGCGCGTCGGTTGGGCAGCCCGGTGAGCGGGTCGTGGCTGGCGGCGTGCCGTTCGGCGGCCAACTCGGCCTGGAGGTGCCCGATCTCGGCCTCGGCCCGCAGGGCCCGTCGGCGCATTTGCCAGGAGGAGAGCAATGCTCCCGCCGCACAGATGCCGGAGGCGACGCTCATCGGATCCGGCACGAGACCTCCCATCGCCGCGACCGCCTCCAGCCTTCGGTCTCGCGGCGCGGTGCCGCGTCGGGCAGTTTTCCCTGGTGGTTGCCCCAGTCGGGGTAACGCAAAGTGAACGGATAAGCACCGATCACGTGCGTTATCATGCTCGCCGTCCGGTGCAGATGCAATAGCAGATGCACGTGCATAACCGTCCACTGTCGATACCGCACCCTCGCCGTCACCGCTCCTCCCACGGGCACCGGCGGGCTCGTGAGCAGAAAGACGCCTCTCATGCAACAGCCACCCAATGGCGTTCCGATTACTCAGTTGCCCCCGCTGAGCTGGCAGAAGAGCCGCCGCAGCAACCCGAGCGGCAACTGCGTCGAACTCGCCGAACTGCCCGGGGGAGCCGGCATCGCCGTTCGCAACTCGCGCCATCCGGAGGGACCCGCGCTGATCTACACAGTGGACGAGATCGCCGCGTTCGTGCTCGGCGCACGCGACGGCGACTTCGATCACCTGATCAACTGACCGGTCGTCGAAGGCCGTCCCGGGGACGGGACTGAATCGCCGGTCCGGAGGAGTTCACCTCACTGTCGGTCCATGGCATGCTTACACGTCGGCCGGGCTGGGTGCCCGACCGCGTGGTCGGTATCCGGAGGTCCGCACGTGACGATGGTTCCCGCCGAGGGCGGCCCGACAACCGGGCCGACCGTGCTGCGCATGCTGCTCGGCGCCCAACTGCGCCGCCTGCGGGAGTCCAGCGGGGTGACCCGGGAGGGCGCCGGGTGGGAGATCCGCTCCTCCGAGTCGAAGATCAGTCGGATGGAGCTGGGGCGGGTCGGCTTCAAGGAACGCGACGTGTCCGACCTGCTCACCCTGTACGGCGTCAGCGACGAGGGCGAGCGCGCGGCACTGCTGAAGCTCGCCCGGGACGCCAACAGCCCCGGCTGGTGGCACCGCTACGGGGACGTGCTGCCCAGCTGGTTCCAGTCGTACCTGGGCCTGGAGGCGGCGGCCGCGCTGATCCGCAGCTACGAGGTGCAGTTCGTCCCCGGCCTGTTGCAGACCCGGGAGTACGCTCGCGCGGTCGTGCTGCTCGGGCACGGCGGGGCCGGCGCCGCCGAGATCGATCGCCGCGTGGAGTTGCGGATGCAGCGCCAGCAACTACTGCACCGGGACAACCCGCCGCAGCTCTGGGCCGTGGTGGACGAGGCGGCGCTGCGCCGTCCGATCGGCGGCGCCGAGGTGATGCGTGAGCAGCTCGTCGCGCTCATCGAGGCGACCAAGTCGCCCACCATCCGGCTACAGGTCATCCCGTTCGCCGCCGGGGGCCACGCGGCGGCCGGTGGCGCCTTCACCATCCTGCGCTTCGGCGACCAGGAGCTGCCCGACATCGTCTACATCGAACAGCTCACCAGCGCCATCTACCTCGACAAGCGCGAGGACCTCGACTATTACGCCGTGGCCATGGAGCGGTTGTGCGTCGAGGCCGAGCCGCCGGAGCGTACGCCGGAGATCCTCGGTCAACTGCTGGAGGAGCTCTACCCGCAGTGAGCGCCCGGCCGGGGTCGCCCTGAGGGTTCGCAGAATCGTATTGACCGTCGCCAACCCGTCGGGTTAGTCTCTGTATCGATCCAGTCTGAATCGATACAGAGAGGTGCCGGGTGAAGCCAACACTGCAAGCCGTGGCGGACGCCGTCGGCGTCTCCCGCAGCACCGTGTCCAACGCCTACAGCCGCCCCGACCAGCTCTCCACGGCACTGCGCGAGCGGATCCTCGACGCCGCCCGTCAACTCGGCTACCCGGGGCCCAATCCCACCGCCCGCTCCCTGCGCCGCGGCTTCGTCGGCTCGATCGGGGTCCTGTTCACGTCGCAGCTGTCGTACGCCTTCACCGACCCCTTCGCGATCCGCTTCCTCACCGGGGTGAGCGGCGCCGCCGAGCGACACGGCACCAGCATGCTGCTGGTGCCGCTCCCACCGGCGCAGACCGACGCCCGCCGGGCGGTGGAGAACGCCGCCGTCGACGGCTTCTGCGTCTACTGCGTCGCCGACGAGGAGTGGGCGTTGGACGTGATCCGGGCGCGCGGGCTGCCGTACGTCAGCACGGCGTCGCACGACGACGCCGGCGCGGACGAGCGGTTCGTCGGCATCGACGAGCGGGCCGCGGCTCGCAGCGTCGCCGCGCACGTGGCCGGCCTCGGTCACCGCCGGGTGGCCCTGCTCGCCGACGCCGTGCTGCCCGACGCGCCGGCCGGCCCCGTCACCCTGTCCGGGGTGCACGAGGCGTGGCACCCGACCACCCGCGGCCGGCTTGCCGGCTTCGCCGACGCGTTCGCCGAGGTCGGCGTCGGCTGGGCGGAGCTGACGCTGGTCAACGCCCTGGGCAACAGCCGCCAGGCCGCGGCCGCCGCCGTCGCCGGCCTGTTCGACGGGCCCGCACCGCCGACCGCCGTGCTGGCCGGCTCCGACGTCCTCGCCCTCGGTGTGCTCGACGCGCTGGCCCAGCGGCCGGGCGGCACCAACCCGCCGGTCTCGGTGACCGGCTTCGACGACATTCCCGAGGCCGCGTCGGCCGGCCTCACCACCGTCCGGCAACCCGCCGAGGAGAAGGGCCGGATCGCCGCCGAACTGCTGCTCGACCCACCCGCGGACGCCGCAGCCGGTCAGGTGCTGCTGCCCACCGCACTCGTCGTCCGGGCCTCCACCGGACCTGTCCCGAGGAGTTGACCATGGAATTCCCGACCGGCTACGTCACCGCTCTCGACGCGATGAACCGACACGTCAACTCGGCCCGACCGGACGCCCCGGTCCAGGCCGAGCGACCCCGCCGGGCGCTGCTCGCCCCGACCCGACAGGTGACCGCCGTCGCCCTGCGCCGGCTCGCCGACCGGATCCAGCCCCGACCGATGCCGACGGTGACCCGCTGCTCCTGACCCATTTGGGCACGCATGGGACGAGCGGTGCCGGGCCGGACACGCAGAGTGGTCGAAGGGGCACTCGCCAGGCAGACTGGTGAAGCCATGTCACCCTTCACGCCCACCCTCCGCCTCCACGACCGCTACGTCCTGCACGAGCGGATCGGGCTCGGTGGCATGTCCGAAGTGTGGCGGGCCGACGACGAGGTGCTCGGCCGGCCCGTCGCGATCAAGGTGCTCGCCGGGCAGCTCGCCGCCGACCCGCAACTGCGGGCCACCATCCAGCGCGAGGCCCGCGCGGCCGCCCGGCTCACCCACCCACACGTCACCCAGGTGTACGACTACGCCGAGGCGACCCTGACCGGCGGCGTCGTCGTCCCGTACCTGGTGATGGAGCTGGTCGAGGGCCACAACCTGGCCGACCGGCTGCGCAACGGCCCCCTGCCCTGGCCGGAGGCGGTCCGCGTGGCCGGGCACATCGCCGCCGCGCTGGCCGCCGCGCACCGCATCGGCGTGGTGCACCGCGACGTCAAGCCGGGCAACGTCATGCTCACCGACACCGGCGCCAAGGTCCTCGACTTCGGCATCGCCGCGCTCGGCGGGCTCGACAGCCAGTCTGGCGAGCCGCTGATGGGCACACCCGCGTACTTCGCCCCCGAGCGCCTCGCCGCCGGTCCGCCCGACCCGGCCAGCGACGTGTACGCCCTCGGCGCGCTGCTCTACCGCACGCTCACCGGCCAGGCGCCCCTGCCCGTGCAGAGCTGGGAGGACGCCCTCGAGGTGCACCGGCGGGGCACACCGGTGCCGCCGCTGCGGGTGGACGGCCTGCCCGCCGACATCGCCGAGCTGACCCTCGCCTGCCTCGCCGCCGACCCGGCCCGCCGGCCGAGCGCCGCGCAGCTGGCCCGCCGGTTCGGCGCCGGTCAACCGGTCGAGCCCCCCACCGAGCTGCTGCGCATCGTGGCGCCCGCCTCGGCGGCCCACCCGCCGACCCTGATCGACCGCTCGGCCGCGCGTCCCGTGCCGGTCGCGGCCGTGCCGGCCCGCCGCCGATCGCGCCGACCCCTGGCCCTCCTCGTCACGGCCGGTCTCGCCGTGCTGGTCGGCCTCGGCGCGCTGCTCACCCAGGGCCTCGGCGCACCCGACACAACCGGGTCCGGGCAGGTCGCGGCCCCGCCGTCGACCTCCGCCCCGACACCCGCGCCCAGTACGCAGGCACCGAGGCCGCCGGCATCGGCGTCTCCGTCGCCGCCGACCGCCAGCGCCGCGCCCTCGACCGTCGGTCAGCAGGTGCCGGTCAGCTTCCGCCAGGTCAGCGACGAGTTCACCGACGTGCTCGCTGCGGCGGTGGCCCGCGGAGATGTCGACCGCAAGACCGCCCAGGACCTTCGCGACGACCTCGCCGACGTGAACCGACGGTCCAAGGACCGCGAGCGGCGCATCGCCGACCTGCGAAACACCATCGCCGAGCTGGTGGACCGTGGCCGGCTGCCGCGGCAGACGGGCGCCCACCTCGACGAACTGCTCAATCAGGCCCGCGGGCTGCCCGCCGGGCGCACCGCCGACTGAGGGCATCTGTCGTAGTCTCACCGGCATGACGACGAAGCAGACGCACACCCTCGCCTTGCCCGGCGTCGAGCTGGTCTACGACGTCCGCGGCCCCCTACCCCCGGGCGGCGGGCGTCCCGCGCTGCTCATGATCGGCCAGCCGATGACAGCGGAGGGCTTCGACGCGCTCGCCGCGCACTTCACCGACCGCACCGTCGTGACCTACGACCCGCGCGGCCTCGGCCGCAGCGTCCGCACCGACGGCCGGTCCGACCACACGCCACAGCAGCAGGCGGCCGACCTGCACCTGCTCATCGAGGCGCTCGACGTCGGCCCGGTGGACGTGTTCGCCAGCAGCGGCGGTGCGGTGACCGCACTCGAACTCGTCGCGGCCCATCCCGGCGATGTCGTCACGCTGGTGGCCCACGAGCCGCCGATCAACGCGGTGCTCCCGGACGTCACGGCAGCCGAGCGCGCTCAGGCCGCCTTCTACGAGGCGTACCAGGCGAAGGGATTCGGCGCCGGCATGGCCGCGTTCATCGCGATGACGTCGTGGCAGGGCGAGTTCACCGACGCCTACTTCGCCCAGCCCGCGCCCGACCCCGCGATGGTCGGCATGCCGACCGACGACGACGGCAGCCGCGACGACCCGCTGCTGTCAAAGAGCTCGTGGGCGATCACCGACTACCAACCCGACGCGAGCGTGCTCACGGCGTCCCCGACCCGGATCGTGATCGCGGTCGGCGAGGAGTCGGCGGGCACGTACACCGCCCGTACGGCCCTCGGCACGGCGGCGCTGCTCGGCCAGGAGGCCGTGGTGTTCCCGAGTCACCACGGCGGCTTCCTCGGAGGCGAGTTCGGCTATGCGGGCAAGCCCGAAGAGTTCGCCGCACGGCTGCGCGAGGTGCTGGACGCCGGCTGACGGCCGTCATCTCGTACGGACGGCTGATCCATCCGCGTACGTCGCTGGCATGATGGGCCGATGCGAACACGGCTGATCTTCGTGCGGCACGGCGAGTCGGTCCACCAGGTCGATGGGATCGTGGGCGGCCCGCACGGATGCCGCGGGCTGACGCCGCTCGGCCACGACCAGGCACACCGGCTGGCCCAGCGGCTCGTCGACGACTACGCCGTCGAGGGGCCGCTGGCGGTGTACTCGTCCGTGCTGCGCCGCACCGTCGAGACCGCGCAGCCCATCGCCGCGGCGTTCGGCGTCCGCCCGCTGGCCGACTGCGGCCTGTGCACCTGGCACACCCCGCCGTACGCGGACGGGCTGCCGGTCACCCGCTTCCGCACCGAACACGCGGTGCCCGGTGGGGGAGTGTTCCGGCCGTTCGAGGACGGCAACGAGAGCTGGGCCGAACTGGTGGTGCGCGTCAGTCGCGCCATCATGGAGATCGCGCACCGGCACCGGGGCGGCACCGTGGTCCTGGTCGGCCACAGCGAGACCGTCGAGGGCGCCTTCCACGCGCTCGCCGCGCAGCCGATCTTCCGGGCGTTCGACCTGGACGTGCCGCCGGCCTCGATCACCGAGTGGGTCACCGACCAGGACACCGGCGGCTGGCCGCCGGCCCGCTGGACCCTGCGCCGCTTCGGTGACACCGCCCCGGTCGGCCAGAGCGTGATCCAGTAACGCCGCGCCGGCGCCTTACTCGCTGAGGATCTGCTCGCGCAGGATCTCCGCGTGCCCGCAGTGCTGAGCCAGCTCGCGCAGCACGTGCAGGTACACCCAGTTCAGCGGCAGCGGACCGCGCCGGTTGCCGCGCAGCAGGTCGTCCAGACCCAGTGACGCCGTCGCGCGGCGCGACGCCTCGCACGCCTCGCGGTGGGCCTGCTGGACGGTGGCGATCGTGTCGCCGTCATCGAGGATGAACGACTCGTCCGGCGTCGCCGGGATCCCGATCTCGGTGCGCGACCGGCACGTGACGGCCTCGTCGAACCAGACCTTCTCGACGAAGGTCGCGTGCTTCACCAGACCCAGCAGCGTCGTCCGCGATGGCACCAAAGAGCGACGCGCCTGCTCCTCGGTCAGCCCGTCCAGGGCGCCGTTGAGCGCTCCGCGGTGTTCGTCGATGAACGCCTCGACCTGTGCCTGGGCCGGCTGATTCACGACATCTTCGGCGAACGTCGGCGGGAAGATGGTCATGGACCGAAGCATCTCAAGGGCGGTCACCTGTGAGCAACGTCGGCACTCACGAGCCGAAGGAGACGAGGGCACCGCGTTCGTCGAAGACGGCGGTGCCCGCCCAGGCGATCTCCCAGCGGTTGCCCTCCGGGTCGGCGATGTAGGCCGAGCGGCCACCCCACGGGCGGTCGGTCGGCTCCGCCACCACCGTCGCCCCCATCGCGACGGCCGCCGCGAAGGCCTTGTCGACCTCGGCGCGGTCATCGACGTTGCAGGCGAGGGTCACGCCGGACCAGCCGCCGGCCGGACCGGCGACGCCGGGTGCCGCCTCGGCGGCCAGATCCGGCAGCGGATAGAGCGCGAGCAGAACGCCACCGAGCAGGAACGCCGACCAGCCGTCGTCGCTCGCCGACAGCTCCGGCCAGCCCAGGGAGCGGTAGAACGACCGAAGCGAACCCATGTCGCGTACGCCCAGAGTGACCACGGACAGCCGAGAGGGGATCGCACTCATGGCCCCGATCCTGCCGCAGCGGTACGACAACCGGTCCCTCGTCGGGGGCCCTCGGCCCGGTCGTCGACTCCGGCGGCACCCTCAGTGGAGGGTCGTGGCGGTCCACTCGCCCGGTGCCGTGCCCACCCGGGCGGTCACCTCACCCCGCGGTGTCCAGATGGCCGACCGTCCCGCCGCCTCGGTGTAGCCGCCGCCGGTGGACCCGGCGAAGCTCGCCACCGCCACCCAGACCCGGTGTGTCGTGGCGATCCGCTGGGCCCGCTCGTCCGGAACGCCAGCGTCGCGCGCCAACTCCAGCACCCCCGCCGCGTACACGTCAATGCCGAGCGCGGCCGTGCGCTGCGCGTGCGCGGCGACGCCGGTGTCCTTGCAGACCGCCAGCCCGATCCGCCACCCGTCCACATCGAGCACCCTTGGTGTGTCGCCCGGCCGGAAGCGCTGCGCCTCCGCGCCGCCGAGCCACATCTTCCGGTACGCCACGGTCACCCCGTCGCCGGTCACCGCCAGCACCCCGATGTGGTCACCGGCCACCGGCGCACCGGTCAGCGCCAGCGTGCCCGCCTCGGCGCACGCGTCGACCAGCGGCGCCAACCGGGGGTCGTCCACCGACACGACCGGGCCCTGCAACTCGTACCCCGTCAGGGACAGCTCCGGGAAGACCACCACCCGGGCGCGCGCCGCGCGGACCGCGTCGGCGTGCGCCCGCGCGTTCTGTGCGACATCCAGGGGTACGCACGGCGGCTGCGCCACCGCGAGCCGCAACGGGGTGCGGTTTTCCGCACGCCCGCCGGTGGGGGCGACCCGCGGGGTCGGATGGTCCGCCTCATGGTCGATTCTCAGGATCGGTTCGTAGCGTGGGGACATGATTCGAACGTCGCACGCCGTGCTCGCCACCGGAACCCCCGCCGCCGCGGCCGAACCGCCCGAGGGCGGAATCGTCGGCTACGTCAGCGATCTGGTGGAACGGCTCGGCGGGCCGGGCGCCGGTCTGGCGGTGGCGCTGGAGAACCTGTTCCCGCCGATCCCCAGCGAGGTCATCCTGCCGCTGGCCGGCTTCGTGGCCGCGCAGGGGCGGATGAGCCTGCTCGGCGCGATCTTCTGGACCACGCTGGGCTCGGTGCTGGGCGCGCTGGCGCTCTACCTGATCGGCGCGTCCCTGGGCCGGGAGCGGATGCGCGCCATCGTCGCCCGACTGCCGCTGGTGAAGCTCAGCGACGTGGACCGGACCGAGGCGTGGTTTCTCCGGCACGGCGTGAAGGCGGTGTTCTTCGGCCGGATGATCCCGATCTTCCGGAGCCTGATCTCCATCCCGGCCGGGGTGGAGCGGATGCCGGTGCGGATCTTCCTGCTCTACACGACGCTGGGCAGCCTGATCTGGAACACCACCTTCGTGCTCGCCGGATACCTGCTCGGCGACAACTGGCACCTCGTCGAGGGCTACGTCGGCACACTCCAGAACGTCGTGATCGTCGCGTGCGTCGCGGCCGTCGCCTGGTTCGTCGGCTCCCGGGTGCTGCGGGCCCGCCGCGCCGCGCGAAACCCCGAGTCGGCCGACCGTCCCTGGTCGGACTCGGGTCCTTCTCGGGATGGTGCGCCACCGTCGGGGATGCCGGATCCGGGCGGTCGGGGCACCCTCTACCGGGGCGGCTCCTGGGCCTCGGACGAGCGCTAGCCCGCCGCCTTGTCAGACGTCTTAGGTGGGGACGCGAGACGGTGACAGGGGAGCGGCGGACCCGCCCGTGGTGGGCTCGGCTGCCGCAGCCCACCCACATCGACGATGGGTTGCGTGCCGCGCTGGAGATCCGCGAGCGCTGGCCCGACACCGGCGTCCTCGTGCTCTCCCAGTACGTCCAGCGGCGCTACGCCGCCCGGCTGCGCGCGGACCGTCCCGAAGGAATCGGTCGCCCAGGTGGATGACTCCCTCGACGCCTCGACCGGGTCGCCGCCCGGGGCCCCGCGCTCAACCCGGAGGTGGTTAGCCAGGTGGCGGCCGGATCGGAGCGACCCGACCCGTTCGGCCGACTCACCCCGCACGAACGGGACGTCCTGCACGAAATGACCCACGGGCACACCAACGCCGCTGTCGCCCAGCGGTCGCACGTGTCGCAGAGCGCCGTGGGGAAGCACGTCAACGCCATCTGCGACAAGCTCGGCCTCGCCCACACGACCGGCTACAGCCGCCGTATCCCCGCTGTCCTGCGCTACCTCTGCATCCCTTTCCTAAAGATCAAGCCGGATCGGGGAGGCCGGGATGTCCCGATCGCTCGCACCATCCGGTATCGGACATTCCGGGTGGATCGTCACCCGACGGCTCGCTCCGGCCCTCGGATGCGGTTGGTCTGGGGCGTGCTGTCCGGTTGCGAGGCCCGATGGGGTGTGAGCGGGTGCATCCCTGGGCCGGAATCGTGGCGGGCCGGGGGTCGTTACATACCCTGACGATCGCAGGACCACGGCCACCGTGCCCCGCCCAACCGGTGGGGGAATGGGCGGCCGGGTCGGGTCGTTGCAGACCCCCGACCGACC
This sequence comes from Micromonospora sp. NPDC005252, assembly GCF_042872475.1. Classification (NCBI taxonomy): domain Bacteria; kingdom Bacillati; phylum Actinomycetota; class Actinomycetes; order Micromonosporales; family Micromonosporaceae; genus Micromonospora; species Micromonospora sp. NPDC005252. The sequence goes on along the minus strand of NZ_JBIAKN010000005.1, from coordinate 237,343 downwards.
GTGGGCCCGCCCCCGGGTCCGCTGCCAGGTCCCGCTGAGGGCCCGGGAATGACCCCGGACCGGCGGTCGTTACACACGGTCCCGGCGCCACGAGCGACCCCCTCGCCCGTCGGCCGCCGCCCCGGCACCGCGAGGGCCTCGCCCCGCAGGGTGCCGACCCGAAACTTTCCCCCTGCTTTTTGCAGCGCCCGACGAGGTGCTCACATCCGCGTCACCGTCCCCCCGGTGGTGGCGTGTGGTGTTCCTACCCCCGAAGGAGCTACCCCCATGAACACGATCTTCCGTAAGAGCATGCTGTCCGTTGCTGGTCTCGCGTTCGCCGGTGGTGTCTTCGCCGGCCCGATCGCCCATGTCGCCACCCCGAGCACGGACGCCCGTCCGGTGGCCGTGGTGCAGGCCGACAAGCCCGACACGAGCAAGCTGATCCCGCACGGCACCCAGGGTGCCCAGTCGCACATCGACCTGAATGACGAGCAGACGGCCAACGCCAAGGCGATCATCGCCGCGACGAAGAAGGCGGGCCTGCCCGAGCGGGCCGCGGTCATCTCGATCGCGACGAGCCTGCAGGAGTCGAAGCTGGAGAACCTCGGCCACCTCGGCGATATGAACGATCATGATTCGCTGGGTCTGTTCCAGCAGCGTCCGTCCAGTGGTTGGGGCACGCCGGAGCAGATCACCAACCCCGAGTACTCCACCACGGCGTTCCTCAAGGGCCTGCGTCAGGTTGACGGCTGGCAGGACATGCCGCTGACCGAGGCCGCGCAGACCGTGCAGGTCTCGGCGTACCCGGACGCCTACGCCCAGTGGGAGCAGCAGGCCGCCGACCTGGTTGGCCAGTACTGGAACAGCTGACCCACCGCACCATCCGACCGACTGGCCGGCACCCCCCGGGGTGCCGGCCATCGGCATGTCCACCCGCCGGCTCGCCCGGAGTCGCTGGCCTGGCTTGGCCTGCTCGGCCTGGTCCGGGCCTGCTCGCCCTGGTCCGGCCCGGCTCCGCCCGGCCTCGGCCCGGTCTGGCCCAACTTGGCTCGGCTTGGTCCGGCTCGGCCAAGCCGGGGCCGGCCCGGCTCCGGCTTGGCCCGACTCGGGCGCGGGCCGGTCGGCCCGGCCCCGCCCGAACGGGATGTCGCGGCGCAGATCTTGGACAGTTTCCGTTCCGAGCTGACGGAAACTGTCCAAGATCTGCGCCGGAGCGGGAACACCGGGAGGCGTCGGCTGGTTGTGAACCAGTGTCGGTGTGACTCAGTGTCCCCGGGCCTCACCTACATAGCCCTCGCGGAATACCGTTCGGCTGGAGCCGCGTCGCGCCACTCGCCGAGAGGCGACCTGCACACCGACACCGGCGCCGCCCCCGACCAGATGGTCGGGGGCGGCGCTTTCTGTGCCCAGCGGGCACGATGACCCGACCTCGGTCGCGGCACAATGTTCCGGTGACCGCCGCGCAGATCTGGTCGGAGCAGTCCGGGTTGCTCGTACTGCCGAGCGGTGCGGTGGTGCGTGGACGCCGCATCGCCGCGACCGCCTCGCCTGCCGACTTCGCGCTGCTGTTGGCGCCCGGTCCGGCGCCGGCGTGGCCATTCCGGCGGATCAGGTGGCCCGACTTCTGGGTGCCGCTCGATCGGGCGGACGCACTCGACGCGTTGCGTGCGGCGCTGCGGAGGGCACGCGACGGCGAACGCGTTGAGGTGGCCTGCCGGGGCGGGGTCGGCCGGACGGGAACGGCGTTGGCCGCGCTGGCGATCCTCGACGGCCTGCCGGCGGAGCGGGCGGTGCCCTGGGTCCGGGCGGGCTACCACCCGAAGGCGGTCGAGACACCCTGGCAGCGGCGCTGGCTGCGCCGCGTCGCCTGACCGCTGGTGTCGCCGGCCACGCGGTAGGGCCGGCCCGTCCTCGACCGCTGGCGTGGGCCGCCCCACCGCGTCGCGTCGGCCCGCGCACCCGCGCGCCGGCCGCTGGCGTCGCCAGCCCGCCCGCACCGTCGACTCGGCCCACCGCTGGCGTCGGCCGCCCGCGCCGTCGGGCTCGCTCGCACGCCGTGCGGCGTCAGGCGCCGCGTCCCGGGCACCGCTGACCCGTCACCCCTTGGGCAGCTCCGCTGGCTTGTGGACGTACTCGCGGAGATGGGTGGCGGTGAGGGTGTCGCCGTGGGCGACCAGGTCCGCCGGCGTGCCGGTGAAGACGATGCGCCCGCCGTCGTGCCCGGCGCCCGGGCCGAGGTCGATGAGCCAGTCCGCGTGGGCCATCACGGCCTGGTGGTGCACCGTGTTGCCGGCGTCGACCATGCGGTCCAACAGGGCCAGCAGTTGGTCCACGTCGGCCAGGTGCAGGCCGGTGGTGGGCTCGTCGAGGACGTACGTGCTGGTCTTCTCCGCCAGGTGGATGGCGAGCTTGAGCCGTTGCCGCTCCCCGCCGGACAGGGTGGTCAGCGGCTGGCCGAGGCTGAGGTAGCCCAACCCGACGTCGACCAGCCGGTGGAGGATGAGGTGCGCCGGCCCGCTGGGGAAGAACCCGTACGCCTCGGTGACCGACATGGCCAGCACCTCGCTGATGTTCTTCCCGCGCAGGGTGTACGTGAGGACCTCGTCGGTGAACCGCCGCCCCGCGCACCGCTCGCAGACGCTCGCCACGCCGGCCATCATCGCCAGGTCCGTGTAGATCAGCCCGATGCCCTTGCAGGCCGGGCAGGCGCCTTCGGAGTTCGCGCTGAACAGCGCTGCCTTGACGCCGTTGGCCTTGGCGAAGGCGGTACGGGTCGGGTCGAGCAGTCCGCTGTAGGTGGCCGGGTTGCTGCGTCGTGATCCGCGGATCGGGGACTGGTCGACGATCACCACACCGGCCCGGCCGCGCAGTGAGCCGTGGATCAGCGAGCTCTTGCCGGAGCCGGCCACGCCGGTGACCACGGTGAGGACGCCGAGCGGGATGTCCACGTCCACGTCGCGCAGGTTGTGCAGGTCGGCGTGGCGGATGCCGAGCTGCCCGGTCGGTCGGCGTACCTCGTCGCGCACCCTCACCCGGTGGTTTAGGTGCCGCCCGGTGAGGGTGCCCGAGCGGCGCAGGCCGGGGACGTCGCCGGTGAAGCAGATCTGCCCGCCGGCGCTGCCCGCGCCCGGCCGAAGGATCGCCTGCGGGCCGTGGACCTCGCCGCCACCGTGGGGATCTCGGTGCAGCAGGTGCGCAACTACGTCGAGGAGGGCGTGCTGCCGCCGGTGCGGCGTACCGCGAGCGGCTACCGGATCTTCACGACCGCACACGCCCGCGCGCTGACCGTGGCCCGGCGGCTGGCCGAGGGGCACGGCTGGGGCCGTACCCGGGAGATCATGGCGGCGGTGCACCGCGGTGACGTGCCGGCGGCCCTGGCGGCGCTCGACGGCGGCCATGCCGAGCTGGACCGCAAACGCGCCGACATCCGCCGCGTGCTCGGCGCCTTCGAGACCGTGCTGGCCAACCCGCCGGCGACCCGGCCGGCCCAGCGCCGCGGCGTCCGCATCGGCGAGGTGGCAGCCCTGGTCGGGGTGCGGACCTCGCAGCTGCGCCTGTGGGAGGCCCGCGAGCTGCTGCGGCCGGGCCGCGCGCCCGGCACCAACTACCGGGTGTACGACGAGACCGAGCTGCGCGCCGCGCAGGTCGTCGCGCTCCTGCGCCGAGGCGCCTACCCGTTCGAGATCATCGAGGCGGTGCTGGGCGAGCTGCGCACCACCGGCAGCGCCCAGCGGGTACGCGCCGAGCTGGCCCGCCGTGAGCAGGACCTGCACGCCCGCAGCCTGCGCCGGTTGCGGGGCAGCGCCGCGCTGCACGACTACCTGGTGGAGCGGGCCGCCGCCGGAAGGTCGAGCGGCCAACCGCTCCCGCCGGGCGATCTTGTTGACTAGGGTCGGGCACATGAGAGCTGCGCTGCTGGCGGTCACGGCTTCCGCCGTCCTGCTCGCCCCCGCGCCGGTCGCGGCCGCCGCGGCGGCCCCCACGCCCGTCGCCGCGACGGGCGCCGCCGCCACGGGTGCTGCCGCCACGAGTGCGGCTGCCGCCGTGCGGGCCGTGCGGTGCCCTCGGGTGCCCGCGCCGGCGATGTCCCGCCCGCCACGGCCCTCGCCCCCGCCCGCCGTGCCCGAAGCGCGGACGGTGGGCGGCGCCGGGCTGGCCACCAGCGGCCTGGTCGTGCCGACCGGCGCGGGCACGCCACCGGCGATCACCGCCACCTCCTGGCTGGTCGCGGACCTGGATTCCGGCAAGGTGCTCGGGGGCTGCGGCCCGCACGAGTACGGCACTCCGGCCAGCGTCCAGAAGCTGCTGCTGGCGGCCACGATGATGCCCCGGCTCGACCCCGCCCAGACGGTGACCGTCACCGCGGCGGACATGAACATCGAGCCCGGCTCCTCCGCCGTCGGCCTGGTCGAGGGCGGCCGCTACACCATCGAGACGATCTGGCTGGGGCTGCTGCTCAACTCCGGCAACGAGGCGGCGAACGCGCTGGCCCGGCTGGGCGGCGGGTCTGACGGCGCGGCCGGGGGAGTCCGCGCCATGAACGAGCAGGCACACCACCTGGGCGCGCTCCAGACGCACGCGGTCACGCCGTCCGGCCTGGACGGCAAGGGCCAGTTCACCAGCGCGTACGACCTGGCGCTGATCGCCCGGGCCTGCTTCGCGCAGCCGACCTTCCGGCGGTACGCGCTCACCCAGCTGGCGACGATTCCGGCCCAGCCGGCGCAGCGAACCAAGGGCTTCCAGATCCAGAACGAGAACCAGCTCATCTACCGGTACCCGGGCGCGTTGGGCGGCAAGACGGGCTTCACCGACCTGGCGCGGCACACCTACGTCGGCGCGGCGGAACGTGACGGGCGTCGGCTGGTGGTGACGCTGCTGGGCGCCGAGCCGGCGCCGATGCGCGGCTGGGAGCAGGGGGCGGCCCTGCTGGACTGGGGTTTCTCGCTGCCCCGCGACGCCAGCGTCGGCCGCCTGGTCGAGCCGGGTGAGCTGACCGCCACGCCGTCGGCCGCGCCGTCCGCGCTGGCCGCGCCCGGTCCGCCCCGCCCGGCGGCGGCCAGCGGCCCGGCGGGCACCGGCTCCGGATGGCTGTGGTCGGTGGTCGCGCTGAGTGGCGCGGGAGTGCTGGCGCTGCTGGGCGGGTTGCTGTGGCACCGCCGCCGTCGGTTGCCCGGTCAGATCGACAACAGGCCTCGGCATCCATAGACTCCGGTCTTTCTGGCAGCACGAGCCCAGGAGGATCCCTGTGTCGAGTGAACTCGAAACGCCTTCCGGCGCGGCGGCACCCCGCCGGTCGGTACGCGCGCTGACCCGCCTCGCCGGTGTGACGGCGTTCGCCGCAACGCTGATCGTCGGCGCGTCGGCTGCCGCGGTGGCCGCGCCGGTCGCGGCCGACGGCACGGTGAGCGCGGCCGCCGCCGATGCCCGCCCGCCGCGCACCACGCACGGCCCGTGCGCCTACACCGAGACGCCCGACGAGCCAGCCGCCCGGCCGGTGCCGCTGCCGCCCGACCCGCGCCGCACCCCGGACCGGGGCAGCGTCCGGGTGACCCTCTCCACCAACCAGGGGCCGATCGGGTTGACCCTGGACCGGGCCGCCGCGCCGTGCACGGTGCAGAGCTTCCTGCACCTGGTCGGCAAGCGCTTCTACGACCGCACCCCGTGCCACCGGCTCACCGCTTACCCGACGCTGAGCGTGTTGCAGTGCGGCGACCCGTCCGGCACCGGCGAGGGTGGCCCCGGCTACCGGTACCGCGACGAACTGCCGACCGACCTGCCGCCGGCCCCCACCGACCCGACCGGCGTACGCCGGGTCTACGCCCGGGGCGTGCTGGCGATGGCCAACGCCGGGCCGGACACCAACGGCAGCCAGTTCTTCCTGGTGTACGCCAACTCGGCGCTACGCCCCAACTACACGATCTTCGGCACGGTGGACGCGGCCGGGCTCGCCACCCTGGACCGGATCGCCGCTCAGGGAATCGCGCCGACGGCCGAGGACCCGGCGCCGGTCGACGGCGCTCCCGCGCAGCCGGTGACCATCCGGCGTGCCGTCCGGGCACACCACCACCACTGACCCGCTCGGCGCGGTGGGCGGCCCCGGTCGCCCACCGCGCCGCGAAGCGTCCACGTCCGTGGTCGTCGCTTATGGGGCGGACCGGCAGGCCGGAATTTTCGCAGCTGGACCGGAACAGGTGGAACCGGAATCCGACCCGGTTCGGGCCGTCGGAACGGAAGGGATCAGCCGGTCGGCGGGACGGCGGTGCTGTCCCGGACGACCAGCTCGGTGGCCAGCTCCACCCGGGGCGAGTCGATGCCCTCGCCCTGGGCCAGTCGCAGCACCGTCCGCACCGCCAGCCGGCCCATCTCGACCAGGGGCTGCCGGACGGTGGTCAGCGGCGGTGACGCCCACCGGGCTTCCGGCAGGTCGTCGAACCCGACCACGCTGACGTCGTCGGGAACCCGCAGCCCGCGGCGGCGGATGGCCTCGTAGACGCCGAACGCCATCTGGTCGCTGGCCGCGAAGATGCCGGTCGGCGGGTCGGCCAGATCGAGCAGCGCCGTGCCGCCGGCGAAGCCGGAGGCGTGGTAGAAGTCGCCCGGGTAGATCAGCGCGTCGTCCACCGGCACGCCGGCGGCCTCCAGCCCGGCGCGGTAGCCGTCGAGGCGGGCCCGGCTGCACAGCAGGTGTGTCGGCCCGGCCACGAACCCGATCCGCCGGTGTCCGACCGCCAGCAGGTGCTCGGTCGCGGCGAGCCCGCCGGCCCAGTTGGTGGCGCCGATCGTCGGGACGTCCATCGCCGGCACGCCGGCCGGGTCGACGACCACCACCGGCACGTTGAGGCGGCGCAGTTGCGCGTGCAGGGGCGGGCTCAAGTGCGACGTCACGAAGATGACGCCGTCGGTGGCGCGGGTGCGCAGGTTCTGCAACCACTGCCGGGCCGCCGTGGGCTGCCGGTGGATCGCGGAGACCACGGTGCCCACCCCGGCGGCGTGCCCGACGTCCTCCACGCCCCGGATGATCTCCACGGCCCAGGGGCTGTCCAGGTCGTTGAAGACCAGGTCGACGAGGCCCGCGCGGCGGACGCTGCGGCTGCTGCGGCGCCGGTAGCCGTGGTGGCGCAGCAGCTCCTCGACGCGTTCCCGGGTGTCGGGGGCCACATCGGACCGGCCGTTGAGCACCCGTGACACGGTCGGCACCGAGACCCCGGCCTCCCGTGCGATCGCGGTGATGGTCACCCTGCGTCCGTCGTCCGCGTCCACCCGTGTCTCCTTCACCGCTCCGGAGAGACGACCGCGAGCGTCGTCCATCCAGTGTCCCGGAACGGCACGCCCGCTCCTCGCGCCATCTTGCCTCACGGACGGGGGTTGACGACACGCCAGGTCGGTTCTAGCGTTCGGCTGAGTTGCGGAAATGTTCCGGTAATTTGTCGGATGCGTATCGGCGTACGGTCCCGTCTCCGCCGCCCGGCTGTCGGCGTCGGCCACGCCGTGGACGCACCTGATCAGTGCCACGCGACAGACAAGGGGCGCCATGCACACCGACCTGCCCGAGGCGCAGCTACGCGAGTACCGCGGCGTGGTGCGGGACCCGGCCGACTTCGACGAGTTCTGGGCCGACACCCTGGCGCAGGCCCGTGACGCCACCTGGCCGGTCCGGCTCGAGCCCGTGGTGACCGGCCTGCGAGCCATCGACGTGTACGACGTGACGTTCCCCGGGTTCGCCGGTCAGCCCGTACGGGCCTGGCTGCGGGTGCCGCACGGGGCCGGCACGGCGCTGCCGACCGTCGTGCAGTACGTGGGCTACGGGGGCGGGCGCGGGCACGCGCTGGAGAACCTGCTCTGGGCGTCGGCCGGGTTCGCCCATCTGCAGATGGACACCCGGGGGCAGGGTTCGGGCTGGAGCCGGGGCGTCACCGCGGACCTGGGCGCCGCCGGCCCGGAGGCGCCCGGCGTGGCGACGCGGGGCATCGCGGATCCCCGCACCTACTACTACCGGCGGTTGATCACCGACGCGGTCCGGGCGGTGGACGCGGCCCGGACCCTGCCGATGGTCGACCCGACCCGGGTGGCGGTGCTCGGGCACAGCCAGGGTGGCGCACTGGCGCTCGCGGCGGGCGCGTTGGCGCGCGGTGTGCGGGCCGTGGTCGCCCTCGTGCCGTTCCTCTGTGACATCCCGCGTGCCGTGGTGGTCACCGACGCCCACCCGTACCGGGAAGTCCGCGACTACCTGGCGATCCATCGGGACGCCGAGGAGCGGGTGCTGACCACCCTGTCGTACGTCGACGGCGTCAACTTCGCCCGACGCTGCCGCCGGCCGGCTCGCTACTCGGTGGCGCTGATGGACGACATCGTGCCGCCGTCGGGGGTGTACGCCGCCCACAACGCCCATGCCGGGGCGACGGAGCTGTCGGTGTGGCGGTACAACGGCCACGAGGCCGGCGGGATCGACGACGACGAGGCGGCCCTGCGCTTCCTCGGCGCGCACCTGGTCGAAGCCCCCGACCCGGCGCCGACCGTGGCGGATTCGGCTCCGCTGGCGGCCGGCGGTTGAACGGGCTCGCGGCGGCCGGCGGTTGATCCGGCGCGCGGCACCGACCGCTGCTGATAGACAGGACGGGTGCGCAGGTCAGTGCGGGTGGGTGGCGGCGTCGTGCTGGCGCTCGTCGCGGTGCTCGGCGGCTGCTCCCGTCCGCAGCCGCGTCCGGGCCCGACGGCCCCGGTCTCGGCCCCGCTGACCGGGTCGGCGAGCCCTCCACCGTCGTCGGGGACGCCGACCCCGTCGGCGACCGGCGGGTTGCCGGGCTTCGTGGTGCTTACCGACGTCGACCCGCGCATTCACGCCGACATCCGCTACGCCACGGCGCACAACTTCGTGGGCCGGCCGATCGCCGGCTACCGCGAGCCGCTGTGCCTGCTCACCCGTCAGGCCGCCGAGGCGTTGCGCCGGGTCCAGGACGCCGCGCTGGCCGGCGGCCACAGCCTCAAGGTGTACGACTGCTACCGCCCGCAGCCGGCGGTGGACGATTTCGTCGCCTGGTCGAAGCGCCCCGGTGAGCAGCAGACCAAGGCCGAGTTCTATCCGGACCTGGCCAAGGACCGGCTCTTCGCCGACGGCTACATCGGCGCGCCGACCGCCCACAGCCGGGGCAGCACGCTGGACCTGACGCTCGTCGACGAGCCGCCCGCCAGCCAACCCGCGTACGTGCCCGGGCAGCCGCTGGTTCCCTGTACGGCGCCGCCGGGGCGGCGCTTCGCCGACAACAGCATCGACATGGGCACCGGGTTCGACTGTTTCGACGCCCGGGCGCACACCGCCGACCCCCGCATCACCGGCACGGCGCGGGACAACCGGCAGTTGCTGCGGCGGCTGATGACCGACGCCGGGTTCGTCAACTACGACCGCGAGTGGTGGCACTACAGCCTCCGCGACGACCCGCACCCGCGCACGTACTTCGCCGCGCCGGTGGCCCGCTCCTCGCTCGGGTGACACGCTCCTCGGCGCGACCGCCCGCGGTGTCGGCGTTCGGTCGACGAAGCGCGGCTCAGGTCCAGTAAGCAGCGGCTCAGGTCCAGTAGAGGATGCGGCAGGCCGGTACGCGGGCGGCCAGCTCGTCGGTGAACCAGCTCCGCAGCTCGGCCATCGTGTCGCGGGGGTAGACGTACTTCACCGCGCCGAACCTGCCGTGTTTGCGGCTGCGGGACTCCTCGTCCATCTCCAGGCGGGTGTGCGGGTACCAGCCGAGCAGCACCTCCTTGCTGCCCGGGGTGAACCGGTGGGTGATCAGCTCGGCGGTCAGGTCCAGCTCCGGGACCCCGTCGACCGCCGCGCGGACCTGGTCCAGCAGCTCGCCGTAGCGTTCGCGCCAGTTTGGCAGGGGCATGATCGGCGCGATGGTCAGCCCGACGGGATAGCCGTCGAGCGCGAGCCGGCGCAGCGCGGCGAGCCGGTCCGGCACCCGCGCCGTGCCGCCCTCGAACCGTTCGCTGACCGGGGCGCAGTTGACGCTGAACCGGACCCGGGTGCGGCAGTGGTGGGGCAGCCCGACGAAGGTGTCCACGTCGGCGTACTTGGTGGTCCAGCGCAACTGCACGGGCGCGTCCCAGTCGGCGAAGTGCCGCACCGCCCGCCGCCAGCTGCCGGTCAGGTGTTCCAGCGCGAGGGGGTCGGTGTAGCAGGACGCCTCGAAGGTGGTGCCCTCGTCGGCGCGGCGTGCGTTGCGGCTGGTCACCGTTCCGCGCCCGGCGTACGGGGCCAACCCGGCCAGGATGTCGTCGAGGTCCGCGTACACCCGGGTCACCGGCGGGCCGGAGAGCGAACCGGCGAGGTAGCAGTACTGACAGTGCGCGGGGCAGCCCTCGGCGAAATCGACGCGCCAGTCGGCGCTGGGCGCGATGGGTTGCAGGACACGCCGCGAGGGCGGGCTCACCACGATCGCCATGGTCGCCTTGGCGCGCGCGTACGTCTCGGAGTCGGTCTGCCCGCGTACGCCGGTGAGCCGGTTCGACCGCAGTCGTTCCACCTCGATACCCAGCGCCCGCACGCGGTCGACGATCCGCTGCCCGTGGGGGTGGTCCAGGGCGGCCGGGGTGGCCACCACCCGGCCCGGGGTCCAGCGGCGTGCCGGTCTCGCCGCCGGGGCGAGCCCGGCCAGGTCGCGGGTCGGCACCCGCTCGCCGCTGGCGTCGTGCGGCGCGGCGGGCACGTCCACGGCGAGCGGCTGGTCGACGTCGACCGCGTCCGGGCTGGTCATCCGGCCGGGGTACCCGCTGCCGCAGGAATCCCACCCGATCGGTCGACCGCCGATTGACGCACCGGGCGGCACCGCATAACCTTTCGTCTATCTGTAAACCTTGTGAACAGATAGTTCACGTCGACGCGGCGGCGCGCGTCCCGACCGAAGGGACGATCAGGTGATCGCAGAACTTCCCTCTCGTACCAGAAGGATCCTGTCGGTTTTCGTCGCCCTCGTCGTCGCCGTGAGCGCCGGCCTCGGCCTCGGCGTCGCGCGCAGCGCGCAGGCCGCGCCGACGTTCAAGGTCCTGGCCTTCTACAACGGCACCTGGGACGCCGCGCACATCGACTTCGACCGCGACGCCCGCGCCTGGTTCCCGCAGGCCGCCGCCCAGTACGGCTTCTCCTGGGAGGCCACCACCAACTGGGGTCTGCTGAACACCGCGAACCTGGCCCAGTACAAGGTCATCATGTTCCTCGACGACGCTCCGCCCGCCGCGCAGCGGCCCGCCTTCCAGCAGTACATGCAGAACGGCGGGGCGTGGATGGGCTTCCACGTCAGCGCGTTCACCACCGACCCGTCGAGCTGGAGCTGGTACTACAACACCTTCCTCGGCTCCGGCTCCTTCCAGACCAACACCTGGGGGCCGACCCGCGTCACGATGCGCGCCGACAACCGCACCCACCCGGCCACCCAGGCGCTCCCGGCGACCTTCGCGTCGTCGGTCAGCGAGTGGTACTCCTGGAGCAACGACCTGCGCCAGAACCCGGACATCGACATCCTGGCCTCCGTCGACCCGTCCAGCTTCCCGGTCGGCACGGACCCCAACCAGTCCTGGTACGGCGGCTACTACCCGCTGGTGTGGAGCAACAAGCGCTACAAGATGCTGTACGCCAACTTCGGGCACAACGCGATGAACTACAGCACCAACACCGGCCTGTCCTCCACCTTCGACAGCCCGCAGCAGAACAAGCTGCTGATCGACGGTCTGCACTGGCTCGCCGGCGCCGGCACGACGCCCACCCCGACGCCCACGCCGACGGGCACCGCCGGCCCGATCTCGCCGACCGCCTGGCATACCGTCGTCAACCGGGGCAGCGGCAAGTGCGTGGACGCCCGGGCCGCCGGCACCGCCAACGGCACCGCCATCCAGCAGTACGCGTGCAACAGCAGCGCCGCCCAGCAGTACCAGTTCGCGCCGACCAGTGGCGGCTACCTGCGCATCAACAACCGCGGCAACAGCGCCCAGGTGCTCGACGTGACCGATCGGTCGACCGCCGACTCGGCGCCCATCCAGCTCTGGTCGTACAGCGGCGGCAACAACCAGCAGTGGCGGGCGGAATCCGAGGGCGGCGGCTACTACCGGCTGGTCAACCGCAACAGCGGCAAGTGCCTGGACGTGCCGGGAGCGTCCACCGCGGACAGCGTCCAGCTCATCCAGTACACCTGCAACGGCACGGCCGCGCAGTCCTTCCGGCTGGTGCCGCAGCCGTAGCTCGCGGGCGGTAGCGTCCGCGCATGGCCATCCCTGATCGTGTGCCCATCGCGTACGAATCCGACTACCGCACCCGCTACATCGGCAGGTACGACAAGGGCCAGTTCTTCGGCTCCGTCACCGCGACACTTGAGGACGGTGCCGGAGCCGAAGACGACTGGTACCGCCACAAGCGGTGGTACGCGGTGCTGCACCGGTTCGACGCCGACGGCGTGCATACCGACTCGGACATCTGGTTCGCCGGCACCAGCGAAGACGAGGACGCCTCGATCACCCGTGCCGAGGCCCGCCTCCTCGAATGGATCGACGGGCTGCCCGGCCGGGTCTTCGGCGACATCGCCATCGCGCTGTTCCAGGTCGAGGTCGACGGGCACGCCTTTGGCCTGGTCGACTGGTCCGCGGAGTACGACGGCGCGGACCACGCCGAGTTCGTCCCCGACGAACTGGGCTTCGACCCGCCCTGGGACGGCTGCTACGACACCTGAGCCCCGCTACGTCGCTCGGCGGCCCGCCCCGACGCCCCCTGGCGTGCCCTGTCGAGCTGCCCCACGAACGGGGCAGGCAGGCGGGCAGACGTGTCGGTCCCGCGACCACCGTCGGCCGTGAGCGGCGGCGCGACCGCCGTGGGCGGTGCTTCCTCCGGCTGGCCTCGGCGGAAGCACCGCCCCATCTATGGGGCAGCTCGACAGGTCGCGAGAGTGACTCCCCGGGGCCAGACCACGGCCGGCCGCGCGGGCGCAATATCCTTTGCGGACAGCTCCTGCCCCGCCTACCGTCATGCGCAGTACGGCCGAGCACACCCGGGGAGCACGCCATGTCGCAACGCACAGCCACCGACGCCACCTGGCGCAGGCCAGGTAGCGGTGCCGGTGCCGCGTTGCCGCCCGGCGCGTCGTACCGCTGTCTCGGCCGGCCCGCGCAGGGGCGACCCCAGGCTCGGTGCCAGTGGCGGCGACCTCGCTGACGCCACACGCGTCAGGCGTGGCCGCCCACCCCCTGCGGGTTGGCGGCCCTTTTCGTATCCGACGAGCTTTCGCGCCGGTTCCATCCTGGCGCACGATCATTTCCGGTCATCAATAACGATTGGTGCCGGCCTGACACGAGGAGACCACGATGGGATTCATCCCCCTGGCCGGTACCCGGGCGCCCGTCCGGGTCTGGACCGACCCGTACGCCATCGAGCCGCAGGCCGCGAAGCAGCTGCGCAACATCGGCGCGCTGCCCTGGGTGCAGGGCGTCGCCGTCATGCCCGACGTGCACTTCGGCAAGGGCGCCACTGTCGGCTCGGTGATCGCCATGCGACAGGCCGTCTCGCCGGCCGCGGTCGGTGTCGACATCGGCTGCGGCATGTCGGCGGTGCGTACCTCGCTGACCGCCGCCGACCTGCCGGACGACCTGGCCGGGCTGCGTTCCGCGATCGAGGCCACCATCCCGGTCGGCTTCGCCCAGCGGACCGAGGCGGTCAACCCGCGCCGGGTCCGTGGCCTGGAGCAGGCCGGCTGGGACGACTTCTGGAGTCGGTTCGCCAGCCTGGACCGCCGGGTGGCGCAGCTGGAGACCCGGGCCCAGCGGCAGCTCGGGACGCTCGGCGGCGGCAACCACTTCATCGAGGTCTGCCTGGAGCAGGGCGGCGCCGACGAGGGCCGGGTCTGGCTGATGCTGCACTCCGGGTCGCGCAACATCGGCAAGGAGCTGGCCGAACGGCACATCGGAGTGGCCCGCAAGCTGCCGCACAACGTCGACCTGCCCGACCGGGACCTGGCGGTGTTCCTCGCCGGAACGCCCGAGATGGACGCGTACCGGCGGGACCTGTGGTGGGCGCAGGAGTACGCGCGGCGCAACCGGGCCGTCATGCTGGCCCTGCTCTGCGGTGTGGTGCGTGAGCACTTCCCGCAGGTCGGCTACGACGAACCCATCTCCTGCCACCACAACTACGTGTCCGAGGAGAGCTACGACGGGGTGGAGGTGCTGGTCACCCGCAAGGGCGCGATCCGGGCTGGCCGGGGCGACCTGGGCATCATCCCCGGGTCGATGGGCACCGGGTCGTACATCGTGCGGGGCCGGGGCAACCCGGACGCGTACTGCTCGGCCTCACACGGCGCCGGCCGGCGGATGTCGCGGGCGCAGGCCAAGCGGACGTTCAGCACCGACGACCTGGCCGCGCAGACCGCCGGCGTCGAGTGCCGCAAGGACGCCGGGGTGGTCGACGAGATCCCCGGCGCGTACAAGGACATCACCGAGGTGATGGCCCAGCAGGAGGACCTGGTGGAGGTGGTCGCGCACCTCAAGCAGGTCGTCTGCGTGAAGGGCTGACGGGGGTACGCGCGGGCCGGGAGCACCGGCCCGCGCGGCGTCCCCTCAGAAGCCGACGAAGACCCGGCGGAGGTCGTCCAGGGTCAGCGGACCGGTCACCTGGACCCCGTCCGGCGTGTACTGCGGCCCGAGCCGGCCGACCACCAGCCGCAGCCACGTCTCGGCCGGCAGGGACAGCTCGCCGTCGGGCTGCTCCGGCGCGTCGGTAAGCGTGATCTGCTCGCCCAGCCGCAGCCCGAACGTGCGCTCCGGGTCCCGCAGCCGGACCAGCAGGGTGGCCTCCCGGCCGCCCAGCTCCTGCGGCCGGCCCGTCCAGCCCAGCATGCCGCCGATCTGCTCGATCAGCAGCGGCACCGCCTCCGGCGTCACCGCCGCGAACGGGTTGAACGCCACCTCGGCGTCCCACTGGTGCAGGGCGAACTCGCTGAGCCGGAACCGTCCGGCGGTGGCCACGTCCACCGGCTCCGGCAGGAAGCCGAGGTTGATCCGCAACGTCGCGCGGGTGTCGGCGTCCAGCGCCTCGTACGCCTCGACCAGCCGCTGGTTGGACTCCAGGAAGCCGGCCGCGTGCTCCTCCGGGGACATGGCGTCCCAGCGCTGCCAGACGGTGCGGTTGAAGTCGCCGTCCGGGGCGGGCGTGCCGTCGCGGGCGGCGGTCAGCCCGGCGAGGCCGATCTCCGCGCCGCTGCCGAGGTGGCTGAGCACCTGGGAGACCTGCCACTCGCTGGCACCCGAGGGCCGGCGCAGGTCGTCTTCCTTGAGGTCGCGCACGAGCGCGGCGAGCTCCTCGTGGCCCGCCCGTAGCGCATGGATGATCTGGTCGGTAGCCGTGGACATGTGTCTCCTCAACGGATCTTCGACGATGGTCGGGACGCTACCGGACGGGTGCGCCGGCCGGGCCGCTCCGATCGGGAGCGGCCCGGCCGGCCGTGTCGTCCGGCTCAGCCCATGTGCACGGCGTTGCCGGCGGGGATGTCCTCCTTGCGCACCTTCACCAGGACCAGGGTGACCAGCCCGGCGAGCACGATCAGGGCCGCGCCCCAGGCGAACGCCACGCGGTAGCCGTGCACGAGCGCCTCGACCTGGGTGACCGGGTTCGGCGCCCGGCCGAGCAAATACGCGGCCACCGCGCTGGTGTAGAAGGTGTTCAGCAGCGCGGTGCCCAGCGAGCCGCCGATCTGCTGCGTCGCGTTCAGCGTCGCGCTGGCCGCTCCGGCGTCGTGCTCCGGCACCCCGACCAGCGCGAGGCTGGACAGCGGCACGAAGGTGAAGCCGAGGCCCATGCCGAGGATGACCTGGGCGGGCAGCAGGAGGGTGAGGAACGAGGTGTCCACGTCGATCTGGGTGAGCGTCAGCATGGCCACGGCGGCGAGCACGGCGCCGCCGACCATCAGCGGCTTCGCGCCCACCTTCGGCATCAGCTGGCTGGCGCCACCCGCCGCGATCAGCACGCCCGCGGTGACCGGCAGCGACGCGAGCCCCGCCTCGAGGGGCTTGTACTGCAACACCACCTGGAAGTAGAAGGTGAGGAAGAGGAACGCCCCGAACAGGCCGGCGCCGATCAGCGTGGAGGCGAGGTACGCCCCACCCCGGTTGCGGTCCAGGATGATCCGCAGCGGCAGCAGCGGGTGGTTGGAGCGCAGCTCGATCACCACGAAGGCGGCCAGCAGCACCACACCGGCGGCGATGAAGCCGAGCGTCGCGGTGGCGTCCCAACCGTCCTCGGCGGCCTTGGTGAAGCCGTACACCAGGGAGACCAGGCCGGCGGTGACGACGACCGCGCCGGGCACGTCGTAGCGGGTGTTGCCGTGCGCCCGGCTCTCCGGCACCAGCGGGATCGCGAAGGCGATCGCGACGGCGGCGACCGGGATGTTCACCAGCAGGCACCAGCGCCAGTCGGCGTACTCGGTCAGCACCCCGCCGAGCAGCAGCCCGACCGCGGACCCACCGCCGGCGATCGCGCCGTACACGGCGAACGCCTTGGCCCGCTCCGTGGCCTCGGTGAACAGCACCGTGAGCAGCGCCAGCGCGGCCGGGGCGAGCAGCGCGCCGAAGGCGCCCTGCAACGCGCGGGCGGCGAACAGCATCTCGCCGCTGGTGGCCAGACCGCCCAGCGCGGACGCCAGCGCGAAGCCGACCATGCCGACGAGGAACGTGCGCTTGCGACCCCAGTAGTCGGCGATCCGGCCGCCGAGCAGGAGCAGACCGCCGAAGGCCAGCGTGTAGGCGGTGATCACCCACTGCCGGTTCGCGTCGGTGATCCCCAGGTCCGCCTGGGCCTGCGGGAGCGCGATGTTCACGATCGTGGCGTCCAGGACGACCATCAGCTGTGAGACCGCGATGACCGCCAGCGCGATCCAGCGCCGCGGGTGCGGCGCGCCTGTCGACGTCCCGGCGCCGGGTGCGCCGGGGGCTGTCGAGGTGGTTCCGGGCATGGTGAAGCCTTCCGTGGTGCGGATGTCGAGGGATCAGGCCTGGGACGGGCGGTCGTGCTGGTAGCGGAGCACCGGGATCAGCACCTGGTCGACGACCTGGGTGAGGAACGCGTCGTCGGCGGGCAGGCCGTGCGCGACGACGCGGGACAGGGTGAGCGCGGGCGCCAGGTCGTGGAACAGCTCCCGTTCACCGGCGTCCGGGGGGATCTCCCCGCGGGCGGCGGCGCGGACGAGGATGGCCGTGCTGGCCACCCGCCCGGCGGGCAGCACCTGGTGGCGTACCAGGCGTTCCAGCTCCGGGCTGGTCCGCATGGCGAAGGTCAGCGCCTGCATCAGGTCGCAGTCGGCGACGCAGATGGCTGCGGTGGCGCGCAGCAGCTCGATCAGGTCGCCCCGCAGCGAGCCGGTGTCGGGCGGGTTGTGCACGCCGACCTGACGGTCGCGCAGGGCGGCGACGACCAGCTCGGCCTTGCCGTCCCACCGCCGGTAGATGGTGGCCTTGCTCACGTGTGCGCGGGCGGCGACGGCGTCGATGGTCATCCGGTCGTAGCCGACCTCGCGCAGCAGGTCGATCACCACGGTGAACAGGTCGCTGGACGTGCAGCGCGCGGCCCGGGCGGCCGGCACCCCGACGCCCGCGCTCACCTGCTGACCATCCAACACCCGAAGACCCCCCGCGAAACGATGTCGTACTGACCCTAGTTCGTTGCTGGCCGTTCCTGCAGGCTTTTATGAGGTGCGTCGCACCCGGCGGACGAAACGGTTACGTTTCTGTCCCACGTCGGGCGGATGAACCCCGTGGTCAGCTCCCGGTGGGCGCGAGGATCACCGGCACGACCACGGTGTTGATCCGGGCGCCGTCGCGCGGGGACACCTCGTACACCTCGATCGTGCCGTGCTGCTCCCGGGCCGTGCGCCAACCGACCACCAGCCGGTAGGCGCCCCGGCAGCCACTGCCGCAACTGGCGGTGCCGAAGCCGGTGGCCACCTCCCGGCCGGCGGCGTCCAGCACCCGGATGCTCACCGTGGCCTCGAACACGTCGGCGGTGCCGGTGACGGTGAGGGGGGCGGTGACCCGCTCGCCGACGCTCGGGGCGGTCACCACGATCGGCGCGAGCAGGTCCGGGTAGTCGGCCCGGCCGACCGGTGCCCCGCCGGGGAAGCGGACCTGCCGGACGGTGGGGAACTGGGTGAGCGTCCACACCACCTGCGCCTCGCGCAGCCGCCGACGCTCCGCCGGGTCGTTGCCGGACGGAACGGGACCGAGCGTCGCCACGCCGTCGGTGATCCGGGTGACCTCGACACCGGCCGGCAGCAGGGTGACCATCCCGGTGGCGGCCTCGGCCGGCGTGGGCCCGGCGGCCAGTTCGGTCAGCGCGAGCCGGGACGTCGTGAGGGTGGCCGGCCGGGTGCGCCGGGTGGGGACGAGCAGGCCGTTTCGCACGTACCACAGCTCGATCGTCACCGGGTCCGCCCGGCGCGTGGCGGTGGCTGTCGGTGCCGGCGGACGCGGCGCGGTGCGGGTGGCCACCGGCGACGGTGGTGGCCCGGACGGCGGGGTGGGCGCGGAGGTCGGGCCTCCGGCGGGCGGGGTGCTGTGCGGCGGCGCGGTGGGCGCCGCGCCCAGGACGCCGGAGCGGGGCGTGCCGCACGCGCCGAGCAGGAGCGCGGCGACGAGCACCGGCACGCCGACCGCGCGCCACCCGCCGCGCCGGCGCACGCTGACCGCGCCGCGCCGGTTCACGCTGACCGTGCCGCGGCGGCTCATCCGTCACCGCCCGTCGGGCCGGCGGGCGCCGCCTCGGCGTCCTCGTCGAGGTGCCCCGCCGGGCGTGGCACGCCGCCGGGCGGCCCGTCCGGGCCGTGCGCGGGCAGTTCCAGACGGAACCGGGCGCCGGCACCCGGCGCGCTGCGGACGCTCAGCACCCCGCCGAGCAGGGCGGCGTGTTCCCGGGCGATGGCCAGGCCGAGCCCGCTGCCCGGCGCGGAACGCGAGGCGTCGACCTTGTGGAACCGGTCGAACACGTGCGGCAGGTGCTCGGCGGGAATGCCCGGCCCCTGGTCGGTGACCTCGAAGACGACGAGCGCGCCCGCCCCGGTGACGGTCGCCCGGATCTCGCCGCCGCCGTGCTCGACCGCGTTGGTGACCAGGTTGGCCAGGACACGCTCCAGGCGACGCGGGTCCGTGCGCAGCGCGACCGGGTCGCCGGTGACCAGCACGCGCTCCGACCAGCCGCGCGCCGCGACGATCGTGCGCAGCAGCGCCGGCGCGTCCACCGGCTCGACGTTCGGCCGTTCCCGCCCTGCGTCCAGCCGCGAGATCTCCATCAGGTCCTCGACCAGGCGACGCAGGCGGACCACGTCGCCCACCAGCAGCCGGGCGGCCGGCCGGGCGTCGTCGGGCAGCCGGTCCAGCTGCTCGCGCAGCAGCGAGGCCGCGGCCACCAGTGCGGTCACCGGGGTACGCAGCTCGTGCGCCACATCGGCGGTGAACCGCCGCTCCCGGGCCTGCGCGGCCGACAGGGCGGCGATCTTCGACTCCAGCGCCTCGGCCATCTCGTTGAACGACGCCGCCCACACGCTGAACTCGTCGCGCCCGCGGACCGGCAGGCGGGTGGCGAGCAGCCCTTCGGTGAGCGCGCGGGCGGCGCGGCTGGCCCGACCCACCGGCTCCAGGGTGCGGCGGGCCAGGAGATGGCCCACCCCGGCGGCGACCAGCACGACGAGCACCCAGCCGGCCAGCAGTGCGGTGCGCACCTGACCCAGGTCGGCGGCGATGTCGTCCTCCACGGTGATCACGTACAGCTCCGCGGTCGAGCCGGGGATGCGTCCGCCGACCACCAGCAGTCGGGGTCGCTGGCCCGGCGCCGAGCGCTGGTAGGCGAGCTGCCCGTCGGCGACCGCGGCCCGCAGTCGCGTGCCCAGGGCGGGGGCGTACGCGGGATGGGAGGGGCGGGTCGGGCCGTCGACGAGGACGACGTGCCGGCCGCTGCCCTCGAAGCTGGCGAGCAGTTCGGTGCCGCGCTGCTCGGTCAGGGGCAGGAACTCACCGGCGAGCAGGAGCTGGTAGCGCGCGTCGGCGGCGGCCTCGTGCAGCGAGGCGTCCAACCAGGACTGTCGCAGCAGCACTCCCGCCCCACCGGCGAGCAGGCCGGCGGACACCCCGGCGACCAGCACGAACGCGATCGTCAGCCGGCGCCGCAGGCGGCCCGGCGCCACCGCTCGTCCGGCCATCGCCGACCTCCCGTCAGAGCGTGGACAGTTTGTAGCCGGCGCCGCGCACCGTGCGGATGCGCCGTGGGTGCGCCGGGTCGTCCTCGACCTTGGCGCGCAGCCGCTGCACCGCCACGTCGACGAGCCGCGAGTCGCCCAGGAAACGGTGGTCCCAGACCAGATCCAGCAGCAGTTCCCGGGTGAAGACCTGGCCGGGACGTCGGGCCAGCTCCAGCAGCAGACGGAACTCGGTGGCGGTCAGGGTCACCTCGCGGCCGTCGCGGCGTACCACGAAGCCGCCCGGATCGATCTCCAAGTCGCCGACGGCGATGGTGTGCGACCCGGCCGGCGCGCTCGCCCGTCGCAGCACCGAGCGGACCCGCGCCACCAGCTCGGGCAGGTCGAAGGGTTTGCGCAGGTAGTCGTCGGCGCCGCATTCGAGGCCGACCACCACGTCGAGCGTGTCGGTGCGGGCGGTCAGCATGAGGATCGGCACCTGGCTCGTGCGCCGGATCTCCCGGCAGACCTCCAGGCCGTCCAGGCCGGGCAGCATGACGTCGAGCACGATCGCGTCGACCGGGTGCGCTCGCCAGGTCATGAGCGCCTGCCGCCCGTCGACGGCGGTGTCGACCCGGAAGCCGGCGCGACGCAGACCGAGGGCGGTGACCTCCCGGATGGAGGCGTCGTCCTCGACCACCAGCACGCGGCCCTCCACCACCTGAGGGTAGACCCGCCGCGACGCTGCGCAGCCCTGGCGAAACGGTCGGTGTCGGCGGCCCGGTCGGGTTCGGGGCACGGGAACGGTCGCCCGACCTCCGGCGGGTGATCCTCGATCTTGGCTACGGCTACCATCGGGTCGCCAACGCGATGGCCGTCGATGGCCAACCTGCTCCGGGCCGTCGCCACCCGCGTGACCAGTTCACCTGAGAGGACACGACGTGCAACGTCATGGCTGCGTGATCCGGCTTCGCCCGGAGCACCGGGAGACCTACCTGCGCCTACACGCCGAGGTCTGGCCGAGCGTCGAGAAGACGCTGCGCGAGGCGAACTTCCGCAACTACACCATCTTTCTCCACGACGACCTGCTCTTCGGCTACTACGAGTACGTCGGTGACGACTACGAGGCCGACCTGCGGTACATCGCCGCCGACCCGCAGACTCAAGAGTGGTGGAAGCTGACCGACCCGTGCCAGGAGTCGCTCGCCGAACCCGGATCGGGGGACTGGTGGGCCCCGATGCGGGAGGTCTGGCACCTGGCCGACGAGGCGGCTGGAGAGGCAGCCGAGCAGACCCCGGCGAGCTAGCTGTCCGTGGTCGGGTGCCGCGTTGGTGGCTGCGCACGATGCCCGCTTGGCCGTCCGCCTCGACGGGCGGGCGGACGGCCAAGCGGATCGCCCCACTGCGGCTCCACTCACCACTGGTGGGCGACGTCCAGCACGATGCGGCTGTGTGTGCCGGGGCCGGCGAGCGTGAACGTGCGGAACGGCAACCGAGCCCGTACGCCGACCGCGAAGGTGCTGTAGCCCTCGAAACTGCCGCCGAAGACGACGTCGCGCAGCGTTGAACAGCGCAGCAGGTTCGCGACGTGCTCGCCGACCGCGTAGGGCACGGTGCCCTGGTGTTCGGCGTCGTACGCCGGGGCCCGCAGCGAGACCCGCAGCAGCGCGTCCCCGGCGGTGTACGGCGACAGCGCCAGCCCCTCGCCCTCGGTCCACGTCTCGCCGTAGCCGACCGCGTAACCGTCGACCGGTCCGGCGAACTCGAAGACCACCCGGTCGTAGCAGTCGTGCTGCCCGGTCCGTACGGCGACCAGCGGGGCGTCGCTCAGCGTGCCGGCCGACTTGTCCGCGCTGCCCCAGGTGATCCCGCAGGACGCCGACCCGGTCGTGGTGCCCGCCGCGGTGCTGCTGCCCGCGCTGGCGACCAGACCGGCGAGGACGACCGCCAACGCGGTAAGTGTGCTCCTGATCCTCATGGTGCTCTCTCCGCTCGATGCCGGGGTCACGTCGCGGCAGCGTTGCCGGTGACCCTCTGCCGTCACGGTCGCCCGCCCGCGGCACGCGAGCTTCGCCGCGGCGTAACCGCTGGGTAACAGTGGCCGGCGGCCGTCGGTCGCCGGCCGACCGCGGGGGAGTGCGTGCCCCTGCTCCGACCCGAGGTCGGGAAAGGCCCCGACCCGACGTGGCGGTGTCACCCACGCCGTCCCACAACGCGGTACTGTGCCTGGCAGTCGACACATTCGAGGTGGACCCGTGCCTACCGTCGTCGTCCTCGCGCTGACCCTCGCCCTCGCGCCCGCGCCGTCCCCGTCGGCCACTTCGGGCCCGGTCGGCGACATCCTCGGTGGCGTCGGCCGGGTTGTCGGCGATCTGCTCGGCGGCCAGGGTGCGCCGAGTGCGACGCCGACGCCGAGCGTCAACCCCACCGCGACGTCCGCGCCGACCCGGCCACCAGCGACCGGCCAGCCCAGCCCGACCGCGCCCGGTGCGACCGCCGCGCCCGCCGGGTCGTCGGCCGGGGTCCGGGCTCCGGCCGCCCCCGGCCGCCCGGCCGGAGGCTCCGGCGCCGACGCCCACGAGGTCGCCGTGCCCGTGCGCACCGTCGACACCCCGGCGCCCGAGGTCCCGCCGGCGCTCGCCAACCCCGCCCGCGGTGGCTGGCCGCCGGTGTCCTACCTGCTGGTCGCGGCCGTCCTGGCGGTGCTGGCACTGCTGCTCCTGCGTCGCCGCGCGCCCGACTTCTCCGCCGCTCCCGCGCCGGATCCCGCTCCCGCGCCGGATCCGGACCCGGGGCCGGATCCCGACCCCGGGCCGGACAATGTCCGCCGCCTGCCGACCAGCCTCAACGCCATCTACGAGCTGGGTCGGCTGGACGAGCGGCTCGAGCAGGAACGCCGCCCCCGCACCTGACGGACGGCCTCCCGGTCGTCGGGGTCAGTGCGCCGCGTAGGCGCCCTCGCGCCGTGGGATCTCGTCGTCGTACGCCCCGACCGGTCCGCGGTAGCGGGTCGTGCCGTTCGGGTACGGCCAGGCCCCGGCGCGGCACCCGTGCAGGCCCAGCGTCTGCTGCTGCATCACCGGCGCCGGCCGGCCCCGCCCCGGGCAGCGCTCGTGACCGAACCCGAGTTTGTGCCCCACCTCGTGGTTGACCATGTACTGCCGATAGGTGGCCAGGCTCGCGCCGTAGTCCGGCACCCCCGTGACCCAGCGCGCCACGTTGAGGACCACCCGGGCGCCGTTGCGGCACGACGTGTAGCCGTCCGGCACGTCCTGGCAGAGGGTGTCGCGGGTGCCCGGGGTCGCCAGGTAGATCGTGAAGTCGGTGGGTTCGTTCGCGCCGACCCGGCGCAGCCGCCACGTCCCGTCCGCCGTCCACCCGCGAGGGTCGTTCAACGTCGCGGAGATCGCCGTGGCGATGTCGCCCACCCGCAGGCCCCGGATGTCGCGCTCCACGGCGACCCGGTAGCGCAGCAACCCGCCGGTGCTCCCGCCGCCACCCGTCGTCTCGGCCGCGGCCACCGACCAGCGGTTGCTGCCGGTGGCGGGATAGCTGACCGGCACGACCGTGGGCGCCGCCGGCGCGACACCGCCGCTCCCGGCCACTCCCGCCGGACGTCCCGTCGCGACCGGTCCCGCCGAGGGCAGGCCGGCGGGGTCCGGTCCGCTCGCGGCGCCACCGGCCGGTCCCTTCCCGGCGGCGGGCAGGCCACACCCGGTGAGCAGCGCTACGACCAGCAGCAACGCCACTGGGGGCAGATACCCCCGACGGGTAGCCTTCGTCGACATGTCTCTCTCCCCTCGCGTGCCGGTCCGCGGCGACGCGGGAGAGAAGACGGGTGAGCCCGGCAAAAGGTTGACGTCGCGAGGACTCAACCTTCGCGGAGCCTCGCCCGTCTGAAAGGGTGTGGCACGGGGGAGGGTTCGCGGTGGCGCGGGGTGACGCGGAGTTCGTCGAGTTCGCGCGGGCGGCGTCCGCGCGACTGGTGCACGCCGCGTTCCTGATGACCGGCGACCACCACCAGGCCGAGGACGCCGCGCAGACCGCGCTGGTGCGCACCTACGCGTCGTGGTCGCGAATCCACGACGACGACGCCTACGGGTACGCCCGTCGCACCCTCGTCAACCACCTGGTGGATCGGTGGCGGCGGCCGATGCGGGAGTACCCCACCGAGGAGGTGCCGGAACAGCGGCGTGGCGACGTGGCCGACGACGTGGCCACCCGGCGCTGGTTGGTCACCATCCTCGGCGCGCTCAGCCCTCGGGAGCGGGCCATCGTCGTGCTGCGCTACTACTTCGACCTGCCGGAGGCGCAGGTGGCCCGGGAACTCGCCGTATCCGTAGGCACCGTCAAGAGCACCAGCTCGCGAGCCCTGGAGAAGCTGCGCACGGCCGCGCCGCGCACGGCCGACGAGGAGGCCCGCCGATGAGCGAGCTGGACCGGCTCCGCCACGCCATGCGGGCGACCGAGCGCCCCGACGCCACGCTCGATCTGGCCACCGTCATGCGTGCGGGACGGCGGCTGCGGATCCGTCGGCGGGTCGCCGGGGGCGCGGCGGCGACGGTCGTGGCGGGGCTGGTCGCTGTCACCGTGGTGGCGGTCGGCGGGCCCGGGCCGACCGGTCCGGCGCCGACCGGTCCCGCACCGCCGGTCGCCGTCGCTCCGCCCTCGGCCGCTGCCACGGCATCGGCCGCGGCGTCGGCGTCGGGGGAGCCCACACCACCGCAGACGGTGGCCCCCGGGGTGCCAGGTCCGAAACCCCTGGGCAAGCTGATCGACACGGGGGTGCGGCACGGCGCCGACTGGCGGGTCTACTACGTCGTCGCGGTGTCGGTGCCCGGCGAGCCCAAGGTGACCATCGGGTTGGCCGCCGGTCGTCGCGCCCCCGACGGCACGTTGAGCACGGACATCCTGGTCAACGACGTCGAGGGCGCCGACCGCAGCCCCGGGTTCCACCAGATCGGCTACGACGAGCGCTCGTCGGCCGTGCCGGTGCCCACCTTCGGCTACTTCGTCGGCCCCGCCGAGCGGATCATCGGCACGGTGGCCGGTCGGCAGGTCGATGCCCGGGTGGCGCGCTGGAGCATCGACAAGCAGGTGGTGATCTTCTGGTTCGACCCGGCCACGCTGACGCCGGGGGAGCGCCTGGACGGCATCGTCGCCCGTGACCGCGGGGGCCGTCGGCTCTGAGGCGCTGGCGGTGACTCAGGCCGGGTCGGTCAGCCGGCGCTCGATGGTCACCGTCGTCCCCTCGCCGGTGGAGACCAGTCGTACGTCGCCGTAGGCGTTCATCAACAGTGCGCCCCGGCCCCGGTCCATGGCCGGCCGACGGTCCCTCCAGGTGCCGAAGTCGCGTACCGAGATCCGGACCCGGTCGGCACCCACCTGGAGCCGGACCCGCACCTCGGGGCGGCTGGGTCGTTGTGCGTGCTCGACGGCGTTGTTCATCGCCTCGGACGCGGCGAGCAGCAGATCCTGCAACACGTCCGTGTGGACGTCCAGCTCGTCCAACGCCAGCCGGACGTCCTGGCGCATGGCGGCCGCCGAGGTGGGCACGGACGGGTACGTCCACTCCGCGGCCAGGATGTCGCCGAGCCCGCCGTCGGCCGTGCCGACCACGGACCCGCCGGCCGGTTCTCCGTGGGCTGGTTCGGCGTTGGCCGGTTCCCCGCCGGCTGGTTCGGCGTTGGCCGGTTCGTCGTAGGCCGGTTCGGCGGCGGCGCTCTCGACGGGTGCGCTCTCGGCGGGCTCCGCCACCGGCGGAGCGGGCGCGACGGCGGTGGCCCCGGCGGGTCGCGTCGACCTCGGGGCGTCGGCCGCGCTCAGGCTGTCGTCGGCGGTCCGCGCGGTGGCGTCGTCGCCGGACGGGTCGGTGCGGGCGCGGCGGATGGCAGCCCGGACGCGGGCGATCAGCTCCGCGGCGGCGAACGGCTTCACCAGGTAGTCGTCGGCGCCGAGGCTCAGGCCCACCACGCTGGCCTCCTCGCCGGCCCGGGCGGAGAGCACCAGCACCGGCAGCGCCCGGGTCGCCGGGTCGGCGCGTAGTCGGCGTACCAGGTCGAAGCCGTCCAGCACCGGCATCATCACGTCGGTGAGCACGAGGTCCGGCGGGTCCCGGTGGATCGCGTCGAGGGCCTGCCGACCGTCGGTGACCGACCGCACCCGCCAGCCCTGACCGGCGAGCAGCCGACTCAGGTACGCGCGCATGTCGCTGTTGTCGTCGGCCACCAGGATCCGGGCGCCGGCCAACTCGTCGGCGGCCGGGCCGGGCGCCGCGGCGGGCTCGACGATGCTGCCGGCCGGGTCGGTCAGCCAGCCCACCGCTTCTGAAACGGCGGCGCGGGCCACGTCGCCCCGCCCGTTGAGTGCCGGCCCGGTCGTCACCGCGCGCCGCGCCGCCGACCACGGCAGGGCCACGGTGAAGGCGGTGCCGGCACCCACCTGGCTGGTCACCCGGACCTCGCCGCCCTCCAGCCGGGTCAGCTCGTGAACCAGGGCCAGGCCGATGCCGGTGCCCTCGTGGCTGCGCGAGCGCGCGCCCTGCACCCGGTGGAAGCGCTCGAAGAGCTTCGGCAGGTCCGCCTCGGCGATGCCGATTCCGGTGTCGGCGACGGTGAGGCGTACCTCGTCGTGGTCGGCGTCCACGGCGATCCGGATCCGGCCGATGAACGTGTACTTCAGGGCGTTGGACAGCAGATTGGTGACGATGCGTTCCCAGTTGACCGGGTCGACGGTGACCGGCCGGGGCAGCGGCGGGCAGTCGACCTCCAGAGCCAGGCCGGCCCGTTCGACGGCGGCCCGGAAGACGCTTGCCAGCTCCGCGGTGAGCGCGGCGAGGTCGACCTCGCGGGCGTCGCTGCGAGCCCGGCCGGCCTCCAGGCTGGAGAAGGTGAGCAGGCTGTTGACCAGGGTCAACAGCCGGGTGGCATTGCGCCAGGCGGTCTCCACCCGCTCCCTTTGCCCGGGTGCCAGCGGCGCGGCGGTGTCGGCGAGCGCGTCGGCGAGCGGCCCGAGCATGAGGGTCAGCGGCGTACGGAACTCGTGGCTGACGTTGGTGAAGAAGGTGGTCTTCACCCGGTCCAGCTCGGCCAGCGTCTCGGCCCGGCGCCGCTCCTGCTCGTACTCCTTCGCGTTGCGTACCGCAATGGAGACCTGTTGGGTCAGCAGTTGGTAGAAGGAGCGGTACGCCTCGTCCAGCTTCCGGTTGGGGCTGACGCCGGCCAGCAGGACGCCGAGCGGCTGGTCATCGGCGGCCGAGGGCAGCGGCAGTGCCAGCGCGGTGCGAGTGGCATCGCCCCACGGGCCGGCGGGCAGGGGCAGTCGATCCGCGACGCCCGTCACGTCGGTGGGCCGACCCTGCGCGGCGTCCGGGAGCGCCCAGGCGCGGGCCGCCGGGCTCGGGTCGGCCAGGTCGACGACGTCCGGCAGCGCCCCGGCCACCGTGGGGTGACCCGCGTCACCGCCCGCGCAGGCCGTCCGGCGCAGCACCGCGCCGTCGCGCAGGTAGATCGCGGCGAACGGCACGTCCAGTGGGTGGTCGCCGATCGCGTCGATCAGCCGGGCGCAGGTGGCCTCGACGTCGACGGTGCGCCCGTCGCCGCGCAGGCTCAGGTCGCGCAGCAGTCGCAGTCGCCGTTCGCCGACGACCTGCTCGGTGACCTCGCTGCACACCGTCAGCACACCGACGGTGCGGCCGTCGTCGTCGCGGGCGGGGGCGTGCGAGACGCTGAAGTACGCCTCCTCGCGGTAGCCGGCGCGCTCCAGCAGGAGTTGCAGAGCGGGCACCCAACTGGCCACCCCGGTCGCCATGGCCTGCTGGATCAGGGGCGCGAGGACGTCCCAGCCCTCGGCCAGGGTCACCCGCACGTCGTCGCCGAGCGCGGCGGGGTGCTTGTCGCCGATCAGGGCGGAGTACGCGTCGTTGTAGAGCTGGGAGAGGCGGTCGCCCCAGAGCAGGAGCATGGGGTAACGGGAGGAGAGCACCACCCGCACGGCGGCACGCAGGCTCTGCGGCCAGCTCGACACCGCGCCCAGCGGGGTGTCGGCCCAGTTCAGCTCGGCCATCAGCCGTCCGGTGTCACCGCCATCGTCGAACAGGTCGGTGCGGGGTCGTGTCACGCTCGACCCGGCCTCATCGCTAAGCCCCCCGTTCCGGGCCCGACGACCCCGCTGGCGTTACCTACCCATCCTGGCACCTCTACTCACCTGTGCCGACGTCGGTACCCATCGTCGAACCGGTGGCGGTTCGGGACGAACGTCCGATGCCGACGACATAGATCTCTGTAAGTGTCTCGGTTATCTCTCCAACCCCCGAGGAGCCCCCATGAGAGGCAGAACGCTGAGCGCGGGAATCGCGCTCACCGTGTTCACCGGGATGACGGTGACGCTGGCCGCCCAGCCGGTGACCGCGTCACCCTCCGCCCCGACGACAGCGGCCCGGCCGATCGCCGCGTCCGCCGCCGTCCTGGCGGCGCCGGACATCTCCGTCACCAACGTCCAGGCGCACCTGACCCAGCTCAACTCCATCGCCAGCAGCAACGGCGGCAACCGGCGGGCCGGCTCGGCCGGCTACACCGCCTCGGTCAGCTACGTGAAGAGCAAGCTCCAGGCCGCCGGCTACACCGTCAGCGAGCAGACCTGCTCCAGCTGCACGTACCCCTCGAACAACCTCATCGCCGAGTGGCCCGGCGGCCCGGCCGACCAGGTGGTGATGTTCGGCGCCCACCTCGACAGCGTCTCGGCCGGCCCGGGCATCAACGACAACGGCTCCGGCTCGGCCACCCTGCTGGAGAACGCGCTGGTCCTCGCCGCGCAGAACCCGACCATGACGAAGAAGGTCCGGTTCGCCTGGTGGACCGACGAGGAGCAGGGCCTGAACGGCTCCCGGTTCTACGTGAACTCGCTCAGCGCCACCCAGCGCGGCTACATCAAGGGCTACTACAACTTCGACATGGTCGGCTCGACCAACGGTGGCTACTTCATCAACCGGGTCACCTCCACGACGGCGGCGCCGCTGAAGGCGTACTGGGACTCGCTGGGGCTGCAACCGGAGGAGAACGTCGAGGGTCAGGGCCGCTCCGACGACTACTACTTCCAGCAGGCCGGCATCCCCACCTCCGGCTACGCCGCGGGCGCGAGCGCCCGTAAGACGAGCACCCAGGCGGCCAAGTGGGGCGGCACGGCCAACGCCGCCTACGACTCGTGCTACCACCGTTCCTGCGACACCACCGCCAACGTCAGCGCCACGGTGCTGAACCGGGCCGCGGACGGCGTCGCGTACGCGCTGTGGCAGCTCGCCGTGGGCGGCGGCACCCCGACCAACGACTTCTCGATCTCGGTCAGCCCGACCGCGCTCACCGTCGCCCGGGGCGCCAGCGCCACCGCCACGGTCGGCACCGCGACCACCGCCGGCTCCGCGCAGACGGTCAGCCTCACCGCGTCCGGGGCGCCCAGCGGGGTGAGCGTCTCCTTCAGCCCGTCGTCGGTGACCTCCGGCGGGTCGGCCACGCTGACCCTGACCGCGTCGGCCAGCGCCGCCACGGGCACCGTCACCGTCACGGTCACCGGCACCGGGTCGGTGACCCGGACGGCCAGTCTCACCCTCACGGTGACCGGCACCGGCGGCTGCGCCGGCGGGCAGGTGATCGGCAACGGTGGCTTCGAGAGCGGCAGCACGCCGTGGACCGCGTCCTCCGGCGTGATCACCAACTCCAGCAGTCAGCCGGCCCGGACCGGGTCGTACAAGGCGTGGCTCGACGGGTACGGCAGCGCTCACACCGACACCCTGTCCCAGTCGGTGACCGTGCCGGCCGGCTGCGCCAGCTACACGCTGTCGTTCTGGCTGCACGTCGACACCGCCGAGACCACCACCTCCACGGCGTACGACAAGCTGACCGTGCAGGTGGGCTCGACCACGCTGGCGACGTACTCGAACCTGAACGCCGCCAGCGGCTACGTGCAGCGCACGTTCAACGTGGCCGGGTTCGCCGGGCAGACGGTGACCCTGAAGTTCACCGGCACCGAGGACTCGTCGCTGCAGACCAGCTTCGTGATCGACGACGTGACGTTGCAGGCCAGCTGAGGGCGTACCCGTCGAAGGGGGCCGCCGCCGGGATGATCCGGCGGCGGCCCGTCGCGTCCTGGCTCAGGGGAGCTGCGGGTAGAGCGCGGCGACCCCGCCGGCGAGCCCGGCCTGCACCTGCCGGCTGATCTCGTCGGTGACGATCTCGTACGCGTCGGCCTCGATGCCATCGATGCCGATCCGGGCGATCGCCGCCGGGTCGGACTTCGGGGCGGTGACCCCGGCGGTCATCTCGGTGTCCATGTAGCCGACGTGCAGGCCGGCGACCCGGACGCCCCGCTCGGCGAGCTGCACGCGCAGGGCGTTGGTCATCGCCCACTCGGCCGACTTCGCGGCGCCGTACGCCCCGGCGTTGGGGAAGTTGACCCAGGACAGCACGGAGAGCACGTTGAGGATCGTCCCGCCGCCGTTGCCGGTGATGACCGGCGTGAACGCCCGGACCACCGACAGGGTGCCGAGGTAGTGGGTCTCCAGCTCCAGGCGGACGAGCGTGAGGTCGCCGTCGAGGAGGTCGGTTCCGGTGTCGATGCCGGCGTTGTTGATCAGCAGGTTCACGTCGCCGGCCAGCTTCGCGGCGGCGGCCACCGAATCGGGGTCGGTGATGTCCAGCCGGACCGGCGTCACGCCGGGCAGGTCGACGGAGTCGGGGTTGCGGGCGCCGGCGTAGACGGTCGCGCCCCGGGCGACGAGTTCGGCGGCGAGGTGGCGGCCGAAGCCCCGGTTGGCGCCGGTGACGAGGGCGGTGCTTCCAGCGATCTTCATGGGGGTGCTCCAGGTTCGTGGCTGGCCGAGATGGCGCGAGGTCGATTGCTGACCGGAACGCTATCCGGCTGACTTCTGCTGAGCAAAGTCAGCTATGTCACCGCGCGCACCCCGCGGATCGGGAATACGACCCGGACGCGGGCACGACCGCGGCGGTGACGACTCGTATCCTTTGCGCGAACCTCCGCACGAGCCGAGAAGGGAGACGGTGTGAGCAACCAGGCCGAGACGTTGGAGTTCCAGGCCGAGGCGCGTCAGCTCCTCCAGCTGGTGGTCCACTCGATCTACTCGAACAAGGACGTCTTCCTGCGGGAACTCATCTCGAACGCGTCCGACGCCCTGGACAAGCTGCGGCTGGCGACGCTCGTCGACAAGGATCTCGTCGCCGACATCGACGACCTGCACGTCGCCATCGAGGTCGACCGGGACGCCCGCACGCTTACCGTGCGGGACAACGGCATCGGGATGACCCGCGACGAGGTGGTCCGGCTGATCGGCACGATCGCCAAGTCGGGCACCGCCGAGCTGCTGCGCCAGCTGCGCGAAGCCTCCGACGCCCACGCCTCGCAGGACCTCATCGGCCAGTTCGGCGTCGGCTTCTACGCCGCGTTCATGGTCGCCGACCGGGTCACCCTGCTGACCCGCAAGGCCGGCGAGACCGGCGGCACCCGCTGGGAGTCCACCGGCGAGGGCACGTACTCGATCGAGGCGGTCGACGAGGCGCCGCAGGGCACCACGGTGACCCTGCACCTCAAGCCGGCCGACACCGAGGACAACCTGCACGACTACACCGCCGAGTGGACCATCCGCGAGATCGTCAAGCGGTACTCCGACTTCATCGCGTGGCCGATCCGGATGACCGTCGAGCGTCCCGGCGCCGAGGGTGAGCCGGCCACCAGCGAGGTGCAGACCCTCAACTCCATGAAGGCGCTCTGGGCGCGTCCCCGCGACGAGGTCGACGCCGCCGAGTACAACGAGTTCTACAAGCACGTCAGCCACGACTGGGCCGACCCGCTCGAGGTCGTGCACATGAAGGGCGAGGGCACCTTCGAGTACGAGGCGCTGCTGTTCCTGCCCAGTCACGCCCCGCTGGACCTCTTCTCCCCGCAGGGCCGGCGCGGCGTCCAGCTCTACGTCAAGCGCGTGTTCATCATGGACGACTGCGAGGCGTTGGTCCCCACCTACCTGCGCTTCGTCAAGGGCGTCGTCGACGCGCACGACCTGTCGCTGAACATCTCCCGCGAGATCCTCCAGCAGGACCGGCAGATCCAGATCGTCCGCCGCCGCCTGGTCCGCAAGGTCCTCGCCACGGTCAAGGACCTCAAGGCCAACCACCCCGAGCGCTACCGCACCTTCTGGACCGAGTTCGGCGCCGTGGTCAAGGAAGGGCTGATCGACGACACCGACAACCGGGACTCCCTGCTGGAGATCCTGTCGGTCGCCTCCACCCACGACGCGGCGGAGCCCACCGACCTGGCCGGCTACCTCGCGCGCATGAAGGACGGCCAGAGCGACATCTGGTACGCCACCGGCGACTCCCGCGCCACCATCGAGAACTCCCCGCACCTGGAGGCGTTCCGGGCCAAGGGCCACGAGGTGCTGCTGCTCACCGACCCGGTCGACGAGGTGTGGGTCGAGCGGGTCGGCGAGTACGACGGCCGGCCGCTGCGCTCGATCGCCAAGGGCCAGGTCGACCTGGACACCGACGAGGAGAAGCAGCAGGCCGAGGCCGAGCGCGAGCAGCAGCGGCAGGAGTTCGCCGCGCTGGTGGAGTGGCTGGGCACCACCCTCGCCGACAGCGTCCGGGAGGTCCGCCTCTCGTCGCGGCTGACCACCTCACCGGCCTGTGTGGTGGGCGACGCGCACGACCTCACGCCGACGCTGGAGAAGATGTACCGGGCGATGGGGCACGACGTCCCCTCGGCCAAGCGCATCCTGGAGATCAACCCCGGTCACCCGCTGGTCACGGGGCTGCGCAAGGCTCACGAGCAGGGCGACTCCACCGAGACCCTGACCGAGACCGCCGAGCTGCTGTACGGCCTGGCGGTGCTCGCCGAGGGCGGTGAGCTGGCCGACCCGGCCCGGTTCACCCGTACGCTCGCCGATCGGCTGGCGCGCACCCTGTAGCCGTTCGACCCCTCCGGCCGGCGGGTCGCCCGATCAGCGGGCCCCGCCGGCCGGTCCGGTTGCGTTGGCGTCCGCCAGCCGACGGCGGACCCCCTCGGCGTCCGGGTGCCCGAGTTCGTCGAGGATGCCCAGCGCCGTCCGCCAACTCCGCGCCGCTTCCGCCGGGTCGCCGACGTCGGCCAACGCCTCCGCGAGGTGCGTCAGCGTGTCCGCCTCGTAGTACCGGTCCCGGAACTCCCGGTACAGCTCAACCGCGTGCCGGTACGCGGCCACCGCCTCCGCGGGTCGTCCCGCGCGGTGCTGCGCGTAGCCGAGGGTGTCCCAGGTGGGCGCCTGGCCCTGCCGGTCGTCGAACTCGCGCAGCAGCTCCAGCGCCTGCTGGCACGCCTCCACCGCGGCGTCGTGCGCGCCGAGCTGGGCCCGATACCAGCCGACCGCGTTCAACGCCATCGCCTGCCCGTAGCGGTGGCCCGCCTCGCGGTACAGCGCCAACGCCGCCTCGGCATGCTCGACCACCTCGGCACGCCGGCCCTCGCGGTCGGCCACCTCGGCGAGGTCGAGGCAGGTGTGCCCCTGGTTGGCCGGGTCGCCCAGCTCGCGGAACAGTTCCAGCGCCCGCTGGAGCTGACCGGGCGCCTCGTCGAGCCGACCCAGGCGGGCGTGCGCCCGGGCCAGGCTGCGGTGCGCGTGCGCCTGCCCGGCCACCTCGCCGCCGCGCCGCGCCGCCGCCAGCGCCGTACGCTGCACCGCCAACTGGTCGTGCCAGCCGCCCTGCCGGTCCAGGAAACTGGTCAGGCTCCAGGCCAGCTGCCAGGCGTGTCGGTCGAACCCGCTGGCGGAGCATCGTTCGACAAGCGCGATCAGCACGTCGCGCTCGCGCGTGAACCAGGCCACCGCCTCGTCATGGTCGCCGAACTTCTCCGGCCGGACGCCGGCGACGGCCGGGGCGAGGGTGATCGGATCCCAGTGCGGGTGCAGCAGCACGGCGGCGCCGTGCGCGCTGTGCAGGTAGTGGTCGAAGAGCCGGCCGCGCGCCTCGGCCCGGTCGCCGGCCGGATCGTGTTCGGCGGACAGTTCGGCCGCGAAGGCCCGCAACAGGTCGTGCATCGCGTACCGGTCCGGGCCGCGCTCCAACACCAGATGCGCGTCGGCCAGCTCGGCGAACGCCGCCCGGACGGCCCGTCGACCGCCGCCGGCGAGACTGACCGCGGCCGCCGTACTCACCGTCACGTCCGTACTTCCCCCGACCAGCCGGAACAGCCGCGCGGTCGACGCCGACAACAGCCGGTACGACCAGGACAGCGCCCCCCGCACACTGCTCTCGTGCTCTCCGGTGTCCAGTCCGTCCAGCCGGCCGTCGGCCCGGAGCTGCGCGCCCAACTCGGTCAGGGGCAGCTGGGGCCGGACCACCGCCCGGGCCGCCACCACGACCAGGGCCAGTGGCAGCCGGTCGCAGAGTCGGACCAGCTCGTCGACGGCGGCCCGCTCGACCCTCGCCCGCGCCCCGATCCGCGCGTAGAGCAGGGCCTGCGCGTCCTCGGCGGTGAGCAGATCCAGCACGACCGCCTCGGCGCCCTCGGTGGCCACCAGCCCGGTGAGCCGATCCCGGCTGGTCACCAGCACCAGGCAGCCGGCGGCGCCCGGCAGCAGCGGCCGGACCTGCGCCGCGTCCCGGGCGTTGTCGAGCAGCACCAGCATCCGCCGACCGGCGAGCAGACTCCGGTACAGCGCGGTCTGTGCCTGCTCATCCGCCGGCACCTCCCGCGGCGGCACCCCGAGCGCGGCCAGGAAACCCCGGACCACCTGCTCCGGGCTGCGCACCACACCGCTGTGGCTGTAGCCCTGCAGGTTGGCGTAGAGCTGCCCGTCGGGGAAGTGTCCGGCGGCCCGGTGCGCCCAGTGCACGGCGAGCGCCGTCTTGCCCACCCCGCCCGCCCCGGAGAGCACCGCCAGCGGGACCGCCCCGGGTTGCGCCTCGGCGGACGCCCGCAGCGCGTCCAGACGAGCCAGCTCCGGACCGCGCCCGGCGAAACCCCGGACATCCGACGGCAACTGCGCCGGGATCGGGCGCTCCGGGTGCGGCCTGGCGACCGGGCCCGCGGCGGCGGGGGCGGGGGACGGTCCCGGAGTGGGCACGGTGATCTCACCGCGCAGGATGGCCTGGTGCAGCTGGCGGAGCTCGACGCCCGGGTCCGCGCCGAGCGCGTCGGCGAGCCGGTCCCGCAGCCGGGCGTAGTACGCCAGCGCCTGTGCGCCGCGACCGGCCGCGGCCAGCGCGTGCAGCAGCACGGCGGCGACCGGTTCGTCCAGGGGGTGGTCGTCGGCGAGCCGGGTCAGCGGGTCGATGACCGCTTCCGGCTCGCCCCGCCGCAGCAGGCCGCGCGCCCACTGCACGGCGGTGTCGGTGTGCCGGCGGTGCCAGTCCTGCCGGACCCGGGCCGCCCACTCGCCGGGCAGCCCGGCCAGCGGCTCGCCGCGCCACAGCTCCAGCGCCCGGCGCAACAGCTCCACCCGCTCGGGGTCGTCGTCGACCAGCCCATCGGCCCGGTGCCGCAGCACGTCGAAGTGCGGGCCGTCCACTGTCTCCGGTGGTTGGTCCAGCAGGTACCCGCCGGAGCGTCGTACCAGCGCGTCCGGTGCGCCCGCGTCGGCCAGCACGCGGCGGAGCCGGGCGAGGTAGACGTGCAGGTTGTGGCGAACCCTGGGCGGTGGCGTGTCGCCCCAGACCCGGTCCACCAGCGACTCCACATGGACCGGTCGGCCGACGTCGACCGCCAGCGCGGCCAGGACGGCGCGCTGGCGGGCTGCTCCGGCGTCGACCAGGCGGCCGTCCGCCCAGACCTCGACCGGCCCGAGGACCCGAATCTCCATGAACCGCCGCTCGCCGCATCGCCAGTCGGACAATCCGCCGACGGACGGCCGGATTGAGGTTCCGGCAGGAATTCGTCGACCTGCCGCGCAGATCATCGTTGGCACAGCGGCATCAATCAATGCGATGTCGGCAATTCGACTCACGGCCTGTTCCGGTCGTGACGACACCGGAGGTCACCATCGTGCGAAGTGCTCTGCGAAGGTTCACGTCCGCCCTGCTCGGCGTGGTTGCCGTGGGCGCCGCGCTCGGCGTCGCCCCGAGCCCTGCCCAGGCCAACTACGCCTGCCCCTCGGGTCTGCTCTGCCTGTACGCCGGGACCAACTTCAGCGGGGACATCTTCCTGCTCGACGGGCCGTACAACGGCTGCAACGACGTCGGGCTGCCCTCGTACTTCCGCAACAGGACCCAGTCGATCATCAACAACCGGCCGTCGGGCACCGTCTCCACCTTCTGGGACAACGCCAACGCCACCGGCCTGCTCGGCTACCAGCACGCCTACGGCTACCGGGCGAACCTGGCGTACGACTCGGCCGCGATCGGGGGGAACTGGAACCAGCGGATCGAGGCGGTCCGGGTCTGCTGATCCGCGGACCGAAGCGGGCAGGGGGGTGCACGACGGCGCCGGTCGGAATTCCACGGGGGACTCCGACCGGCGCCGTCACGCGGCTCAGCCCGGGTAGTAGCAGACGTTCGGGATGACCGGGCCGCCGTTGACCCCGAAGATCGCGAAGCCCATGTACGCCCGGGTCTGCGGGCCGTACTCGCCGTCCTCGGCGATGTTCGCGTACACGATGTCTTCGTTGATCTTGTGTTGGGCGTACCGGACGGCGTCGCGGGTCTTCGGGCCGTAGTTGCCGTCGAGGCTCAGTGAGCGCGAGTAGCAGTTGTTCAGCGCCTCTTGAAGCACCAGCACCGCCGAGCCCGAGTGGCCGTAGGTGAGATAGCACTGTTTGTTCCCGGTCTGCCAACCGATGGTCGGCACGTGCATGTCCGCGCCGCCCGGATAGCCGCCGACCCGGTAGAAGGTCAGGCTGGTGCAGGGGCTGGACGCGTGCGCGGCGGTCGGTGCGAGCAGGGTCAGGCCGGCGCTGGCCAGGACGGTCACGAGGGTGGCGGCGGCGCTGCGGCGGCCGATGCGGCTCCGGTGGATCGGCATGCTCTCCTCCTGGGAAGGTTGCCGGGGTCGACCCGGTGTGCTTCCGAGCATCGCGGCCGTCGATCTATGGTTTCCTGCCCGAACGTCAATTCCCAGGAGCGCCGATGCCCGTCGACGCCGTGATCTTCAGCGGGCAGGGACCGCACGCCGAGCTGGCGTGCCACGATCGGCGCCTCCTGGGAGCACGGCCGCTCCCACCACCCGCCGATCGGCCCGTTCCTCACCTCGAACTGCTCCGTCGCACCGGCGCCTGGCTGCGTACGGGCGGTGACATCCGGGCCTGATCGGAATCGGTCCATGATGGTCGGTGCACAGCCGCGCGTGGTCCGCAACCGCTGGCAGAGGCGCCGCGCGTGCGCCGGTGAACAAGTTCACAAGCGTTGGGCGAGGGTCACCGACCGTGCCTACCGTCGATCGAGTCCACCACCGTGGACACCACGACCGGCAACGCCAAATCCTGCCCCCGGTCGTCGGATACCAGAACCCCGGGCAGGAGCGGGGGACCCACGTTCCTCGGTGCATGTCACCTCGGGGTGAAGCCGCCACCGCGCGGCCGGGCTCCTCGGCCCGAACCCGACAGCTCACCTCGCCGGCGTGGAGGAACCACACATGACGTCTGTCCACACGCCCCGTCATCGACGGGTCACCACCCGCCGCGTCGCCGTCGGCACCCTGGCCGTCGGCGCGATCACCGGCGCCGTCGCCCTCTTCGGCCCCGCGGCCCCGGCCCAGGCCGGTGTCAACTGGGACGCGATCGCCAAGTGCGAGTCCGGCGGCAACTGGAAGATCAACACCGGTAACGGCTACTACGGCGGGTTGCAGTTCTCCCAGGGCACCTGGGCCGGCTACGGCGGCAAGAAGTACGCCGCCCGTGCCGACCTGGCCAGCCGCGGCGAGCAGATCGCCATCGCCGAGAAGGTGCTCGACGGGCAGGGCATCGGCGCGTGGCCGACCTGCGGCCGCAAGGGCGGCTCGTCGGGCGGCTCCGCCACGAAGTCCTCGACGAAGTCGACCGCGAAGTCGTCGAAGTCCACCGCCCCGAAGGACCGGTCCACCGCCGGGAAGGACCGGTCCACCGCCCCGAAGGAGCGGTCGTCGCGCGGCGACCAGCCGGCGACCCGCAACCACGAGCGCACCGCCCCGGCGGCCAGCGGCGACACGTATGTGGTCAACCCGGGGGACACCCTGTCGGAGATCGCCGACAGCCACCGCCAGGCCGGCGGCTGGCAGGCCCTGTACGAGCGCAACCGGCAGCTGATCGGCGCCGACCCGGGTCTGATCCTCCCGGGCCAGCGGCTCAGCCTGTAAGAGCACCAGCAGCGGGGGGGGGGGGGGGGGCGGGGGCGGGGGGGGGGGGGGCCGGGCGGGGGC
>NZ_JBIAKN010000005.1:0-198796 GCF_042872475.1 Micromonospora sp. NPDC005252 | reverse complement strand
GCCCCCCCCCCCCGCCCGCCCCGCCCGCGCCCCCCCAGCCCCTCCACCACCCCCACCGCCCGGCGGCCGCCCCCCCCCCCCCCCCCCCCCCCCCGCTGTCATGTCGGGGAGGCGGGTGGGCGTCAGGCGGCCGAGGCGGTCGCCGTCGACAGCGACCCGGTGGTACGGGTCTGCCGCGGAGCCGAAGCCCGCTCCGGGACCCGGCCGGTCGACGTGGCGGCGTCGGGTCGCTGCGGGGCGGCTGTGGGCGGTGTCTCGTCCGCCCGACGGGCCAGCCGGAGCGACTGTTCAGCGCTGCTGCGCGCCGCACACGGCCAGGGTTGGCCGGCGCAGAGCAGGTTGCGGCACGCGCCCTCCTCGTCCGACTCGTGTGCGGCCAGCACGTCGAGCGCGAGCTGCCAGAGCAGCGGATCGGTCACGTCGCGCGGACGCTCGGCACGCCGGCTCGCACGGTTGCTCATGTCGTCGGACATGGTGGTCCCCCCTGTCAGGCTGATTCCCCGAAACGTCTCCACTCGCACCGCCGGCAAAACCCCCCACCTGCTGTGATCTGCGTGGCAGCGCCGATGCGACCGGCGGGCGAGCCAGCCCCGCCCGAGATGCGGAGGCGCAGGTACCGACAGTCGGGGGAACAGGGGTTCTCTGACATCTGCTCGCGTCCCTTGACACGGGTCGGTACGGTGGCGTCCCACGTGCCTCCCGCCGAGGAGTGTCCTGTTGACGACCCTTCAGTCCATGCCTTCTGCCGCCGAGGAGGGTTCAGGCTCGGTCGTTCCCTACCGGACCGCATTCGAGCTCTCCCTGGACCTCGCCGGATCGGTCGTCCGGGTCCGCGAGCAACTACGGGCGTGGCTACGACAGAAGCGCTACGACGTGGAGCGCTTCGACGCGGGCGCGTCGACCCTGGCACCGGGTGTGGTGCTGCTGCACGCCGCCACGAACACGGCCTACGGATGGCAGCTGCGGGAAACGCGCAAGGACGGGGTGGCCTGGGTCAGCACGGTGGCCGTGGTAGGTGGCCGTTCGCCGTACCGGACCTGGGTGTCGGTCAACATCGAGCCCACCGCACCGCCCGGCGTCCCGGTCCCGACACCGCGGACGCCCGGGTTGGTTCGGCTGCTGCTGGACGCCGTCGACGCGTTCGACGGCGAGGCGCCGCTGCGCAGCGCGCCGGTCGCGGTCCCCGCCCCGGCCGTCGACGAGCTGCTGGACCTGGTCTGCGTCGAGGGACGGCGGTTGCCGGTCGTGGTGGCGGTGGCGCCCGGCGGTGAGCCGTTCGAGCGGTGGCGCCAGCTCGTGACACGGCTGATGGCCGACCTCCCCGGCCTGGCGAGCCTGTACATCCTCGATCCGACGGCCGCGCAGGCCTTCAACGACGGTATCGGCGCGACGCACGGGATCGGGCCGGGCAGTATCCGGACCTACCTCCCGGACGTCGATCCGGCGCTCGTCGAGGACGGGCTGCGCCACCGCGTGCTCAGCCGACGCCGTATCGAGACGGAGTCGCATCGCGCGGCCCGAGCGCTTTCGGCCCTGCCCCGGCAACTGGCCGCCAACTCCCTCCCACCGGCCGCCCTCAAGGGCCTGAACCTGTCACTTCGGGACTTCTTCCGCAGCGCAACCCGCCGGCCGACCGCCGACGACCAGCGCGTCGCCCTCGCGGACGAGGTGAAGATCCTCACCAGCCTGCTGGAGACGGCCGACGATGCCGACCGGCAGGCGCGGGCCACCATCAGCCGGCAACAGGACGAGCTGCTGGATCTCACCGCCGAACTGGAGTTCACCCGCAACGAGCTGGAGGGGCGCGACGCGACGATCCGGGCCCTTCGACAGCGGCTGGGGGAACTCAACCGGCACGCGGAGGCGTACGCCCCGCCCGAACTTCCGGATCCGTTGCCGAGTTCGTTCGCCGAGCTGTTCGACCGGCTCGACGTGCTCGCGCCCGACGTGGTGTTCACCGGCGACCGCGGTCTCGCCCTCGACCTGGACGAGCATGCCGCCCACTCGAACTGGTCTCAACTCGCCTGGCAGGCGATGCTCGCGATGGCCGACTACGCGCGGGCCAGACGCGACGGCTGGTCCGGTGGGGACTTCAAGTTCTGGTGCGAGACCCCGGCCGAGGGCGGCCGGGTCATCTCCGCCGGCAAGGTGGCCCGCGACGAGTCGCAGACCGTACGGAACAACCGGCGCTTCGCTCAGCAGCGGACGCTGCCGGTGCCGCCGGGCGTCGACCCGCGGGGTCGGGTCTTCATGGGGGCGCACGTGCGGCTCGGCACATTGGCAACCGTCTCTCCCCGGCTGCACTTTCATGACGACTCGGCCGGTAGCGGCGCCATCTACATCGGATATGTCGGTCGTCATCTGAGCAACACCGCGACCTCGCGGTCCTGACGACATCCGGGCGGGGCAGTGCGTCGTGCCGTCAGTCCGGCAACAGCGGCATCTCGACGCCCGGGTCCCGGCCCAGCAGCACCGCCCGGGTGAGCGCCGAGGAGCCGAACCGGTCGCGGACCGCGTCCACCGCGGCGTCCAGGTCGGCCCCGGGGTCGGCCTGGAACGGCAGTTCCGGCTGCACCGGGTTGTCGTCGAGGTTGCCCACCGAGACGCCGACCAGGGTGACGCCCCGCCTGTCGATCTCCGGTAGCGCGGCTTGCAGCAACGCCCGCGCGGCGGCGAGCAGCGGCACGGTGTCCGCGGTCGCCTTGCCGACGGTGTGCGAGCGGGTGGCCCGGGTGTAGTCGCCGAAGCGCAGCCGCAGCACCACCGTGCGCCCGGACCGCCCGGCCGCCCGCATCCGTCGGGTGACCCGGTCGACCAGGCCGGCCAGGATGGCGTCCAGCTCCGCCGGGGCATGCGGGGTACGTCCCAACGCGTGCTGCGCGCCCATCGAGCCCCGGCGGCGGCCGACCTGCACCGACCGGGGGTCGCGCATGTGGGCCAGGGCGTGCAGGTGCCGGCCGGCGCCCGCCCCGAGCAGGGACACCAGCGCGGCCTCGCCGAGCCGGGCCACCTCCCCGACGGTACGGATCCGGCGCTCCCGCAGCTTGGCCGCGGTGACCGGCCCGACGCCCCACAGCCGCTCCACCGGCAGCGGGTGCAGGAACTCCACCTCGGCGTCGGGGGCGACGACCAGCAGCCCGTCCGGTTTCGCCACCCCGCTGGCCACCTTGGCCAGGAACTTCGTCCGGGCCACGCCCACCGTGATCGGCAGGCGGACCCGGTCGCGGACCTCCCGGCGCAGCCGCTCGGCGATGTCGGCCGGTGCGCCGACCAGCCGCCGCAGGCCGCCCACGTCGAGGAACGCCTCGTCGATGGAGAGCCCCTCGACCAGCGGCGTGGTCTGCCGGAAGATCTCGAACACCGCCCGGCTGGCCTGCGTGTACGCCGCCATCCGGGGCGGCACCACGATGGCGTCCGGGCACAGCCTGCGCGCCTGCTGGCCACCCATCGCGCTGCGGACGCCCCGCGCCTTCGCCTCGTAGCTGGCGGCGAGCACCACACCACCGCCGACGATCACCGGCCGCCCCCGCAGGCGCGGGTCGTCGCGCTGCTCGACCGACGCGTAGAAGGCGTCCAGGTCGGCGTGCAGGATGTGGGCGCCGGTCGACACGTACACATGTTCGCACGAGGCCCGACCATCGCGGCAGTGAGCTGGGCGAACGCCCGATCAGTCGAGGCAGAACTCGTTGCCCTCGGGGTCGGCGAGCACGAGGTGACCGGCGCCGAGCGGGGGAGTGGGCTCGTGCCGTGCGAGGCGGGTGGCGCCGCGGGCGACGAGCCGTTCAGCCTCCGCCTCCAGGGCCGCCATCCGCTCGTCACCCGTGAGCCCGGGGGCGGCCCGCACGTCGAGGTGGACGCGATTCTTGGCCTGCTTGCCCTCCGGCACGCGCTGGAAGAACAGGCGCGGCCCCGCACCCTTGGGGTCGACCACCGCGGACGCGTCGTTGCGGCGCTCCGGCGGCACACCCATCGCGTCCAGTGCGGCGTCCCACGAGTCGAAGTCCCCGGGCGGCCCCTGCAACTCGTAGTCGAGGGCCTCGGCCCAGAACGCCGCCAGGCTGGCCGGGTCGGCGGCGTCGAACGTTATCTGCACCTCGCGGGCCATGACAGCTCCCTCTTTCCTGGTCTGGCTGGTCATGCCGCCACCCTCTCGTGCCTTGCGGACAGGATCGTTCCGCTATTCGTGCAACGATCGGCGGGTGACGGTGGAGGCGACGACGGAGCGGGTGCTGCGGATGCTGGCCCTGTTGCAGCGGCGGTCGTCGTGGACGGCCGCCGAGCTCGCCGCCGAGCTGGGTGTCACCGACCGCTGTGTGCGCCGTGACGTGCAACGGCTGCGCGCACTCGGATATCCCGTCCAGGCGTCGGTTGGCGTTGGCGGCGGCTACCGGCTCGGCGCGGGCACCCGGCTGCCGCCGCTGCTTCTCGACGACGAGGAGGCGATCGCTACGGCGGTTTCCCTGCGACTGGCGTCGGGAGGCACGGTCGCCGGGGCAGCCGAGGCGGCCCTGCGGGCACTCACGAAACTCGACCAGGTGATGCCGGCGCGGCTGCGCGCCGAGGTGCGAGCGGTGCACGGCTGGACGGAGACGCTCATCGGCCCGGTGGTCGAGATCGACGCGGAGCTGCTGGTGACACTCGCCCGTGCCTGTCGTGACGCGGTGCGGGTGCGGTTCCACTACGCCGGCCGCGACAGCGGTGAGCGGGAGCGGACGGTCGAGCCGGTCCGGATGGTCACCACCGGCCGTCGCTGGTATCTGATGGCCTGGGACGTCGATCGCGACGACTGGCGTACGTTCCGCCTGGACCGGATGCGGGCCACGGTGGCGACGACCTGGCGCTTCCCGGCGCGTGACCATCCGGATCCGATCGCCTTCGTGCAGCGGTCGGTGACCGACGCGCCCTACCGGTATCTCGCCCGGGTGCGGGTGCACGCCCCGCCCGAGCGCGTGCGCGAGGCGGTCCCACCACAGGTGGGACGCGTCGAGGCCGGTCGCGACGGCTGGTGCGTGCTCGTCGTCGGCGGCGACAGCCTGGACGGGCTCGCCGCGCACATCGCCCGCCTGCGCTACGAGGTGGAGGTGGTGGAGCCCGCGGAGCTGCGCGAGGCCGCCGCCCTGCTCGCCCGCCGGCTCGCGGCGATGGCCGGGTCGGCGTCGGAGCGCACGGTGTA
The DNA here is from genome assembly GCF_042872475.1 of Micromonospora sp. NPDC005252. NCBI lineage: Bacteria > Bacillati > Actinomycetota > Actinomycetes > Micromonosporales > Micromonosporaceae > Micromonospora > Micromonospora sp. NPDC005252. Next base: position 193,623 of record NZ_JBIAKN010000005.1, on the reverse strand, counting down.
ACGCCGCAGCGACACCGGGCTGCCGTCCGGGGCGGTCCACGATGCCGTGCTGCTGCCCGTGTACCGCCATCCGGTGCGCTCGTACAGGGCGACGGCCGCGGCGCCGTCGGCGACCACCTCGAGCACCAGACGCACCCCGCGCGCGTCCGCCCAGTGCCGTGCCCGGGCCAGCAGAGTGCTGCCCAGCGCCAGCCCGCGGGCGGCCGGCGCCACGAAGAGCCGAGCCACCTCGGCCGTCGGATCGGCGCGCGGCTCGTCCGCCGGGTCGGGCAGGCGGTGCACCGCGACGTGTCCGACGATCGTTCCAGCGGGGTCGACGGCGACCCAGGCGCGCGCCGGGTGCGGCTCGCGCAGCCAGCGGTGCGGGTCGGCCGGCCAGTTCAGCGGATAGCGGTCCACCCGGTGGACGTCGGCGAGCGCCGCGATGCAGCCGTCGAGGTCGGCGGCACGCCGGCGGCGGACGCGCGGTGGGTTCACAGGTCGTCGAAGGGGCGGGCGTAGCGGAACTCGCCCCGGATCGACTCGCGCCATGCGTTCAGCGGCCGGGCCATGAAGTACCGCGGACCCCACGGCTGCGGCGGGGTGACGCCCAACTCGACGGCGGGCCGAAACCCGAAGCGCGAGTAGTACCCGGGATGCCCGAGCAGCACCACGAGCGGTTCGTCGCGGGCGTCGGCCGCGCCGAGCACCGCGTGCATCAACGCCGTGCCGACACCGCGACGCTGCCACGCGGGAAGCACGCCGAGCGGCCCCAGGCCCAACGCCACCGGCTCACCGCCCACCCGGCCGCGGGTGGCCACCACGTGCCCCACCACCTGGCCGTCCGAATCGGTCGCCACCAGGGAGTACGCGGGCAGCCAGCCCTCGTCGGCCCGCAGCGCGTCGACAAGCGTCGCCTCGACCGGCGTCGCCTCGACTTGCGGTGTGTCCACTTGCGGTGCGTCGACTGGCGTCGCCTCGACTTGCGGTGTGTCGACCGGCGTCGCCTCGACCGGCGCGGCGTCGTCCGTGGTCTTGGCGAAGGCGGCGGCGTGCACCGCGCGGATGGCGTCGACGTCGGCGGGGGTCTCGCGTCTGATCAGCACCGCGCCACGATACGGGTGTCGCCGGCAGCAGCTCCACGCGTTTACCGGTCGGCGATCGCCGATGACGAATGCCCCGGCCCGTCGATCCGCATGCTGCCCAACGCGACCTTCGTGCCGGGCGAAGCGACATCGACCCCGTTCCGCCGCGCTCCGGAGGCGTCGCGCGTGACCTGCGCGGCCCCGTTCCGCCGCGCTCCGGAGGCGCCGCGCGTGACCTGCGCGGCCCCGCTCCGCCGCGCTCCGGAGGCGCCGCGCGCGATCTGCGCGACCCCGCTCCGCCGCGCTCCGGAGGCGCCGCGCGCGACCCGCGCGGTCCGGCAGCGCGACCGGTGGGCATGATGCGGCAGAGCCATATACCTGTGAGTCATAAATATGACCCATAGGTATACCGCTCGTCGGAGTCATGGCCGCCCCGAGCGGTGGGCCGCGTCTGATTCCGCCGCCCTCAGCCGCCGCCCTCAGCCGCCGCCCTCAGCCGACGGCGGTCGCCGACGGAGGGGCGCTGCCACCCCGGGGCGACTCCGGGGCCATCAGCCGGATGATCTCCTTCTGGTCGGCCGGCGAGGGCAGGCCCCAGTGCGGTCGGTAGCCGTACACCTCGTGCAGTGGGGTGGAGCCGGTGCGGCCGTCCAGGATCTCCACGGCGTCCGTGCCGATCAGGCCGGGGTGTTCGACGCCGCACGCCTCGGCGACCTTGGTCAGGTCCCGGCGCAGCGTCCGCAGGTAGTTGGCCGCCCGGACGGACTTCAGCGTCGGGTCGAGGCCCCGGGCCAGCCAGGCGTTCTGCGTCGCCACCCCGGTGGGGCAGGTGTCGGTGTGGCACTTCTGCGCCTGGATGCAGCCGATCGACAGCATCGCCTCCCGACCGACGTTGACCATGTCGCAGCCGAGCGCGAACGCCACGATGGCGTTGTCCGGCAGGCCGAGCTTGCCGCTGCCGACGAACACCACCTGCTCGTGCAGGTCGTGTTCGGCGAAGACCTTGTAGACCCGGGAGAAGCCCTGCTGGAACGGGAGCGACACCGAGTCGGTGAAGATCAGCGGCGCGGCGCCGGTGCCGCCCTCGCCGCCGTCGACCGTGATGAAGTCGACGCCCCGGCCGGTGTCCCGCATCAGGCTGGCCAGCTCCTGCCAGAAGCTGAGGTCGCCGACCGCCGACTTGATGCCGACCGGCAGGCCCGTCTCGGCGGCCAGCAGCTCCACCCAGTCGAGCAGGCTGTCACAGTCGGAGAACTCGGCGTGCCGCGACGGGCTCACACAGTCCTGCCCGGCCGGGATGCCCCGGGTGGCGGCGATCTCGGCGGACACCTTCGCCCCGGGCAGCAGCCCGCCGAGGCTCGGTTTGGCGCCCTGGCTCAGCTTGATCTCCAAGGCCCGGACGGGGGCGCCGGCGACCAGGTCCTTCAGCCGGTCGAGACTGAACCGGCCGTGCTCGTCGCGGCAGCCGAAGTACGCCGTGCCGAGCTGGAAGACCAGCTCACCACCGTTGCGGTGGTACGGCGACAGGCCACCCTCACCGGTGTTCTGCAGGCACCCGGCGAGCGCGGCCCCCTTGTTCAGGGCGGTGATGGCGTTGCCGGAGAGCGAGCCGAAGCTCATCCCGGAGATGTTGACCACCGACTCCGGTCGGAACGCGCGTGCCCGATCCCGCGCCGCGCCCAGCACCTTCGCGCACGGCAGCCGTACGTCGTGTCCGGCCGTCGGGGACGACGGCGGCACGGCCCGGCCGAACGTGCGGTGCTTGATGATCGGGTAGCCGGGCGTGTGCTCGATGTCGTTGTCCGTGCCGAAGCCGAAGTAGTTGTTCTCCTGCTTCGCCGACGCGTACACCCAGCGACGCTGGTCGCGGGTGAACGGGCGTTCCTCGTCGTTGCCGGCCACGATGTACTGCCGAAGCTCCGGCCCGATGGCCTCCAGCAGGTACCGGGCGCGGCCGAGCACCGGGAAGTTGCGCAGCAGCGCGTGGTCGCGCTGGATCAGATCCCGCGCGGCGAGTGCCGCGACGGCGGCGGCGACGGCGGGTACGGCTCGACGGGCCCATGTCATGCTCGGCAACCTTTCCGCCCGCGCCGTCGGCCAAACCGACGCGCCGGCGACATTGCGCTGCTCAGGCCCCGGGTGCGTACTGCTGACCAGCGTCCGCCCGCGGCGGAGGCGGCACGGGATCACCCCGCGCCGCCTCCGGCGGAGGGTCAGTGGTGCGTGAACGACTGGCGGACCGTGCCGCCGACGATCGCGCACCACGTGCTCGTGCTGAGCTTGCCGTTGCGGGGCAGCCCGTGCAGCGCCTGCAGGTCCTGCACGGCCCCGCGGGTGGCGTGGTCGTACGCGCCGGTGACGGTGACCGCGTACCCCTTGGTCGCGAGGATCTCCTGGACGGCCGTGACCGGCGCGCCGGCGGCGTGCTGGTCGAGCTCGGGCGCCAGGGTCTCCCAGGTCGGCGTGGTGAGCGTGGCGTCCACGTCCACGGCGATGCCGTTGCGGGCCTGCCAGTCCTGCACGGCGGCCACGGTCGCGGCGTCGAACGTGCCGCTGACCGTCACGGCGTAGCCCTGGTAGGCCAGCAGGTGCTGCACCACCCGGACCGACGGCGAGTTGACGAACCGCCACAGATCCGGCCAGCGGCGGGCCGGCACGTCACCCAGCTTGGTGCCGAGGGCCGCGTGGACCCGCCGCCGCAGCTGCGGGAACTGCCGGTAGAACGCCGCCCCCGGGCAGTCGGTGGTGCGGAAGTCCCAGTGGCCGAAGATGTCGAAAGCGTGCAGCCCGTACTGCCGGCAGATGGCCACGCAGAGCTTGACCAGCGAGTCGGTCAGCGCCTCCGGTGGAGTCTCGGTGACGTACGTGCCCTCGTTCTCGATGCCGATGGCCCGGCCGTTCTCGCCCGGGCAGTGCGCCGAGATCATCTGGCGGTCGCCCGCTTCGAGGCGTTCCAGGCTGCCCCGGCGGCCCTCCAGCACGTAGCCGCCGCGGCTCACCGTGAAGTGCTGGCCGGTGTCCGACCAGCCGTTGCCGTCGATGTGCAGGTCCTGGCAGTCGTGGGCCAGCTTGACCGCCTGCTCGCGGGAGTAGTCGGTGACGTTCGGGAACGCCATGTGATGCACGATGATCTTGTTGGTGGGGATGGCGCTGACCGACAGCGGGTCCTTCGGCGGGCGGGCGGCCCACTCGTCGCAGCTGATGATCCAGTCCAGGTCGGTGCCGGGAGCGGCCTGCGCCGCGCCCGAGAAGGCGAGTTCGCTTCCGACGACGGCGACCGTGGCCGCGCCGAGACCGGCCCGCAGCAGCGTTCGGCGGTCCACTTCGGAATGGTCGACGTGCATGACATCTCCTCCTGCGGCCGACGGCGGGGGGATGAAAAGTAGCTCCAGTGGCCGCACGTACTCCGGAGAATATTGCCAAGACTCGTCCGCGCGCTAGACCCTCGGAAGCGGGAGCGGCGTTTCCCCGTCCGCTGGTGGGGGTAGGTCGGTGGCCTACCATCCCGGCTGCTCCGCATGGAGGAACGACCCTATGAGTGACAACGTCAGCGACGCGGTGGGCGACGCCCTTCGCTCGGTGATGCTCTTCCTGCCCAAGGCCGTCGCCTTCCTGGCGATCCTGGTGGCCGGTTGGCTGATCGCCAAGGCCGTACTGAAGATCGTGGAGAAGGTCCTCGAACGCGTGGGCTTCGACCGCGCCGTCGAGCGCGGCGGCATCCGCCGGGCCCTGAACCGCTCCCGGTACGACGCCAGCGACATCGTCGCGAAGCTCGTCTACTACGCGGTGCTGCTGCTCACCCTGCAACTCGCCTTCGGCATCTGGGGGCCCAACCCGATCTCCGACCTGATCACGGCCGTGGTCGCGTGGTTGCCCCGCGCCTTCGTCGCGATCGTCATCGTCGTGGTCGCCGCCGCCATCGCCAACGCCGTGAAGGACATCATCAGCGGCGCGCTCGGCGGGCTGTCGTACGGTCGGGTGCTGGCCGGTATCGCCTCGGTGTTCATCCTCGGCCTGGGCGTCATCGCGGCGCTGAACCAGATCGGCGTGGCCACCGCGGTCACCACCCCGGTGCTGATCGCGGTGCTGGCCACTGTGGGCGGCATCCTCGTCGTCGGGGTCGGTGGCGGCCTCATCCGTCCGATGCAGAGTCGCTGGGAGGCGTGGCTGACCCGCGCCGAGCAGGAGTCGCAGCTGATCGCCACGCACGCCCGTGCCTACCGGGCCGGTCGCCGCGACGCCGAGGCCGAACTGGCCCGCTCGACGGCCGCCCGCGCCGACGCGGACGCCACCCCGGTGACGACCCGGCCGTCCGACCCGGAGGCCACGCAGGTGGTGACCCGTCCCGCCGAGGCGGACGCGACGCAGGTGACGACCCGGCCGTCCGACCCGGAGGCCACCCAGGTGGTGACCCGTCCCGCCGACAGCGTCGACGACACCACGCAGGTGGTGGCCCGTTCGACCGACCCGGACACCACGCAGGTGGTGGATCCCCACCGTGACGCCGACACGACCCAGGTGATCAGCGGCGGGGTTCCGGGCCAGCGCAGCAGCAGCGACGACAGCGAGACCACGACGGTCATCCCGCCGGTGGATCCCCACCGGCGTTGAACCTCGGCGCGACGGCGGGGCGGGATCCACGCGGATCCCGCCCCGCTCCCGTCGGGCCGGCACGCCGAAAGCGCTGGCCGGCACCCTGACGCCGGTCTACCATCGCCGACATGACCTGGCGACATTGATCCAACGCCGTAGGCCGCACCCGTGGACCGCCACGGGCACCGCACGTCCGGTGTCCGTCTCCACTCCCACGGGAAGGCCCCATGACCCACCTCGCCTCGCGCGTGCCCGACCCGGCGGTCCGCCGGCTGTCGGTGACCCTCTACGGGTACGCGTTCCTCAGTGACCTCGTCCTGCTCTACCCGCTGTACGTGGTGCTCTTCGCCGACACCGGCCTGTCGGTGGGGCAGATCTCATCGCTGTTCGTCATCTGGTCGGCCGCCGGCATCCTGTTCGAGGTGCCGTCCGGCGCGTGGGCCGACGCGGTGTCGCGCCGGCTGCTGCTGCGCCTCGCCCCGCTGGTGACCGCCGCCGGCTACGCGCTGTGGGTGCTGATCCCGTCGTACCCGGCCTTCGCGGTCGGGTTCCTGTTGTGGGGCGCCGGCGGGGCGCTGGTGTCCGGCGCTCTGGAGGCGCTGGTCTGGACCGAACTGGACCGGCTCGGCGCCGCCGGCCGGTACGCCCGGGTGCTCGGTCGGGCACGGACGGCGGGTGTGCTGGGCGTGGTGGTCACCGGGGTGCTCGCCGGCCCGGTGCTCGCCATCGGCGGGTACCCGGCGGTCGGCGCGGCCAGCGTGCTCGCCTGCCTGCTCGCCGCCGCCGTCGCGGCCCGGTTCCCCGAGCACCGCCCGCCGCCCGGCGCGTCACCGTCCCGGCCCGTGCACGACCCGCCCCCACCGGCGTACGACCCGGCGGTTGCCGTGCCGCCCGTCGCCGCGTTGCGCGGCGATCACCCGCCCGAGTCGGCGACACCGGACGACGACGGCGACCTGACCTGGTGGGACACGCTGCGGGCCGGTGTGACGCAGGTCCGCTCCCGGCCCCCTGTGCGGGCGGCCGTCCTGCTGGTCGCTGTGGTGGCCGCCGACTGGGGCGCGCTGGACGAGTACACGCCGCTGCTGGCCGTGGACACCGGCGTCGGCGCGCAGGCCGTGCCGCTGCTGCTCCTGCTGCTGTGGGCCGGCGTCACCGTTGGTGGGCTGCTCGCCCCGGCGGGGGAGCGGCTGGGCCACCGGGGGTACGCCGTGCTGCTCGGCCTGGTCGCCGTCGCGCTGGCCGGGGGCGCTCTGGTCCGGCACCCGGCGGGTTTCGTGCTGCTCGCGGTGGCGTTCGGCGCCGCGCAACTGGCCACCGTGCTGGCCGACGCGCGGTTGCAGGCCCGGATCACCGGCACCAGTCGGGCCACCGTCACCTCGCTGGCCGGGATGGCCACCGACCTGCTGATCATCGGGACGTACGCCGGTTACGGTCTCGTCGCCACGGCGGCCGGCAACGCGGTGGCGTTCGCGGCGGCGGCCGGGGCGTACCTCGTCGTGGCGCTGGCGCTGCTGGCCCGCCGGCGACACTCCGGACCGACACCGTGACGGCTGGATCCCCACGATGACCTCGCGGCTCAGGTGTCAGGGCTGGTCGCCGTCGAGGTAGACCCAGTGGCCGGCCTCGCGGACGAACCGGCTGTGCTCGGTCAGCGTGCCCGGCCGACCCGCCTCGCGGTAGTGGGCGTGGAACGTCACCGTGCCGGTGGCGTCGAGCAGACCGCCGCGCTCGGTCTCGACGATCTCCAGCCGGGTCCACCGCTGCCCCGGGGTCAGCTCCAGCCGAGCGGGTCGGGTCGACGAGTGCCAACTGCGCAGCAGGTAGTCGGCGTCGCCGAGGGCGAAGGCGCTGAACCGGGAGCGCATCAGCGCCTCGGCCGTCGGCGCCTGCGCGGTACCGCCGTGGACCGGGGAGCAGCAGTCGGCGTACGCCTGGCCGGAGCCGCACGGGCAGACCCGTCCGGTCGTCGCGTTCGCCCGCCGGCCACCCGTACCCCTGCCCATCCCGCCATCCTGCCGCACCGCCGGGCGCCCCGAGTGGCCGGCCGTCAGCCGTCCAGCGCCACCGGCAGGGGGACCGGCCGTTTCGCGACCCGGTCGTCCCCGGACGACCGGCCGCGCAGGTGCCGGGCCACCCAGGGCAGCAGGTGCCGGCGGGCCCAGGCCAGCTCGGCGCCGAGCACCTCGGCGCGGCGTCGCAGCGGCGCCGGCGGCAGCGGCGCCGTCCAGGAGTCGTCGAACCCGGGCAGACCCGCGGTGTACGCCAGCGCGGCGGCGATCCGCGCGTGCCCGGCGCTGTTGGCGTGCAGCCGGTCGTCGCTCCACAGCCGCGGATCGGAGGAGACCGGATGCGCTCCCAGGTCGAGCAGCGTGGCCCCGGTCTGCGCGGTGGCCGCGCGCAGGGCCTCGTTGAGTGCCAGCATCCGGCCCCGCAGCGGCCGGGCCAGCGGCATCACCGGCGCCGGGTCCGGCATGGTGAAGGTCAGGACGGTGGCGCCCTGCCCGACGAGCGCCCGCTGCATCGCCGCGATGTCCTCGGCGACCTGGTCCGCGTCGAAGGAGGGGCGCAGCACGTCGTTCATGCCGGCGACCACGGTGGCCAGGTCGGGGGCGAGATCGAGGGCCGGCTGGAGCTGCTCGGCGCGGATTCGCGCGGTGGTCCGGCCACGGATGGCCAGGTTCGCGTACTCCAGGCCGCCCTGGGCGCGCGCCACCGCCAGGGCGAACCGGTCGGCCCAGCCCCGGTAGCCGCCGGCGTCGTCCGGATCGTCGAGCCCTTCGGTGGTGCTGTCGCCGATCGCCACGTACCGCTGCCACATCACCCGGGCGAGGTTAGCCCCCGCCCGGACGGTGGCGGGCCGGTGGTCGACGGGCAGTGATGGTTGACGATTCTCCCTAGACTCGCACCATGACGCGTTCCCCCGCGATATCGCTCGCCCCGAACGTCTGGCGGATCCCCACCGTGGGGCGTTCGGCCGTCAACTCGTACGCCTTCGTCGACGACGACGGCAGTGTCACGCTCGTCGACTGCGGGCTGGCCAAAGCGCCGGCCCGGATCGTGCGCGGGTTGGCCGCGATGGGCAAGGTGCCGGCCGACGTCACCCGGATCGTGCTGACGCACGCGCACCCGGACCACGCGGGTGGCGCGGCCGAACTGGCCCGCCGCACCGGCGCCCCGGTGGCCGCGCACGCCGACGACATCCCGTACGCCGAGGCCGGCCACAACCCGCCCGCAGACCCGGCGGTGACCGGCGGCCGGTTCTTCACCCGGGTGGCCGGCGGCCGGTTTCCCGCCGTGCGGGTGGCGCAGCCGCTCGCCGACGGCGACGTGCTCGACGTCGGCGGCGGCCTGCGGGTGGTGCACACCCCCGGGCACTCGCCCGGTCACGTGTCGCTGCTGCACGAGCCGACCCGACTGCTGATCACCGGGGACGCGCTGTTCAACGTGCTCGGCGTCCGCTGGTCACCGAAGTTGCTGTGCAGCGATTTCCGGATGACCCGGCAGACCTCCCACGTGCTCGGGGAGCTGGAGTACGACATCGCCGCTTTCACCCACGGCCCGGAGCTGACCGACCGCCCGCGGGAGCGGATCCGCGCCTTCCTGAGCCGCCCGCGCTGACTTGCCCGCGCTGACCGCTCGCGGCCGCGATGCCCACCATCGCGCCGCGGCTCAGAGCCAGCCGGAGCGGCGGAACAGGCGGTACAGGGCGAGGGCCGCCGCCGCCATCAGGGCCAGGGCCCCGGCGTAGCCGTAGCGCCACGCCAGCTCGGGCATGTGGTCGAAGTTCATGCCGTAGACGCCGGCGATGCCGGTCTGGGTGGCCGCGATGGCCGCCCACGCGGCGATCTTGCGCATGTCGTTGTTCTGCTCGACGGCGAGCTGCGCCAACCGGGACTGCACGATCGAGGTGAGCAGGTCGTCGTACGCCGCCACCCGGTCCACCGCCCGGGCCAACCGGCCGTCCACGTCCACGAACCAGCGGTGCAGGGCACGCGGCGGCCCGTCGGCGCCCGGGTCGAGCAGCATCCGCATGGGCGTCTGCAGGGGCAGCACCGCCCGCTTGAACTCCACCACCTCCCGCTTGAGCTGGTAGATGTGCTGGATGTCGGCCGAACGGTCGCGGGCGAACACCGCCTCCTCGACCCGCTCCAGGTCCCGCTCCACGTGCCCGGCCACCTCCAGGTACGTGTCGACCATCCGGGCGCAGACCGCGTACGCCACCGCCCAGGGTCCGGCGGCCAGCAGCGCGGGGCGGCGCTCGATGTCGGCGCGGACGTCGCGCAGCGCACCGGCGGCGCCGTGCCGCACGGTGACGGCGAACCGGTCGCCGAGCAGCACCATCACGTCGCCGGTGTCGATCACCTCGGAGGTGTCGGTCAGCTCGGCGTGCTCCACGTACCCGGCGGTGCGCAGCACCAGCAGGGTGACCGGCCCGTGCCGCTGCACGGTGGGCCGGTGCCCGTCGGCGAGCGCCTGCTCGACGGTCAGCTCGTCGAGGCCGAAGGTGCGCCCCACGGCGGCGAGCACGGCCGGCCCCGGCTCGTGCAACCCCAGCCAGACGAAGGCGCCGCGGCCCCGGCGGGCACGGGCGTACGCGTCGGCGTAGTGCGGCCGGCCCGGCTCGCGTCGGCCGTTGACGTAGACGGCACAGTCGACCACGGCGTCCGGATTGGATCGGCGGGGCGTGGGAGCCTCACCGCCCGGGCGGCCGAGCAGCCGCCGGGCCAGGGCGCGTACGCCTCGACCGGCCCGGTCCCGTACCGCTCGCTGATCCACGACGCGCCCCCTCCCGCGCACCGACGCGGCCACGGTGCTCGCAGGGCATGGTGCCACCGGATTCTGCCCAGCGGCGTCTGGCTCCCGACAGCGGGGGCTGTCGGCTCAGGCGGTGCGGGTGGCGAAGACGACGATGTTGTCCACGTAGTTGCCGGTCGTGTCGTCGAACCGGCCGCCGCAGGTGATCAGGCGCAGTCCGGCGGCGTCCGCCGGGCCGTAGACCAGGCCGCTGGGGAAGCGGTCCTTGGGGTACGCGTGAACGCCGTCCACTGTGAACGTGGTGACCCGCGCGTCGGCGCGGGTGACCTGGATCTCCTGGCCGGCGCGCAGTCGACCCAGGTCGAAGAAGACCGCCGGGCCGGCCGGCGAGTCGACGTGTCCCACCAGGACGGCGTTGCCGGTCTCTCCGGGGCTGACGCCGTGTCGGTACCAGCCGGCGAGGGTCGGCTTGTCCAGCGGGGGGACTTCCAGCACCCCGGCGGCGTCCACGCCGACGGCGACGATCTCCGCGCGTACACCGATGGCCGGAATCTGGACCCGGACGGGCGCGGCGCGGGGCAGCGGGGCCAGGTCCGGCGCGGGCCGGGTGTGTGTCGGCGCGTCGACCGGCGGGCGTGGGGGACGCGCCGGCTCGGCGGAGAGGCCGACGGTGATCAGCCCCAGCCCGGACACGCCGAGCAGGGCGACCACCGCCGGCAGGGTCCGTCGCCTCCACACGTGCTGACCTCCGTAGGGATCGTCGGGGTGCCCGTGCCGGTGTCACCGGCACGGGCACCCGTCCTCAGGGATGGAGCGCGTCGCCGGTCAGGCGACGGTGGACACCGGACGACGCCGGCGGAACAGGAGCACCGCGCCAGCGGCGGCGGTGCCGAGCAGGGTGCCTCCGGCGGCGAGGGCGCCCGCGTCGCGACCGTCGCGGTTGTCGCCGCCCGAGCCGGCCGGGGCGCCACCGATCGGGGTGACGGTGAACGTGGCGCTGCCCGCCGAGCTGCCGTCGCCGCAGGTCGCGGCCACCGTGTACGTGCCGAGGGTGAACCCGGCGGTGAACAGTTCGGCGCTGAGGCCGCCGCCGGCGGCGGCCGTGGTGGATCGGACGTTTTCGTCGCGGTTGGGTCCGGTGACCCGGAAGATGACGTCACCCGACTTCGGGTTGCAGGTCGTCGCGGTGAGCACGACGGTTCCTCCGACCGGCGTGGTGGCCGGTGACACGACGGTGTCGGCCAGTGCGGCGCCCGGCAGCAGGAGCGTGCCGAGGCCCACGCCGAGCGCCGCAGAGCAGAGTGCTGTTGAGACCTTCATACGCGTCTTCCCTCACTTTTCGTCCGCTGACTGCGTGGGACGTCGTTCGGGTGGCCAACTCCGTGACTAGCACCGGTGTGCCCAACACTAGGTCGGTTGGGACCCCGATCAGGTGAAAATGAGAAACCTTCGTTGCCGTCACGTGTCCACCCGAAGGCGGGGGAGAGCAGCGCTTAGCCCCGGACGGCCCGAGGGGTGCCGGTGCTCCGATCGATGTCCGCTCGGGTCGGGCTGTCGCGGCTGGGCCGATGGCGAGGTATGGCCCAACCACGGCGGGAATGCCCGCCGGCCCGCTCAGCCGGCCCGCTCGGCCGGTGCCGGTTCGGGCATCGGCTCGCCGGTCTCCAGGAGGGTCTTGAGGTTGGCCAGCAGCTCCGGCCAGCCGCCGCTGCCGTCGAGTTGACCGCTGATCGCCCGGTGCATCTCGCTGTCCGGAGAGAAGTCGTCGTGGATGACGGTCAACCGGACGGCCGAGGGCCCGTGCGGCTCGATCTCGAAGGTCACCGTCGACCGGCGCTCGCCGAGCCGAGCGGCCAACTCCTCGGTGGACCAGCCGAAGTGCTCGGCGTGCTCGGGTTGGAAGCCGTGCCAGCTGTAGGAGAGGCGACGGTACGGCTCGGCGACCAGCACCCGCTGGCCGAGATCGCGAGGCTCGCCCTCCGGCGCGTCCTGCCACAGCACCGGTGACCCGACCTGCCAGTCGGACACCAGCGCGACCCCACCCCAGTAGCGGCGGGTGAACGCGGGCTCCGTGAGCGCGGCCCACAGCCGCTGCGGGGTGGTGGTGACGTATGTCGTGTAGACGAACGTGGGGCTTGCCATGGGCTGTTCCTCCAATGCGGTGCTCAGGTCGGCGAGCGCTGCCGCCCGCTGCCGGTCGTAGCGGCTCAGCCACCGGTCGGCGATGGCGTTGATCGGAGCGGCGTTGAGGAAGTGCACCTTCTCCCGGCCGCGCCGGACGGTCGTCACCAGGCCGGCTGCCTCCAGCACCGACAGGTGCTTGCTGACCGCCTGCCGGGTCGTCGGCAACCCGTCGCAGAGCTCTCGCAGGGTCTGGCCGTTGCGTGCGTTGAGCCGGTCGAGCAGCCGCCGCCGGCCGGGATCGGCCAGTGCCCGGAACGCCTCGTCCATCCGCCGCCCCCCTGAAAAGCAACCATTTGGTTGCCGATAACTTAGGCAACCGAATGGTTGCATGTCGACCTCGCGTGGGGTCGAGTGGCCGGAGCGGCGTGTGCGGCCGCCGGGGCGGTGTGGCAGCGTGGTGCGGTGACCGATTCCGCCCCGCTCGACGTCGATCTCGCGCTGCTCGGCGGCGGGGGCGCCGCCTCGCTGCTGCTCGCCGCGCTGGACCGGCACGGCGTCCGCGACCTGCGGATCGCCGTCGTCGACCCGGTGCGCCGGCGCGGCCAGGACCGCACCTGGGCGTTCTGGGGCGACCCGAGCGCCGACCTCGACCCACTGCTGAGCGCGAGCTGGCGGCAGGTCGAGGTGGCGACGCCCGGGCGGCGCCGCGTCCTCGACCTGACCCCGCTGCGGTACGCCATGCTGCGCTCCGGCCCGGTCTACGACCGGGCTGCCGAGGCCGAGCGTCGGCTGGACGCCATCCGGATCGTCGCCCCGGCCGAGACGGTGACCGACGACGGCACCCGGGTGGTCGTCCGCACCGGCGACGGGCGTGTCGTACGGGCCGGCTGGGTGCTCGACTCCCGGCCCCGCCCACCCGCGCGAGCCGGGCGGACGACCTGGTTGCAAAACTTCCGCGGCTGGTGGCTGGAGTCCGACCGACCGGCGTTCGACCCGCGGCGGGCGGTGCTCATGGACTTCCGCACCCCGCAGCCCGCCCGGGGCGTCTCCTTCGGCTACGTGCTGCCGGTCAGCGACCGGTACGCCCTGGTCGAGTACACCGAGTTCTCGCCCGGCCTGCTCACCGACGCCGGGTACGACAGGGCGCTGGCCGGCTACCGCGACCTGCTCGGGCTCGACCCGGCGGGGCTGCGGGTCCGCGAGGTGGAGAACGGGGTGATCCCGATGACCGACGCGCCGTTCTCGGCCCGGCCCTCGCCGCGCGTCGTCCGCCTCGGCACGGCCGGGGGCGCGACCCGCCCCTCCACCGGCTTCACTTTCTCCGCCATGTACCGCCAGGCCGACCAGGTGGCCCGCGCGCTCGCCGCCGGCCAGCCGCCAGTGCCGAAGGCCGCGTACCCGGCCCGGCACCGCTGGATGGACGCGGTGGCGCTGCGCGCGCTGGACCGGGGCGGCGTCGGCGGTCCCGAGTTCTTCGATCGGCTCTTCGACCGCAACCCGCCCGAGCGGGTCCTGCGCTTCCTCGACGGCGTCACCACCCCCGCCGAGGAGATCGCGATCATGAACTCCACTCGACTGCTGCCGATGATCGCCGCCACGGCCGGCGACGCGGCGCACCGCGTGCGCGACCGGCTGCGGCCCGCCCGGCCCGCGCCGGCCATCCCGGCGGCCGTGGTGGGCCGGCCGCTCCGGCCCGTAGCCGACTCGGAAACCTGACCCGGGCCGGTCAGCGCCGGGCGGTCACCCGGTCGCGGATCAGCACGCGCAGGTCCTCCATCGGGTCACCGTCACCGGCCCCGAGCAGCGTCTTCGTCGCCGCGATAGTCAACCCCAGCTCCGGGTACGCGTACGCGAGGCTGCCGCCGCTGCCGGCCGCGCCGAACGAACCGTCGTCGTCCACCGCGTACCCGAGGCCCCAGGTCGCCTCCTGCCCGAACACCCACTCCGGTCCGGGCGGCCCGTCCAGCGTCGTCGCCTCCCGCAGTCGGGCCGGCGAGATCAGCCGGACACCGTCCACCTCGCCGATCAGCGCCGCGAGCATCCGTGCCGCCGCCCGCGCGGTCACGGTGCCGGTGGCCGGGACGTCGGCGGCCAGGACGTCGGCGCGGCTGCCGACCTGCGCACCCGGTCGGACGCCCGCCGGGGCGACCCGGTCGAAGTTCGGCAGGTTGGCACTCGCGTAGTCGAACAGCGCCGCCATGTTGCGGTCCTCGACACGGGCCAGCCGGCCCAGCTCGGCCGCCGGAACACCGAGGTACAGCTCGTCGGCCACACCGAGTGGCCCGGCCACGTCCTCGGCGAGCACCGCCGAGACGCGCCGGCCGGTCACCCGGCGGACCACCTCACCGACCAGCCAGCCGAAGGTCCACGCGTGGTACGCCTTCACCTCGCCGGGTGGGGCGATCGGCTCCGCGTCGGCCACGACGGCGCACATCCGGTCCCAGTCGGTGAAGTCCTCCGGCGTCACGTCAGCGGGCAGGACGGGCACGCCGGCGGTGTGGGTGAGCGCGTGCCGCAGGGTGATCCGCTCCTTGCCGTGCCGGGCGAACTCCGGCCACACGTCGGCGATCCGCAGGTCGTAGTCCAGCTCGCCGCGCTCGGCCAGCACGTGTACCACGGTCGAGGTGACGGCCTTACCGGTGGACGCGCTCCAGACCGGGGTGTCCGCCCCCAGTGCCCGGCCGGTGGCCCGGTCGGCGATCCCGGCCTGCACCGCCAGGATCGGCTCGCCGTCGAGGTACGCGGCGACCTGCACCCCGGATTCCCGGCCGCTGGCGATCAGCTCGTCGATCGTCTGCCGTACGTCGGCCCGCAGGCCGTCCCAGTTCCCGTCCACGGTCGTCGACTCTGACAGAGCAGGCAGCGATCGCGCGCATGATTATCGGCCACCGGCGCGACCTGCGCGGTGCCCTCAGTCGGTGAGCAGCCGCCCCCGCAGCCGAGTGGTCAACGACTCGTTCACGTCGAGACGGTCGGTGGCGTAGCCGACCACCGACCCGTACGCGGCGGTCAGGTCGGCCAGGAAGTGCCGGATGACGGCTTCGGGGGCGCGACCGTACCCGGGCCAGCGCAGCTCACGCTCGGGGTTCAGGGCCCGCCAGTCGGCGATGAGGCGCTCGGTGGCCAGCTCGGTGCGCGCGAAGTCGGCGACGATCTGCTCCTCGTCGACGCCCAGCAGGGCCAGCAGCAGCGCGGCCAGCAGGCCGGTGCGGTCCTTGCCGGACGCGCAGTGGAAGACGAGCGGCGCTTCGGCGGCGGCGATCACCTCCAACGCCTGGCGCAGCTCGGCGACCCCGTCCTCGGCGACCTCGGCGTACCGGTCGGCGACGTAGCGCCACGGGTCGACCGTCTCCTCGATCGTCGCCTGATCGTAGGGGCGGTGCTCGATGCTGAGGTTGTGCCAGGCCAGCCCGTCGATCTGCGGTGCTCGACCCCGTGCGGCGATCTCCCACGGATACCGCAGGTCGATCACCGTGCCGACGCCGAGGGCGTGGAACCGGTCCAGGTCGGCGCCCGCCAGCTTGCCCAGCGAGTCCGAGCGGTAGAGCAGGCGCCAGCGGACCGTACGCCCGTCGTCGGTGCGGTGACCACCGAGGTCGCGGAAGTTGTGCAGACGGTCGAACGCGACGTGCCGGTCCATCCGGCAGACCCTAGTGCCTCCGGCCCCGGCGTGGCGGCCCCCGACGGGCCAGCCCGAGGTCACCGCCCGGTAGGTTGCCTGCCATGGTGGACGCGGCGGCCGGCAGGGGCGTGCAGATCTGGACCGACGGGGCGTGCAGCGGCAACCCCGGACCGGGCGGCTGGGGTGTCCTGCTGCGCTACGGCGACCACGAGCGGGAGCTGTGCGGTGGCGAGGCGACCCCGACGACCAACAACCGGATGGAGCTGATGGCGGCCATCCAGGCCCTGGAGAGCCTGAACCGGCCCGTCACGGTCGAGCTGCACACCGACAGCACCTATGTGCGTAACGGCATCACGAGCTGGCTGGCGTCGTGGAAGCGCAACGGCTGGCGGACGGCCGCGAAGCAGCCGGTCAAGAACGCCGACCTGTGGCAGCGGCTGGAGGCGGCCTGCGAGCGGCACGAGGTCACCTGGCTGTGGGTGAAGGGGCACAACGGTCACCCGGAGAACGAGCGCGCCGACGGTCTGGCCAACAAGGGCATGACCGAGGCGCGGGCGGCGCTGGCGAGCCGCTAGGTCGTCCGCTCGGTTCGGCGGGTCGCGTCGGGGTGCCCCGGCATGCTCGACCCGCCGCCGCTGCTGCCGGAGGAGCCGCCGGTCATGCCCGAGCTGTTGTCCTCGGTGACGATGTCCGGTGGCACGTCGGTGTCGGCCGGCGGGGGGACCTCGGTGTCCGCCTCGACCTGCACCAACGGCACCTGGCCGGCCTCGTCCTCGCTGTGCTGCGGGTCGCCCGGCAGCTCACCGTCGCGCTTTCGGTAGCCCACGCCGTGCCCCCCGTCGATGCCGGTCCGCGTCGGCCGTGGCTACCCGGCGTCGTCACCCACGAAACCTCGCGCGGCGGCAGCAGCCGTCGGGGTGGGCGGGGCCGGCTCCGGCGCGGCGCTCGGCAGGCGCAGGGACCGCCGACGGGTGTCGGGCCGGCCGGAGCCGCCGTGCCCGCGTACCGCGCGGCTCGTCGCACCGCCGTCAGCGGCGGCGGCCCCGGCGGGTCGGGGCGGCGGCCCGCGCGGGGCGGCGTACCGGTGTGAGCGCCAGGGCCGTCCAGTGTGCCGGCCGGCTCAGCGTCGCCGGCAGCCCGGTGCGGACGTCCCCCCGGGCGGCGTCCACCTGAGCCTGGTGCAGGAACAGGGTGGCTCGTAGGTCCGCGCCGCGCAGGTCGGCCCCGCGCAGGTCGGCGCCCGTGACGTCGGCCAGACCCAGGTCGACGCCGCGCAGGTCGGCGCCGACCAGCAGCGCGCCGCGCAGGTTGGCCCGGCGCAGGTCCACCCGGCGCAGGTCCGCCCCGAGGAGCTGCGCCCCCCGCCGGTCGATCCCGCCGGGGGAGCGGGCCGCGTCACTGACCTGCGACAGGAGCGGGTTGACGCGGGCCCGGTGCGCGTCGACGTCCACGGTGCCCAGCCGCGCCGGGTCGCTCTCGGCGAGCGCGGCGATCTCGGCGCGGGCGTGCTCCAGCTCGGCGCGCAGCGCGGCCGGTGGGCGCAGCGACACCGCCTCGCCGAGATACCAGAGCAGTTCGTGCAGCGGACGCAGCACCGTGAACGCCTCGGCCATCGCGGGCAGTGTCTCCGGGGCGTCCCGCCAGTCCCGGCCACCGAAGGTGACCTGGGCGACCTGCTGCCCGGCCCCGAAGCAGTCGAAGACCGTGCACCCGGCGAACCCCCGCTCCCGCAGCTCCGTGTGGATGCCGCAGCGGTGGTCCGGGCGCAGGTTCGGGCAGGCCCGTCCGGCCGGCTTGTCGATGGCGAAGTCGGCCGACGCGGCGAAGGCGGGAACGACGCAGCACAACCCGAAACAGCGCGCGCAGTCGGCGCGCAGCTGCGCCGACTGCGACGGCGGCGCGGGATGGGTCGACACGGGGAAACGGTCCTCCTGGCGATCGACGACGACCCCCATTGTCCCGCGCCTCATCCCGACCCGGTGGGTCGGGGGTCACCGTCCGTGCGCGTCGCCGGCCGTCGCGGAGCGAGGAGCGGGGGTACGCGAACCATCCGGCGGCGGCACCAGCCGGCGGATCTCTCGCTGCCCGTCGCCGCCGCCGTACTTCTGGTCGAAGTGCCTGCGTACGGTGGCGGCCGGCGTGCGGTCCCCGTCGACCGGCTCGGCCAGGGCGAACACCTTCGGGGCGCCGCCCGGCGCGCGCGGTGGCAGCACGGCCCGCACGGTCAGCGGCCCGGTCACCTTGAACACACCGCAGTCGACGTAGTGCTGCCCCTCCACACTCACGTAGGGCACCTGCACCTCGACCACGTCGGAGTCGTCGTGGCGCAGCGTGACGGCGACCGACCAGTACCGCTCCAGGTTGACCGTCGCCTGCTCGTGCTCCCACAGCTCCTCGAAACGGGCGTGCACGAACCCGCCCCAGGGGCTGTCCATGTCGACCTCGAGCTGGGGCACGTTGAACGACAGCTTCCCGATCGGGAAGAACGAGATCAGCGCCCGGCTGTCCCACTGGTAGAGCTGGATCGACGGGGACGCGTCGTAGAGCCGAACCTGCAACCGGTGCCGCAGTCGGGCGTCGAGCGAGTCCTGGAACAGCGCCAGGTGCCGCAGGTTGGTGCGGATCTGGCGCGGCACGTCCACCCGCTGCCGCTCCAACTCCTCCGAGCGCTGCTGCGCGGCCGTGCAGTCCGGGTCCAGCAGGAGCAACTGCACCTGCGCGCCGTTGGCGAGCGCCGCCCGCACCCCCCGCAGCGCCTCCTCGCGTTGCGTGTCCTCCAGCAGGATCGTCCAGGTGTCGAGGATCCGTACCCGGCGTCCGGAGCGGTGCAGCCGGGTCACGAAGGCGTGCTGGTCGAAGCTCAGGTGCTCCTGCACCCGCGCCCTGCGGGCCTCCTCGAACAGCGGGTCGAAGATGACGTACGAGATGGCCGCGAGGACCACGCTGGAGCCGATGTTGAGCAGCAGGTCGCTGAGGAAGCCGCTGCTGCGCCAGGCGGCCAGCAGCAGCACGAGGGCGATCCCGAGCAACGCCCCACCGACGCCGAAGGCACGTCGTTGTCGGCCGCCACGGTCGCCCCGACCAGCCCAGTCGGGCATCCGGTCCCCTTCCGTCCTGGCCCCGCCGATCATCGAGATGCGGAGGATACGTGCCGGCTTTGCCGCTCGCTGTCCCGTTCGCGACCGACGGGTTCGCCGACCGGGCCGTCTCGACCGCTTCTCAGGTGACGGTAACGGGGCAGGGCGACTGCGGAGGGTAGGGGTGGATGGACGACGACGAACGCGAGAAGGCCCTGCTCGCCGCCCTGACTGAGCTGACGACCCTCAGACCCGTCGCCAGTCGTCGGTGGTCAACGCGGCGGCCTGCGGGCCCATCAGCAGCATGCCGCCGTCGACGGGCCAGGACGCCCCGGTGACGTAGCTGGCGGCGGGGGAGGCGAGCAGCGCGACCACGGCCGCCACCTCCCGGGCGTCGCCGGGCCGTCCCACCGGCACGCCGGGCCGCTCCTGGGTGAACGGGTCGACGTCCTCCTGACCGGTCATCGGCGTGGCGATCTCGCCCGGAGCGACGGCGTTGACGGTGATCCCGTCGGCGGCCAACTCCTGGGCCATCACCCGGGTCAGCAGCCCCAGGCCGCCCTTCGCGGCGCAGTACGCGGCCGAGCCCACCCGGGGCGCGTGCTCGTGCACGCTGGTGATGTTGATGATCCGTCCGCCCGCGCCGGCGGCCCGCATCCGCCGCGCGGCCCGTTGCGCGCACAGAAAGGGCGCGTCGAGGTCCACGGCGAGCACCTCGCGCCACTGCTCCCAGCCGGTGTCGACGAACGGGGTCGAGCCGCCGATGCCGGCGTTGTTGACCAGCACCCCGATGCCGCCGAGTCGGTCGGCCAGCTCGTCGATCACCGCGGTCGCGTCCGGCAGCCGGGTGAAGTCCGCCTCGGCGATTTCGCACCGCCGTCCGGTGGAGCGGACCTCGGTCGCCGTCCGCTCGGCGCCGTCGGGGTCGCCGTACCAGGTGATGCCGATGTCGAAGCCGGCCTCGGCCAGGGCGACCGCGCTGGCCTTGCCGATACCGGAGTCCGCGCCGGTCACGACGGCGATGCGGGGGTACGTGTCGTATCGATGGGGCATGGACGGGCAGTACCCCGGTCACGCCCGGCGTACCGTCGCCGGATGCGGATCACCCGATTCACGCACTCCTGCGTCCGCGTCGAGCACGACGGTGGGGTGCTTGTCGTCGACCCGGGGACCTGGAGCGAACCACGGGCGCTGGTCGGCGCGGACGCCGTCCTGGTCACCCACGAACACGTGGACGTGCTGCGCCTGGCCGGGCTGGGCGTCCCGGTGTATGCCCCGGAGGGCGCCCGGCTGCCCGACCTCGCCCCGCTGCCGGTGACGCGGGTACGCGCGGGGCAGCGCTTCAGAGCCGCCGGCATCACGGTCAGCGCCCACGGCGGTCGGCACGCCGCCATCCACGAGGGCCAGCCGGACTGCCCCAACCTCGGCTACCTGATCGGCGACGGGCTCTACCACCCGGGCGACTCGGTGCACGTGCCGGACGAGCCGGTGCACACCCTGCTCGTCCCCGCCCAGGGGTCGTGGCTACGCCTCGACGAGGCGATCCGCTTCGCCCGAGCGGTGGACGCCGCCGCCGCGTACCCGATCCACGACGCGCAGCTCAACGAGCGCGGCCTGGCCAGCGTCGCCGGCTGGTTCGCCGAGACCATCCCCGGCTACCGCCACCTCGCCCCCGGCGACACCGCCTGAGCGACCGCGCCCTCGGACCGCGTCTGTGGGTGGTCGGAGCACACAACGACATCGACGAGCGTGTCGGTCGGGCTCATGTCGGGTGTGGCCTGCGTCACGGTAGCTTCGGCGCACGCCGACGCCCCCGCCGGCGCTGCCAAGGAGAACGTTCATGACCACACCGCGCCGAACCGCCACCGCCCTGACCGCCGTCCTGCTGCTGATCCTGACCATCGCGGCCCCCGCCCAGGCCGCCACCCCCGCCACCAGGTCGCCCGTCTCCGGGTCGTTGGGCACCTACAACATCTCCGGGGTGTACGTCGCCGGTGTGTCCTCCGGTGGCTACATGGCGACCCAGCTGCACGTCGCCTACTCGTCCCGGATCCGGGGCGCTGCCGTCTTCGCGGCGGGCCCGTACTACTGCTCGCAGAACACCGTTGCCCAGGCGCTCTACGGCTGCGGTGACAACCTGTACCCGACGAACGTGTCCGCCCTGCAGACGTACACCCGGACCTGGGCGACGTACGGCTGGGTCGACCCGGTCGGCAACCTCTCCGGCGACCCGGTGTACGTGTTCCACGGCGCCAACGACACCTCCGTCAAGAAGTCCGTCACCGACGACCTGGTCCGCTACTACCAGCACTTCGGGGCCAGCGTGCAGTACGACAGCGGCTCGGCCGCCGGTCACTCGTGGGTCACGCCGTACGGCACGTCGGGGTGTACGGC
The DNA here is from genome assembly GCF_042872475.1 of Micromonospora sp. NPDC005252. Lineage (NCBI taxonomy): Bacteria > Bacillati > Actinomycetota > Actinomycetes > Micromonosporales > Micromonosporaceae > Micromonospora > Micromonospora sp. NPDC005252. The sequence goes on along the minus strand of NZ_JBIAKN010000005.1, from coordinate 171,994 downwards.
CACCGCGTCGCCGTTCCTCAACGACTGCGGCACCGACCCGCAGAACGCCCTGCTGCGCAAGCTGCTCGGCGGGGTGAACGCGCCCAATACCGCGGCTCTCGGTGGCACGCTCGTGCGCTTCGACCAGAACACCTTCGCGGTCAACGGCTGGGCCAACGGGCTGAGCATGGACGCCAACGGCTTCGCCTACGTCCCGTCGGCCTGCGCCGCCGGGCAGTCGTGTCGGCTGCTGGTCGCCCTGCACGGCTGCGCCCAGGGGTACGGGTCGGTGGGCACGGCGTTCGTCGACCGGGCAAACCTCAACCAGTACGCGGACACCAACAACCTGGTAGTGCTCTACCCGCAGGCGGGCACGGCCCTGAGCAACCCGAACGGCTGCTGGGACTGGTGGGGCTACCTGGGCGCGACCAACTTCCCGATTAAGGGCGGCGCGCAGGTGGAGTCCATCATGAACATGGTCCGCCGGCTGGACGGCTGAGGGTGGTGGCTCACCGCCGCTGTCACCGAATGCCCGGCACCGCCGCCTGACGGTTGCCGTCACCGGCCGCCGGGGTGCGGAAGCGGGGCGCGGCGGCGGTGAGCACCGCGGCTGTCGCCGGGACGGACCACCCGTCGGTCAACTCCGCCACCAGGGTGTCGACCAGCCGGGTCACGGCCGGCTCGGCACCCTGGTGCAACGCCTCGGCGGCGATCAGCACCGACGAGGTGCCCGCCCGTACGGCGGACCACGCGCTCTGCCGGTTCGTCCACCGCCGGGCGTGCGCCCGCCCGACGGAGTCGACGAAGGTGACCTCGCCCGGGTCGGGGTGCTCGGTGTCGCCGGCGAAACTCAGGTACGTCTCGTCGCCGTGCGCCGGCCGGACCACCAGGTCGCCGTCGACCCGGTCCAGGTCGAGAACGGCGATGGGGATGGCGTAGGCCGCCGAGACGGCGTTGCAGAGATCGACCAGCGGGTGCACGCGGGGCAGTTCGCCGTCCAGACGTAGCCGGCGCAGCAGGGCTTCGGCCGCGCACCGGTACTTGGTGGGTCGTAATCCCATGGCCGCGTACGCCCGCCGCCACGCCTGGATCTCCCCGAAGGTGCTCTCGGCGCCGTCGGCCAACCGCTTCCGGGCGAGGGCGAGGTAGCCGGCCGTGCGCTGCGCCACGTCGGCCGTGGCGGTGATCCCGGTCGCGTGCACCACGCCGGCGACCAGGTCGGGATGTGCGGCGCGAAGCTGCGCCGAGTGCTCGAACTGCATCAGGCTCCCTATCGTTCGGTGAGGGCGAGCGTCACGCCGAGCGCGACGAACGTGCCGGCGACGGACCGGCGCAGCCAGTCGGTGACGCGGGGGCGGGTCAGCACCCGGTCCCGCAGGCGGGCGGCGAAGACGCCGTAGCCGCTGAACACCACGAAGGTGAGCAGCATGAACACCACGCCGCAGGCGAGCATCGCCCGGGCCGAGCCCGGGGCGGTGGTGTCCACGAACTGCGGGAGGAACGCGACGAAGAACAGCGTCGGCTTCGGGTTGAGCAGGTTGACCAGCACACCGGAGACGATCACCCGGGCCGCCGAGCGGGGTGGGCGGTCGCTCGTCGCCGCGAAGGCGCTGCGGTCGCGGATCGTCGACCAGCCCAGATAGAGCAGGTAGCCGACGCCCAGGTACCGGACGGCCTCGAACGCCGTGGCGCTCGCCTGCAACAGCGCCGCCAGCCCGGTCAACGCCGCCAGCAGATGCGGCACCACGCCCAGCGTGCAGGCGAACGCGGCCAGCACGCCGGCCCGGGCGCCCCGGGACAGTCCGGCGGAGACGGTGAAGAACACCCCGGTGCCGGGGGTGATCACCACGATCAGGGCGGTGATCAGAAAGGGGATGCTCACGGTCGTCCTCCGGCGGAGTCGGGCGGGGTGTCTACGGCCCACTCTGCTGCCAAGATGGTCCGGTGAGCAGGGCCAAAGCGAACGACTCCGAGAGGTCCATAACGGCCGGGTCGGATTTTCTGCACCTCACCGTCGCCGACGCGCCCCCCGGCGGGCGTGCCGACTGGCTCGCCGGCCGGCTACGCCAGGCGATCGCCGAGGGGCGGGTGCCGATCGGCGCTCGACTCCCCGCCACCCGGGTGCTCGCCGCCGACCTCGGCGTCTCCCGGGGCGTGGTCACCGAGGCGTACCAGCGGCTCACCGAGGAGGGGCATCTCACCGGCCGGGGCCGGGCCGGAACGGTGGTCGTCGGCGCCCCGGGGGCGCCGCCCGCGCCGCCGCCCGCCCCGGCCGCGCCGGCGGAACCGGCCGCGCTCTTCCCACCGACGCCCGGCAGCGACATCTTCGACGCGGTACGCGCGGCCCGCGCGACGATCGACCTGACTCCCGGCGTACCCGACCTGACCGCCTTTCCCCGCGCGGACTGGCTGCGGTCGGAACGGGCCGTGCTCCGCCGTGTCGCCGCGGCGGACCTCGGTTACGGCGACCCGTGCGGCGCGCCCGCGCTGCGCGGGGCCGTCGCCACCTGGCTGGCCCGCAACCGGGGCATCACCGTCGACCCGGTCGACGTGATCATCGTGGCCGGGGTGTCCCAGGCGGTCGGGCTCCTCGCCCAGGCGCTCCGCCCGGCCGGCATCGATCGCATCGCGGTCGAGGAGCCGGGCTCGCTCGGCGTACGGCAGCACCTGAACAACTGGCAGGTCGTCACCCCGCCGATCAGCGTGGACGACGCCGGGCTGCGCGTCGACGAACTGGTCGCCAGCGGCCTGCGCGCGGTGTTGCTCACGCCCGCGCACCAGTTCCCGACCGGCGTGGTGCTCGACGGTGACCGGCGCCGCCAACTCCTCGACTGGGCGCGGGCCGGCGGTCTGATCATCGAGGACGACTACGACGCCGAGCACCGCTACGACCGGCCCCCGGTACCGGCGCTGCGGGGCCTGCTGCCCGAGCAGGTCTGCTACGCCGGAAGCGTGTCCAAACTGCTCGCCCCGGCGCTGCGGGTCGGCTGGCTGCTCGTGCCGAGGCGATTGCGGGCGGCGGTGGTGGCCGCCAAACGCAACGCCGATCTGGGCAACGCGGTGCTGCCGCAGCTGGTCCTGGCGGAGCTGATGACCTCCGGCGCGCTGGAGCGGCACCTGCGGCTGCTGCGCCGCCGGCACACCCGCCGCCGGGACGCGATGATCGCCGCCCTGGCCCGGCACCTGCCGACTGCCACGGTGCACGGCGCCGCGGCCGGGCTGCACCTGACGATCACCCTGGACGACGCCGCCGTGGCGGACACGGAGGTGGCGGCGGCGACGCTGGCGCGCGGGGTGAAGGTGCAGCCCCTGTCCTGGCACTGCCAGCGGCCACACCGGCCCGGCCTGGTGCTCGGCTACGCGGCCCGGACGGCGACGGAGATCGACGAGGGCGTCGCCGCCATCGCCGCCGCGCTGCGGCCGACCGGTCGGCCGGCTCGCTCAGCCCAGGAAGAGCTGGACGAGCACGAGCACGGCCAGCAGCGCCGGCCCGCGTGAGCCCTGGCGCAGCAGGTCGACCGGGACCATCCCGAACGGCGTGTTGACCGTCGCGCCGCCGTAGTTGATCGGCGGGCGGGTGCCGGCCCGCCAGGCGGCGGCCACCACCCCGACCGCCAGCGTCGGCGCGAGCCAGGTCGGTCCGGCGTCGAGGGTCGGCAGACTCGGCAGGGTCAGCAGCCACCACACGCCCGCGCCGACCGCCGGCACCACCACGTGGATTCCGCGCAGCGCCGCGTCGCTGCCACCGAGCGCCCGGCGCAGCCCGGGTGACCGACTGACCGCGCGCAGGCCACCGGTGAGCCGGTCGGTGGCGAAGTAGGCGAACACCACCTGAGTGGCCCCGGCGAGCCCCGGCAGGGCGAGCGCGGCGGCGTACTGGACGCCGATCAGCCCGGCCCAGATCAGCAGAGCGCTGGGGTGGCGGCGCAGGCGGCGTACGTCGGCCTGCAGCAGCGCCCACCACGCCGGGCCGGGCAGGAAGCGGCGGCTGCGGACCCGGCCGATGCGCCGCCACCGCCGGCTCTCCACCAGGCTGGTGAGCATGCTCGGGTCGAGCAGGATCGTGGCCGTCGCGGCGGCGTTGGCGAACTGCGCGCCGGTCGTCAGCGTGGCCCGGTCCACCCGGGGCAGCGCGCGCACGGCGAGAACCGTGCCGAGGACCGCGAGGGGCACCCCGACCGCGACCAGCGCGCCGGTCGGCAGCGCCGCCGGCCGGGGCAGTTCGTCGCCGAGGCGACCGGCGATCACCACCACTGTCGCGACGACGGCGGCCGTCACCATCGGCGCCGCCCCGACCACCGTCGGCCAGCGGCGGCCCGCCCGGCTGCTCTGGGCGACGACGCTCAGGGCGAGCGCGGCGGCGCCCCACCCGGCGCCGGCCGCCGCGGCCCAGCCCACGGCGCCCAGCTGGGTGACGCCGCCCAGCACGGCCACGGCGACCGCGAGCAGCGCCGTGCCGGCCGCCGCGCCCGCCAGCAGGACGCCGAGGCGCGGCGCCAGCCAGGCCCGCCGGTCGACCGGGGCGCTGGTCACCCAGCTCTGGGTGGCCGGGGTCACCAGCAGCGGGCCGAGCGCGCGCAGACCCCGCCAGGCGAGCCCCGCGCCAGCCAGCAGCGCGGCGACCGCCAGCCACCAGCGCACCCCCTCGTCGGCGCGGCCGACGTTGGGGGAGACCAGCACGTCGCGGCTGGCGCTGACCGCGAACCAGCCGTACATGCCCACGAAGAGCACGATGACGTACGCGTCGCCCAGCACGTCGCCGAGGGAATGCTCGTGGTGGCGGCGGCGGGCCCGGCGCAGGTGCGTACGCACCTGCCGGGCGGTGGGCAGTCCGGCGGGTGTCTCGGCGATCGTGGCCGGCGGGGCGCTCACCGACCGATCTCGATCCGCTCGTCGACCACCGCGTCGATCAGCTCCGGGTCGTGCGAGGCCAGCAGCACGGCGGTGCCGGCGTCCCGTTCCCGGCGCAGCCGATCGGCCAGCCACTGCCGGCCGCGTACGTCCAACCGCTGCTCCGGCTCGTCCAGGATCAGCACCCGTCGTGGGCGTACGAAGCACGACGCCAGCGCCAGCCGGCGGCGCTGCCCACTGGACAGGGTCACCGGCAGCTGGTCGCGGGCCGGCTCCAGGCCCAGCTCGGCGAGCACCTCCTCGACCGGCTCGGCGTCGCCCCCGTGGGCGTACGCGACCAGCTCCAGGTGCTCGACCACCGACAGGTCGGGGAAGAAGTCGATGTCATCCAGGGCGGCCGCGACCAGTGCCCGCACCTGCGGATCGGTCTCGTCGGCCCGGCGGCCCTGCACCAGCACCTCACCGGCGTCCGGACGGTCGGCGCCGACCACGCACCGCAGCAGGGTGGTCTTGCCGCTGCCGTTGGGGCCCAGCAGCACCGCGATCCGACCCGCCGCCAGCGTGAAGCTCACGTCGTCGAGCACGACCAGGTTGCCGAAGTTGCGGCTGAGTCCCCGCACCGAGAGAGCGTCCACGGTCACACACTCTCCCAGACCCGTGCCACCGGCCAACGCGAGCGATGGACATCACGCCGGCCCGGCGGGCCACGCGGTTCAGAGGCCGGCCGGCGGCGCGTCGGCGTCCTGCTCCAGGCGGTCGTCCGCGGCGGCCAGGGCCCGGTCGTCGGCGACCTCCTCGGCCACCGTCGCCGCGTCCGCCCAGAGCCGCCGCGCCTCGGCCCCGTCGCCCAGCGCGGCGGCGGCGTCGCCCAGGTACAGCAGGGTGCGGCCCAGCCCCGCCGTGGGCCGGGCCTCCGCCCGCAGCCGCCGGCTCTCGGCCAGCAGCTCGTACGCCGCCCGCGCCTGCCCCGGCGTGCTGGTCAGCAGCGTCGCGCCGGCGTTGAGCAGCGCCGCGGCGCGGCTGGTCGGGTCGTTGACCGACTCGTACTCGCGCAGGGCGGCCCGCCACGCCTGCGCCGCGTCCAGGTGCTCGCCGAGGGTCGCGTGCACCAGCACCAGGTTGGTCAGCGCCGCGGCGTAGCCGCGCGCGTCACCCACCGACCGGAACGTGTTCGCCGCCCGCACCAGGTGGTGGTGCGCGCTGTCCAGCTCACCCCGGGCCAGTTGCGCCGCGCCCAGGCCCAGGTCGGTGAGGGCATGCCCGGCGCGGTCCGCCGACGAGCGGTGCCGGCGGGACAGCTCCAGGTGCTCCACCGCGTCGTCGAGCTGCCCGAGATCGAGCAGGGCCAGGCCGAGGTTCATCCGTGCCTGGGCGGTGCCCCGCCGGCCGCGCTCGGCCACCGCGAGGGTGAGCGCCGCCGCCGCGCCCTGCGGGTCGTGCCGGCGTCGGCGCAGCACACCCAGCTCGTTGTGCGCCCACCCGGCGATCTCCGGCCGGTCGTCGGCGGTCGGGGTGGCCAGGACCGTGCGGCAGACCTGCTCCCACTCGTCGAGCCGCTCGACGTGCGCGAGCCACCCGCACAGCGCCACGGCCAACCGGAACCACCACCGGCGGACCCGACGGGGCAGCGTCTCGGCCGCTCCGGCCGGCACCCGGACCACCGCCAGCAGCAGCTCCTGGTGCAGGTCGAACCAGCCGTACGGGTCGTCGTCGAGCGGCAGCGACCACTCCCGGTCCGGCGGGGAGCCGAGCACGGCCAGGTTGGCCGCGTGTCTCTCGGCCCGGCGGGCCAGGTGCCGGGTGAGCCGGGCCTGCGCGGCGACCCGGGAGCGGGCCGGCTCGGCGTCGCGCAGGTGCAGCCGGGCGTTCGCGGCGAGCAGCGGGCGGACCTCGTACCGGTCGCCGCTCGCGCCGACCACGAACGCGGCGGCGGCCAACTCATCGAGAAGCGCGCTCACCCGCTCGGGATGGCGGCGGGCCAGCGCGGCGATGGTCGGCCGGTCCACCGGGGCGGGGGTCAGCGACATCAGCCGGTACAGCCGACGCGCCTCGCGGGTCAGCGCCCGGTACGCGGTGTCCCGTTCGGTGACGAGCTGGGCCGCCGGCGAGACGGCGACGCGCTGGTGCGGCGGGGTGCGCACCGCACGCCGCAGTGCGTCCAGCACGTCGGAGTGCCGCCAGCCGTGCTGGGCGGTGCGGTAACCGAGCGCCCGCACGGTGCGGGGCTGCCGCCCGCACAGGTCGACGATCTCGCGTACCGCCGGGTCGGTGCGCGGGTCGGCGCGGCGGATCCGGGCGGCGGGAGCGGCCCCACCGGCCGCCGCGAACAGCTCGACCGCCTCCTGGGGACCGGGCTCGGCGATCCAGTGCTCCACCACGCCGCCCAGGCCGCTGAGCGCGGGGCCGCCGGCCAGCAGCAGCCGGCAGGTGCGGGCGGTCGGCGGCAGCAACGCGCGGACCTGCTCGGGACGGTCGACGTTGTCCAGCACCAGCAGGATCTTGCGACCGTCGAGCTTGCGGCGCAGCGCGGCGGCGGCGGCCGCGAGGGCGTCCGGGCGGCCCGACGTCGGTGGCGCGGTGCCCAGGACGCCCGCCAGCGCGGTGAGCACCTGCCGCGCGGAGCGGGGACGACCACCGCGGCGCAGGTCGAAATGGTACTGCCCGTCCGGGAAGTCCTCCCGGCACAGGTTCGCCGCCTGGACGGCGCAGGCAGACGTGCCCACCGCCCGCCGGCCCAGCACCGCCACCGCGTGCTCGCGGGCGAGCAGGTCGAGCACCGCCCGGACGTGCTCCTCGCGGCCGGCGAACCCGGCCGTGTACGGCAGGGTGGGCACGTCGGTCAGCGGTGTGGTGACGACGTCGGTGGGCTCCGGGCCGGTCTCCCGGACGGCACGTCGTCGGCGCAGCTCGAACACCACGAAACCGACGCCGCCGAGGACCGCCACCACGATGCTTGCCGGGCCGAGCACACTTGCCGCGAACTCGGACAGCAGGTTGCTGGCCAGGTTGCCGAACACGCCGCTGAGCAGCGTGCCGATCGTCACGAGCACCGGCCAGCGCGGCGTCCGGCCGGGACCGGTGGGGCCGGTCACCGCACGCCCCCGGAGACCAGCCCGGCGACGAGCTGCCGTCGGGCGAGCACCATCAGCACCACCGGAAGCACCGAGGCGAGCACCGACCCGGCGGCCAGGACGCCACTGTTGGACACGAAACCGCGGCTCTGCCCGGCCAGGAACAGCCCGAGCGGGGTGGCCTCCGGCCCGCTGAACAGCAGGCCCACGGCCAGGTCGTTCCAGACCTGGACGAATTCCAGCACCGAGACGGCGATCACGGCCGGCAGGTTGTGCCGGGCCAGCCGGTGCAGGGTGCCCCACCAGCGCCGACCGCCCAGCCGGGCGCCCCGCACCTGCTCGGCCGGCAGGTCGGCGAACGCGTTGCGCAGCACCAGCACCGCGAACGGCACCCCCAGCGCCACGTGCACCAGGGCCAGCCCGCGGGCGGTGCCGGAGGAGAGCACCACGCCGAGCACCTCGTTGACCGGCCCGGCGATCACCTGCACCGGGACGACTGTGGCGGCCATCAGCAGCAGCCCGGTCGCCTGCGCGGCCGGCCCGGTCAGCCACGCCAGCGGGTACGCGGCCAGCAGCGCGACGACCAGCACCGAAGCGGTGACAACGGTCGCCAACAGCAGCGTGAAGCCCAGCGCCCGCCACAGCTCGCCGCCACCGAGCAGCGCCGCGTAGGAGCCCGTCCCGGGCGGAGCCGACCACCAGCCGCGTGCGGCGGCGTCCACCTGCCCGTGCGCGGAGGTCGCCACGAGCACCACGAGCGGGATCAGCCAGGCCACCGCGCCGCCCGCGGCGAGCAGCCGGAACAGTCGTCGCGGCGGTGTCGTCGTCGGGGCGGGCCCGGGTGTCGCCTCGACGCGGGGTGGCGGCCACGCCTGGCGGACGAAGAACGCCGCCACCAGCATCCCGGCGACCACCGCCACCAGCCAGACGACGCCGAGCGCGGCGCCCTGCCCGGTGGTGGTGCCGCCCGAGGTCTGCCAGACCCGCAACGCGAGCACCGCCGCGTCGTCGCGGACCGACCCGGGCGTCATGACGAGGATCAGGTCGAAGGTCCGGCTGGTGCCGAGCGCCACCAGCGCGAAGACCACCGCGACGGTGCGCAGCAGCAGCGGTCGCCACTGCGCGTCCCACAGGACGTGTCGTCGGCCGCCGCCGTAGGCGCGGACCGCGTCGGCGAGGCTCGGCGGCAGCCGGTCCAGTGCGGCCCGGAAGACCAGCACGGCCAGACCCACCCACGCCCAGACGAACGCCGACATCAGCGCCACCGTGACCAGGCCCGGCCCGAGCAGTTGCGGCGCGTTGTCGTCCGACCGGCCGGTCAGCCGTGCCGCGAGCAGGGTGGCCAGGCCCCGGGTCGGATCGGGGTCGTACATGAGGCGGAAGGTCACCCCGGTGACGACCAGCGGCAACGCCACCGGCACCAGCAGGATCAGACGGACCAGCCCGCCCTCCTGGGAACGGCGGGACGCCACGGCGAACAGGTAGCCCAGCGCCGTCACCACCGCCGGCACCAGCACCGCCCACAGCACCGTCCGGCCGACCACCGCGCCGGTGCCGGGCGCGGCGAGCGCCGCGCGGAAGTGCTCCGCGCCGACCCAGCGACCGTCGGTGGTGACGCTGGCGTGCAGCGTGCGCAGCACCGGCCACAGCACCAGCGCGCCGAGCAGCAACGCGGCCGGCAGCAGCAGCGCGGAGGTCGCCCCGGCCGCCGGGTAGGCCCGGCCGCGTCGGGGCGGGCCCACGTCGTCCAGCACCGCCAGCTCGCCGAGCACCTTGACCTGGCTCATCGGCCGCCGCCCGCGTCGCGCGCCGCCGCCGCGAGCTGCCCGGTGGCCCGGCGAACCGCCTCACCGGCGGAGACACCGTCGGTGACGTCGGCGAAGAAGTCCTGCATGATCCGCCAGATGCCCACCCCGTCGGAGCCGGTGAACGCCCCGGGCAGTTGGTCGGAGAGGTCGAAGTGCAGGGTGTCGGGGCCGCGCATCTCGCGGGCCAGCTGGCGACGGACCGGGTCGGCGTAGTCGGTGAGCGCGATGGTGGTGTTCGGCGACAGGTAGCCGCCGGCACGCAGCCAGGGCTGGAACGAGTCGGCCCGGGTCAGCCACTCGACCAGCTCCACCCCGCCCCGGGCGTCGGCGAACACCACCGCCACGTCCCCGCCCACGATCAGCGCGCCGCCGCCCGTACCGGCGCTCGGGAACCGGAAGGTGACCGGCTCCTCCGGGCCACGCCGGAACCGGCCGACCACCTCGGCGGTGAAGTCGGCCTCGAAGACCATCACCGCCCGTCGGGAGCGCACCACCTGGATCACCGACTCCTCGTACTGAGTGAGCAGGGCGCGCCGGCCGCCGCCGGGGAAGGCGCCGTCGATGCTCCACAGCTCGGCGAGCCGGTCCAGGGTGTCGCGCACCGGCCGGCCCTGCCAGTCCGCGTCCGGCCCGGCGAGGGCGTCGTAGGCGGTCGGCGCGAGGTCGGCCAGCACGTTCTCGAACCAGTCGGTGAGCACCCAGCCGTCCGCCGCGCCGATCGCCAGCGGCGCCGGGCCGGCGCCGCGCCGGGCGAGCGCGCCGAGGCGGCGGGTCAACGAGACCAGCTCGTCCCAGGTGGTCGGCTGCTCGGGCAGCATCGAGGGCAGGTGCCAGACCAGTGACTTGTGCGCGGCCTTCACCCAGACGCCGTAGCGCTGCCCGTCGGTCATCAGCAGGTCGCTGAGCCCGATGGGCACCGCGTACTCGGTCGAGGGGCGCACCGGGCGCAGCCAACCCCGCTCCGCGTACTCCGTCACCAGGCCGGGGCGCGACAGGATCGCCACGTCCGGCGAGGTGCCCGCGAGGTGTCGGGCGCGCAGGAACGCGTCGATGTCGTTGCCGGCGCTGACCACGCGCACCGGGTGGGGGTAGGTGGCCACGACCTCCCGGAAGCGGTCCAGCTCGCTGCCGCTCCACACCACCGCCACCTGCACCGAGCGGCCGCCGCCGGTACACCCGGCCGCGGTCGCCGCCGCGCCGGCCGCGGCGGCGCGCAGCAGCGTACGCCGGGTGACCCGGCCGGCCGGCGTCACCGCAGCGCCTCGTCGGGCTCGGTGACCAGATCGTGGCGGCGGGGGATCTCGGCGAGCGTGGCCGGGTCGGCGGTGCAGACGAGCACGGCCACCCCCGGCGCGTCCGGAGGCGCCAGTCGGGGCAGCAGGTCGGCGAGGCGACTGCCGCCGGACGGGTCGACGGGCAGGTCGACCACGAGCACCTCGGGCAGGCAGACCGCCGCCCGGGCCAGCGCCACCCGGAAGCGCTGGGCGTCGGAGAGCAGGTGGGGCAGCAGATCCAGCGTCGGCGCCAGCTCCAGCCGGTCCACCACGGTCGCCGTCCAGTCGTCGGCCACCTCGTGCACCCGCTCGCGTTTGCGCTGGCCGTACTCGATGTTGCGGCGCACGGTGAGCTGCGGCAGCAGCGCGCCGCCGGCGGGCACGTACCCGATCTGCCGGCGCGGCGGCGCGAGCGCCGTGACGTCCCGCTCACCGACCATGATCCGCCCGGTGACCGGGGCGGCGAGCCCGGCCAGCACCCGGGCCACGGCCGTGCCGACCCGCGGTGGCGCGACCAGGGCGACCGTCGCGCCGGACGGGACGTCGAGCGTCACGGGCCCGGTGCCGGGGACGGCGACCAGTGCGCGTAGTCGTAGCGTGGCCCTCACCTCCGGTGACCGCTGGTGCCCGTCCCAGAGTGGCACACCCTGCCGACAGTCGATGTCCCGCCGATCTTCCACTGTGGAAGCGGCGGCGGCTACCCGGTCGGCGGGCCGGAGGGGGCGTAGAGGGCGGCCAGCCCGGCGGCGGTGGCGGCCAGGCGGTCGCGGAGCGCGAGCGGGGTGAGCACCTCCACGTCGGCGCCGAGGCGCAGCAGGTCACCGTGGGCGTGGGCGAGCGACTCGATCGGCAGGACGGCGGTCACCCAGCCGTGCGCGTCGGGTGGCCCCGCGCTGGCGTCCACCGCGGACACCACCGGGTCGCTGCCGATCTCCCGCAGTCGTTCCCGGCCGGCGGGGGACAGCCGTACGGTGGCCTCGTCGCGGTGCAGCCGGGCCCGGAACCGCACCACGTGCTCCCGCCACCAGGCCGGCAGGTCGAAGTCGGCCGGTCGGTCGAACTCCTGCGCCAACGGGGTCAGCGCGAGGATCTGGTTGACCCGGTAGGTCGCCGGCTCGGCGCGGCCCGGTCGCGTGGCCACCACGTACCACCGGCCGCCCTTGAGCACCAGGCCGTACGGCTCCAGCACCCGGGTCACCTCGCCGCGCCAGCCGCGGTAGCGCACCTCGACGCGCTGCTGCCGCCAGACGGCCTCGGCCGTGCGGGCCAGCTCGGGGGAGGCGTCGCCGTCGGCGTACCAACCGGGTGTGTCCAGGTGGAAGCGTTGCCGCAGCTGCGTGGCCCGGTCGCGCAGGGGTGCCGGCAGGGCGGCGTGCAGCTTGAGTTGCAGGGCGGCCACCACGTCGCCGTAGCCGAGCTCGTCGGCGGGGCCGGGCAGCCCGGCCAGGAACAGCCGGTCGGCCTCCTCGGCGGTCAGGCCGGTCAGCCGGGTCCGCCAGCCGTCGACCAGCTGGTAGCCGCCGGCGTGCCCGGCCTCGCCGTAGAGCGGGATGCCGGCGGCGTGCAGCGACTCCACATCCCGGTAGATGGTGCGCGGGGAGACCGACAGCCGCTCGGCGAGCTGCGCGGCGGTCAGCCGACCGTGCGACTGGAGCAGCAGCAGGACGGAGAGAAGTCGACTGGCCCGCACTTCACTGACACTAGCTGTCAGGGGAGCCGTCCTACCGTCCCGGCATGGCTTTTCGCGACAAGGATCTACGAACGCTGGCGCCGGTCCTGGTGGACGGTCGGCAGCTCAAGCGCTACCACATCGACCAGCCGGAGCGGCCGATCGAGCCGGAGGTGCAGAAGGCGGCGTACGACCTGCTGCCCGCGCTGCTGGCCGACGTGCCGTCCGACGGCACACCGGCTGCCGGCTGGGTGGTGCTGCACCGGGGCGCGGACACCGGCGCCTACCTGCTGGCGTACACCTGGGTGTGGGACAACGTGGTGGAGGCCCGCGTCGCGGTGGCCGGCCAGCCCGCGCTGGACTGCCCGGACGACGACCCGACCCACTTCGTCGACCTGCGCCGGCCCGGGGTGGGCTGCGTGTGGGAGCTGGCGGTGCTGGAGCACGAGCGGGCCGCCTGGGTCCGGCACATGCTGGTGCCGGAGGCGCCCGACCTGACCGGCTATCTGGATGACACGCGAGCGGAAGGGCCGGTGGGCCGCTGATGGGCGACTTCGACTTCTACGTGGGAACCTGGAACGTGGTCAACCGAAGGCTGCGCGAGCGGCTGACCGGCTGCGACGAGTGGGACGAGTTTCCCGGGGTGTCGGTCGCCCACAGCTTCTTCGGCGGCGGCGGCAACTTCGACGAGATCACCTTCCCGACCAAGGGTTTCTCCGGCGCCACCATCAGGATCTTCGACCCGGCGAGCGAGCAGTGGTCGATCTACTGGATGAACAGCGGTCGCGGGCAGTTGGAGCAGCCGCCGATGGTGGGGCGTTTCGTCGACGGGGTGGGCCGCTTCTACGCCGACGACCAGGACGAGGGTCGGCCGGTCCGGTGCCGGTTCATCTGGTCGGGGATCACCGCGACGACGGCCCGCTGGGAGCAGGCGTTCTCGGTCGACGGCGAACGCACGTGGGAGACGAACTGGATCATGGAATCCACGCGAGCGTCCACGGACTAGCCTGCGGGCCATGCGCAGATGGCGGCGGGTGGATCCGTGGGGCGCCCGGCAGGTGGTCACCGGATTCATGGTGCTGGTCGGGTCGACGATGACGGTGTTCGTGGTTGTCACCGTCGGACGCGGGTTGGCCGAGGGCAGGGTCGACGCAAACGCTGCCCTCGGTCTGACTGGCGCGTTGCTGTTCCTCGGACTGTGGCTGACCTTCGTTCTCCGGATGTACCTGGCCGGGATCTACGTCAACGACGAGGGCGTACGGCTGCGGCACGTGTTCCGCACGCGGACCCTGCCCTGGTCGGAGGTGACCGGCTTCGAGGCGCGTCCCGCGCTGCTCCTCGGCGGGCCCACCGGGCGCGACGCCTGCTGGGTGCTGACGACCGACGGGGCGTTCGAGTCGGCGGTGCAGCGGCGTTCCAGGACGGCGAGCCTGCGCAAGAACAACGGCCCGGTGCTCTCCGCCGACGACTTCGCGCGGATGCTCGCCCGGCTCGACGCCGAGCGGGCCGCCCACCGCTACGGTCAGCGCGGCGGCTCGGCGTCGGTCTCGCGTTAGGTGCCAGGTGTCCGGGGCGGTGTTAGTGTCCGTCCACCGCCCCGGACGGGAGGAACGCGATGCCCTCCGATCACGTCGACGTGCTCATCATCGGCGCCGGCCTGTCCGGCATCGGCGCCGCCTGCCATCTGCGCCGCGACTGCCCCGACAAGACGTACGCGGTGCTGGAGGCACGCGACGCGGTCGGTGGCACCTGGGACCTGTTCCGCTACCCCGGCATCCGGTCCGACTCGGACATGTTCACCCTCGGCTACTCGTTCCGGCCGTGGACCGACGCCACGGCCATCGCCGACGGCGCGGCCATCCGGGAGTACGTGCGGGAGACCGCCCGGGAGTACGACGTGCAGCGCCACATCCGCTTCTCCCACCGGGTGACGCGCGCCGAGTGGGACAGCGGCACCGCCCGCTGGACGGTGCACGCCCAGCGCACCGACACCGCCGAGACCGTGGTCCTGACCTGCTCGTTCCTGTTCGCCTGCACCGGCTACTACCGCTACGACGAGGGCTACACGCCCGCCCTGCCCGGCGTGGACGCGTACGCCGGGCGGCTGGTGCACCCGCAGCACTGGCCCGACGACCTCGACCACACCGGCCAGCGGGTGGTGGTGATCGGCAGCGGCGCGACCGCCGTGACCCTGGTGCCGGCCCTGGCGCAGCAGGCCGCGCACGTGACGATGCTGCAACGCTCACCCACGTACGTCATCGCCCTGCCCTCGCGCGACCGGCTGGCCGGCGCGTTGCGGCGCTGGCTGCCGGCGAACGCCGCGTATTCCGTGGTGCGGTGGAAGAACGTGCTGCTGTCCACTGTCAACTTCCAGCTCAGCCGACGCGCGCCCGGCCTGGTCAAGCGGCTGCTCCGGCGCGGCGCGAAGCGGCAGCTGCCGGTCGGGTACGACGTCGACAGGCACTTCTCGCCCCGCTACGACCCCTGGGACCAGCGGCTCTGCGTGGTGCCCGACGGCGACCTGTTCACCGCCGTGCAGCAGGGGCGGGCGTCCGTGGTGACCGACACGATCGACACGTTCACCGCGCACGGCGTCCGACTGGCCTCCGGCGATGAGCTGACCGCCGACATCGTGGTGACCGCGACCGGGCTCAACCTGCTCGCCCTCGGTGGCCTGACGCTGCGCGTGGACGGCGTCGACGTCGACCTGCCGAAGACCGTCGCCTACAAGGGCATGATGCTCTCCGGCGTGCCGAACTTCGCGCTGACCATCGGCTACACCAACGCGTCGTGGACCCTCAAGGCCGACCTGGTCGCCGGCTACGTCTGCCGGCTGCTGCGCCACCTGGACCGCACCGGCCAGCAGGTCGTCACCCCGCTTCCACCGCCCGATGCGCAGCGGGTGCCGCTCATCGACCTGCGCTCGGGCTACGTGCTGCGCAGCGTCGACGCGCTGCCCAAGCAGGGCGCGCGGGCACCCTGGCGGCTGTACCAGAACTACGCCCGCGACGTGCTGCTGATGCGGCACGGCCGGCTCAGCGACGAGGGTGTGCGCTTCTCCCGCGGCACCCGTCAGGGAAGGAGCACCGATCGTGCGGAGGTTTGAGTTCGCCGGCGCGACGGCCGTCGTGACCGGCGCGGCCAGTGGCATCGGCGCCGCGTTGGCGCACGGCCTGGCCGCTCGGGGCAGTGACCTGGTGCTGCTGGACCGCGACGCCGAGCGGCTGGACGCCGTCGTCGCCGCCATCCACGCCGCGCACCCGGACCGGCAGGTGCACACGTTCCGGGTGGACCTCGCCGACGCGGTGGCCACCGCCCGGGTCGCGGTCGAGATCGGCCAGCGGCACCCGCGCGTCCGGCTGCTGGTGAACAACGCCGGCGTCGGCCTCGGCGGCCGGTTCGACCAGGTGACGTTCGACGAGTTCAGCTGGGTGATCGACATCAACTTCCGGGCCGTGGCGCAGCTGACCCACGCGCTGCTGCCCGCCCTCAAGGCCGAGCCGGGCGCGCACCTGGTCAACATCTCCAGCCTGTTCGGGTTGATCGCGCCGGCCGGGCAGACCGCGTACGCGGCGAGCAAGTTCGCCGTCCGCGGCCTCACCGAGGCGCTGCGCCACGAACTCGTCGACGACGGCATCGGTGTGACCTCGGTGCATCCCGGCGGGATCCGCACCCGGATCACCGAGAACGCCCGGGTCGGCAGCGGCGTGTCGATCGAGGAGTACACCGCCGGCCGGGCCCAGTTCGAGAAGCTGCTCACCATCGCGCCGGAGCGGGCCGCCGAGGTGATCCTGCGAGGCGTCGAGCGGCGCCGGGGCCGGGTGCTGATCGGCTGGTCGGCGAAGCTGCCCGACCTGCTGGCCCGGATCATGCCGGCCTCGTACAACCGGCTGCTGGTCGTCGGCCTCAACCGGGGCGTCGCCCGCCCGGTGCCGGCCCCGCCGCCGGTCGCGGACCGCACCTGATCACGGAGGGCTGCTGCCCCGCTTCTCCTCCTGCGCCAGCACCGCATCGCGGTGCTCCGGCTCGTCGCGGCGGGCCAGTTCCGCGGCGAGCCGCGGGTCGGCCACCAGCCGGTCCCGGTTGCGGTGCAGGAAGCTCTCGAAACCCCCGGTGTACGGGCAGGCCAGCTCGCCGAGCGCCCGCTCCGGGGTGTAACGGCAGCCGGCGCAGTAGTCGCTGATCTCGTCGATGTCGGTGCCGTCCACCGCGTACGGGCGGGTGTCCACCCTGGCCAGGTCGGCGTACTGGCTCATGCCGATGACCGTCGCGTTCATCACCCAGTCGGTGCCGTCGACGAAGCAGTGCCGGAACCAGTCCGCCACCTCGGTGGGACGCCAGCCGCGCTGCAACGCGTAGTTGCCGAGCACCAGCAGCCGGGGGCTGTGGTGCGTCCACGCCCGGTCCCGGACGGCGGCGAGCACGTCGGCCAGACAGCGCGCCTCCACCGCGTCGGCGTCCAGCTCGGCGAACCACTGCGGCATCGGCTCGGTCGCGGCCAGCCAGTTCGCGCCCCGAAACCGTGGCTCGTAGTACCAGTACAACTGCCAGAGGAACTCCCGCCAACCGAGCAGCCCGCGGATGAACGGCTCCACAGCCGTGCGCGGCGCGGCACCGGACCGCCACGCCTGCTCGGCGGCCCGGACGGCCGGCTCGGGGTGCAGCAACCCCAGGTTGAACGACGACGAGAGCGCCGAGTGCGCGAACAGCGGGTCGTCGGCGCTCATCACGTCGGCGTAGCGGCCGAACCCGGGCAGCCGGTACGTCAGGAAGTGCGCCAGCCGGGCCTGCGCCTCGGCGTGCGTGGCGGGGTGCTGCCGGGGGCCGTCGCGGCCGACGAACCGCACCCCGTCGGCCGCCCACCGGTCCAGATCGCAGCGGACCTGCGCGTCGATGTCGTCCTCGACGATCGGCGGTGGAGGCGGCGGCGTGGCCGGCACGGTCGGGGCCTCCCCCCGGGGCCGACGCGGCGCCGGGGTGCCACCGGACCCGCCGGTTCCCCGGGCCGGGCCGCTCAGCACGTCGTGCCAGCGACGGGCCTGCCGGTAGAAGTCGGCCATCCGCAGCGGGCCCCGGCGGGTGCGGTCCGCCCACGCTGCGAAGTCGGCCTGGCTGGTGATGAAGCCGCGCGGCGGCAGCACGGTCAACCCGGGCACCGAGCGGGCGAACTCCAGCGCGGCCCGGGAGTGCGGATGGCACACCTCCACCGGCTCGGTGACCTGGGCCAGGGCCTCGCGGAACGTGCCGGTACGCAGCAGCAGCGCCCGGTCGCCCAACTCGGCGGCGCGGTGGCGCACGGCGGAGAGGATCAGGTGCGCCTTCTGCCGGTGCATCGGCCGACGACGAAACAGCTCCCGGACCTCCACCAGCAGGACCGGTTGATCGGGGTCGTCGAGGAAATGTGGCCCGAGTTGGTCGGCCAGCAACCATCGGCGGTGAAGCATGCCGCAATTCTGCCCACTTCCGGGCCGTCCCGCGCGCCGGCAGGCCGGGTGGTCGATGCCTGATCCAGATCGGGATCAGGCCGTGCGCGTCGCGGCCGGCCCGGCGTCGCGTCCGCGCAGCAGCGCCGTCAGCGTCACGAGGGCGACCAGCAACACCGCCAGCACCTGCACCGGGGCCGGACCCAGGGGCGCGAGCAGCGCCAACAGGGCGACGACCGGATAGGCGACGACCACAGCGCCGTGCTGCTGGCGGCGAACGAGTAGCACCCAGACGGTCAGCAGGAAGACGGCTATCGGCACCGCCACCGCGTACGCGGCGGTCGTGCCGGAGATGTGCGCGAGGCGCCGCTCGTGGTCCACCGCCACGGGCAGGCCGGCCCCGACCGCGGCGATCGCCCCGAAGATCAGATAGTGGCCGTAACCCCAGATGAGCGAGTACGGCAACCGGGCCGGCGCCTCGACCGGACGGTCGAAGTAGAGCCACCAGAGCGCGAACACGATGAGCGCGCCGGCCGCCGCGAGCGCCCAGAGACCGTGGTCGCCCGCGTCGAGCCCGGTCTGGATCGCCACCGAGATCGCCAGCACCGCCTCGCCGAGCACGATCAGCGTGAACAGTCCGTACCGCTCGCCGATGTGTCCGGGGTGCCACGGCGTCATCCCGGAACGCTCGGCCACCGCGGGCACCAGCAGATCGGCGAGCGCCAGCAGCACGAACGCCGCGATGCCCCAGCCGTCGGGCAGCGCCAGCCGCAGCAGCCAGCCGAGCTGCACCACTGTCACGCCGATCGCGTAGCGGCGTGCCGCCGCGCGGTGCGCCGGATCGCCGGCGGCCGCCCGGATCCACTGCGTGACGGCGGCCAGCCGCATCACCACGTACCCGTAGGTGATGACGGTGAAGTCGCCGTCGGCGAACGCCCGCGGCACCCCGGCCGCCAGGATCAACGCCCCGGTGATCTGCACCAGCGTGGTGATCCGGTAGACGTCGTCGTCGGTGTCGTACGCCGAGGCGAACCAGGTGAAGTTCATCCACGACCACCAGATCGCGAAGAACACCATCAGGTAGCTGGTCAGCGCGTGGGCGAGGTGGTCCTCGGCTACGTCGTGGTGCAGGCTGGTCGCCGCCTGCGCCACGGCCACCACGAAGCACAGGTCGAAGAAGAGCTCCAGCGGGGTGGCGGCACGGTGCGGCTCGTCGCGCCGGCGGGGCCTCATCGGCCGGTAGAAGGGCCGCACCGAACGACTGTGGGTCACCGCAGCTCCTCAGGCCGACCGCCGGGTCGCCCACACGATAACGGGCCGCGGCGACGCGATCCGCCCAGGTCAACCGCGCCGACGGCCGTGGGTCAGCCCCTCCAGCACCAGGGTCAGGCCGGCGCCGACCAACCAGACGTCCTTGGCCAGCCCGACGCCCTGCTGGGTCGGCCGTATGCTGCCCGGCTCGCGCATCCCGGGCGTCTTCAGGTACAGCTGCACGAGGCCCGCGCCGAACGCGGTCAGGCCGAGCCCCACCAGGGGTGCCGGGACGAACGGCGCGAGCAGCGCGGCTCCCAGGGCGATCTCGGAGTACGACAGCAGCTTGCCGAACCGCGAGGGCTCCAACTGACCGAGCTGCGGCATGGCCGCCACCGCCATCCCGTGCATGGCCTGCGCGGCCTCGCCCTCCAGGTTCCGCTTGCCCAGACCCGAGTTGAGAATGTACGCGCCGATGCTGGCCCGCAGCGGCAGGTGCGCGATTTTCATTGTCGCTCCCGGTGGTCGTGGTCCGAATTGTGGCCCGCGTACCCCGCGTGACCCCTGATAACCCGCCCGCCCGTCCGACTGGGCCGACCGTGGTGATCGCGGTAGGTTCGGCAGGGGCCCACCGGCGAGCCCGGTTCATCCGCCTGCCCGGCGTCCGGCCCCGCCGCAGACCACCAGCAGGAGGCGAAGTGAGCCAGGAAGTCCGGGGAGTCATCTCCCGCAGCAAGGGCGCACCGGTCGAGGTCACCACCATCGTGGTGCCCGACCCCGGCCCCGGTGAGGCGATCGTCCGGATCCAGTCCTGCGGGGTCTGCCACACCGATCTGCACTACCGCGAGGGTGGCATCAACGACGACTACCCGTTCCTGCTCGGGCACGAGGCGGCGGGAGTCGTCGAGCAGGTGGGGGAGGGCGTCACCGACGTCGCCCCGGGCGATTTCGTGGTGCTCAACTGGCGGGCGGTCTGTGGCGTCTGCCGGGCCTGCCGCCGGGGTCGGCCCTGGTACTGCTTCAACACCCACAACGCCGCGCAGCGGATGACGCTCACCGACGGCACCGAACTCACCCCGGCGCTGGGCATCGGCGCGTTCGCCGAGAAGACGCTGGTGCACGCCGGTCAGTGCACGAAGGTGAACCCGGCCGCGCGGCCGGCCGCGGTGGGCCTGCTCGGCTGCGGCGTGATGGCCGGGCTCGGCGCGGCGATGAACACCGGCAACGTGACCCGCGGCGACTCGGTAGCGGTGATCGGCTGCGGCGGCGTCGGGGACGCGGCCGTCGCCGGCGCGGCCCTCGCCGGCGCCACCACGATCGTCGCGGTGGACACCGACAGCCGCAAGCTCGACTGGGCCCGACAGTTCGGCGCGACGCACACCGTCAACGCCTCCGAGACCGACCCGGTCGAGGCCATCCGTGCCGCCACCGGCGGTTTCGGGGCCGACGTGGTGATCGACGCGGTGGGGCGACCGGAGACCTGGAAGCACGCCTTCTACGCCCGGGACCTGGCCGGCACGGTCGTGCTGGTCGGCGTTCCGACCCCGCAGATGCGGATCGAGCTGCCGCTGCTGGACGTCTTCGGGCGCGGCGGCGCCCTCAAGTCCAGCTGGTACGGCGACTGCCTGCCCAGCCGGGACTTCCCGATGCTCACCGAGCTGTACCTGCAGGGCCGTCTCGACCTGGACGCCTTCGTCACCGAGGAGATCGCTCTGGACCAGGTCGAGAACGCGTTCGACCGGATGCACCACGGCGACGTGCTCCGCTCGGTTGTGGTGTTCTGATGGCCGTCCGGGTCGACCACGCGGTCACCTCCGGCACGTTCTCGCTCGACGGGCAGACGTTCGAGGTGGACAACAACGTCTGGGTGATCGGCGACGACGACGAGTGCGTCATCCTCGACGCGCCACACGACGTGGCCGCGATCCTCGCGCTGGTGGGCGGTCGCCGGGTCCGGGCGATCCTGGCCACCCACGGGCACGACGACCACGTACGGGTGGCGCCCGAACTGGCCGAGGCCACCGGTGCTCCGGTACTGCTGCACGCCGCCGACCGGGTGCTCTGGGACCTGGTCCACCCCCACCTGCCGCCGCACGGTGAGCTGCGGGACGGGCAGAGCATCGAGGTGGCCGGCACCGCGCTGTGGGTACTGCACACCCCCGGGCACAGTCCCGGCGCGTGCAGCTTCTACGCCCCGGACCTGGGGACGGTGTTCACCGGCGACACCCTGTTCCAGGGAGGGCCGGGCGCGACCGGGCGCTCGTACAGCGACTTCGGCACCATCGTCGAGTCGATCCGCACCCGGCTGCTGACCCTGCCCGCGGAGACGGTCGTGCACACCGGGCACGGCGACGACACCACCATCGGCGCGGAGGCCCCGCACCTGCCGGAGTGGCTGGCGCGCGGGCACTGACGGCGGCTCAGCGCTCGTCGGCGGGGCCGAGCACCGGCTTGACGTCCAGGACGGGGGTGCCGTCGAGGGCCTCCAGGTCGGCCACCTCGACGCGCAGCCCGTCCACCGCCAGCACCCGCACCCGGTGCAGGCCGATCGGGTTGGGTCGGTGCGGGGAGCGGGTGCTGAACACGCCGGTGTGCGGGCGGGCCTCGTCGCCGCGCGGGTGCACGGCCAGCACGTCGCGCCGGGCGCGGTCCAACCAGGTCAGCACCAGCAGCTCCGCGCCGGCCGACAGGTCGGTCAGGGCCCGCTCGACCTGCCGGTCGAAGATCAGCCACGCCGTTGGCGCGCCCTCATCGCCCTGCCGGGGCGCGCTCGCCGCGTCGGTCAGCGGCGAGGCCACCCGACCGACCGGACGCAACACGTACGTGTCGTCGCCATACGTCTCGACCATCGTCGCTCCCTTCCGGACGGTGTCAGCCTAGGGCGTTGTTAGGATCCGCCGCATGACCGCCGAGCAGCACCCCGCACCCGTCGTCCGTCAGCTGCGCCTCGTGGTGGAGGCGGCCGACCACGAGGCCGCGGTGGCGTTCTACCGGGACGCCCTCGGCCTGCCCGAGGAGGCGGCGTTCACCGGTGACGGCGATGCCCGGGTGGTGATCCTGGACGCCGGTCGGGCCACCCTGGAGATCGCCAACCCGGCGCAGAAGCGCATGATCGACGACGTCGAGGTGGGCCGGCAGGTCGCGCCGCGCATCCGGGTGGCCTTCGAGGTGGACGACGCGCGGGCGACCACGGCTCGGCTGGTCGCCGCCGGGGCGAGCGAGATCGCCCCACCGACGCGTACGCCCTGGCAGTCGCTGAACTCCCGCCTGGACGCCCCGGCGGACCTGCAGATCACCGTCTTCGAGGATCTGGGCGCACCGCAGGAGCGCGCCGTGGACCCCGGACATGACGGCGACGTCTGAGCGACGGCTCCGCGCCGCACTCACCCCGGCACAGGCGGCTGCCCTCGCGTACGTGCGGTCGTCGGCGGTGGTCGATCGTCCGGCGGCGCTCGCCGCGATCGAACGGCACCTCGCCGCCGCCGACCTCGGCCACCGGCCGCAACGGCTGCTCGCCGCGGTAGCCCAACGTGGCCGGCTCACCGTCAACTTCCACCCCGATCGCCGGTGCGCCGACGGGCGTGACGTCGCGTCCGCGCTGGCCGAGGACGGGGTGTACCGCAGTCAGTTCGTCACCGGCATCTCCAACGGCGGGCTCACCGCGTACCCCGGGGGCGACCGCGACCGGTGGGAGCACCGGATGTTCGGCGGCGCGTACCAGGCGCCCGGGGTGGCGCCGGCGGACCGACCCACGTACGGCGGGATGAACCTGCTCGACCACGCGGACGGCGGCTGTCCCCGCTTCGGCTCCTGTCACCTGCGGCTGCGTCCGGCGGTGCTGGGCCGGGCGACCTTCTGCCTCGGCGACAGCCACCTCGGTCCGGGCGTGGTGGGCACGGCCGACGCCTTCGAGGCGGTGCTCGCCGGGCTGCTGGCCGGCGTGGCCGGCACGGGCGCGTGCCTCGGGCGGGCCGGGATGGACGTCGCCACCCTGGCCCGGACGCTGCTGGAGGCGCCGAGCACGCAGGCCACGGTCGGGCGCGCGCTCGACGACTACGTGGAGGCCCAGATCCACGGCCCTCTCGACCTCGCGCACGACGTCGAGGAACTGGTGGTGGACCCGTCCTTCGCCGGCACCCCGACCGGGGCGACGCTGGAATCGATCGCCCGGCGGTACGGTTTCCCGCTGCGGTGGCACCCCGGCTTCGCGCTGGCCGTCGACGAGGTCGACGCCGAGTTCCGGGGCCCCGCGATCCCGGTGCTGGCGGCACGCCTGCACCGGGAGTTCGCCCGCCCGGGCGCACCGGTGGACGCGGAGCTGATCGGTCGGGGCGCCGTCTCGGTGGTCACCGAACCCCAGCGGTGGGCGGACCGGGGCCCGGTCGCCGACACCCTGCAGCACCTCAAGCAGCTCTGGCACGTTCTCGTCCGGTTCGGCACGACCCACCCCGGCTGACCCGGTCCGGGCGGGCCGCGTCAATCGTCCCGTTTCGCCGCCCGGTGTGCCCGCCATCCGATTGTCGGAGTGACCGGGACCGCAGGCCGCCGCGGCTCGGGCATTTCCGGAATGACCGACACGTCAACCCGGTTGTGTCCCCCGTACCGCCGGAGCCCAAACCTTTCCGCGGTCATCTCTCCCGAGGAGCGTTCACCCCGGAGCGCTCCGCACGATCGAAAGGAACCATCGTGAAGGTCGACTTCACTCGATGGCTCCCCGCCATCGCTAAGGACTCGTACCGCAAGACCGCGCTGAGCGTGGTGGGTGTGGCTGCCCTCGGTGGTCTGGCGCTCGCGCCGACCGCGGCCGCCGCCCCGGTCACCTCCGGGCCGCACCAGGGCGCCGTCGCCGCCATCGACCTCGCCACCGGCAAGGCCGCCACCTCGGCCCAGCAGAAGGACCAGCCAGTCGAGTCCGGGCTGACCACCGGCTCCGCCACCGGCAAGCCGCCGGCCGGCAAGCCGAGCCGCGACAAATTGATCCCGCACGGCATCGAGGGCGCCCAGTCGCGCATCCCGCTCGACGACGCGCAGCTCGACAACGCCCGGGCGATCGTGGACGCCGCCAAGAAGACCGGCGTCGGCGACCGTGGCGCGGTGA
Source organism: Micromonospora sp. NPDC005252 (assembly GCF_042872475.1). NCBI lineage: Bacteria > Bacillati > Actinomycetota > Actinomycetes > Micromonosporales > Micromonosporaceae > Micromonospora > Micromonospora sp. NPDC005252. The sequence goes on along the minus strand of NZ_JBIAKN010000005.1, from coordinate 147,570 downwards.
TCGGCGTCGCCACCTCGTTGCAGGAGTCGAAGCTCTACAACCTCGGCCACCTCGGCGCGTACAACGACCACGACTCGCAGGGCCTGTTCCAGCAGCGTCCGACGTCCGGTTGGGGCACGCCCGAGCAGATCACCGATCCGGAGTACGCCGCCACGGCGTTCTTCAGCGCGCTGAAGAACGTGGGCGGTTGGCAGGACCTGCCGCTGACCGCCGCCGCGCAGACCGTGCAGGTCTCCGCCTTCCCGTACGCGTACGCGCAGTGGGAGGAGCAGGCGGCGGACGTCGTCCAGCAGCTCTGGTGACACGACACGCACGCACACGCCGGCCGACTCCCCTCTCGGGAGCCGGCCGGCGCCGTCGTGTCCGGCTACCTCAGCAGGCCGCGTACAGGCGACGGGTGCCGACCCCGGCGGCGTACGCGGCCCGGTCGCTGAACCGGCAGCCGTAGTCGGGTCGGGCCACCACCGCCGGGTCGGTCACCGTGTCGCCGGCCGGGCGCTTGCCGGTGCGTACCCAGGACACCAGGTCGTCCCAGGCGGCGCCGGCCTCGGCCGGGCTGAACTCGCAGTGCTGCGCGGCCCGGATGGCCCGCTGCACCACCAGCCGGCTGCGACCGTGCCGCGCCACGTCGGTGGCGTACGCCTGCTCCATGCTGAACGGCACGAACATGTCGCCCAGGTCGTGCAGGCTGACCACGGGCGCGCTCGGCCGCCCGGCGATCTTCGGCACCTCGGTAAGCGTCGGCAGGAGTCGCTGCACGATGTTCTCCGGCGCCACCCGCTGCACCGACGAGTTGACGTCGACGGGGCTGTTCGGGCTGTAGCGGGTCAGCAGGTTGGTGGAGATCTGGCTGGGCCGCTGGGCGGGGGAGTCGCCGCCGTCGGTCACCGCGATGGAGAAGAGGAAGTCCTTCCAGACCGCGAAGGCCGCCTCCGCGCCGGGCCGTGGTCCGCCCGTACGGTTCACGGTGATGGCCCGCAACTGCTTGCCCCGGTCGGTGGTGGTGTCCGGCCCGGTGGGCGTGAGCCCCGCCAGCCCGAGCGCCACCTGGATGCGGGGCACCGCGTTGCTCAGGTAGTCGGCCGGCGTCGGGTAGGCCGGCACTCCGGCGAGGGCCTGCGCGACCAGGTTGTAGTCGAGATAGAAGTCCAGCAGCGTCTGGTCACCGAGCACGCCGCACATGGGCAGCGCCCCGTCGTAGTAGCCGGGGTACTGCTCCAGCGAGCGCCCGATGACGTACCCGCCCATCGACACCCCAGCCAGGTACGTACGGTGGGGCCTGCGCACGGTCCGTCCGAAGTGGTCGGCGAGGTCCCGCGTGCTCAGCACGCCGGAGCGGATGTCGAAGCCGTTGCGGTCGTACGACGACGACGCCCACGCGTACCCCTGGGCCAGCAGCCGCTGGCGCAACTCGAAGGCCGGCGGCTCCGGCGAGAGCACCGTGCCCTGGCCGCGGTAGCCGTGCGCCCACACCACCAGGTCGCCGTTCCATCGGGCGGGAACCTCGATGATGTACGCGGCGTGCCGGTGCACGCCCTGGCGTACCGTCGTCGGCTTGCCGGCCACCACCAGCGGCGCCAGCGGCGGATTCTGGAAGGTGTAGCCGGGCAGCGGCTGGTCGCCGGAGGGGTCGTGGCCGCCGGTGGAAGCGCCGGCGGTGCTCGGTGCGGCGGCGGTGGGTGCGGCGGCGGTGGGTGCGGCGTCGAACAGTCCGACGGCCAGGGTCAGTGTCGCGGTGGCGGCGATCAGGCGGCGCAGCCTACGAACGGGTACGGACAGCATCGATGCTCCCCATCGGACGGATGTCGCCTGCGGGGGCGACCAGGCGGGACGGTTGCCTACCGGCCGGTAGCGCCCTGAACCTAGGACTGCCGTCGACCGGAGTCAATGGCTGAGCTGACCGACCAGTCAGACGGTCGGTGCGGCCTGCCCGGACTGGCGCCCTGGCCGTGCGGTGCGTGTTCTGGCCGTGCGGTGCGTGTTCTGGCCGTGCGGTGCGTGTTCTGGCCGTGCGGTGCGTGTTCTGGCCGTGCGGTGCGTGTCCTGGCCGTGCGGTGTGTGTCCCGACCGTGCGGGCCGGGTGTGGGGCCGGTCGGGGCGGTCGGGTTGACTGGTCGCCGTGGACGACTCGATCTGGGCGGCGGCCCGGGCTGCGCGGAGCTGGCTGGACGCGGCGAACGGCACCGGGCAGACGGAACTGACCTGCCGCATCCTGAAGCTGACCGAGGAGGCCGGGGAGGCGTCAGCCGCCTGGATTGGTCTGCTCGGGCAGAATCCGCGCAAGGGTGTCACCCACACCCGCGAGGACGTGGCGGCCGAGTTGGCCGACGTGGTGTTCACCGCGCTCGTAGCCATCGAGAGTCTCGGACTCGACGCACAGACCGTTCTGGGGGCCTGTGCCGAAAAGGTCCGCTCTCGCCTGGAGGGCTGACGCCCTCCATGATCGGCACGGTGTCGGCGAGGTGGGTGTGTCCGGCTGGCCGGATGCCGCGATATCGCCGATCTGGAGTCGATCAGGCCGGCTGTCCGGTGTGACCGGTTGGGGTCGTGCCGGTTGGGTGGGATGTCCGTTTCTGGGGGCTGTTGGGGTGTGACCGGGTGTATCCGTGGGCTGGAATCGTGGCGGGCGGGGGGTCGTTACATACCCTGACGATCGCAGGACCACGGCCACCCGCCCCGCCCGCTCAACCGGGATGGGAATGGCCGGCCCGGCCGGGTCGTTGCAGACCCCCGGAACGACCGTGGGCTCCCCCCCGGGTCCGCTATTCGGCCCCGGTGGCCCGGGAATGACCCCGGCCCGACGGTCGTTACACACGGTCCCGGCGCCACGAGCCCCGCTCGTAGGCCGCCGCCCCCGGCGCCACGAGCGATCAGCCCGTAGGCCGCCCCCAAGCTTTCCCCGCTTGATAGTGCAGCGCCCGACGAGGTGCTCACACCCGCGGCACCGCTTCCCCCGGAACGGTGCGCTGGTGTTCCTACCCCCGAAGGAGCTACCCCCATGAACACGATCTTCCGTAAGAGCATGCTGTCCGTTGCTGGTCTCGCGTTCGCCGGTGGTGTCTTCGCCGGCCCGATCGCCGCCCACGCCAACCCCGCCGCCGATGCGAAGCCCGTCGCGGCCGTGCAGACGGTGTCGAAGCCGCAGGGCGACCAGTCGCACATCAGCCTGAACGACGAGCAGACCGCCAACGCCAAGGCGATCATCGCCGCCACGAAGAAGGCCGGCCTGCCCGAACGCGCCGCGGTCATCTCGATCGCCACGAGCCTGCAGGAATCGAAGCTGGACAACCTCGGCCACCTCGGCGACATGAACGACCACGACTCGCTGGGCCTGTTCCAGCAGCGCCCCTCCTCCGGTTGGGGCACCCCGGAGCAGATCACCAACCCCGAGTACTCCACCACCGCGTTCCTCAAGGGCCTGCGTCAGGTTGACGGCTGGCAGGACATGCCCCTGACCCAGGCCGCCCAGACCGTACAGGTCTCCGCCTACCCGGACGCCTACGCCCAGTGGGAGCAGCAGGCCACCGACCTGGTCGCCCAGCACTGGAACAGCTGACCCACCGCACGACCCGACCGACTGGCCGGCACCCGAACCCGGGTGCCGGCCATCGGCATATCCAGCCCCCGCTCATTGACCTGGCCGCCATCCAAGCTGGGTGCCGGCCAGCGGCATACCCAACCCCCGCTCATTGACCTGGCCGCCACCCGGAGTCGGGTGCCGGCCAGCGGCGTACTAATCCCCGGCTCATTGACCTGGCAGCGATCCAAGCTGGGTGCCGGCCAGCGGCGTACCCGGCCATCGCTCACTGACCTGGCCGCCACCCGGAGTTGGGTGCCGGCTAGCGGCATAACCAGCCCCGCCGAGTGACCGGCTGACCCCTCACATCCACGGGCGCAGCCCGCCGAACGGCATTGTCGGCCCGTGTGACGGTGAATCTTGGACAGTTTCCGTTCGGCCCTAACGGAAACTGTCCAAGATTCACTGACGCGACGTAGCGGAGCGGCGTGGTCGGCGCGGAGTGATCCGATGGGCCGGCGGGTACGTACCTCCCGGCGGGGACCGGCGGAAGGGCATAGGCATGGCCGCAGTGGGTGACGGCATCGAGCACCAGGCAGAACACGATCCGGGGCAGCAACCAACTAACCCGGCGGCGCCGCACCCGGCGGCGCCGCACCCGGCCGCAGATCAGCCGGAGCGCGCGGGCCGCCCGGCCCGGCCCGGCTCCGGGCCGGGGCACCGGTCGGAGGCGGAGCCGGGACCAGTGGGTGCCGAAGCGACACCGGTGCGCTGGTCGGTCGGTGCTCGGCTGCTGGTGGCCGCCGCGGCGGTGATGCTGGTTCTCGGCGCCGCGGCGGTGGTGGTCATCGTCGCCGACCCTTACCGCCTCGGCCAGGCATACTCCGGCGCACCCGACGGCGCCCGGCCCGACGGCGCCCGGCCCGACGGCGCCCGGTCCGACCGCGCCCGGTCCGACGGCGCCCGGTCCGACGGCGCCCGGTCCGACGGCGCCCGGCCGGGTGCGGCTGCGGCTGCGGCCGCCGAGCAGACGATGACGACGCCGCTGGCGGGGCGGCAGAAGGCCACCTTCGTACTGGCGGACGGGTTGTCCTCGTTCGACCTTCGGGTGGCCGACCTGGGCGACGACCTCTACCGAATCAGCAGCCCGGCCGACTCGGGTGTGGCCGTCCGTCCAGTGGTGCAGGGTGAGACCGTCCGGCTAGGCGTGGTGGCCACCGGCACGTCCGAGAAGCGGGCCGCGCGGGTGCTGCTCAGCGAGCGGGTCGCCTGGCGTCTGCACCTGGAGGGCGGGGTGGGCGAACAGGTGCTCGACCTGGCGCAGGCACGACTTCTGGGCGTGGATCTCGTCGGCGGCTCCGCCCGCACCGATCTCATCCTGCCGCCGATGAACGGCGGCACGACGACCGTGCGGCTGACCGGTGGAGTCAACCAGTTCGACATCCGGGTGCCGGGCACACCACCGGTACGGGTGCGGGTGGGAGCGGGGGCCGGTTCGGTCGCGGTCCGCGACGAGCGCTGGGCCGGGGTCGCCGCTGGCGCGCTGTTGAGTACGCCGGGGTGGGACCGCTCAACCGACCGGCTCTTCCTTGACCTGGTGGCAGGCGCCGGCACCGTGACGGTGACCGAGTCCCGGTGACCGGCCCACGACTAGGACGCCGACCAGGTTCGTCGGGCGTCGAGCCGGCGACCTCGGGTGCTGGCCGGGGCCGTCGGCGTCGGGCCGGCGACGTCGGGTGTGGGGTCGGGGCCGTCGGGCAGCGGCCAAGAGCGGGCAGCGGCCAAGAGCGGGCAGCGGCCAGGAGCGGGCAGCGGCCAGGAGCGGGCAGCGGCCAGGAGCGGGCAGCGGCCAGAGACGGAGACGCGGGCCGGTGTCGCCGGGGAGTGAGCCCGGCGCCGGGCGGTCGTGTAGGACGCCGACCGGCCCACCCGCGACGTGCTGGGTCGGAGGTTCACCCCTGGCGGGAAGCGCCGCAGCCCGGGGAGGGCGCGAGCGTACAGTCGGGCGGTGGAGCGTACCGAATCGATGCCGGCACAGACCCGACCGCCCGGCGTGGCCGACGTCGATCCCGGCAGCGTGCTGCTGCCGGGCCACGATGTGCCACTGGGGCGGTACACGACCGTTCGGCGGTTGTTGCCGCAGCGGCCTCGGCGGATGGTCGGCGCGTGGTGCTTCGTGGACCATTTTGGCCCGGACGACGTGGCGCAGCGGCCCGGCATGGAGGTGCCACCGCACCCGCACACGGGCCTGCAGACGGTGACCTGGCTGCTCGACGGCGAGATCATTCACCGGGACAGCCTCGGCAACGTCCAGGCGATCCGGCCCGGCCAGCTGAACGTGATGACCTCCGGGCACGGCATCGCCCACTCGGAGCGGTCGCCGGCCACGCACCCGCCGGTCATGCACGGTGTGCAGCTCTGGGTGGCGCTGCCGGACCCTGCGCGGGCCGGTGGCGCCGACTTCGCGCACCACGCCGACCTGCCACGCTGGCGGGAGGGCGACGTGGACGCGACCCTGCTGGTCGGCGAGTTCGCCGGCCAGCGTTCCCCGGCGGTGGTGCACACCCCGCTGGTGGGCGTGCAGCTCGAGCTGGGCGGGGCGGCGCCGACCACGCTGCCGTTGCGGCCCGACTTCGAGTACGCCCTGCTGGCGATGTCCGGCTCCGCCGAGGCCGCCGGGGTGGGTTTCGAGCCAGGCGCGTTGCTCTACCTGGGTTCGGGTCGACGCGAGGTGACCGTGCGCGGCGGGGCGGGTGCCCGGCTGTTGCTGCTGGGGGGTACGCCGTTCGAGGAGCCGCTGGTCATGTGGTGGAACTTCGTGGGCCGCTCGCACGAGGAGGTCGCCGCCGCTCGGGAGGACTGGATGGCCGGCCGGCGTTTCGGCGTGGTGGCCGACGATGCGGCGTCGCCGCTGCCGGCACCCGCCCTGCCCACCACCCGGCTCAAGGCCCGCGACCGCACCGGCGGCCTGCACGGCTGACCGGCCCGAGACACCGGACCGGCGCGCGCCGAACCATGAGCGCGCCGGGCCGACGTGCCCCGGACCATGAGGCCCGCCGGGCCAAGAAGCGCCGGGGCTGGGGCAGGCTGGGGTCGGCGGTTGGCCGACGGTGGCGTGGGTAGTCGCCGGCATGGCGACCACTCTGATCACGCCCGTCGAGGACCGCAAACGCCTGGCCCGCCGGCTGGCCGGCAGCGGACGAGGCTTCGCCGAGCAGTACGGCTTCCGCGTGACCAACAATCCGGCGAGCCTGTTCCAGGTGCTCTACCTCGCGGTACTGCTCGCCCGCCGGGGTGACTTTCGTCGGGCGCTGGACGGCGCGCGGGCGCTGCGCGACGAGGGGTGGGACAGCGCCGCCCGGCTGGCCAGGTCGCTGCACCAGGACCGGGTGCGGGTGCTGCGCGACAGTGGTCAGCGCGGTGACGTCGACGCGTTGGCCGACGTGCTGGGCGATCTGGCCCGGACGGTCGTCGAGCGGTACCGGGGCGACCTGCGCCGGTTGCGCGCGGTCGCGCACCACGAGCCGGCTGCCGAGCGTGCGCTCCTCGCCGACCTGCCCGGGGTGGACGACCAGGTCGTCGACCTGTTTCTGCGCGAGGCGCAGGCGTTGTGGCGGGAGGTCGCCCCGGTGGCGGACCGGCGGGCGCTGGCGGCGGCCCGACGGCTCGGGCTGGGCCGCTCGGCGGATGACCTGGCCGGCTTGGCCAGCGGCGAGTCGGAGCGGCTGGCGTGGCTGGTGGGAGCGCTGGCCCGGGTCGATCTGGAGCACCGGTACGCGGAACTGACCGGCCGTCCCTGACGTGCCCTGGCCCACACTTCGGCCAAAACTGACCGTACGGAGGATGGTCTGTCGTATGGTTGTACCCGGCAATGCTGCCCGCTCGGTTCGAGCGGGCATCCACCGCCGGGTGACCGCGACCGGTTCGGACGCGGTTCACCGCCTGGGCAGGTTTGCGTGGCGCCCCCGGTCGCGGTTCGCGGCCAAGGGGCGCCCGCCTGTCCCGGCGAGCCGCCGCCCGTGAAGCAGCCGGGCACGAGCCGCCCGCCCGGGACGCAGCCGGGCGCGAGCGCTCAGTGCGCCAGCCCCGCCAGCAGGTTCACCGTGACGCCGATGACGAACGCGCCGAACAGGTACGACAACAACGCGTGCCGCAGCACCGTCCGGCGCATCTCGTTGCTGGTCAGGTTGGTGTCGGAGACCTGGAACGTCGTCCCGACGGTGAACGCCACGTACGCGAAGTCCGAGTAGCGGGGCGGCTCGCTCTGGTTGAAGTTCACCCCGCCGTCCGGGCCCGTGTAGTAGATCCGGGCGTAGCGGGCGGTGAAGACGGTGTGGACGACCAGCCAGGACAGCACCACGCTGAGGACGCCCAGCACGCCGTACAGGTCGCGGTGTACGCCGGGTGGCGCGGCGTGCGCGCTGGCGAGGACCAGCCCGACGGCCAGCAGGCTGGCGAGGCACGCGATGAGCAGCACCACGTCCCGGGTGGCCCGGTTGGGGTCCTCGTACACGGCGAGGCGGGCGGTGCGGGTGGCGTCCATCGGCCAGAGTTTGCGCCACACCAGCACCAGCCAGCTCAGCGCGGCGACGTCCCAGCCGGCCAGCGGGGCGAGCGACGGCGACAGCGCCAGGGCGAAAACGCCGCCGACGATGACGCCGACCACCGCCACAACGACGAGTTGCACCGCCGCCGGGGTGTGCCCGTCCGGCGGGCGGGACAGCGGGCCGGTGCCAGTCATCCGCGCCGTCCGCGCGTTACGACGGACGCCACCACCGCCGGGTCAGATGCCGCGCAGATGCTGCGACACCCGGTTGTGCTTCTTGTCCCGGGCCTGCGCGGCGCGTTGCGAGGGGCTCACCTCGGGGGCGGCCTCGATGCCGGCGGACCGGGCCACCTCGGTGCCGTTGGCGTAGTCGACGGGCGGCAGGGCGCGCAGTGCCTTGAGCACGTCCGGCGGGGCGCCCTCCCGTTCGGCCTCGCGGACCACGTCGTTCTTCTCGGCCGGGTAGTCCAGGCTCGACAGGTACTGCAGGACGTCCGCGTAGCTCGCCATGTCTGGGGCTCCCTCGGGGCATCGATGTGGTCACGACCGGCGGCGGTTACCCGCCCGCCGCCTCGTCACGCCCGGGTCGGCGGAGGAAATCGCCCGGGTCGCCGCAGGAAATCCGGCGCCGTTTCCACCACGGCACCGCGGGTACCCGCAGGCGGCGCCGACAAGCCCGAGGGAGTACGCGATGCAATACGACACCTTCGTCGACCTGGTTTCCCAGCGCACCCGGACGTCGTCCGAGCAGGCGGTCGAGCTGACCCGGGCCGTGCTGGAGACGTTCGCCGAGCGGCTGACCGGCGGTGAGGTGCTGGACCTGGCCGCGCAGCTTCCGCAGCCGCTGCAACTGGTGCTCAAGCCCAGCCCGAGCACCGAGCAGGCGGACCGGTTCGGAGCGGCCGAGTTCGTGGCGCGGGTCGCGCTGCGCGCGCAGGTGCAGGAGCCGGCCGCGCGGGACGCCGTCCGGGCGGTGTTCACCACCCTGCGCGAGGCGATCACCGGCGGGGAGTTCGACGACGTGGCGACCCAGTTGCCGCGCGACTACCGGGGCCTCGTGGAGCAGGCGATGGCGCCGGGTGCGACGCTGCGCCGCGCCTGACGGTGGAACTCCGACCGGGGACGCACAGCGGTTGGCCAGGGCAACGATCGACGTCCGGCTTGGCGTGTCGGTCGGCCCTGGCCTAACCTTGTCGTGCGAGGGGAGTACTTCCCACGAACCATTCCGGTCAGTACGGCACGCCCGGCGTGCCTCGGGTGGTTGCCCATCTCCGATGGGTGAAGGAGACCTCGAACATGACACGGTGTTCGAGGAGACCCCATGACCGAATTGTCATACCTGGCCGCAGCGAGTGACCTGTCGTCGGTGGGCACGCCCACGCTCTGGGCGCTGACCATCGCCGGCGTGGTGCTGCTGCTGGTGCTGGACTTCCTGGTGACGCGCAAGCCGCACGAGGTGTCCATGCGGGAGGCGATCGGTTGGTCGGCGTTCTACGTCGCGCTGCCGCTCGCGTTCGGCGGCTGGGTGTGGTCCCGTTACGGCTCCGAGCAGGGCGTGCAGTACCTGACCGGTTACCTCGTCGAGAAGTCCCTCTCGGTCGACAACCTCTTCGTCTTCATGCTGCTGCTGGCCGCGTTCGCGGTGCCGGCCGTGCTCGCCCAGCGGGTGCTGCTCTACGGCATCGCCGGCGCTCTGGTGCTGCGGGCGGTCTTCATCGCCCTGGGCGCGGCGGCCCTGCAGACCCTCGACTTCGCGTTCCTGCTCTTCGCGATCATCCTCATCGCCACCGCGGTGAAGCTGCTGCGCGACGCCCTCTCCGGGCATCAGCAGGAAGTCGACATCAACAAGATGCGCTCGGTGAAGCTGCTGCGCAAGATCATGCCGGTGGTCGACGAGTACCACGGCACCCGGATGACCGTGCGGCAGGGCGCGAAGCGGGCACTCACGCCGTTCGCCCTGGTGGTGGTCGCAGTGCTGGCCACCGACGTGGTCTTCGCCGTCGACTCGGTGCCGGCGGTGTACGGCATCACCGAGGACCCGTACCTGGTCTTCGCCACCAACGCGTTCGCCCTGCTCGGCCTGCGGGCGCTCTACTTCGTGCTGCACGCGGCGCTGAGCCGGCTGGTGCACCTCAGCTACGGCCTGGCGATCATCCTGGCGTTCATCGGCCTCAAGCTGGGTCTGCACTGGGCGCACGGCATCTGGGCCGGCGTGCCGCAGATCCCCACCCTGGCCTCGCTCGGCGTGATCATCGGCGTGCTGGTGGTGGTGACCCTGACCAGCCTTCGCGCCACCCGGGGCGGCACGCCCGAGCAGCGCGAGGTCGTCACGGAGCGGCACTGACCGCGCCGCGCCGGGTCGACGAGGGCGTACGCGGGAAAGCTCCCGCCCCGGCCGGCCCGGGTGGTACGACTGTGCAATGGGAATCGTGTCACCGGCCTTTCAGGGCCGGCCCCGCTCACAGGAGCCGGCCCTGCCACCCGGTCAGTACCTGACCGAGGACTTTCCGGTGCTGTCGGCCGGCCCGACACCCCGGGTCTCCCTGGACACCTGGGAGTTCGTCATCGCCGCCGAGAACGGCACCGAGTACCGGTGGTCGTGGCAGGAGCTGATGGCGCTTCCGCAGGAGACCGCGATGGTCGACATCCACTGCGTCACCCACTGGTCGAAGCTCGGCACCACCTGGCAGGGCGTCTCCGTGGACACCCTGCTCGACGGCGTGGACACCGGCGCGCACTTCGCGCTCGCCCACTCGTACGGCGGGTACACCACCAACCTGCCGCTGGACGACCTGCGCGGCGGCCGGGCCTGGGTGGCGCACACCTTCGACGGCGCGCCGCTGCCGGCCGAGCACGGCGGCCCGGCCCGGCTGCTGGTGCCGCACCTGTACTTCTGGAAGTCCGCCAAGTGGGTGCGCGGCATCCGACTCAAGACAATGGACGAACCGGGGTTCTGGGAGACGGCCGGCTACCACGACTACGGCGACCCGTGGCGCGAACAGCGGTACCAGGGTGACTGAGCGGGCCGTGGCGACGGGCACCCCGGCCCGGGCGCCGATCAAGTGGCAGGTGGCGCGGCTGGTGGAGCGCCGGGTCGAGACGGCGACGGCGGAGACGCTGGTCCTGGAGGTGCCGGACTGGCCGGGGCACCTGCCCGGGCAGCACGTCGACGTGCGGTTGACCGCGCCGGACGGCTACCAGACCGCCCGGTCGTACTCGATCGCCGGGCCGGTCGTGGACGGCCCCGGCGGCCCGCGGATCGAGGTGACCGTCCAGCGGGTTCCCGATGGCGAGGTGTCGCCGTACCTCATCGATGTCTTCGGTCCCGGCGACCCGGTGGAGGTCCGCGGACCGCTCGGTGGCTGGTTCATCTGGCGACCGGAGGACGCCGCGCCGGTGCAGCTGGTCGCGGGCGGCTCCGGCATCGTGCCGCTGATGGCGATGATCCGGGCGCGGCGGGCGATCGGCAGCAAGGTGCCGTTCCGGCTGATCTACTCGGTGCGCACCGCGGAGGACGTGATCTACGCCGACGAGCTGCGCCGCCGGGTCCGCGACGACTTCGGCCTCGACGTGGCGTACGTCTACACCCGCGAGGCGCCCGACGGCTGGCGCGGCGAGCCGCACCGGATCGGCCTGGCCGACGTGAACACCCACGGCTGGCCGCCGGACCTGGAACCGCTCACCTACGTGTGCGGCCCGACCGGGTTCGTGGAGGCCGTGGCCGATCTGCTGGTCGGGCTGGGCCACCCGTCGCGGCGGATCAAGACCGAACGCTTCGGCCCCACCGGCTGAGAGCCCGCCCGCCGACTGCCCCGCCCGCCGCCTGTCCGGCCCGCCAACTGTCCCGCCCGCCGACGCAACGTCGAGGAGACCCGATGACCGAGATGTCGTACCTGGACGGCAACATGCTCGACGGCCCGATGCGCGAGCTGTTCGCCGTCGACCTGAGCACCGCGATGGGCCGCTGCGAGAACTGCGGGACGACCGGCTCGATGGCCAGCCTGCACGTCTACTCGCATGCCCCGGGCATGGTCGCGCGCTGCCCGTCCTGCGAGTCGGTGATGGTGCGCCTGGTCCGCGCGCCGGACCGGGCCTGGCTGGACATGCGCGGCGTCACCTACCTCCAGGTGCCGATGCCGATGGAGCAGCCGCTTCCCGAGCCGCTCTGACCGTTCGCTCGGCGCTCGCGCCGCTGGGGCAGACTGGCCGGATGGGTACCGGTCGATGGCGTGGCGTTCCACTGCGGGCCCGGCTGGTCGTGTCGGCGGCCGTTCTGGTCTTCGCCTACGGCACCGTCGTGCACGTGCTCCAGGTGTTCGTCCCCGGGCTCCGACCGCCGCTCGCCCTGCCCGGGTGGCTCGCGGTCTACTTCGGGTCCCTGACCCTGTGGGATCCGTTTGCGGCGCTGTTGCTGGCGGCTCGCCGTCCGGCGGGGCTCGCGCTGGGCTGCGCCGTGCTGGTGACGGACGCCGCCGCGAACGGGTACGCCAACGACGTGCTCGACCCCGCCGGTGGGCGTCACCCCGGGCCGGATCGGGCAGGCCGTCATCACCGCCCTCGCCGTCGCCCTCGTCGCGCTCACCCCGTGGCTGGCCCGGTGGTTCGCCCGGCCCGCGACGCAGCGCCACTGAGGGGAGCCGCTACGGCGTTTCCGGATCCGCCTCGGCGAGGACGGCGATAGGACGGCGACCAGGGGGCCGGCCCAAGTCAGGGGCGCCGCGCAGACGAACCCGTCGGCGTACCGCCCGACGCGCCGCAGTGCCGGCGCGGCGAACCCTCCGATCAGGATCGGTGGCCCCCCGAGCGTGGTGGGGCGGGGCCCGGAAACTCGGGTGCGGCCGACCGGGCCCGTCCGTAGGCTTCCGAACTCCGGCCCGTCCGGGCCGCCCCGTCCCCGGATCGGAGATGAGCGCAGCGATGGCCAGCCACCTCTTCGCGGTGTGTTTCGGCGCGAACGAACCCCTCGGTGTCGCGCGGTTCTGGTCCGAGATCCTGGGTCGGGAGCTGGTCGACGACCCCCGCGACGGCGTCCTCGTGCTGCCCGACGACAAGACCGGTTTCCGGCTGCGTTTTCCGCGGGTCCCGGAGCCGAAGGTCCTGCAGAACCGGGCACACCTCGAGCTGACCAGCGACTCGCTGGAACACCAACGGCGGACGGTGGCCAGAGCGCTGGCGCTGGGCGCGCGGCACACCGACGTCGGCCAGCGTCCGGAAGAGAGTCACGTGGTGCTCGCCGATCCCGAGGGCAACGAGTTCTGCGTCCTCGGACCGGGTAACACGTTCCTCGCTGGCTGCGGTTTCCTCGGTGACGTCTCCTGCGACGGCTCGCAGGCCGTCGGCTACTTCTGGAGCGCGGCGCTCGGGTGGCCGCTGGTCTGGGACCAGGACGAGGAGACCGCCATCCAGTCACCCCTGGGCGGCCCGAAGATCGCCTGGGGTGGTCCACCGTTGATGCCGAAGGGGGACCGGGATCGGGTGACGTTCGACCTCGCCGTCGACGACGGCGACGACCCGCAGCCGGAGGTCGACCGCCTGCTCTCCCTCGGCGCCACAGTGGTCGGCGCCGACGCCGACGGCGCGGTCGTGCTGACCGACCCCGACGGCACCGAGTTCCGGCTGCTGACGCGCCGCTAGCGCGGCCGGGGGCGGCCAAGGCGCGTGCCACCCGGTGGCACGCGCCGCGCGGATGACGAGGGTGTGGGTCAGCTCGGCGTAAGGAGGCAGAACTCGTTGCCCTCCGGGTCGGCGAGGACCTTCCACGGCACGTCGCCGTCGCCCAGGTCGACGGCGGTGGCGCCGAGAGACCGCAGTCTGGCCGCCTCGGCCTCCAGGTCGTCACCCGGATAGGGGCGGACGTCGAGATGGACGCGGTTCCACACCGTCTTCACGTCGGGAGTGCGGAGAAACTGCAGATAGGGGCCCACGCCCTTGGCCGAGCGCAGCACCGCGCTGTCCTCGGTCACCTTGTGCACGGTCCAGTCCATGGCCTCGCCCCAGAAACGGGCCATGACCCGCGGATCCGCGCAGTCGACAACCACCGAGGCGATCGGTCCGGTGTCGTCGTAGAGCGAGTCCAGCACGCAGAACTCGTTGCCCTCCGGGTCGGCCATGACCGTCCACGGCACGTCGCCCTGGCCCACGTCGGCGAGCGTCGCGCCGAGACCCTTCAGTCGCGCCACCACCTCCGCCTGGTGGGCCGCCGAGGTGGTGGCCAGGTCGACGTGCACGCGGTTCTTCACCGTCTTGGGTTCCGGGGAGACGACGATGTCGACGCAGACGGCGACGGGATCGGGGTAGACGAAGCCCTCGGGTTCGAGGTTGGTGACACCCGGGCCCTCGCTGGAGATTCCCCAGCCGAGCGCTTTTGCCCAGAAACCGCCCAGGGCGGAGTCGTCCCGAGCCTTCATGTTGATCTGTACCAGCCGCGTTGCCATGCCGACGATGCTATGCGGACGCGCGGCCGGTGCGAACGACCGCCGAGATCGTCGCGCCACACGCGGTGCTGCCCCGGGAGAGCACCGACGTCCCGACGCGCTGATCGCAGGAGCGGGTGGCGGGCCGGTTGGACAACGGCCGCGCCGGTCGGTCAGAGTGGTCCGCCGTGAGATACCTGCGCAGCGGTGGTCCCGCCGCCATCCGGCGACCCCGACCCGCCGACGTCGACGAGTTCGTGGCGGCCGCCCTGCGCAGCCGGGACCTGCACCACCCGTGGCTGGCCGCGCCGGCGACCCCGCAGGAGTACGACCGCTACCTGCGCCGCATCCGTCGCCGGGACAGCGCCGGCTACCTGATCTGCGACCGGGCCAGCGGCGCGATCGCCGGCTACGTGAACATCAGCGGCATCGTGCTGGGCGCGCTGCGCGGCGGTTACCTGGGGTACGCGGCGTTCGAGCCGTACAGCGGCACCGGGCACGCCTCGACGGGCGTCGCGCTGGTGATCGACCACGCGTTCACGACAGCCGGGCTGCACCGCCTGGAGGCGAACATCCAGCCGGGCAACGAACCGTCGCGGCGGGTGGCCCGGAAGCTCGGCTTCCGCCTGGAGGGCTTCTCCCCGGACTACCTGTTCATCGACGGCGCGTGGCGCGACCACGAACGCTGGGCCATAACCGCCCCCACCCCACCTCTCACCCCCACCCCGCCTCCCGCGTGATCAAGAGGTTCGCGTCACCGACACCGGCGTGTCGTGACGCAAACCTCTTGATCAACGGGACGGGACGGAGGGCGGGAAAGGGGGAGGGCGGGGTGGGCGGTCAGCTGCCGGGGCGGGGGAAGGCTACCGGGCTGCGGAGGCCGGCTCGGTTGACCGCGCGGATGCCGAAGAAGACGTTGTCCTTGGACAGGTCGATGCTGACCTCGGTGACGTCGCCGACCGGGATCACCCGCTGCCACTCGGCGGCCGTGGTCTCGCGCCACACCACCTCGTAGCCGGCCAGGCCCGGCTCGTCGCCGCGCTGCCAGCGCAGGGTCGTGTTGTTGGTCAGGTCGGTGGTCACGATGATGGCGCCCTTGGGCGTGCCGGGCGCCTGGGCCAGTGACCACAGCGCCGCGCCGTTGACCCTCGCCACCCGGGCGATGTACCCGAAGTCGCAGAACTCGGGCAGGTCACCGAACTGCTGGCCGTCCTGCACGCGGACGTCCTGGTGCTGGTGGGCGAAGTCCTCGTTCGGCTCGGTGAACCGCGCCGCCGGCCAGCCCTCCCGCAGGAACGAGATGTGGTCGCTGCCGCGCAGGTAGCGGTCCCGCCGGTAGATCACCCGCACCCGCATGCCTGTCGCGTCGTTCTCCGCCACGTCGCGTACGAACCGGGCGAGCTGCCGCGACGGTGAGTCGTTCTCGCCGCCGACGGACTGCCGGGTGGTGGCCTCCGCCGGTGTCTCGGCGGTCGGCACCCCCTCGGCGAACAGTCGCACCGCGTACGGGTCGCGGGTGCCGTCGTCGGCGGTGCCGCTGCCCACGATGTCGTCGCTGAACATGCCCTGCACGTCCGCGCCGGCGGCCTTGAGCTGCGCGGCCAGGTACGCCGAGCCGTACAGGCCCTGCTCCTCGGCGGCGACCGCGGCGAAGACGACAGTGGCGGCCGTCGGCCGGGTGGCCATCAGTCGGGCGAGCTCCAACACCACGGCCACGCCCGAGGCGTCGTCGTCGGCGCCGGGCGCGTCGCTGACGGCGTCCATCACGTCGGTGGCCCGCGAGTCGTAGTGGCCGGTCACGACGTAGGTGCGGTTCGGCGAGGTCACGCCGCGCAGGGTGGCCACCACGTTGGTGATCCGGGTGGCGGTGGGGATCCGCGAGGCGGGCTGCTGCACGTACGACTGGAGTTCGACGGTCATCCGGCCACCGGAGGTGGCCGCGTACTCCTGGAAACGGGCGAAGATCCAGTCCCGGGCGGCGCCGATGCCCCGCTGGGGGTCGTCCTGGTCAGAGAGGGTGTGCCGGGTGCCGAAGGCGGCCAGCCGACGCACGATCGCCTCGATCCGGCGTGGGTCGACCTGGCGTAACAGGTCGCGCAGCTCACGGTCGGGGCGTTGGGGGCGCGCCGGGTGCCCGGGGCCGGCGGGGACGGGGTCGGCGGCCGCGGGCGCGGCCAGCGAGGGCACCGCGACGGTGGCGGCGGTCGCCGCGGTGGCGGCGGCGGAGGCGGACAGGAAGGTGCGGCGGGTCGGCCTCGTGGGCCGCTCGCCGGTGTCGTCTGATCCCATTACGGCATCCTGCCCATCGATAGTGACGTTTGTCCATATCGCTAGACGTGGATGTCGCGTGAGCTTTCACCCGGACCGGGTGATGACACTCCGTGGCCGTCGTTCCTACGGTGGGTGTCATGGCTGTCGTACGCGCGACCCCCGCCAACCCGCACGTCGGCACGGCTCCCGCGACGGGGGTGAGTGGCGACCAGCGGGCGATGCCACCCGAGTTGGGTCCCAACTCGATCGCCGTGCTCAGCGGCCCCACGTTTGTGTACTCCGACGCGCGCGGCGACGTGCCACCGGGCAGCATCGGCGGGCTCGTGCACCTGGACACCCGCCTGATCAGCGGCTGGACCCTCACCGTCAACGGCGGTCAGCTGCTGGTGTTGCGGGCCAAGACCCTCGAGCACTACTCCGCGCAGTACGTGCTCACCAACCCGGAGCTGCCCGGGCTGCCGTCGAACGGTCTCGCCATCCGGCGGTTGCGCTACATCGGCGACGGCTTCCACGAGCGACTGGAGATGGTGTCGTACCAGACCGAGCCGGTCCGGGTGGAGCTGCGGCTGGCCGTCGACGTGGACTTCGCCGACCTGTTCGAGGTCAAGTCGGTGGTCCGGGACCGCTCCGCGCAGATCGTCCGCAACCACGCCGCCGACGGCTCCGAGCTGTGCTTCTCCTACCGCAACGGAGACTTCACCGCCGAGACCCGGGTGCGCTGCGCGACCCCGGCGGACCGGATCGAGGGGGACGATCTGGTCTGGGACCTGCACCTGCGTCCGCGCGACAACTGGCTGGTGGACCTGCAGGTGCCGTTGTCGCCGGGCCCGGGGGTGGTCGAACCGGTGCGGGGCGACATCATCGACGTCGTCCAAGGCCGGGCCGAAGACCCGCTGCGCCGGTGGACCGAGGACCGGGCCGTGCTGCGCAGCGACAGCCAGGCGCTGGAGTGCACCGTCCGCCAGTCCCGCGACGACCTGGCGGCGCTGCGGCTCGAACTGGAGGTCAAAGGTCAGCGGATCCTGCTGCCCGGCGCGGGACTGCCCTGGTTTCTCAGCCTCTTCGGGCGGGACACGCTGATCACCGCGTACCAGACGTTGGTGGCCGGGCCGGCGCTGGCGAAGGGAACGCTGCTCGCGCTCGCCAAACTCCAGGGCAACGCCTGTGACGACTTCACCGACGAGGAGCCCGGCAAGATCCTGCACGAGGTCCGCAGCGGCGAGCTGACCCGTACCGGCCAGAAGCCGTACGGCCCCTACTACGGCACCGCCGACGCCACACAGCTCTGGCTGATCCTGCTCTCGGAGTACTGGCGGTGGACCGCCGACCACGAGACCGTCCGGCACCTGCGCGACAACGCGGTGGCCGCGCTGCGGTGGATCGACGAGTACGGCGACCGCGACGGCGACGGCTTCGTGGAGTACGCCACCCGGTCCCCGGAGGGGCTGGGCAACCAGTGCTGGCGGGACTCGCCGGACGGCGTCTGCTTCGCCGACGGACGTATCCCGGTGCTGCCGCTGGCAACCGCCGACATCCAGGGCTACACCTTCGACGCCAAGGTGCGGCTGGCCGAGCTGTTCGACGGCCCGCTGGGCGACCCCACCCTGGCGGCACGGCTGCGCGACGAGGCCGGCACCCTGTACGAGCGGTTCAACCGGGACTTCTGGATCGACGAGCGGGGCGGCTACTACGCGGTGGCCCTCGATGGCGACAAGAACGTGGTCGACTCCAAGACGTCCAGCATGGGTCACCTGCTGTGGAGCGGGATCGTGCCGCAGGGGCGGGCGGATGCGGTGGTGCGCCAGCTCATGTCGCCCGACATGTTCTCCGGCTGGGGCATTCGGACGCTGTCCGCCGAGGAACGCCTCTACGGGCCCTTCGGCTACCACCTGGGCACGGTCTGGCCGCACGACAACTCGCTGATCGCGCTCGGCCTGGCCCGCTACGGCTACCGGAAGGAGGCGAACCGGATCAGCCTGGCGATGATCGACGCGGCCGAGCAGTTCGACCACCGGCTGCCCGAGGCGCTCAGCGGGTCCGACCGGCAACGGCTGCTGTTCGCCGTCCCATATCCCACCGCCTGCAGCCCGCAGGCATGGGCGTCCGGCACGCCGCTGGCGCTGGTCCGCGCGATGCTGGGGCTCAACCCGGTCGAGGGTCGGCTCGTGCTCGACCCGGCGGTTCCACCAGAGGTCGGCCGGATCTCGGCCAACCGGGTGCGGGCCTTCGGTCAGGAGTGGGGTGTGGACGCGGTGGGCTCCAACGGTCACGTCTGGCTCGAGCGCAGCTGACCGCGCGCCTGCGCTTCGACGTTTGTCCCGGGCTGCGACGGGAAACGGCCCGCAATGACGAAACCTCGTGTGGTGATCGTGGGGGCCGGGTTCGCCGGTTACCACGCGGCGAAGACGTTGAGCCGGATCGCCCGGGACCGGGCCGAGATCGTGGTGCTGAACTCCACCGACTACTTCCTGTACCTGCCGCTGCTGCCCGAGGTGGCGGCCGGGGTGGTCGAGCCCGGGCGCATCGCGGTGCCGCTGACCGGGACCCTCAAGGGCGTCCGGGTGGTGATCGGCGAGGCGGATCACGTCGACCTGCAGAACCGCTGGGTCGGCTTCACCCAGCCCGAGGGGGAGAAGAACCGCCTGGCGTACGACCGGCTGGTGCTCGCCGTGGGCAGCGTCAACAAGCTGCTGCCCATCCCGGGTGTCACCGAGTACGCGCACGGCTTCCGCGGCCTGCCCGAGGCCGTCTACCTGCACGACCACATCGTCCGCCAGGTCGAGTTGGCCGAGCAGGCCGAGGACCCGGCGGAGCAGCAGGCCCGCTCCACGTTCGTGGTGGTCGGAGCGGGCTACACCGGCACCGAGGTCGCCGCGCACGGGCAGCTGTTCACCGACGCGCTGCACGCGCAGCGGCCCCGGCTGACCGTCCGGCCCCGCTGGATGCTGCTCGACGTCGCCCCCCGGGTGCTGCCCGAGCTGGACGAGCGGATGTCCGTCACCTCGCACAAGGTGCTCAACCGGCGGGGGGTGGACGTGCGGATGGGCACGTCGGTGGCCGAGGCGACCTGCGACGGCGTCAAGCTCACCGACGGCGAGTACGTGCCGACCTGCACGCTTGTGTGGTGCGTGGGGGTGCGGCCGGACCCGTTCGTCAACGAGCTGGGCCTGCGCACCGAGAAGGGCCGGCTGGTCACCGACGAGTACCTCAACGTCCCCGGCTATCCGGAGGTCTTCGCCTGCGGTGACGCCGCAGCCGTGCCCGACCTGGTGAATCCGGGGCAGATCTGCGGCATGACGGCCCAGCACGCGCAGCGGCAGGGCAAGCGCGTGGCGCACAACATCGCCGCGTCGTACGGCTTCGGGCAGCGCAAGCCGTACAGGCACCACGATCTGGGTTGGGTGGTCGACCTGGGCGGCAAGGACGCGGCCGCGAACCCGTTGCACGTCAACCTGGCCGGGCTGCCGGCCAAGGCGGTCACCCGGGCGTACCACCTGATGGCGATGCCGGGCAACCGCACCCGCGTCGGGGCCGACTGGGTGCTCGACGCCGCGCTGACCCGCTCGGCCGTGCAGTTGGGGCTGGTCCCGGCGAACGCGGTCCCGCTGGAGAGCACGTCGCCGGAGGTCGCGGTGCGCGGCCGCTGAGCGGAACCCGTCGACCCGGCCGGTCAGCCCCGCGAGGTGGCGGGACCGGCCGGTCCACGTGGTGGCACGGCCGGCGGGGGCGGTTCGCCGGGGTCCGCCGGTGGGGGCGGGTTCAGTCGTCGCGGCCCGTACTCGCGCAGCAGGATCTGGACGATGCCGGCGGCGGGGATGGCCAGCAGCGCGCCGAGCAAGCCGGCCAGCTCCGCCGCGAGCAGCACGCTCAGCAGCACGGTCAGCGGGTTGAGCCGCACCGCACGAGACAGGATGAGTGGCTGGAGCAGATGGTTCTCGACCTGCTGGTAGACGACGAAGAAGACGAGCACGATGATTCCGGCGGTGGAGGAGTGCAGGAACCCGGCGCCGGCGGCGATCACCGCGCCGATCGTCGCGCCCACCAGCGGTATCAGGTCGGCCACCGCCACCAGCAGGGCGATCACGCCCGCGAACGGCACCCCGGTCAGGGTCAGCACCAGGAAGGTCAGCACCCCGCAGATCACGCTGATCAGCAGGTTGCCGGTGAGGTAGCCGGTGACCGTCCGCGACATCTCCCGGCCGACCCGGCGCAGGCGCTCGCCCGCACCGTCCCCGGCCGCCGCGAGGACGCTGCCGGTGATCCGCGGCGACTCCAACACCATGAGGTACGCCAGCACGATGACCGTGACCAGCCCCGCGACCGTCTGCAGGACACCGCGCAGCACGCCCACGGCGGGTTGACGTAGCCGGGTGCCGGCGTCGCGCAGCTGGTCGGAGTGCTCGCTGACGTAGCGTCGTGCCCCGGTGCGTTCCAGGAGCTGGCCCACCGGGCCGCGCCCGGCGCGCGCGTCGCGCAGCAGCTCGGGCCCCCGATCGGCGAACCGGCCCAGCTCGTCGAGCAGCGGCACCAGGATGACCGTGGCGAGGACCGCCAGCACGACGAACGCGGTGAGGAACACGAGCAGCGTGGCCACCGCCCGCCGCCGCACGAACCGGCGTTGCAGCCAGTCCACCGACGGCTTGAGCGCGACCGCGAAGAAGGCGGCCACCACGGCCCAGACCAGCACCCGGCGGGTCGCGTACACGAAGGCCAGCGCGAGCGCGGTCGCCAGCACCAGACCGATCACGACCAGGGCCCGGCGGGCGGTGGCCCGATTGTCGGCGTTGCTCACCCGCCGGGCCTTCCCCGCGCGCACCGTCGGAAACCCGGCAATGCGGACGCGCAGGCCGGCCTAGGCCGTGTCTTCGAAGGTTCACAACCATTGGAGCAGCGCGGCGATGGTGACGGTGGCCTGGAACGAGGTCGCGGTCTTGTCGTAGCGGGTCGCGACGCTGCGGCACTGCTTGAGCCGGTCGAAGCAGCGTTCGACGGGGTGTAGATCGACTGCCAGGACCCGTAGCGGGCGGGCATGTCACGCCACGCCGCCCCGGCCCGGATCTTCCACAGGAGGTTGGTCGGGCCACGCGCCCCGCCCGCTACTCCCAGAACCGGCGAATTGCGAATGCGAATGTCAGTCCGATCCAGATGGATGGATTTGGGCTATTGTTCCAATTTGCCCTCATTGGGACACCTGACGTGATGTGGTGATCAGCGCGCTTCATCGGCGCCATTCAGGCCGTTTCACGCAGGACGCCGCTCGTTCGACGTCTCCTGCGAGTAGTACCCACGGAGGGTGTTCTGTGACAGCTAAACCCAAAAATTGGCTACGGCGGCGGGTGGTCCTGCCGTCGCTCGCCGCTGGCGCAGCCGCCACGGTGGCAGCCAGCCTGCTGCTCTTCAGCTCGACCGCCGCAAACGCGCAGGAAGCACCGGTCAACCTGGGGACGGCGGCCGACTTCTCCGTCCTGGCCGGAGCGGAGCCCACCAACACCGGCCCCAGCTTTCTGGCCCAGAGCCTCGGGCGGTTCCCCGGGAGCACCGCGTCCGGCTTCGGAACGGCCACCATCGGCGGGGAGGTGCACCTCGGCGACGCGGTGGCGCTCCAGGCTCAGAGCGACCTGACCATCGCCTTCAACGACGCCGCCGGCCGGACCCCGTTCACCAACCTCCCGGCGGAGTTGGGTGGCAACACACTCAACGAAGGGGTCTACCGGATCGGGGCCGCTCAACTGACCGGAGCGTTGACGCTCGACGGCCAGGGCGATCCGTCGGCCGTGTTCATCTTCCAGGTCGACTCCTCGCTGACGACGGCGTCGAACAGCAGCGTCGTCCTGACCAACGGGGCGTCGGCCTGCAACGTGTTCTGGAAGATCGGCAGCTCGGCGACGATCGGCACCGGCACCACCTTCGTGGGCACCATCATGGCTCAGGCCGCGATCACGATGGCCACGGGCGCGACCCTCCAGGGCCGCGCGCTGGCGCGCACCGCCGCCGTCACCCTCGACACCAACGTCATCACCGCACCGATCTGCGCCGGGCCGACGGGCCCGCCTGGACCGACCGGCCCACCCGGGCCCACCGGCCCACCCGGCCCGTCCGGCCCGCCCGGCAGTCCCGGAGCACCCGGTAGCCCCGGAGCGCCCGGTAGCCCGGGAGCGCCCGGTAGCCCCGGCGCACCTGGTAGCCCGGGAGCGCCCGGTAGCCCCGGCGCACCTGGTAGCCCGGGAGCGCCCGGTAGTCCGGGAGCGCCTGGTAGTCCGGGAGCGCCTGGTAGTCCGGGAGCGCCTGGTAGTCCGGGAGCGCCTGGTAGTCCGGGAGCGCCTGGTAGCCCCGGCGCACCTGGTAGTCCGGGAGCGCCTGGTAGTCCGGGAGCGCCTGGTAGCCCCGGCGCACCTGGTAGTCCGGGGGCGCCCGGTAGTCCGGGGGCGCCCGGTAGTCCGGGGGCGCCCGGTAGCCCCGGAGCACCCGGAGCACCCGGTAGTCCGGGCGCACCGGGCAGCCCCGGCGCACCTGGTCCGTCCGGACCTCCCGGAGCACCCGGCAGCCCTGGCGCGCCTGGCAGCCCCGGCGCACCCGGCAAACCTGGTGGTGGCGGCAAGCAACCCATCCTGCCGGTCACCGGCGGCGGTGTGGTCCCGGCCATGACCGGCGTCGGAGGTGTGATGGTCGTCCTGGGCGCGGTCGCGTTCTTCCTCGCCCGGCGTCGACGCCTGGAGTCCTGATCGGTGGCCCGGCCGGTGTGATCCCGGCCGGGCCACCTCACGTCGTCGGCCCGCTCCCCACCGGGGGGCGGGCCGACGACGTATTCGCCATGGACGGTCAGCCGGTGAGCCCCAGCTCCCGCATGACGTCGTCCTCGCGCTCGTGCGGGAGGTCGAGCAGGATCTGTGGCCGGTCGCGGTCGCAGGGGCACCACGTAGGTCTGTGCGAACCGCGGGCTGCCGGCCTTGCCCTGCGGCGGCGCGAAGTCCAACGTCCACTGGGTCGGTACGAGGACGTACCCCCGGTGCGAGATCGCGAACGTCCAGAACGGTCAGACCAAACTGCTCGGTCATTGGCGTGTGGCGCTCGTCGAGAACGGCCCGGTACCCGGCGTCGTTGATGACGACCGCCGCCCTGCCCGGGTCACCCTCGATGTACGTCTCGGCTGTAGCTCGCGGCAACGGCGCCGTTGTCGCCGGCCTCGACGGCCCGCGCGTAGCCGTGCAGGAAGGCGGTGATCTGGTCGCGTACCGGTGTCTCCGTCGACTTCATCCTCGGTCCTCTCAGTTCGGCGGCCGTCAGGAGGCGAGGATCCGCCCGTCCTCACTGACGGGGCAGCCCGCTCAGCCAGAGGTCCAGCTCCGCCGGGGAGCGCAGCAACACCACGGGCGGCGCGGACGGATCGGTCTGCCAGGCCCGCATCCGCCGGCGGCCCCGCCGCTACGACAAGACCGCGACCTCGTTCCAGGCCACCGTCACAATCGCCGCGCTACTCCGATCGTTGTAAACCTCTGAAGACACGGCCTAGGCGTCGGCGTCGGTGAACGGGTGGGCGCCGGCGACGAACGTGTCGAGCGCGGCGGCGTGCAGCAGCCCGCCGGGGATCGGGTCGCGCAGCGCCGCCGCCGCGAGCCGGCCGACCGGCAGACCGCCGGGGCGGTGCGTCGCGGCGAGCACCAGGTTGCCGTAGCGCCGGGCGCGCAGCATCCGGCGGTCCCCGAACACGCAGACGTCGCCGAAGACCGCCCGCAGCGTCGCCACCTGCACCCGGGTGCCGACCAGTGGCGGCAGGTCCGTGACGTTGACCAGATAGAGCCCGCCGGGGCGCAGGACACGGGCCACCTCGGCCGCGAACTCCACGCTGCGTACGTGGCGGGGCATTCGGGCCGCCCGGTAGATGTCGGCGATCACCAGGTCGTACGCGTCGGACGCGGCGGCCGTGACCGCGTCCCGGGCGTCGGCGACCTCGACCCGCACCTCGGGCGGCAGCGGCGGCAGTTCCCGGGCGACCAGCTCGACCACAGCCGGGTCCCGCTCGACGACCCGCTGCGCGGAACCCGGCCGGGTCGCGGCGAGCCAGCGCGGCAGCGTCAACGCACCGCCGCCGAGGTGCAGCACGCTCAGCGGTACGCCCGCCGGGGCGGCCAGCTCCACCGCCGAGGCGATCCGCCGGACGTACTCGAAGTGCAGGTGCCGGGGATCCTCGACATCCACGTACGACTGCTCGACGCCGGCGGAGAGCAGCGTCCGTCCGGTTCGGCGGACCGGATCGGCGACCAGCTCCAACCGGTCGGCGGCACGCTTCATGACGGCACGCTAACCGAGCGGCTCGCGGGCCCGAACCGCCGGTGGGCGGACGGGTCGCATACCGCGCCCGACGGGCCGGCGGCGCGGGAGGTACCCGCGTGCGCCGGCCCGCGTGCGCCGTCTGCGGCGGTCAGCCGCTGGCCATCCCGGCGCCCACCTCGTCGATGGCGTCGTCGATCGAGTGGGCGAGGTCCACGTCGAGCGCGGTCACCCCGTCGGCCTGGTTGGTGCGCACGGTCAGCACGGCGGCCGTGCCGCCCGGTCGCCCGATGCTCGGGCCACGCCCGGTCTCCTCGCGCAGCCGGTCCAGCCGGGCGAGCACCCGGTCCAGGTTGTCCGGCGGCAGCGCGATCACGCGGTACAGGCCGGTACTGTCACCGGCCCAGTACGGCAGGTCGTCCAGCGCCGCCCGGAGCTGGGCCTCGTCCAGCGTGGGTGTGGTGGTGGAGGCGCCCACGATGCCGCCGCCGGCCGCTGGCGGGTTCAGCAGCTCCCGCAGGCCGTCGGGGACGTGCAGGGACTCGACCAGGTCGCCGTCCTGGTCGGCGAGCGCGGCGAGCGTCGCCTCGGCCTGGTAGCGGGCCTGCTCCGGCGAATTTCCGCTGATCCGGCCCACCTCGGCCAGGAAGCCGGGCAGGTCCCGGTGCCGCTTGATGCCGTCCACGGGCAGGACGTCGTGCAGCGAGTTCGGCACGGCGGCGAGCAGCCGTTGCCGCTCCGCCGCGTCCAGCGCGAAGGCCAGCACCAGCACCGTCGCCTCGGCGCCCACCTTGGCCGTCGAGAAGTCGACGCCGGAGCGGCGTCGGACGTCGTCGACCAGGTCGTGGTAGCCGACGCTGTTCACCCCGGCCGCGCCGCCGGGTGGCGGCTGCGGGCGCGGATTGTCCGCGTTGCCCCTCGACGGCGGGGCCGGTCCACCACGCGTGGTGTCCGGCTTGTGCCGTCCGGCCGGCGCTGGGCCGGTCCGCTTGCCCTGGTCCAGGCTGGTGAGCTGCTTGGAGGCGCTCAGGCTCGCGCCGAACTGACTGGGCTGGCTGCCCTGTTCGCGGGCCTGCCGGGCCAGCGCCCGGCGGCGCTGGTTGTCGCCCTCCATCTGCTTGCGCATGGTGACGCCCCTTCCGCTGGGGATCGATCCTGCGCCCGTCGCGTTCCCGCCGCCCCGGAGCCGAAACGGACGCCGCCGGCCGGGTAGGGCTGAGCGTCGATGAGGCTTCATCCGGCCGGGGTGAGGGGTGCTCACCCGTGCGGCCGGCAGGATCGGGGCAGGACCACAGTTCTTCCGAGGTACGCGGAAGGAAGGTCGTCATGAAACGGATCGTCGAGATCGTTCCCGCTCGACCTGGCTGGTACGCCCGGTGGCAACTCGCGCCCGACGCCACCCGGTGCTACCCGGTGAGCCTGTGGGCGTTGCTGGAGGAGGCCGACGGAACCGGCCGGGAAGTGGTCGGAATGGACTGCATCGGCCAGTGGCCGGGTGCGGACGACAACGAGGCCGATGGGGAGTTTGTCCGCTACCTGTACCAGACGCCCGACTCGGGGGAACCCGACGACATCGAACCTCCGTCGGGCATCGAACTGCGCGACGCCGGCCCCCGGCTCCAGCCGATGACCGCGCCCTAGACATTTCTCCGGCCCCCGACCCCAGGTCCCAGGGTCGGGGGCCACCCCCCTTTCTCGGGGATGGTGACCCGTTTCAGGGATGGCGACCCGGCGGTGGGTGGGTGCGGCCGTCAGCCCAGGGCGCGCAGATTGGCGCCGTCGACGGCGACGGTGTTCTCCACGGCCAGCAGCTCGGTGAGCCCGGTGCGGTCCAGCATCTGCTGGAGTCGGGCGCTGACCCCGGTCAGCCGGATCGCCCCGACGCCCCGGCGCACCACCAGCAGGGCGCTGAGGCCCGACGAGTCGCAGAGGCCGACCCCGGCCAGGTCGATCGTCACGTGCTGCTCGCCGTGCAGCTCGGCCGCGGCGGCGACCAACTCCGGAGCGGTGTCGTAGTCCAGCTCGCCGGTCAGCCGCAGCCGGACGTGACCGGCTGCGAGCCGGGTCACCTCGATGGTCAACAGCTGGTGGGACATTCCACCATTTTCCCAGTCCAGCGGCGGAACGCAAACCGCAGGGCCGCGAGCCGCCGGGTCACGCGCTGGCGGCGGACTGCTGCGAGCCGGGGCCGACCGTACTGGTCGCCGGCAGCGGCCGGTCGAGCAGCGCCGCCACCCCGGTGATGTCCAGGATCGTCGCCAGGAAGCGGGGGACCGCCCGCAGTCGCAGCGTCGTTCCGACCTCCTGGCCCTCCCGCCACGCGTGCACGATCACGCCGAGACCGCTGCTGTCGATGAAGACCAGGTCGGCGAAATCCAGCACGATGCCGCGCGGCGCCTCGGCGAGGACCCGGTCGACCTCGGCGCGCAGCGGCGCCGCGGTCAGGTACGCCAGGTCGCCGCCCACGCGGATCAGGGGCATGTCGGGATCGGACCGATCGACGGACATGCTCAGCTGGTTCGCTTCGGGGCCCCGCCCGTCCGATGGCACGATCACGCCTTTCCGCACACGGCGGTTCCAGCCGGTGCGAAGGGATCGTAACAACCGTCGGGCGGGTCCGCCCGGTACGCGACCGAGGGCCCGCGACCTGCCGTGGGATGCCGGTCGCGGCCGACCGGCGTAGGGTGGCCGGAGAGATTTGACCACAGAGGCCGGTTCCGGTGCGGGTTCGGGTGGACGACAAGGAGTGAGGCTCAGCTGGTGACTGCTTCCGACGTCAGGGACACCGACGACGGACGGATCTCCACGCCGAGCACCACACGGACCACGGCGTGGTCCGCCGACGCGCCGTCCTGGCCGAGCACCGCGCTGCCGCCGCTGGCCCCCGACCGTGATCGGGCCGCGCCCGACTGGTCCGAGGTCGTCGAGCACTTCCGCGAGGGCCTTGTGGTCTGCGACGCCGACGGCGTCGTCCGACACGTCAGCCCGGTGGCCGAGCGGTTGCTGCCCGAGGTGGTCCCCGGTGTTTCGCTGGCCGCGTCCGGCGTTCCGGGTCTGGGCGAGGGGAGCCCCGGAGGCTTCACCCACCTCGGTCGTCGGCTCACCGCCCGCCAGGTGCCCCTCTCCGCCGGTCGATGCTGCTGGTACGTGGAGGACGTCACCGAGAGCGTCAGCCGTGCCGACGCGCTGCTCGCCGAGCGGGCCCGCTCGGCGTTCCTGGCCGTGGTGGGCGACAAGCTGGGCAACCCGCTGCACCCGGACCGGGCCGCCGCGGCGGTCGTCCGCCTCGCCGTGCCGACCCTCGCCGAGGTGGCCGTGCTGGTGCTGGCGCCGCGCGTGGGGCGGGCCCGGTGGTGGCGGGCCTCCCGGGCCGCCGACGAGACGCCAACGATCGACAGCGGCGTGCTCGTTGGCCCCGCCCTGCCGGCCGCGATCGCCGAAGGACTGACCGGGGTCGAGCCGCACACTCTCGACTGGCTGGTGGAGCAGGCGGTCGACGCCGGCTGGCTGCCCGGCCTCACGAGTGCCGACAGCCTTGCCCGGGTCGTGCCGTTGCCCGGCCGGGACGCCCCCGTCGGGGTGCTGCTGGTCGCCCGCCGCTCCAGCCGGTGGTACGACGAGGACGACGTCGGGTTGATTCGTGCCTTCGCGGCCCGGGCCGGCGCGGCGCTGACCACCGCTCTGCTCTACCGCGACCAGGCCGAGGTCGCCGACACCCTGCAGGCCAGCCTGTTGCCGGTCGAGCCGACCGAGACCGCCGGTGTGCAGTGGGGCACCGCGTACCGCCCGGCCCAGGCGGGGCTGCGGATCGGCGGCGACTTCTACGGTTCGCACCGGCTCGCCGACGGCGGTTGCGTGTTCTTCCTCGGCGACGTCTCCGGCAAGGGCGTCGAGGCGGCGGTCTTCACCGGCCAGCTCCGCCAGTGCCTCCAGGCGCTGCACCGGGTGGAGTCGCACCCCGGGCGGCTGCTGCGACTGCTCAACGACGCGCTGCTGGAGACGACCCAGGCGCACGGCCAGGGCCGCTTCGCCACCATCGTGCTCGGCGTGGCCCGTCCGCAGCGCGACGGCGGCGTCACCCTCACGATGGCCGGGGGTGGGCACCTGCCGCCGCTGGTGCTGCGTACGTCCGGCGAGGTCGAGTCGGTGCCGCTGCGCGGCATGCTGATCGGGGTGGTGCCCGACCCGCGCGTCGGTGAGGTGACCGTGCGGCTGGCGCCGGGCGAGACCTGCCTGCTCTACAGCGACGGCGTGACCGAGGCCCGCGGGGGCCGCCGCGGCGACGAGCAGTTCGGCGCGGAGCGGTTGCTCACGGCCCTGACCGGTTGCCAGCGGATGCCGGCGCCGGCCCTGGCCGAACGCGTCGAGCAGGTCACCTGTGACTGGCTGGGGCACGGCGACCACGACGACATCGCGGTGCTGGCGTTGCGCGCGGTCAGCCCGGGCGGGCGAGGCGCGCGGCACCTGCACGCGGTGCCCACGTCGACGAGCGCCGACGAGCAGAGGGAGAGCCCCGCGTGACCGCCCCCGCCACGACCACAAGCCTGGCCGACGCCTACCCCGGCTACCTGGCCTGCCTCGCCGACGCCGACGAGTACGCCGCGATCGACGTGGCGCTCGGTCTGCTCGACGCGGGCGTACCGCCGGAGCGGGTGCTGCTCGACGTGGTCGCGCCGGCCCAGGCCGAGGTGGGTGAGCGGTGGGCTCGCAACGAGTGGAGCGTGGCCCAGGAGCACGCGGCGACCCACGTCAGCGAGCGGGTGGTGGCCGCGGTGGCGACGCACGCCAACCCGCGTCCGACCGGCGGGCGGATCGTGGTGGCCTGCATGGACGGCGAGTGGCACGCGCTGCCGCCCCGGCTGGTGGCCGAGGTGCTGCGGCTGCGCGGTTGGCAGGTGACCTTCCTGGGCGCCAGCGTGCCGGCGGCGCACCTGGTGTCGTACCTGCACCGGCACGACGCGCAGGCGGTCGCGTTGGCCTGCGCGCTGCCGATGCGGCTGCCGCACGCCCACCGGATGATCGAGGCGTGTCGGCGTTCGGACGTGCCGGTCGTGGTCGGGGGGCGTGGCTTCGGCGCGGACGGCCGGTGGGCGGCCCGGCTCGGCGCGGCCTGGGCGCCGGACGCGCCGGCGGCGGCGGAGTTGATCGCCGACGAGCGGGCGGTGCGGCGGGTGCCGGCGGCGCAGCTCGGGCACCTGGCCGACGACGAGTACGCGAGTCTCGTCCGCCGCAGGGGTGAGCTGATCGACAGCGCGCTTACCGACCTGCGCGAACGGGTGCCGGCGACCCGCGGGTACACGGCCGCCCAGCTCGACTCGACGGTGAGCGACCTGGGGCACATCCTGGACTCGCTGGCCGCCTCGCTCTACGTCGACGACGCCTCGCTGTTCACCGAGTTCGTCAAGTGGCTGGTGGAGATCCTGACGAGTCGGGGTGTGCCGGCCAGCGCGGTCGCCCTGACCCTGGCGCACTACGCCGCCGTGCTGCGCGACTTTCCCCGCGCGTCGCACGCGCTGGCGCGCAGCCGTGCCGGGTTGGTCTCCGCGTCCCGTTCCGCGGGCTGAGGACCACCCCCGGACGATCACCACGCGCTGCGGACCGTCGTACCCCCCTGCGTATACTTGCCGGACTGCAAACGTCCCACCCAACCGGTGGAGCGAGGGGGAGAACGGTGACGTTCAGCGTCAGCCACGCCGAGCGCGACGGCGGTGCGGCCTGCCTGCGGCTCGCCGGTGAGCTGGACCTGAGCACCGCCGGCGAGCTGGCCGCCGCCATCGACAAGCTCACCGCGGCCGGCGAGCGGCGGGTGCTGCTCGACCTCACCGACCTGATCTTCTGCGACTCCACCGGGATGGCCGTGTTCGTCCGGGGCGACAACCAGGTCACCGCCGACGGGGGCTGGTTGCGGATCACGGGCGCCACCGGGCGCGTCGAGCGTGTGTTGCGGGTCACCGGTCTGGCCGACGTGCTGCGATACCTTCCGGACACGGCGGACCCGACGTCCAAGAGCGCCTCCTGATGGGCTAGATTTCCCCGCCAGCACGGTGACCGTTCCGGTCTCCTTTCTCCGCCGACCCGAGGCAGGTAGTGATGGGCGACAGCCCGCAGCCGGTACGCATCCTGGTGGTCGACGACGATCCGGGCGACGTGCTGATGATCGAGGAGGCGTTGGCCGACTCCGACGTCGAGAAGATCATTGACGTGGTCAGCGACGGCGAGGAGGCGATGGAGTTCCTGCGCGCCGAGGGCCGGCACGTGCAGGCTCGCCGACCGGACGTCATCCTGCTGGACCTGAACATGCCGCGGATGGACGGGCGTCAGGTGCTCGGCGCGGTCAAGCAGGACGAGGATCTGCGGACGATCCCGATCGTGGTGCTGACCACCTCGAACGCCGACACCGACATCGTCGGCAGCTACACGTTGCAGGCCAACGCGTACGTCACCAAGCCGATCGACCTCGATGACTTCAACGACGTGGTGCGCCGCATCGACGAGTTCTTCGGCCGCGTGGTCGTGCTGCCCAAGCGCCCCTGATCCGCCCGGCGCGGTCGGTCGGCATTGTCCCCGCCGCCGGCCCGACGTGGCCCGTCGCCGCGCCGCGCCCCGCCGGACGCGCGCGCATGCTGAACAATTTTCCCGAACCGCCTCGGTCGCTGTCGCCGCGTCCGAGGATCCAGGTGGGGAAGTAACAGCGGCTGCCTGGGGGCGACAGTATGAGGTTCTCCGTCGTGAAGACCGGCTACGACCAGAGGCAGGTGGATTCCTGCCTGGATGAGCTGGGGATCCGGTTGTCCCGACTCGCGGCGCGGGCGGAGGGCGCCGCCGGGGCGACCCGCGAGTGGAACGAGATCCGCCAGGAGGCGACCTGGCTCAGCGGGCTGCTCCAGCGGCTCGACCTGGGCGACGCCGGGACGACCCGGCAGGCCGGCGACGCGGTGCGGCGGGAGGCGGCCGAGATCCTGGCGCAGGCCCGCAACGAGCTGGACGAGGCCCGCGAGGAGGCCCGTCGCGTCCGCGAGCAGGCGTACGCGGACGCCGTGCAGGCCCGACGGGACTTCGAGGAGGCGTTGCACGCACGGCGACGCCGCGCGGCGCTGGTCGACGAGATCCTCACCGGCGTGACCGTCGAGCCGGTGCCGGCCGACACGCCCACGGCCGCGGCCGGAACGGGTGTACCGGCGACCCGGGTGGCGGCCGGCGGCCGGGACGCGGGCGCCCAGCCGCCCAGCCGCCCAGCGGGCGTACGGCCCGCTGAGCGCAGGCTCAGACGGTGAGCGCCGCCGCCACGGTGCTGGCGCGCTCCTCGTGCTGGGCGTACGCGTCGGGGAAGGCGGAGATCTGCACGGCCTGGGCGGCGGCGGTGACGCTCATGTCCTCCCAGCCGGGGATCTCGGCCAGCGCCGTGTAGAAGGCCCGGGCGGCGTACGACGGGCGCATCAGCTCGGCCACCGTGCCCCAGCCGCTGCTGGGCCGCTGCTGGAACAGTCCGACCGAGTCGTGGTCGGCGCCGCTGCCCTGGTGCGGGTACTGCGTCGACTCCGGCAGCACGTCGCTGGCCAGGTTGTAGAGGTTGCTCTCCTGCATCGCGGTGGCCAGCGCCACCACCAGGGCGCGGCGCGGCATCTTCAGCTCCAGGCCGACGTCCACGATGATCTTGGCGTTGTCCATCTGGGTCTGGTCGAGCCCGGCGACCGGGCGCGGCCGGGGGGGCTTGACCGGCTTCTTGGGCGCCTTGCGGGCGGGGGTGGGGGTGGCGGTCGGCGACGCCGTGGGGGTCGTGGGCAGGACCCGGGCGGGGGCGGCGTCGCGGTCCAGCGACCGGGAGGCGCGCTCGTCCGCGATGGCGGCGCGGTCGGCCAGCGCGTCGGCCATCGGTCGTACGGGCTGCGGCGCGTCCTCGGCGCCACGGGCGGCGGCGAACGCGCCCAGGCCGAGGCAGCAGGTGACGCCGGTGGCCAGGGCGACCCGGATGGGGGTGGAGCCCAGCCGGGCGCGGCGCGGCGGGTCGGGGACCCGGTGACGGCCGATCGTCCGTTCGGTTGATGCGGCGTCGCCCGAACGGGTGGTCGGGAGCGCGTCGGTCAGCTTCTGGGCGGCGGGGTCGACGGGATGCACCCGCCGAGGCTAGATAGTCGACCGCCCGCTGCCATCGGCCCGTACGGTGGCATGCGCCACAATTTGCCCGGATCATGGCTGTCATATCGGGCGGAAGGCCGGTCGAACCCATGAAACCTCGCCGATCAGGCAAGCCGGGTATTCCCGATTGGACCGGCTAACCCGGTCGTCGCTGCGGTCTCCGGCGCCGCCTTCGGCCGCTCCCCGGCGCTCCTCCCTTCGGAGGGTGCCCGCTCCACCGAACGGTGGGGGCCCACGGTGGTCGTCCGGCGGAGGCGGCATCCGAAAAGCCGCGAACCGGCCCGGGATCAGTGCCGGCCGTTCTCCGCCGGGGTCACGGTCAGTCGGTGCCGCGTGTTGTCGCCGCTGGAGAACGGCCAGAGCCGGTCGGCGTACTCGACCAGATCGGCCAGCTGGGCGCGGCTCAGGCCGGCGGAGGAGATCGAGGCGTGCACGTCCGCCCGGTACCGGCCGTCGTCGTCGCGGCCCAGCTTCGCCTCGGCGCGTACCTGGACCGTGTGCGCCTCGTTCGTGATCTCCCCGGCCGCCTCCACCGCCGCGTGGTGCAGGCAGGACGCGAAGGCCGCGGCCAACAACTGCTCCGGTCTCAGGCCGGTGCAGTGCGCCGCCAGCGGCGACGCCAGCGGCGTGGAGAGCCCTCCGTCGTCGGTGCGTACGTGGCCGCCCTCGGCCGTCGCGGTGGCCTCGTGCAGCCAGGAACTGGGGCTCGGCATCGCGTTCCTCCCGTCGCTCCCCGCCCGGCTACCCGGCCGCGAGCGGGCGAAACGCGGGGCCACCCCGGGTTCAGGGCCCGTCGACCATCGACAGGGCCTCGGTGGCCTCCGCGGCGGCCCGCTCGTTCCACGGCGACGTCGCCGCAGGTCGGCGTGGCGTGGGGATCATCATCGGCACGTACACCCGGGCGTCCACGGCCTCGGCCAGCAGCAGCGCGGCGACCAGGCTGGTCGGACGCTGCGCCGGGTCGTCGGCCAGGCAGGAGCGGCACAGCTCGGTCACCTCCGGCGGCAGCCCGTCGATCTCGGGCAGCGGCTCCGGAGGTTGGGTCCGACGCTCGGTCAGCAGCTCGGCCGCGTTGCTCGCCCGGTAGGGCAGCCGACTGGTCAGGCAGTAGTAGAGCAGCACGCCGAGGGCGTACATGTCGGCCGCCGGGGTGGCCGGTGTGCCGTCGAGCTGCTCGGGCGCCAGGTACGCCGGGGTGCCGAACACCATGCCGTCCGGTATCGGGTCCGCGACCCCGGACGGGGTGGCGATGCCGAAGTCGAGGACCTTCACCCCGACCGGGGTGAGCATGACGTTGGCCGGCTTCACGTCGCGGTGGACGATGCCGCTCGCGTGGGCGGCGGACAGCGCGGCGGCGACCTCGGCGCAGACCCGCACCGAGATGCGCCAGTCCAGTGGACCGGCCCGCAGGTGCGCGGCGAGCGTCTCGCCCTCGGCCAGCTCCATCACGATGTAGGGCGCCCGACGGCCGGGGAGCGTCGAGGAGGTGCCGAAGTCGTGCACGCTCGCGACGTTCGGGTGCACGAGCCGCGCCGCGGAGCGGGCCTCCGTGCGGATGCGGTCCACCGTGTCGTGCAGATCCTCCGGGCCGGGCGAGATGAGCTTCACCGCGACCGGCCGGTCCAGCACCCGGTCGTGGGCTCGCCACACCTCGGACATCCCGCCCACGCCGATACGCTGTTCGAGCTGATACCGCCCATCCAGCGTGCGCATCGACCACTCCTCGCCCTCGCCCGCCGACGGCGGGTGCCTCCGAACGCGGTACCCGGGGTCCGAGCTGGGCAAACCGTGCGGTGATCGGGCTTGGCCGATCCCGGCGTACACCGGCGCGGGCCGGTGGCGGGTGCGGTAGCTTGCGAGCCAGGGCTGGGCGCACCGAGCGTGCCGGCACGGTCACCGGGGAGACACCGCGATGAGCGAGGTCACCGTACGCTTCGTCGGCGGTCCCGCGGACGGCCTGGTCCGCGAGGTTCCGGCCGGGCCGGACGGGGCTCCGCCGCCGCGTTGGATCATGCGGCACCCGGACGGCACCGGCCCGACGCAACCCGGTCCCGACCACCTCTACGAACGCGACCAGCCGGACGGCCTGGGCGGGTGGAGCATGCGGTTCGTGCGGACCGACGCGTACGGGGTGTCCGAGTGAGCACGGGCGAGGGCTGAACGGTGGTCCGGCGGCCCGGCCGCACAGCTGGCACACAGGTGGGGCAGAGGCGCGACACAGCGGACGCGCCCACGATGGGGGACATGGTCATCCAGGGGCAGACCGTGCCGGGCCGGATCGAGTTGCGCCGTCCCGACGGCGAACCGGTCCGAGTGCTGGTGGTCGACGACGAGGCGACACTGACCGACCTGCTGTCGATGGCGCTGCGCTACGAGGGCTGGCAGGTGCGCAGCGCCGGCAACGGCATGGCGGCGCTGAGCGCCGCGCGGCAGTTCCAGCCGGACGCCGTCGTGCTCGACGTCATGCTGCCCGACCTGGACGGCTTCCAGGTGCTGCGCCGGCTGCGCGAGCACGCCCCCACCGTGCCGGTGCTGTTCCTGACCGCCCGCGACGCGGTCGAGGAACGCATCGCCGGGCTGACCGTGGGCGGCGACGACTACGTGACCAAGCCGTTCAGCCTGGAGGAGGTCATCGCCCGGCTGCGCGCGCTGCTGCGCCGCTCCGGCTTCGCGGTCGCCGCCCAGGAGGAGGCGGTGCTGACCGTCGGCGACCTCAGCCTCGACGAGGACAGCCACGAGGTCCGCCGCGCCGGCCAGCTCATCACGCTGACCGCGACCGAGTTCGAGCTGTTGCGCTACCTGATGCGCAACCCGCGCCGGGTGCTCAGCAAGGCGCAGATCCTCGACCGGGTGTGGAACTACGATTTCGGCGGCCAGGCCAACGTGGTGGAGCTGTACATCTCGTACCTGCGCAAGAAGATCGACGCCGGCCGGCCGCCGATGATCCACACGCTGCGCGGCGCGGGCTATGTCCTCAAACCCGCCGACTGACGTACGGCCGCGCCGCCGGCCGCTGCGCACCGCCCGGCGGTGGCTGGCCGGCCGGTCGCTGCGGGCCCGGCTGGTATTCGCCCTGGTGGCACTGCTCGCTCTGGTCAGCGTCGCGATCGGCGGACTCACCACGGTCGCCCTGCGGCACTTCCTGGTCGGCCAGGTCGACAATCAGTTGACGATGGGGGACCGGCCGCGCGCCGACGTGCCGCCGTGGTTCCGCCAGGGCGGCGACCCCGGGTGGCCCGCCACGCCTCCGGGCGCCGTCGGCCCGCCCCCGCCGGAGCCTCCGCGTGGCTTTCCGCCGGGCTCGCTGGCCGTACGCCTCGCCGACGGCGTCACCACGGCGACGAGGAGCACCGAGAGCGGCAGCCTCGCCGACGTCCCCGCCGCGGACGCCGCGCGGCTGGTCGCGCTGCCCACCGACGGCCGGCCGCGTACGGTCACCCTCGGCGAGGGCGACGTCCGGGCGGTGGCGCGGCAGCTACCCAGCGGGGACGTGCTGGCCGTGGCGATCCCGCTCAGCGGCGTACAGGACACCGTCTGGGCGCTGGTCGCCGCGCAGGCCGGGGTGGCCGCCGTCGGGCTGCTCCTCGCCGGCGCGGCAGGCGCGCTGATCGTGCGCGCCACGCTGCGACCGCTGAACCGGGTGGCCGCCACCGCCACCCGGGTCACCGAGCTGCCGCTGGACCGGGGCGAGGTCGCGCTCGCCGTCCGGGTGCCGGCCGGGGACACCGACCCGCGGACCGAGGTCGGCCAGGTCGGCGCGGCGCTCAACCGGATGCTCGGCCACGTCGCCGACGCGCTGTCCGCGCGACAGGCCAGCGAGACCCGCGTACGCCAGTTCGTCGCCGACGCCAGCCACGAGCTGCGCACCCCCCTCGCGGCGATCCGGGGGTACGCCGAGGTGGCCCGGCGCGGCCGTGACGAGGTGCCCGCCGACGTGGCGCACGCGCTGCGCCGCGTCGAGTCGGAGAGCACCCGGATGACCAGTCTCGTCGACGACCTGCTGCTGCTGGCCCGGCTCGACACCGGCCGGCCGCTCGCTGTGGACCCGGTCGACCTGTCCGCACTCGTGGTGGACGCGGTCAGCGACGCGCACGTGGCCGGCCCCGAGCACCGCTGGCAGCTCGACCTGCCCGAGGTTGTCATCCGGGTGCCCGGCGACGCCGCCCGCCTGCACCAGGTGGTGGCGAACCTGCTGGCCAACGCCCGCGTGCACACCCCGCCGGGAACGACGGTCACCACCACGCTGGCCGTCGAGGCAAACGCCGCCGTGCTCACCGTCGCCGACGACGGGCCGGGGGTGCCGGCGGAGCTGCGACCGGAGATGTTCGAGCGGTTCGCCCGGGGCGACAGCTCCCGGTCGCGGGCGCACGGCAGCACCGGCCTCGGCCTGGCGATCGTGGCGGCCGTGGTGGAGGCCCACCACGGCACGGTCACCGTCGACAGCCGGCCGGGGCGGACCGTATTCGTCGTCCGCCTGCCGAATCCCACAGCTGACACATAGTCGGCGCACGGGGTTCCGCCAGTCCGGCCGCCGAGGCTGGCCGCATGGACAGAACAGACACCCTGCCGACGACGCCCGCCGAACCGGAGGGGCCGCCCCGCACGACCACGCGCCCCGAGGAACACTCGCCGCCGGCGGGCCGTGCGCCGGCCTGGACCCGGCCCGCGCTGGTGGTCCTGCTCCTGGGCACCGGCCTGCTGTACCTCTGGGGCCTGGCCGCCTCCGGCTGGGCCAACTCGTTCTACGCGGCCGCCGTGCAGGCCGGCTCGGTGAGCGGGAAGGCGTTCTTCTACGGCTCGTCGGACGCGGCCAACTCGATCACCGTGGACAAGACGCCCGCCTCGCTGTGGCTGATGGCCCTGTCGGTGCGCGTCTTCGGGCTCAACAGCTGGGCGATGCTCGTTCCGCAGGCGCTCTGCGGGGTCGCCTCCGTCGGCGTGCTGTACGCGAGCGTCAAGCGCTGGTACGGGCCGGTCGCCGGCCTGATCGCCGGTGCGGTCCTCGCCCTCACCCCGGTGGCGACGCTCATGTTCCGCTTCAACAACCCGGACGCGCTGCTCGTGCTGCTGCTGGTCGGCGGCGCGTACGCCACCGTGCGCGCGCTGGAGACGGCCAGCACCCGGTGGATCGTGCTGGTCGGCGTGCTGGTCGGCTTCGGCTTCCTGACCAAGATGCTCCAGGCGTTCCTGCTGGTGCCGGTGTTCGCCGGCGTCTACCTGCTGGCCGCGCCGACCGGGCTGTGGCGGCGGGTGCGGCAACTGCTGCTGGCCGGTCTCGCGGTGGTGGTGTCCGCCGGTTGGTGGGTGGCCGTCGTCGAACTCGTCCCGGCCAGCGCCCGCCCGTACATCGGCGGTTCGCAGGGCAACAGCATCCTGGAGCTGACCCTCGGCTACAACGGCCTCGGCCGGATCACCGGCGACGAGGTGGGCAGCGTCGGCGGCGGCGGTGCCGGGCGGATGGGCGGTGGCGGTGGCCCGTTCTCCGGGCAGACCGGCCTGCTGCGGATGTTCGACGGCGAGGTCGGCGGTCAGATCTCCTGGCTGCTGCCGGCCGCGCTGATCCTGCTGGTCGCGGGCCTGCTGGTGGCCGGGCGGGCCGCGCGTACCGACCGCACCCGGGCCGGCCTGCTGCTGTGGGGCGGTTGGCTGCTGGTCACCGGTCTGATCTTCAGCTTCATGTCCGGGATCTTCCACGCCTACTACACCGTGGCGCTCGCACCGGCCGTCGGCGCGCTTGTCGGCATCGGCGTCACCCTGCTCTGGCGGCAGCGCCGACCGCGGCCGGCCCCGGTCGCCGGCACGCCTGACGAACCGGTGGTGGTGTCCCGATGGCAGCGGTGGCGTCCGCTGGCCGCCACGGTGACGCTCGCCGCCACCCTCGCGGTCACCGTCTGGTGGGCGTGGGTGCTGCTCGGGCGCAGCCCCGACTGGTACCCGTGGCTGCGTACCGCCGTGCTGGTCGCCGGCCTGCTCGGCGCGGCCCTGATCCTGCTGGCCGCCCGACTGCCCCGCTGGCTGGTGCCCGTGGTGCTCGGCGTCGGCGCGGCGGCGGCCCTGGCGGGGCCGGCGGCGTACGCGGCGCAGACCGCCGCAACCCCGCACACCGGCTCGATCCCGAGCGCCGGCCCGGCGGTGGCGGGCGGTTTCGGTCGCGGCGGCTTCCCCGGCGGACGACCGCCCGGCGGCATGGCGTTCCCCGGCGGCGGGCAGTTCCCCGGCGACGGCCGCAACGGCGCTCAGCCGCCCGGCGGCGACGGCCGCAACGGCAACCAGAACGGCGGACAGTTCCCGGGCTTCCCGGGCGGCGGGCAGATGCCCGGCTTCCCGGGCGGCGGGCAGATGCCCGGCTTCCCGGGCGGCGGGCAGATGCCCGGCTTCCCGGGCGGCGGGCAGGTGCCCGCTGCTCCCGGCGGTGCGCAGGTGCCGGGCTTCCCGGGCGGTTTTCCCGGCGGCGGTCAGCTGCCCGGCGCCGGTGGTGGCCGGGAGGGCGGCGGCATGGGCGGTCTGCTCGACGCCCGCGAGCCCAGCGCCGCGCTGCGCGAGCTGCTGGAGCGCGACAGCGACGACTACACCTGGGTGGCGGCCACCATCGGTTCCAACAACGCCTCCGGCTACCAGTTGGCCACCGGTGACCCGGTGATGCCGATCGGCGGGTTCAACGGCAGCGACCCGTCACCGACGCTCGCGCAGTTCCAGCGTCACGTCGCCGAGCATAAGATCCACTACTTCGTGGGTGGCGGCGGATTCCGGGCCAACGGTGGCAGCTCCGCCGCGCAGGAGATCTCCACCTGGGTCGCGGAGACCTTCACGGCGCAGACCGTGGACGGAGTCACCGTCTACGACCTGAGCACCGGCGCGGACGCGTCGTGACCGCGCTCAGCGGCGCCCGCGCCGTCCAGACCCGGTCCACCACCGCCGGCGCGGTGCTGGACGTGGTGATCCCGGTCTACAACGAGGAGACCGACCTCGGGCCGTGCGTACGTCGGTTGCACGCGCATCTCAGCGAGCACTTCCCGTACCCGTTCCAGATCACCGTCGCCGACAACGCCAGCGTGGACGGCACCCTGGCCGTGGCCCAGGCGCTCGCCGCCGAGCTGCCCGGCGTCGGCGTACGGCACCTGGACGCCAAGGGGCGGGGGCGGGCGCTGTCCGCCGCGTGGTCCGCGTCGTCCGCGCCGGTGCTGGCGTACATGGACGTGGACCTGTCCACCGACCTGGCGGCGCTGCTGCCTCTGGTCGCGCCGCTCATCTCCGGCCACTCCGACCTGGCGATCGGCACCCGGCTGGCGCGTACGTCCCGGGTGGTGCGCGGCGCCAAGCGGGAGGTGATCTCCCGGGCCTACAACCTGCTGCTGCGGGGCGCGCTGGCGGCGCGGTTCTCCGACGCGCAGTGCGGGTTCAAGGCCATCCGCGCGGACGTGGCCGCCGGGCTGCTCCCGCACGTACGCGACACCGGCTGGTTCTTCGACACCGAGCTGCTGGTGCTCGCCCAACGGGCCGGGCTGCGCATCCACGAGGTGCCGGTGGACTGGGTCGACGACCCGGACAGCCGCGTCGACATCGTCGCCACCGCCCTGGCCGACCTGCGGGGGATGGGCCGCCTCGGTCGGGCGCTGGTGACCGGCGCGCTGCCGCTGGCCGAGCTGCGCGCGCAGCTCGGCCGGGCGCCGCTGGCCGCGCCGCCGGCGCAGGTGCCGGTCGGGCTGCCCCGGCAGCTGACCCGGTTCGCCGCCGTCGGGGTGGCCAGCACGCTGGCGTACCTGCTGCTCTTCGTGGCCACCCGGGGTGCGCTCGGGGCGCAGCCGGCGAACCTGCTGGCCCTGCTGGTGACGGCGGTGGCGAACACGGCCGCGAACCGGCGGCTGACGTTCGGCATCACCGGCAGCCGGCACGCCGGTCGCCACCACGCGCAGGGGCTGCTGGCGTTCGCGCTCGGCCTGGCGCTGACCAGCGGGGCGCTGGCGGTGCTGCACGCTCTCGTCGCCGTGCCCGCCCGGCCGGTGGAGCTGGCCGTCCTGGTGGCCGCGAACCTGGCCGCGACCGTGCTGCGCTTCGTGCTGCTGCGCCTCGGCATGCACCACCGGCGGGGCTGAGACAGCCGCCGGTCAGCCGCCCAGCACGTCCGCGAGGACCTCGACGACGCGTCGCGCGTGGCGCCCGTCGGGGTCCTCGTCGGCGTTCGGGTGTCCAGCGCAGCTTCGCAGCGTACCGACGAGGGCCGCTTCCTGTGGCCGGGCTGGGAGTCCTCCGATGTCGCCGCGACGGCGCAGGCGAGCAGCGTACGGTGATGGACAAGTCCGGCTTTCTGGGTTAAAAGCCTCACCGCTGCCTCCCCGGGACGCCGGTGTCGAGACGGGCGAGGGGAAGGAGCGGTCGGTGATCCATCTGGCCTACCTGGACGCGGGATCCGGCAGCCTGATCGTGCAGGCCGTCGTCGGCGGGGTGGCCGGCGCCGCGGTCGCCGCCAAGCTCTACTGGCGACGGCTGGTCGACCGGTTTCGTCGGCAGCCCACCGACCAGCGGTAGCGGTCGCCGCG
This sequence comes from Micromonospora sp. NPDC005252, assembly GCF_042872475.1. NCBI lineage: Bacteria > Bacillati > Actinomycetota > Actinomycetes > Micromonosporales > Micromonosporaceae > Micromonospora > Micromonospora sp. NPDC005252. The sequence continues at coordinate 105,882 of NZ_JBIAKN010000005.1, read as the reverse complement.
ACGATGACGACCTCACCCACCGGGGTACGCCCCGAGCCCGCCTCCTTCCGCGACCCCGCCAACCGGGTGTTCCACGTCGGCGACGAGGTGCTGCGCGGGCTCGACGCCCAGGCCGCCGAGCACTGGCGGACCCTCGCGGCCAGCCCGTTCTTTCCCACGCTCGTCTCGGCGGGCAAGGTCTGCGCCACCGAGGACGCCCCGCCGGCGCTGGTGCCCGCCGCGGCCGGCACCCCGTGGGCGGCGGTGCTGCGCCACGAGCGCATCCCGTTCGTCTCCCACCCGTACGAGTGGTCCTTCGGCATGCTGCGCGACGCCGCGCTGCTGCACCTGGAGATCCTGCGTACCGCCCTCGCCAACGGCTTCACCACCAAGGACGGCTCCGCCTACAACCTGCAGTGGCGCGGCGCGAAGCCGGTCTTCATCGACATCGGCTCCTTCGAGCCGCTGCGCGACGGGGAGCCGTGGGCGGGCTACCGGCAGTTCTGCCAGACCGTGCTCTACCCGCTGCTGCTCACCGCCCACCTGGGCGTGGACTTCCAGCCCTGGCTGCGCGCCCAGGTCGACGGCATCGAGGCCGACCAGCTGCGCCCCCTCTTCGGCGGCGCCCGCCGGCTGCGCCCCGGCGTCCTGGCCCACCTGCACCTGCACGGCGCCATGCAGCAACGCAACGCCGACGCCAGCACCAGCGACGTCAAGGCCCAACTGCGCGCCGCCGGCTACTCCCGGGACCTGCAGGCGGCCACCGTACGCGGCATCGAGAAGCTCGTCCGCCGGCTGGAGCACCGTCCGTCGCGCAGCCACTGGTCGGACTACCAGCGCACCTGCGGCTACTCGGCCCGCGACCGGGTCGCCAAGGAGCAGTTCGTGGTCACCGCGGTGGCCGCCGCCGCCCGCCCGCGCCTGGTGCTCGACCTGGGCGCCAACGACGGCCGGTACGCCCGACTGGCCGCCGGGCACGCCGACTACGTGGTCGCCGTCGAGCAGGACCCGGCCGTGGTCGACGAGCTGTACCGGGCGCTGCGCTCCGAGGGCCAGCAACGGATCCTGCCGCTGGTGGTCGACCTGGCCGACCCGTCGCCCGGTGGCGGCTGGCGCGGCGTCGAGCGCGCCGGCTTCGCGCAGCGGGCGTCGGCGGACGTCGTGCTCGCCCTGGCCCTGGTGCACCACCTGGCGATCGGCCGCAACGTGCCGCTGCCGGAGGTCGTCGACTGGCTGGCCGGGCTGAGCGCGCCCGGCGGCACCGTGGTGGTGGAGTTCATCCACCCGGACGACCCGATGGCCACTCGGCTGCTGGCCAACAAGCCCGACGGCCTCTTCCCGGACTACCGGCGCGACACCTTCGAACGGCTCCTCGCGGCCCGGGGCCGGATCACCGACCGACTGGAACTGCCCTCGGGCACCCGCACGCTCTACCGGGCGGTGATGGGTGGCTGAACCGGCAGTCGCCGACCCGCCGGGACCCGTCGCCGGCCCGCCGACGCCCGGCCGCTGGGACCGGGGCTGGCGCGGCGAGCTGGGCCGGCTGCTGGAGATCGTGGCGCTGGTCGGGCTGGTCGTCACCCAGCCGCTGCTGGACATACTCGGCCGCAGCCCCGACTTCTTCCTCTTCCACCGCGCCGACCCCGGCCAGATCCTGCTGCTGGTCGCCCTGGTGGCCCTCGCGCCCACCGTGCCCGTGGCGCTGCTCGGCGCACTGAGCCGACTGGCCGGCCGCACCGCCCGCGCGCTCACCCACACGACGCTGGTCGGGCTGCTGCTCGCCGCCCTCGCCGTGCAGGTGGGCCGGCACACGACGCCGCTTCGGGGCGTACCCCTGCTGGTGCTTGCCGGTCTGGCCGGTCTGGGCGGCGCGGCCGCGCACCGGCGGTGGCGGTCGCCGGGCAAGGCGATGCGACTGGCCGCCGCCGGGCCGGTGGCCTTCGTGGCGCTGTTCCTGTTCGTCTCGCCCACCTCGGCGGTCGTGCTGCCACGCGGCGACGGCGGCGCGGTCGGCACCGCGCAGGGCGTGGCCGTGCACCCGCCGGTGGTCATGCTGATCCTCGACGAGCTGCCGCTGGTCAGCCTGCTCGGTGGCGACGGCCGGATCGACGCGGCGCGGTTCCCGCACTTCGCCGAGCTGGCCGAAGGCTCGACCTGGTACCGCAACGCCACCGGGGTCAGCGGCTGGACGCCGAACGCGCTGCCGGCGATGCTCACCGGCCGCTACCCGGCGCGGGCGGTCGCGCCGCACTACTCGCAGTACCCGGACAACCTCTTCACCGCCTTCGGCGGCCTGTACGACATCCAGGCCCAGGAGAGCATCACCCGGCTCTGCCCACCCAGCCGGTGCGAGCAGCCCGTCACCCCCGAACAGGGCCTCGGTGTGCTGGTCCGGGAGACCGGCAAGCTGCTCGGCCAGGTCGCCGGGCCGACGAACACCCGCGTTGACCCGGAGGACTCCTACCGGGAGCAGACCCGCGTCGAGGCCGGCCTGGACGCCGCCGAGCCGGTCCCGGCCGACCCGAAGTTCCGCTGGGACAGCCTCGACGACAACCAGCCGGCCCGGTTCACCAGCTTCCTGGCCGGGCTGAAGCCGCAACCCCGACCCGCTCTGCACTTCCTGCACCTGCTGATGCCGCACTCCCCGTGGGCGTACCTGCCGTCCGGCGTCCGCTACGACGCCCCGGAGGACCTGCCCAACGACGGCACGGGCTGGGTCGAGCTGGCCCGCCAGCGTCACCTCGCCCAACTCGGCTACACCGACCGGCTGATCGGGGAGACCCTGCGGACGCTGCGCGCCAGCGGCCTCTACGACCAGGCCCTCGTCGTCGTCACCGCCGACCACGGGGTGAGCTTCCATCCGGGCGCGCAGGGCCGGGGCATGGACGCCATCAAGGCCGCCGCCGGTGAGGTCGCCTGGGTGCCCATGTTCGTCAAGGAGCCCGGGCAGCAGACCGGCCGGGTGGACGACCGCAACTGGGAACACGTCGACCTGCTGCCCACCGTCGCCGACGAAGCCGGCATCCGCCTGCCCTGGCACGTCGACGGCCGCTCCGCCCGGCAGGCTCCCCGCGCCGACGCCACGAAACACTTCTACGACACCCCCGGGGAGGCGGTCACCTTCCCCGGCGGGGTGCCCACCGCGCCGCCGCTGCCGACACCGCACCCCCTGGTGGGCACCGAGGTCCGCGCCGGCCCGCCCGGAGGCAGCGCCCAGGTCGCCGACCTGGCCGCCTTCCGGGCGACCGACCCGGACACCGGCACCCTCCCGGCGCTGGTCTGGGGTGACGTGCCGGACGCGATACCGGACGGCACGCTGCTGGCCGTCGCCGTCAACGGCCGGATCGGCGCGGTGGTCCCGGTGGTGCCGGCCGACCCGGGCGGCCGCCGCTTCGCCGCGCTGCTCACCGACGACCGGCTGTTCCGCGCCGGGACGAATCAGCTCGACGTCTACCAGGTCGCGGCGGACGGTACGCTACGGCGCCTCACGTTGTCCTGATCTCCTGTCCTCCGCTGGCGGGAGGGCGGGTTTCCCGGCTGCTCAGTCGGGAATCGGGTGACGCATACCTCACCGCCGAACCACGGCGGGCAGTGTCCCCCGAGCCGCAATTACGGTAGAAGCGAAGGCAATTCAACGTAGATCTGCCGGCGAAGCGAGGAACCACATGACGGAAGTCAAGCTCGATCACCCCGGCGGGCAGCTGTCGATGCCGGTACATCCCGCGGTCGAGGGCCCCGCTGGCATCGGGGTGAGCAAGCTGCTGAAGGAAACCGGGATGACGACGTACGACCCCGGTTTCGTCAACACCGCAGCGGCCTCATCCGCGATCACCTACATCGATGGCGACGCGGGGATCCTGCGTTACCGGGGATACCCGATCGAGCAGCTGGCCGAGAAGTCCTCCTTCCTGGAGGTCTCGTACCTGCTCATCTACGGCGAGCTGCCCACCGAGCAGCAGCTGACCGAGTTCACCGAGTGGATCCGGCGGCACTCGCTGCTGCACGAGGAGATGCGCCGCTTCTTCGACGGCTTCCCCCGCGACGCGCACCCGATGGCGGTGCTGTCGTCGGCGGTGAGCGCCCTGTCGACCTTCTACCAGGACAGCCTGGACCCGTTCGACTCCGAGCACGTGGAGATCTCCACGGTCCGGCTCATGGCGAAGGTCCCCACCATCGCCTCGTACGCGTACAAGAAGTCCATCGGGCAGCCGCTGCTCTACCCGGACAACTCCCTGGGGTACGTGGACAACCTGCTGCGCATGACCTTCGGCGTACCGGCGGAGCCGTACGTGGTCGACCCGGTGATGTCGAAGGTGCTGGACATGCTCTTCGTCCTGCACGCCGACCACGAGCAGAACTGCTCCACGTCGACCGTCCGGCTGGTCGGCTCCAGCAACGCCAACCTGTTCGCCTCCGTCTCGGCGGGCGTGAACGCGCTGTTCGGCCCGCTGCACGGCGGCGCCAACCAGGCGGTGCTGGAGATGCTCCAGCAGATCCACGCCGGCGACGGCGACGTCCGGTCCTTCGTCCGCAAGGTCAAGGACAAGCAGGACGGCGTCAAGCTCATGGGCTTCGGCCACCGGGTCTACAAGAACTACGACCCGCGGGCGGCGATCGTCAAGAAGGCCGCGCAGGACGTGCTGGGCCGGATGGCCAAGCCGGACCCGCTGCTGGACATTGCCATGGAGCTGGAGGAGATCGCGCTCGCCGACGACTTCTTCGTCTCCCGCCGGCTCTACCCGAACGTGGACTTCTACACCGGCCTGATCTACAAGGCCATGGGCTTCCCCACGAAGATGTTCACGGTGCTGTTCGCGCTCGGCCGGCTGCCCGGCTGGATCGCCCAGTGGCGCGAGATGATCAACGACCCGGAGACCAAGATCGGCCGTCCGCGGCAGGTCTACGTCGGTGCCGCCGAGCGGGACTACCTCCCCTTCGCCGAGCGCTGACCTCCGCTCTCTCGCACCATCCGCACCACCCGCATCACCCGCAGGCCGCCGACCCGATCCGGGCCGGCGGCCTGCGCCGTACCCACCCGCCCTCTCGCGTGGCGGCCCGGGCGCTTCGGCCGGATCTTCCGGCTCGGCGGTCCGTGGGGCTTCCGCTCACCCTCTCGCTGGTGATCGTTCTACTTCCGCCGGACCTCGCGGCTGGTCCGTGGGGCCTCGGCCGGACCTCGCGGCTGGCCCGTGGGGCCTCCGCTGGGCCTCGCGTCTTGGCGGTCCGTGGGCTTCCGCTGGGCCTCGCGGGGCGCTCTGCGGCCCTTCCGCTGGGCCTTCCGGCTTGCGGGCCGGCCGATCTGCCCCGGCCGGTGGCCCTCCGGGCCGTACCCCGAGTCCCTGGTTCGGCCCCTGTCGAGCTGCCCCACATATGGGGCGGGCCGAGGCGGGCCGAGGCGGGGCGTGGCGTGGCGGGCCGAGGCGGGGCGTGGCGGGCCGGGGCGGGCCGGGGCGTGGCGGGGCGTGGCGGGCCGGGGCGTGGCGGGGCGTGGCGGGCCGGGGCGGGCCGAGGCGGGGCGTGGCGGGCCGGGGCGGGCCGGGGCGGGGCGGGGCGGGGGCGTGACGGGCTTCAAGCGCCTGATCTCCGGCCTGCCCCGCTGACGGATGGCTTCGCGGATTGGTTGGGCTGGACTGACCAATGGTCGGCTCCAGGTCGCCGATATCGCGGTATCAACAGCGCCGGAACACCACAAGGTCGGCGAACTGGAGTCGATCAAGGGGCGGCCCCGGCCCCGGGGCTCCTCGGGTGATGCTGATCCGCGCTTCCGTGACGCTGATCCGCGCTTCGGTGACGCTGATCCGCGCTTCGGCGGCGCTGATCCGTGCTTTGGCGATGCTGATCCGCGCTTCTCGCTTCCGGCGGCCCGCCCCATATCTGGGGCAGCTCGACAGGGGACGAACAAGGGACCCAGGGGGCCGGGGGACGGACACCGGGCCCGAGGCGGCGCGGGGTGTGGGGCGCGTCGGACGTTGGGTTCAGAAGGCGGAGATGTCCGGGGCTCGCTCGCTGCGGCTCAGCGCGCCGATCAGCGCGGACTGGCCGTGCCGGCGGACGGCCAGGCGGACCAGCAGGTCGCGTACGGGGTCGAAGACCTCCGCCGGGAACTCCGGCGTGGGCACGCCGACGCTGACCGCGAGGTCGTCGGAGTGCACGACGATCTCCAGTTGACGTGTGAGCAGGAAGTCGGCGCGGCGCAGGGCCCAGCCCTGCCACGGGATCGGCACGACGTCGACGGCGGCTCCCCGCGACAGCAGGTCGCTGACCTTCGCCAGCGCCTCGCCGGAGCGGGCGTGCAGGTCCGCCGGGCCGCGGAGCGCGTCGGCCTCGTCCGAGCCCGCGGCGACCGCGTCGGCGTCCGGAGTGCCCTCGGTGACCCGGGCGGCCCGCTCGTAGTGGCTGTCGGCCGACTCCAGCGTGGGCAGGTCGGCGGGCGTCGGCAGCAGTTCCGCCGCCCGTACGGCCTGCCGCCCGAGGTGGCACGCCAGGGCGCCCACGGACAGGTGCGGCAGGGCGCTCGGGTTCGACCACTGCGTGGACACCTCGGGGCGCCGGATCAGGTCCAGCGCCATGGAGGCGGCGACCGGAAAGGCGGAATCGAGGGCGTCAACAGGACGAGACATCCGCACATTCTGGCAGGCCCGACCGACCTCCGCCGTGATCGACTCGGCCTGGCGGCCGGCGCTGAGCAGCGAAGCCCGGTCACTGCAATGTGATCGACTCGACTTCCAGGAAGTCGCGGTATTCCCGGCACCGGGACACCCCGACTTCAAGGAACCCGAGTCGATCAAGCGCAAGCGGGCCGGAACAGCCCGACCGTCAGCGCAGGCCGGCGGCGGCGAGCAGGTTGCCCTCGGGCAGTGCCGGGAGGGCCCGGCCCTGGGACATGCGCTGCTCGGCGCGTTCGGCCGTGAACGCGGCGTCGTTGGCGATGGCGGCGGCGTAGCTGGCGGCGGTGCGCTGGGCGATGGCCGACCAGCCGTACTGGTCGTGGACCATCCGGCGGGCGCGGCGGGCCATGGCACGGGCCCGCTCGCGGTCGGACAGCAGCGCATCGACGGCGTCGGCGAGCCCGTCCGGGTCGTGCGGGCGGAACGTCATCCCGGTCGCTCCCGGCTCCACGATCTCGGCGAGACCGCCGGTGGCGGCGACGGCCAGGGGCGCTCCGGCGGCGGCGCCCTCCAGGGCCACCATGCCGAACGGCTCGTAGATGCTCGGCACCGCGAAGCAGTCGGACGCCGCCATCAACGCCGGCAGGTCATTGCCGCCCAGGAAGCCCGGCATGGAGACCATGCCGCCCAGGCCGCGGCGGTGCACCTCGGCCTCCAACTCGGCGCGGTACGGACCGTCGCCGGCGATCACCGCGCGCAGCCCGGGGTGCCGCTCGCGCAGCCGGGGGAGGGCGGCGATCAGGTGCTGCACGCCCTTCTCGTACACGAGCCGGCCGGCGAAGGTGACCAGTGGGCCGTCCCCGGCGAACCGGGCCCGCGCCGCGGCCACGTCCCGCGCCGGCACCTTCCAGCGGTGTGACTCGACGCCGTTGGCGACCACGTCGACGCGTCCGGCCGGTACGCCGAACAGCGCGCCCACCTCGTCGCGCATGTAGCCGGAGCAGACGATCACCCGACCGGACTCGCTGCTGAGCCACTGCTCGACGCCGTGGATGGTGCGGTTCATCTCCTCGGGCAGCCAGCCCTGGTGCCGGCCCGCCTCGGTGGCGTGGATGGTGCTGACGAGGGGGAGGTCCAGGTGGTCGCGCAACGTCATCGCGGTGTGGGCGACGAGCCAGTCGTGGGCGTGGATGACGTCGTAGCTGCCGGCCTGGGTGGCGCGTAGGGCGGTGCGGGTGAGGGTGTGGTTGAAGGCCATGGTCCAGGCGAGCAGGGAGTTGGTGGCGAGGGGGAAGGTGACGGGGTCTTCGGGGGCGCGCAGGATGCGGACGCCGTCGGCGTATTCCTCCAGGGGTGCGCCGTCGGCGTGGCGGGTGACGACGGTGACGTCGTGGCCGGCGGCGGCGAGGGCGACGGAGAGGGCGTGCACGTGTCGGCCGAGGCCGCCGACGAGCACCGGCGGGTACTCCCACGACAGCATGAGGATGCGACGGGTCTGCGGCGGCACCCCGGGGCCGGCATGCGCGGGCACGATCGCGCCGGGCTGCGCGGACGGGCCGGGCTGCGCGGGAAGCTGCGGCCGAAAGGTCAGGGTGGGCCGGTGGGCCCGGTCCTTGGTGGCAGCGAGCTGCTCATCGACCCGCAGGGTCGTCACATCAATCTCCGTCCATGCATGGTGGTGCGCGCCGGCGTCAGTGGCGGCGGAGTGAGAGGTGGAAAGGGTGGCCGAGGGCCGAGTGAGGTCGCGCGCGGACGCGTGCCCCCCGACAAGCAAAGGGCATCGGGCCCCGGAACGCACCTTGAAAGCGTCCATGGTGACGGAGGACACCTGAGGGTGTAGCGCGCATCAGACAGGTGGATTCCGGTCATCGCCTGAAAGGATGGATTGGCGCACCGGGGGGCAGGGCAATACCGGCGTGCGCGTGGGCGGCCTGTCGTCGGCGCGCTCGTGGCGCGGTGCGCACATGACCATGGTCTGAAGGAGCGACATGCAGGTCTGGCCGGGCGAGCGGTATCCCCTGGGCGCCACCTACGACGGGATGGGCACCAACTTCGCCATCTTCTCCGAGGTGGCCGAGCGGATCGAACTCTGCCTCTTCGACGAGTGGGACACCGGCGCCGAGCGCCGCGTCGAGCTGCGCGAGGTGGACGCCTACGTCTGGCACGCGTACCTGCCGGGCATCGAGCCGGGGCAGCGCTACGGCTACCGGGTGTACGGGCCGTACGACCCGGCGAACGGGCTGCGCTGCAACCCGCACAAGCTGCTGCTCGACCCGTACGCCAAGGCCATCGACGGTGACGTGACGTGGGACCCGGCGGTGTACGACTACGACATGGCCGACCCGGAGCGGATGAACGAGAGCGACTCGGCGCCGTTCATGCCGAAGTCGGTGGTGGTCAACCCGTACTTCGACTGGGGCAACGACAAGCCGCCGCGTACGCCGTACCACCACTCGGTGATCTACGAGGCGCACGTGCGCGGGCTGACCATGCGCCACCCGGACATCCCGGAGGAGCTGCGCGGCACGTACGCGGGCATCGCCTCCCCGCCGATGATCGAGCACCTGACCCGGCTCGGGGTGACGGCGATCGAGCTGATGCCGGTGCACGAGTTCGTGCACGACCACCGCCTCGTCGACCTGGGCCTGCGCAACTACTGGGGTTACAACACGATCGGCTTCTTCGCCCCGCACCACGGCTACTCGGCCCTGGGCCACCTGGGGCAGCAGGTGCAGGAGTTCCGGGGCATGGTCAAGGCGCTGCACGCGGCGGGCATCGAGGTCATCCTCGACGTGGTCTACAACCACACCGCCGAGGGCAACCACCTCGGGCCGACGTTGAGCTTCAAGGGCGTGGACGCCCCGAGCTACTACCGGCTCAGCGAGGAGGACCGGCGCTACTTCGTCGACTACACGGGCACCGGCAATAGCCTCAACGTCCGCAGCCCGCACTCGCTGCAACTGATCATGGATTCGCTGCGGTACTGGGTGACCGAGATGCACGTCGACGGCTTCCGGTTCGACCTGGCGGCCACCCTGGCCCGCGAGTTCTACGAGGTGGACCGGCTCTCCACCTTCTTCGAGGTGGTCCAGCAGGACCCGGTGGTCAGCCAGGTCAAGCTGATCGCCGAGCCGTGGGACGTCGGCCCCGGCGGCTACCAGGTGGGCAACTTCCCGCCGCTGTGGACCGAGTGGAACGGCAAGTACCGCGACACGGTGCGGGACTTCTGGCGCGGCGAGCCGGCCACCCTCGCCGAGTTCGCGTCGCGGATCTCCGGCTCGGCCGACCTCTACCAGGACGACGGCCGCCGCCCGTTCCACAGCATCAACTTCGTGACCGTCCACGACGGGTTCACGCTCACCGATTTGGTGTCGTACAACGACAAGCACAACGAGGCCAACGGCGAGGAGAACCGGGACGGCGAGAGCCACAACCGGTCCTGGAACTGCGGCGTGGAGGGCGACACCGACGACGACGCGGTGCTCGCCCTGCGGGCCAAGCAGCGGCGCAACTTCCTGGCCACGCTGATGCTCTCGCAGGGCGTGCCGATGATCGGCCACGGCGACGAGTTGGGCCGCACCCAGCACGGCAACAACAACGCCTACTGCCAGGACAGCGAGCTGGCCTGGATCGACTGGGACAACGTCGACGAACAGCTGCTGGACTTCGTCCGTACGCTCACCGAGTTCCGCAAGCGGCACCAGGTGTTCCGCCGCCGCCGGTTCTTCACCGGTCTGCCGGTGGGTGGGCGCGGCACCGACGAGCCGCTGCCCGACCTGGCCTGGCACACCCCCGACGGGCGGGAGATGACCGGCGAGGACTGGGGCAACGACTTCGGCCGCTCGGTGGCGCTGTTCGTCAACGGTGAGGGCATCCGCGAGCGCGGCCAGTACGGCCAGAAACACCACGACGCCTCGTTCCTGCTCTGCTTCAACGCCCACGACGCGCCGTTGGACTTCACGATGCCCGGCAGTGAGTACGGCCAGAAGTGGGAACGGGTGATCAGCACTGCCGAACCCGAGCCCGACGAAGCCACGGTGATCAGCGCGGGCGGCACCATCCGGGTGCCGGACCGCTCCCTGGTGGTGCTGGAAAGGACGATCTGACATGGCCGCCACCCCTCCGCAGGCCACCTACCGCGTCCAGGTCCGTCCCGGCTACGACCTGGACGCCACCGCCGGCATCCTCGACTACCTCGCCGACCTGGGCGTCAGCCACCTCTACAGCGCCCCCCTGCTGGCCGCGACGCCCGGTTCCGCGCACGGCTACGACGTGGTCGACCACCGCACGGTCAACCCGGAGCTGGGCGGGGAGGCCGCCCGGCAGCGGCTGCTGCGGGCACTGCGGGAGAAGCGGCTCGGCCTGGTCGTCGACATCGTGCCCAATCACGCCGGGGTCGCCGTGCCGCCGGCCAACCCGGCCTGGTGGGACGTGCTGCGCCGGGGGCGCGACTCGTCGTACGCCGACTGGTTCGACATCGACTGGGACCGGGGCCGGCTGCTGCTGCCGGTGCTGGCCGATGACCCGGCCGCCCTGGACGACCTGAAGCTCGTCGACGGCGAGCTGCGCTACCACGAGCACCGCTTCCCGGTCGCCGACGGCACCGGCGACGGCAGCGCACGCGAGGTGCACGACCGGCAGCACTATGAGCTGATCTCCTGGCGGCGCGGGGACGCCGAGCTGACGTACCGCCGGTTCTTCGCCATCGCGGGCCTGGCGGGCCTGCGCGTGGAGGACCCGGCGGTGTTCGCCGCCGTGCACGAGCTGATCCTGCGCTGGACCGCGGACGGCGAGGTCGACGGCATCCGCGTCGACCACCCGGACGGCCTGCGCGACCCCGCCGGCTACCTCGCCCGACTGCGCGAGGCCGCGCCGGCGGCCTGGCTCGTGGTGGAGAAGATCCTGGAGTACGGCGAGGAGCTGCCGGACTGGCCGGTGGACGGCACCACCGGCTACGACGCCCTTGCCGCGGTCAACGGCCTGTTCGTCGACCCGGACGCCGAGGGCGACTTCACGGCGTTGGACACCCGCCTCGCCGGGCACCACACCTCGTGGCAGGACCTGACCCACACCACGAAGCTGGCCGCCGCCACCACGCTGCTCGCCGCCGAGCTGACCCGGCTGGCCGCGCTCGCCCCCGAGGTGCCGACCGAGCAGGCCCGCGCCGCGCTCGCCGAGCTGGCCGCTGCCTTCCCGGTCTATCGCGGCTACCCACCACACGGCGCCCGCTACCTGGCCGCCGCCCGCTCCGAGGCCGGCCGCCGCCGCCCCGACCTGACCGGCGCCCTGGACGCGGTCACCCGCCGACTGCGCGACCCCGACGACGAGCTGGCGATGCGTTTCCCGCAGCTCACCGGCGCGGTGATGGCCAAGGGCGTGGAGGACACCGCGTTCTACCGCTGGACCCGGTTCGTGGCGCTCAACGAGGTCGGCGGCAGCCCCGCCCACTTCGGCGTGCCACCGGCGGAGTTCCACCGCTTCGCCGCCGCCCGGCAGGTCCGCTGGCCCGCGAGCATGACCACCCTCTCCACCCACGACACGAAGCGCGGCGAGGACGTCCGCGCCCGCCTCGCCGTGCTCAGCGAGCTGCCGGACCGCTGGGCCGAGCAGGTCGAGACCTGGATGGAGTACGCGCCGCTGCCCGACCCGTCGTTCGCCCACCTGCTCTGGCAGACCGCCGTCGGGGCGTGGCCGATCGAGCGGGAGCGGCTGCACGCGTACGCCGAGAAGGCCGCCCGGGAGGCCGCGGCCTCGACCAGTTGGGCGGACCCGGACCCGGCCTTCGAGCAGGCCATGCACGCGGTGATCGACCGGATGTACGACGACCCGAGCCTGCACGACGAGCTGACCGAACTCGCCGCCGCCATCACCCCGGCCGGCTGGTGCAACTCGCTCGGGCAGAAGCTGATCCAGCTCACCATGCCCGGCGTGCCGGACACCTACCAGGGCACCGAGCTGTGGGACAACTCCCTCGTCGACCCGGACAATCGCCGGCCGGTCGACTTCGACGTACGCCGGGAGATGCTGGCGCGGCTCGACGGCGGCTGGCGTCCCCCGGTCGACACCGACGGAGCAGCGAAGCTGCTCGTCGTGTCGCGGACGCTGCGGTTGCGGCGGGCGCACCCGGAGCTGTTCACCGGCTACCGGCCGGTGCCGGCGCACGGGCCGGCCGGTCGGCACGTGGTGGCGTTCGACCGGGGTGGCGCGATCCCCGTGGCGACCCGCCTGCCGCTGGGTCTGGCGCGCGCCGGCGGCTGGCGCGACACAGCCCTGTCGCTTGGTGTTAACGAGGTGAAGGACCTGTTCACCGGCCGGGTCTACAGTGGCGGGGAGACGTCGCTGGACAATCTTCTGGCCGACTATCCCGTCGCTCTGCTGGCTCCTCTCCCCGCTGCCGAGGAGGCCGTTTGATGACCGAGTTTTCCGTCTGGGCGCCGGACGCCACGCGGGTGCGGCTGCGCCTGGCCGGCGACACCGACCACGAGATGCGCGCCGCCGCCGACGGCTGGTGGCGGGTCGAGGTGCCCGACGCCGGCCTCGACTACTCCTTTCTGCTGAACGACGAGGAAACCCCACTGCCCGACCCCCGCTCGCCGTGGCAGCCTGCGGGGGTGCACGGGCCGAGCCGCCGCTACGACCACTCCGCCTTCGAGTGGTCCGACAGCGCGTGGACGGGCCGGCAACTGCCCGGCAGCATCCTGTACGAGCTGCACATCGGCACCTTCACCCCGGAAGGCACCTTCGACGCGGCCATCGACCGCCTCGACCACCTGGTGAACCTCGGTGTCGACCTGATCGAACTGCTCCCGGTCAACGCCTTCAACGGCGAACACAACTGGGGGTACGACGGCGTCTGCTGGTTTGCCCCGCACCAGCCCTACGGCGGCCCCGACGGCCTGAAACGGTTCGTCGACGCCGCCCACGCGCGCGGGTTGGGGGTGATCCTCGACGTCGTCTACAACCATTTCGGGCCCTCCGGGGCCTACGCGCCGCGGTTCGGGCCCTACCTCGCCGAGCAGAGCAACACGTGGGGCCGCTCGGTCAACCTGGACGGCCCGCACTCCGACGAGGTACGCCGCTACATCATCGACAGCGTGCTCATGTGGCTGCGCGACTACCACGTCGACGGGCTACGCCTGGACGCCGTGCACGCCCTGCCGGACACCCGGGCGATCCCGCTGCTCGAAGAGCTGGCCATCGAGGTCGAGTCGCTGTCGACGCACCTGGGGCGGCCGTTGTCGCTGATCGCCGAATCGGACCTGAACGACCCGCGGCTGATCACGCCTCGGGAGGCCGGTGGGTTCGGGCTGCACGCCCAGTGGAACGACGACGCCCACCACGCGCTGCACACGCTGCTGACGGGGGAGCGGCAGGGGTACTACGGCGACTTTGGCTCCCTGGAGACCCTGTCGGACGTGCTGACCGGCGGCTTCTTCCACGCGGGCACCTGGTCGAGCTTCCGCAACCGTCACCACGGGCGGCCTCTCGACTCTCGCGTCCCTGGTCACCGGCTGGTGGCGTATTTGCAGAACCACGACCAGATCGGGAACCGGGCCACCGGGGATCGGATCTCGGCGTCGCTGTCGCCTGGGCTGCTCCGGGTCGGGGCGATGCTGCTGCTGACGGCGCCCTTCACTCCCATGCTGTTCATGGGGGAGGAGTGGGCCGCCTCCACGCCGTGGCAGTTCTTCACATCGCACCCTGAGCCTGAGCTGGCTACCGCCGTGGCTCTGGGGCGGCGGCGGGAGTTTGCTTCGCACGGGTGGGCTGAGGGGGACGTGCCGGATCCGCAGGACCCGGAGACGTTCGTGCGGTCGCGGTTGGACTGGGCCGAGCTGGACAAGCCTGAGCATCGGGAGATGTTGGCGTTCTACCAGCGGTTGATCGGGTTGCGGCGGTCGGTGGCTGATCTGTCGGATCCTCGGATGCACGAGGTATCGGTGCAGCACGGGGACCAGTTCCTGCTGATGCGGCGGGGGGAGACGTTGGTTGTCGCCAACTTCGCTGGGCGGGGGCAGGGGGTGTCGTTGCCTGGAGTGGCGCGGCGGGTTCTGCTGGCAACCGGCGAGGGCGTCACGGTGATGCGGGACCGTATCGAGCTGCCCGCTGAGACAGCGGCGATCGTGGCGCTCTGAGGCCTGCGGATTCTGCGTAAACCCGAGTGAAGCTGAACAAAGGTGAGCAGGAGAGGGCGACAAATTAGAGCACTTAATTCAATGAGCCCGGCTGTGGAGATAGTTTCAGCACAATACGTCACTGTGCCCGCATCGGATACGTCCCTGGGGTTGAAAGCATAGCTGAGGTCAGCTGACTTATCGGAGTCAACACTGCAGCCACGGATAGCCTTTAGTCATGAAGGCTCTCGGTGTAGCGGCGCTTCAGCTCGGCTGCTTTAAGAATCTCGTTGGTTCGCTCGTATGCTCGAAGAAGGACGGGATAGGCAATAGATCTAAACTTTGAATCACCCCGCCCAAAGCGTACTTCCAAAACCTCGATAACTGCTCGGGAGGCACCTTTCCTGTCGAGTACGCCGGCTAGGGCACCTGCTGCAATCAGGTCATTTGGCGCCTCAGCGACTGCCTCCTTGAGTGCCACCGTAGCCTTGTCTGTTGCATCCGGTTCGCCAGAATCCTTCATCAGAATGCCGTACTCTCGGTAAATGAGAGAACGATCAGAGCCGCGGGTGGGTGCATTCGCCATCGCTTGCCCGTAAAGGCGGAGTGCACCGGCGAGGTCGTGGCGTTTGTGTCGGAGGAACTCGCCATAGAGTCGAGCGGCACGCCATGACCTTGGCGCTCGGCTGAGTGCCTGCTGAAATAGCCTTTCTGCCACGTCAAGCTTGTTTTCACGTTCGGCTGCGACTGCAAGGTCGACGAGAGCGGTATCATCGGCAGCGCCGCCCTGACGCAACTGCCTGACGATCAGCCTCTCTTCGGAATTTTTGACATCGTAGGCCTCAAACCAATTGCGAAGCTTCTGGTGTAAATCTCGAGCCTGGGCCGCGTTCGATCTCATATCGTGTTGCACAAAAGCCCGGGTTATCGGTAGTAACGTGTAGCAGTAGTCGTTTCGGTTCGTGTCGAATTCGCGAACTGCCAAGGAGTCGTTGACGAGATCGTCCAATGAGTCAATAACGTCGATATTGCCGGAAGCCGTGGAAGCGACGATTGCTTCGATTGGAATGGCGCGTTGCAATACGGAAAGCACCTGAAGGACACTCCGTTCCAACGGGCTCAAGTTGTCAAATATTCGCCTGAAGGAGAATTCGAGAAGCTCTTCACTTTGTCGGCCAATGGCTACAGCGGCCTCAGCAGACGCTATGGCTTCCTCCACCGATTTACTGCGAGAAAATGCCCACCGTATCGCTAGCGGGATACCATTCCATGCAGATCCTACCCTCAGCGCCTCGGTTGGAGTAATACGTCCGAGGTGTTTGAAGGCTGATTGCTTCGTCAACATGAGAACGAAGGCAACGACCTCTTTGTCGTTCATAGTACGAATGTCAACCGGACGAACGGCCACACGGACTCGAGATCGACGTGAAGTGACAATGGCTCGGACGCCGACAGGGAGCTCGTCTAAGAAATCGATGATACGTGCGTCATCAACCGTTTCAAGGTTGTCAACATATATAAGACCGGTGTCACTTCCGAGTAAAGTGCGGACTTCCTCTTCCTTTTTTTCGATTGGCAGCTCGCGTAAGTCAGGGAATTGCAATACTTCGGCGATTTCGTCTAGAAGTCGTTCGAAGCTCGTAAGTTTATTTTCGAGGCCAACAATTCCGGTCGCCGTCAATTCTCGATCTTTGGCCGTCACGCTGACAATATACTTGAACGTTTTTGCCTCGTAAGCTCGTAAGGTGGCCCATGTAGCTAGTGCGGTCTTGCCCATCCCGCCAATTCCAATCAATGACGTGACAGCAATGCGGCCATCCCGCAGCGAGCGCTCGATTCGCCTGCCCAATTCTGACCGCTGCACAAACTCTTCGTATTCAGGTTTGAGGATGCGGAAGTATGGGATGTCTACGGCAAAAGAATTGCCCACGGTGGGAACATGTAGGGACTGGATCCACGCCTCTGTCTTTGCTGGAGTGAGGATTCTAGTGCTGTCGCCCTCCCTCCTTGCAGAGCCTCTTTCTCAAACTTCCGTTTTCCGTTGAGCAACGGCGCCCCGGCGCGGAACCTGGCAGGCATAGGCCCGCGCGGTGGGATCAACGCGACACCGAGGTACCGCTGATCATCCTGTATGAATTCTCGGCTGTACTCGACGAAAATGTTGTCAGGCAAGTAGCGGCGAAGTTGATCATTGAACATTTTGCTGTCCAACATCCGAGTTGCGCCCACGAACTGGAAGGATGCGTCGTCGACGCCGAAGAATATGAGGCCGCCTTGCTGATTGTGGAATGCGAGAACGTCTGAGGCGATATTGGCCCAGGCTGCATCAACGTTGGGGCCGCTTTTCGGCGGACAATCCCTCTTGTAATCCCACAACTCGGTTTCGTGGTTGTATCCAAAGCGAGGTCGGATTGTAGATTTGTCGTAAACAAATCGCAGTGCAACGGCAATGTTCTTCTGCCGAATCGCCTGGGCGATCTCTTCGCGCATGTCTGCCCGCCTTCCGATCTGGCGAGCACTATAGCGTTTGGGTGCCACAAGGTCCATGCACGTCTAACGATCGGCCCCGTCGCTCCGTCGCGGCTCATTGGGCGCGCAAGAATTGCCCGAATCGGGCCAAATCTGCGGCCTTGAGGACTTGATCCAGGATCGAGATTATTTAGCGGTGGGATCGATATCGACGGTGCAAAGCGTCTGGTCCGTATTGCCGGCGTTCGCGTAGGCGAACGGAGGTCGGTCCAACGCGGTGGTTCCCCTCTGCTTGCTGGAGGACTAATGGACCCTCCAAGACAGGGCCATGCGTTGGTCTAGGCAACGCGAAGGTCGCTCCGAGCGCTTAGCGTCACTACGTCGAACGCTCCGCAGTGTACTGTCAACTTTGCAGGCTAGGGGTTCGTACCCGCTATCCAGTCGTCAACCCGGGGAGCGGGGTGAAGACATCGTGAGGAAGCCGGACACCATCGGTGCCAGGATTCGCTACTGGCGGATGCGCCGTGGCGGCATGACTCAGGCCGTCCTCGCGGGGCTAGCTGGTGTCACTCAGTCGTACGTGTCGCAGGTCGAGTCGGGGCGGAAGACGATAGATCGTCGCTCCACCCTGGTGGCTCTCGCCGCTGCTCTCCAGGTCACGGTGGCGGACCTGCTCGGCCAGGGCACCGAATCCGGCGACCCGGCCCGCGAGGGTGCCGCCGAGTGCGTGCCCGCGATCTGGTCGGCTCTGATCGAGATCGAGGACGGCGAGCGCCGCCCTTCGAGCTATGCGGCCGATCGCCTAGCGGCCGAGATTGCCCGCGCCGAGCAACTACGCACCTCGTGCAACTATCCCGCGATGGCTCGGATGCTCCCCGGCCTGCTCCTCGAAGCCGCCGCCGTGGGCGGCACCGTCCTCGTCCAGGTGGCTTACCAAGCCGCCACCTGCCTGCGGAACCTCGGATACCGCCACCTGGCACTCAACGCCGCCCGGCTCGCCGGGACGGTCGCCGAAGGCACCGAAGACCCGGCATGGATCGCCGCCTCCCGCTTCGCCTACGCGCAGAGCCTGCCAATCGAATCCGCATCGGTTGCGGCCCGTGCAGCCGACCGGTCACTGACCCAACTCCAAGCCGACGCCGCCGACGAGCGGGTGCGACAGATGCTCGGACAACTTCATCTCTCGGCCGCGTTGACGTCGACGGTCAGCGGTCGTCAGGACGCGGCACGCGATCACCTTGCCGAGGCGGCCCGCGAGGCGGCAACCCTCGGGGATCCGACCGACGGGGCTGGCTTCAACGGCTGCGGGTTCGGACCAACCAACGTCGGGCTCTGGGAGATGTCCATCGCCGCCGAGCAAGGCGAGTCCGGCCGAGTCATCGAGTTGTCCCGCACGGTCCGACCGCAGGTGCTCGCGGCGTCCATCCGCCAGCAGTCCTACTGGCTCGACCTCGGTCGTGCCCTGGCTGACGGCGGACGCAGAGACGTTGAGGCGCTGGCCGCGTTCGTGCAGGCTGAGCGAGCAGCGCCGATCCCGTTCGCCATCAACCCCCTCGCCCGCGATGCCGTGGTGACCCTGGCCCAACGCGCCCAGCGCCGAGCCATCCCCGACGACCTGCGCCTGCTCGCCGGCCGCATCGGCATCAACCTGGCCGCATAACTGCCAGTAATCACCGCATCACCAATCCACCCTAGTGTCCGGTTTGGGACGTGACCGCGTCCCGATGACCTGGCGCTGTGGTGGTCGATCCCGAGCACGGCTGCGCCCTTACCGGATGAGGCGGGGATGAGCGGTCAGGACGACAACCCTCCGGAGAACACGGGTGAAGCTGCCGAGCGGGAGGCTGCCAAGCAGCGCCTCCTGGCCCAAGCCGAGGCGGAGCGCGTACCAGTAGACGACACGACCCGCGCGGTCCCGGACCGGCGGTGGCGGCGTGACCAGCGATGACCTCCCTATTGGCCGAAGGGTGGCGAGCTGGCGGGTGCGGCGGCAGATGACCCAGCAGATGCTCGCCGACCGGCTGCGTAGGTCGAAGAGCTGGGTCGACAAGATCGAGCGGGGTGTCCGCCCCCTGGACCGGTACTCGGTGATCCAGGAACTGGCCCACGTCCTGCGCGTCGAGCCGGAGGCGCTGCTCGGCCAGCCGCGGAGCACCCCCGCGGGCACGCCGGACGGGGTGGACGACATCCGGGCCGCTCTCGCCCGCTACGACCTCCCGCAGGCTCCACCGCAGACCGACGAGCTGCGACGGCAGGTCGGGCACGCCTGGTTGACCTACCAGCACGCGCACTACGGGCAGTTGGTGCGCCTGTTGCCGGGCCTGCTCGACACCGCCCAGGGCGCGCGATCGGCGGAGCTGCTGGTGCAGACGTACCGGATCACCTCGTCTCTGCTGGTCAAGCTCGGCGAGGCCGACCTCGCCTGGCTGGCCGCCGACCGGGCGATGGGCGCCGCCGGCGACGACCACGCCCTCGCGGCGTCGGCGGCCATCGCCGTCGGGCAGGCGCTGCGCGCGTCGGGCCGCGACCGCCTCGCCCTGGCCGCGACACTCGCCGCCGCGAACCGCATCAGGCCGCAGCGGTCGGCGGGGGAGTGGGCCGTGGGCGGGACGCTGCTGCTCCAGGCCGCCCTCGCCGCCGCCGGCTGCGGCGAGCACCACCGCGCCAAGGAGCTGACCGACCGGGCCGCGGGCGTCGCCACCAACCTTCGGGGGTACGACGATCAGCACCGCACCAGCTTCGCCCCGATCACCGTCGAGCTGGTCCGGGTGCTGCTGGCGGCCTCGCGGGGTGACACCGACGAGGCGCTACGACGGCACTCGACAGTGGTGCGGCGGGAGGCGTGGCGGCGACTGCCGGCCGAGTATCGGGGCGCGTACCTGGTGGACGCCGCGCGGGCATACCTCCAGTTGGGTGACCTGCGCGGGGCCGCCCGCGCGCTGGTCGACGCGGACAGTGTCGCGCCGGCTGAGGTTCGGTGCCGGCCGTTGGCGCGTACCGTGATCGCTGATGTCGCCCGCGCGAACCCGGCGCCGGCCGGCGTGGCGCGCCTGGCGACGCTCGTCGGCCTCACCCGCTGAGCGGCCTGAGGGTACCGACCCGGCCGGTGGCCGGTGGCCGGCGGCAGCGGCCGAGCGGCCCGGCGACCCCGACCCCGGTCAGCCCGGCAAGGCCAAGGTCAGCGATCGGTGACCGACCAGTCTCAGCGGTTGCCCGGTCGGGTCGATGCGGCACCCATTGCCCGTAGGTGTGCCAGCCCTTGTGCCCAGGACTGAATGAGGGTGGTTTCGTGGTAGGCGATCTCGTGTTCCGCGCAGAACTGACGGATCAGCGGCTGGGCGTGGCGGAGGTTGGGTCGGGGCATGCTGGGGAAGAGGTGGTGTTCGATCTGGTAGTTGAGCCCACCGAGTAGTGCGTCGAGGAACGGGCCGCCGCGCACGTTGCGGGAGGTGAGGACCTGTCGGCGTAGGTAGTCGAGGTTGTCGGCCTCGGTCAGGATGGGCATGCCCTTGTGGTTCGGGGCGAAGGAACTGCCCAGGTAGAGCCCGAAGAGGGCCTGGTTGACCAGGATGAACACGATCGCCTGCGGCACGCTCAGGACCAGGAACACGGCCCCGAGGTAGCCGGCGAAATGCAGGACGAGCAGGCCGGCCTCCGTGCGCCGGCGCCTGAGCCCGCCGCCGCGGACGAGCGCCCGGACGCTGGCGGCGTGCAAATGCAGACCCTCCACCAGCAGCAGAGGAAAGAACAGCGCCGCCTGGTGCCGGACGAACAGCGCCCGCAGGCCCCGCTGCGCCGCAGCCTGACCCGGGGTGAAGGACAGCGGAGCCACCATGAGGTCGGGGTCGCGGCCCTCGGTGTTCGGGTTTGCATGGTGGCGGTTGTGCTTGTCGACCCACCAGCCGTAACTGATCCCGGTCACCAGGTTGGCGCACACCAGGCCGACCACGTCGTTCGCCCGGCGGGAGCGGAAGATCTGCCGATGCCCGGCGTCGTGACCGAGAAACGCCAGCTGCGCGAGGAGCACCGCGACACCGGCCGCGGTAGCCGTCTGCCACCACGACGACCCGAGCCGCACGAACAGCACGCCCATCAGTACGAGACAACCCAGCATCACCGTCACCCGCGCCGCGTAGCGGCGGGCTCGTCGGTCGAGGAGACCCGCGTTTCGGACCACGCGGGAAAGGTCGGCGTACTCACTGCCCCGGTCGCTGCGGGCGCCAAGATCCGTATCACTCAACGTCGCCACTCCTTGTCAGCCACGCCGATCAGCTCGCCGGCTCCGCTGTCAGCCATGACCAGGCGTTCGCGCAACGTCATCGGTGGTCCGACGGGATCGAACAAGCAAACCGCCGCTGACGGCCCCAGTCTTCCTCACAGCCACGTCTTCGCACGAGGAAATCGGCAGCTCACGATGACTGATACGCGAGCAATACCCGCCCTCGTGTAAGTCTGCCGATTGGCTGGGGGCTTCGTCCGTCGAGTCCGACAATCAGCACCGCACCAGCTTCGGTGACGTGCGTGGGGCGGCTCGGGCCCTCGTCGAGGCGGACAGTTGTCGCGCCGGCCGAGGTTCGGTGCCGGCCTCTGGCGCGTACCGTGATCGCCGTTGTCCCCCGCGCGCAGCCGGCGCCGGCCGGCGTGGCGCGACTGGCGACGCTCGTCCGCCACACCCGCTGATCGCACCGCCCTCACCCGGACCTCAGATCCACCGGGTACGCCTCGTCGCGGACTGAGCGACGAAGTCGCGATCGGGGACGGAAGTCCGACGTTGTGTGTTCGTCCGCTCACGGAGGGTCCAATCTGGAACCCGGCTCGCCGTGGGGGCGGTCGTAGACAGCGGACAGTGGAGGTTCGGATGCTGATCATCGCGGAGGAGCGGGACACCTACCCACCGAACGGTCAAATCCCCAACCTGGAGACCGACGAGAAGGCGTGCCACGACATCCTGACCCGGATCAAACCGCTGCTGCCCAGCGACCTCACGGGCGAGGTGGTCGGGGCGTTGGTGAACTGGTCGGCGAGCAAGCTGGTGCCGCACCGAAGCTTCGGGACCTGGGCCGAAGCCATCACCGCCGCGACCAGCAATGCGCGGAACGACATGGCCCTTGCCACCGACGACAGCCAACGGCAGCGTGACGAGGCTGTCGGCGGCGACGACCTGGCGAAGCTCAACGCGGCGGTGGCGAGCACGGGGCGGACCGACGACCGGCAGATCACGTTGCGCGACGAGAGCCGCAGGTGGGCGAACTGTGGAATGGCCGCGTTTCAGATTCGCGAGCAGTTGCGCGACAAGGGCGGCGAGCCCGTCCGCCTGTCCGGCCAAACCTACGGGAAGGGGAAGGGCGACGCGCTCAAGCAGGCGCTGCTCGTCCAGCCCGCCAACGCCCAGACCGTCCTGCTGCTCGACTGCCAGTTCCCGCAGGTGCACAACTTCATCATCGAGGTGCACCACGACGGGTCGCGCTACCTGGCCCAGGGTTACCAGGGCACGTACTTCGCCCACTGGTGGCTCGGAATCAACAACAGCTACTCCGGAGAGGCTCCGCCCAAGATTCTCGCCCTGCGCGAGCGGTACGGGTTGGGTCGCGCGATCAGCCCGGAGAACTACGAGAGCCTGCTCGACGGCCTGGCCGCGGCCATCTCGTCCGGCTGGCAGGAGACCGCGAACCAGTGGCAGACGTTGCCGTTCAACCCTGACCGGCAGGAGATCGACGGGATCCGCCGCCGGTCCGAGGCGCCGACGATCCTCGTCGAGGTGTTCGAGCTGCGCAAACCGGCGGTGGCTCGGGCGGCGCTCGGCGGTAACGGCGACGCGTCGCTCAGCGAGCTGGCGACCCGAGGACTGACAACCGCCTGACGCGGTGTTCCCGGTCCGCACCCAACCGGCAGGGAGCACGGAACCGCGGCGGGACCCGGAGAGGTCCCGCCGCGCGCGCCTATGCGCCCGAGATGGCCTTGAGTGCCGTGTCGAGTGCCTGGTCGGCCGGGACGGGTACGTCGGGGACCACTCCGACGCCTTCCCAGTTGGTGCCGGTGACGCTGTTGATGGTCCGGGCGGTCGGCACGGTCACCAGGATGTGTTCGGTGATCGGGTGGCGGGCCGTCGGATGCGCGCCGCCGCGGGTCGTCTCGCCGACGACGACCGCCCGGCCGTGCGCCTGGAGGGTGTACGCCACGTCCTCGCCCCCGGAGAACGTCATCGCGCTGGTGAGCACAGAGACCGGGCGGTCGACATAGCGCGGCGCGGGAAGGTGCGCGGCAGTCCAGAACTGGCGAGTGGCGCCGGTGGACCGCTCGTAGAAGTCGTTGAGGTGCACCTGATCGTCGCGGAAGAAGTAGCTGCACCACATCGCGGCTCCCTCCGGTGCTCCGCCGGAGCACGCGCGCAGGTCCAGGATGAGCGCGGAGCTGAGGGCGACCAGTTGCATGGCCGCGCCGATCGCAGCGGCACCTTCGTCGGCGTACGCGATGCGCCGCACGTCGATCAGCCCGACGTTCCCGTCCACCTGCTCGACCCGGCGGATCCCCTGGTTCTCCGCCCTGAGCAGCGCGAGGAACGCGGCCCGCCCCCCGTCCTCGTCCGCCGGATCGAGCGACTGCGGCTGGTCGGCCCAGAGCAGCCGCAGATGCTTGTCCGGGCACACCTGCTGAAGGTGAGCGGTCACCGTCTCGCAGAGCGCCGGCCCGTCCAGGTCGTCGTACTCGCCGGCCTTGAGGCGGCGCCGGATCGCGGCGTCGATGTCCGCGACCTTCGCAGGAAAGACGTACCCTGCCTCGATCCGATCCAGGGCCTGTTCGATTATCTGTTCGTTTGAGAGCACGGCGGGCCACGGTAGACCGTGAGCAGCCTCGTGACCATCGAATTCCGCGCAGCCCCGGGTGCCGAGCTTCCGAGCCGCGTCGGACTAGGAGCGCGGCAGCATGCCCACGAGCGATGTGATGATGGCAAGCCGCAGGGCTGTCCGCAGGTCGATGTGGTGAACCGCGAGCGCCGGCTCGGACTCGTACACGGCGAGCAGGCTCGGCGGCGGCGAGGTGTAGGCGGACAGTGCGCCAGCCATCAGCAAGGCGTTCAGGCAGAACAGCTCGGCGCGGTCGCCGACCTCGGGCAGGTGCCGCCGGATGAGGTCGGCCATCACCGCGAGGTTGGCCAGTGAGGCGCGCTTGTGCCGGCGGACCGCCTCGACCGAGACGTTGTGTTCGAGCACCCCGCCCTGCGCACCGAAGAGATCACAGAGCACCGTCTGGGCGGCGAGCGACCGGCTGAGCACGTCCGCCGTCTGCTCGGCCCGTTCCAGCGCAGACCCGCTCGGGTCGACGCCCTGGCCCAGTTCCTGCTCCAGCTCGGCCAGCCAGGTCGTCGTCCGGTCGTCCATCAGGTCGAGCAGCACCGCTTCGCGGGACTCGAAATAGCGCAGCACGGCTGTCTTGGCCAGGCCCACCCGCCGGCTCAGCTCGTTCAGCGTCACCTCGGCCACCGGCATCTCGTCGAGCATCGCCGAGGTCGTTTCCAGGATCGCCTGGCGCCGGACCGCGCGCTGCTCCTCGCTGCGCGCCCGCTTGAACGTCATGTCGCCAACCCTAACTTAGGTACCGCCGGTCTCTTGACAGTGTACCGGCGGTACTTTACCGTTCAGGCATAACTTACCGGCGGTACATTGGGAGCCTGAGATGAACTGGACCGAGCAGCAGATTCCGCGCCAGGACGGCCGGGTGGCCGTGGTCACCGGGGCCAACACCGGGCTGGGCTTCGAGACCGCCCGGCTGCTCGCCGAGCGCGGGGCGTCGGTCGTGCTGGCCGTGCGCGACACCGAGAAGGGCAAGCGGGCCGCCGCCCGGATGAACGGCGACGTCTCCGTACAGGAACTGGATCTGACCTCGCTGGACTCCGTGCGCGCGGCCGCGGCCGACCTGCGCGCCGCCCACCCGCGGATCGACCTTCTGATCAACAACGCAGGCGTGATGTACACCCCGAAGCAGACCACCCGCGACGGCTTCGAGATGCAGTTCGGCACCAACCACCTGGGCCACTTCGCGCTCACCGGGCTGCTGCTCGACCTGCTGCTGCCCGTGCCCGGCTCCCGGGTGGTCACGGTCAGCAGCGTCGGCCACCGCATCCGCGCCGCCATCCACTTCGACGACCTGCAGTGGGAGCGTTCGTACGGCCGGGTCGCCGCCTACGGCCAGTCCAAGCTCGCCAACCTGATGTTCACCTACGAGTTGCAGCGCCGGCTCGCCCCGCACGGCACCACGGTCGCGGTGGCCGCACACCCCGGCGTCTCCAACACCGAACTGGTCCGCAACTCCCCGGCGGTCGTCCGCGCACCGATCACCTGGCTCGCCCCGGTGATCACCCAGCCCGCGACGGCCGGCGCGTTGCCCACCCTGCGGGCCGCCACCGACCCGTCCGTCCTCGGCGGGCAGTACTACGGCCCCGACGGCCTGGGCGAGACGCGCGGCCACCCGGAGCTGGTCACCTCCAGCCCCGAGTCCTACGACCTGACCGTGCAACAACGCCTCTGGGCCGTCTCGGAAGACCTCACCGGCGTGCGGTTCCCGGTCGGCCAGGCAGCCTTCGCGGCGTGACCGTGCCACGAGGCAGGTGACCGGTCGCGGCGAGGCCCGGACGGGTCCCGCCGCGACCGTCAGCGTGAGGTCTGGCGACGTCAGCGGGGCGCGACGCTCAGCCCTCGGCCGACCTGCCAGGAGGCGGCGGGCCAGGCCGTGATGAAGCCAGCGATCAGCCCGATCTGGCCGGCGAACCAGAATGTAGGGCTGTCGGGTCGCAGGGGTGGTTCCGGAAAGACCATGTGATGCGCCAGCGTCAGCCACGCGAACAGCGCCACCTCGAACGCGGTGATCGTCAGCAGTTCGATCTTCACGACTGTTGTCAGCGCGTACCCGATCTGTGCGACGCTGCGATCCGGCCGGTCGAAGAGCCGAAAGAGAACAGCGATCGTCACCGCCGCCAGATAGTCGCCGGCGTAAGCGATCCACAGCCCGTTCTGGGCCGGGTCGAATCTGACGGCGTACAGGGCAACCTCGGCGACGATGAAGCCGAGAGCGCAGTGCGCGCCACAACGGGACACCTGGGTCAGGATGATGCCCCGGTGGGGCCGTCGAGGTTGATCGTCCCGCCGCCGTGGCGAGAGCGCCTCGGGCCTGCCCCATTTCCAGTAGAGGCAAACGGCCGCCGGACCGACGTAGAGGACGGTTACCAGCCAGACGATCTCCATGACCTTGACCGGCTGACGGTGCCCGTAGAGATAGGTGTCGGCGAGGACGATCGCGAAGCTGACGACGCCGACCGCGAGCGAGGCCCAGGAGAGCGCCACGAGCCAGGTTGGCTGCATCCTCGCCCCTTCCACGCGCCGGGCGCCGGTGCCTGCCGCGGCCGATGGGGGAGGGGGCTCGTTGACTGGTGTCGACGGCCGAGGACGCCCCACAGTCTTTCACGGCGTACTCGTCCGTACCGGCCGATCGGCCGTTCGTCGTGCTGGCCGCTAGCTGGCGAAGTCGACGCCCGCGAACGTGGCGGAGCGGTGCGCGGCGAGGTGTTCGGCCTGTGCGGTGATGGCGTCGCGCGTCCCCGCCGACAGTCTCTGCCAGGGCTGGACCGCGATCGTGAGCGTCCTGCCGGACTTGCGGGGTCGCCAGGTGCCCACCAGGTCGCCGTCGACCAGGACGGCGCCGGGCCGACCCAGCACCGGCCACAACTCCTTGGCGTGGGCGGGGCCGGGCACCAGTGTCAGCCGGTCCCTGGCCTGCAGGAACAGGTCGAACGGGCCGAGGAGGCGGGTTGTGGTGGCGTCGGACGACTCCAGCGCCTTGTCGTCGGCGGCCAGCAGCCAGCGCACCTCGCCGTCGACCGTCACCTCGACCACGTCGTCGGGCCAGCGCGCCTTCACGTCCTTCACGGGGGCGTCGAGATAGCCGGCCACCTGTTTCGGGGTGGCCGGGCCGAGCAGGCGAAGGTACGCGCGGATCAGGTCGAACCGGTCGACCGGGGCGGCGGCCCTCGTGAACCCGGTGATGCGGCGCAGGATCGGCGGCGAGGTGTCGAGTTGCAGCTCCAGGCCGGCCCGCGCGGCGGCGAGCCGGAACGGCATCTCGTAGAGGTGTGTGGCGTCGCAGACCCGGCAGAACCGCAGGTACGGCTCGGGTAGCACCGTGGCCAGGCGGCCGGAGACGTCTCCCTTGACCGTCGGCGTGGTGACGATGGTCCGCATGCGCGCGGCCACCTCGTCGAGGGCGGCGAGGTTGTCGATGCCGGCGGCCTTCAACGGCTTGGCGGCGTCGTAGATGCGCTTGCCCGCGTCGGCATCGGAGAACGGTTCGACAGCGGCCACCACGTGGCCCACGTCGGCTCGGCGGTAGAGGTGCGGGGCGCCGCGCACCGTCCACAGCAGGACCACGTCCGCGTCGGACATCGCGGTCACGTCGACGCCACGGACAGCGAGGACCCACCGGGCCCCGTCCGGACCGGTGTTCTGCACCCCGATGTCGAGGACGGCGGTGTCGGCGAGCGTGCCCTCGTCCCGGTCGAGCTGCTGGGCCCGGACGCGGAAGTTCATCACCTGGCGCCGATCAACCATGTCTGCACCCTAGCCACGGCGGCTCGTGCGGTGGGCCCAGGCGTGCAGCGCCCGTACCGGAACCGCCGCGGCTCACTCCACCTGGGCGTGTCGTGATCCGGACACATTGGCCGCGCTCGCCCTGCACGCCCGAACTCACCTGCGTGGACGGTCGCCGTCGCTTCCGCCGGTCCCGGCGGGGGAGCTGGCGCGGGTGTCCACACGCGGCGCCCGGATGGTGCAATAGGGGAACGCTGATGGCAGCAATGACGGAGGTACCCGTGGACGGTGTGGAACTGCTTCTCGCCGCCCTGGCGCTCGGCGCGTCGACAGGCGTGGCCGACGCGACAAGCGCCGCGGTCCGCGATGCCGCCGAGAGCTTCCGGGGCCTGGTGCGTCGCCGGCTGACCGGCGAGGGCCAGGAGGCGCTGCGAGCGTTCGAGGCCGGGGGCACCGACTCGGGCGTCTGGCAGGTACACCTCGCCGACGATCTCACCCGCGCGGGCGTCGACCGGGACGAGCAGATCCTCAGCCTCGCGCGGGAGCTACTGGCGAGGGCCGAGGCGACCGGGGTGCGCACCGAGATCGGGCAGGTCGACCTGCGCGGGGCGAAGGGCGTCCAACTCGGCAGCTACAGCACCCAGCACATCACCTTCAACTGAGGCAACCGGGCAGATGGGCGACAGCGGGCAGCCGGAGGACGACCGGTCGCGCGGCATCGACGCCCGCCACGCCCAGGGCGTGCAGTTCGGCCCCCACAGCCGCCAGTACATCAACTTCGGCCCGGTCGTACGGTCGGCGTACCTGGCGGAGGTGCACCGGATCGCCCCGGCCGACCTGCTCGACCGCGATGCCGAGCTGGCGCGGCTCGCGGCCTTCTGCACCGGCGACGGGTCGGGCGCGTACCTGCGGTGGGAGGCTGCCCCGGGCACCGGGATGACCGCGCTGCTGTCCTGGTTCGTGCTCCACCCGCCCCCGGGAGTACGGGTCGTGTCGTACTTCGTCGTCGCCGGCCGCACCGAGCGGGAGACCCGCGACGCGTTCGTCGACGTCGTGCTGGAGCAGTTGGTCGAGCTGACCGACCGGTCCATGCCGGGCCATCTCACCGGGTCCACCCGGGAGGCGCACCTGCTGGGCCGGTACGTCGACGCGGCCCAGGCGTGCGAGCGGCGGGGCGAGCGGCTGGTGCTCATCGTCGACGGCCTCGACGCCCGACGCGACGCCTCGGCTGTCGCGACGCTCCTGCCCGACCGGCTGGTCGGTGGAATGCGGGTGGTGCTCGGCACCGACCTCGGGTGGCGCGCCCCCGCCGACCTGCCACCGCGGCATCCGCTGCGGGAGCCGAACCGGCCCCACCTGCTGGCGCCGTTCGTCGGCCCCGACGAGCGCGCCCGGCGGGACGCGGACGACGCCCGGCGTGCCGACGAGCGGGCCCGGCGGGAGGCGCAGCGACGCCAGGCCGCCGAGGAGCGCCGCACCGCGCAGCGGCAGATCGACCAGTGGCAGGCCGCCGAGGCGGAACGGGCCAGGCCGGCGGCGCGGGCGGCAGCCGTGCGGCGGGCGCTGACGTTCGTCGCCGGGTGGACGGGCCTCCTCGTCCTCGTCACCTGGTTGGCCCGGGGTTGGCCCGATCCGCGGGTCGCGGGCATCCTGAGCGCCCAGCTCGTGGCGGGTGGGCTGGCCGCCGCGATCGTGCTCGTACCGTCGGCGTTCCGGCTCGGTGCGGCGTACGCGTCGAGGCCGGCCTCGCCGGCCGCCTGGATCGATCGATCCCGGTACGGCCTGCTGATGCAGGTGATCGCCTTCCTGGTGTTCGTCGTCCTGGGCGGAGCTGGCGCGGGCGACTACCTCGACGCCCTCGACGACCGGCAACTGGAGCGGTCCGTCGGCCGGGCCGGGGCTCTGCCCTCCTTCGACGAGGTGGTGGCGTTCCTGTTCCTGCTGCTCATCGCGGTCGGCTGCGTCGCGGCCGGCCTGTACCTCGCCGCGAGAGCCGTCCGACCCTGGTCCGAACGGCACCGGGAGCGGGAACGAGCGTTTCGGGCACTCGTCGACGCGGCGGCCGCCGCTGCCGCGCGCGAAGCGTCCGCGGGAATGAGCGCCGACGTGCTGTCCCCGCGAGCGGCCGACCGGACCAAGGCGTACCAGAACATGCTGGCCCGGCTGGGGCAGCGCCGGCGTCACCCGCCCCGCTAGGTGCCGTCGTCGGCGAAGGCGCGGGGTGTGAACGGAGTCAGGAGGAGATCGGTGAGGCGCTGCGTGGCGTCCTTGTCACCGGTCAGGTCAAGCACGCCCGCGTCCACTGCCGCCGCCACGGTGATCTGGTGCCCGCAGACGGCTCGGAGGGTGTCGATGTCGGTGGTGAGTGTCGCGTCGGGTTCGGGGGTCGTGCCGCGGCGCAGCTGCACCGAGTCGTCGGCGACCTCGGCGAGGTAGGTGTCGGCGTCGATGTGGAACGCGTAGACGCCGCGGAGATCGGCCGCTCGCGCCGGATCGAACCCCGCCTTGATGGTGAGCAGCAGGGAGTCGATGCCGAGAGCGCCCTCGGGTAGCTGCGGGGACTGGCTGCCCCAGCGGCCGAACTGCAGCAGGATGGGCTCCAGCGCGCGCCCCCATTCGGTCAGCTCGTAGAGGTGGACACGCGTCGGGGGCCCCAGGTCCCGCCGTCGCACCACGCCGTGCTCGGTCAGCTCGCGCAGCCGCTGGCTCAGCACGTTCGGGCTCACCCCGGGGAGCCCGCCGAGCAGGTCGTTGAAACGCC
This sequence comes from Micromonospora sp. NPDC005252, assembly GCF_042872475.1. Classification (NCBI taxonomy): domain Bacteria; kingdom Bacillati; phylum Actinomycetota; class Actinomycetes; order Micromonosporales; family Micromonosporaceae; genus Micromonospora; species Micromonospora sp. NPDC005252. The sequence goes on along the minus strand of NZ_JBIAKN010000005.1, from coordinate 75,374 downwards.
GGGGGCCGAGCAGCTGCTCGACACCCCCGTGGCGCGGCGCCTGCTCGTGGCGCCACTGGCCCGGCTCGCCTACACCAGCGGGGACGGGACGCCGCGGCTGATCCCGGTGAATTTCCTGTGGACCGGCGACGAGCTGGTCGTCGGCGCGTTCGCCGGCACGTACAAGATCCGCGACCTGCGTGCCCGACCGGACGTGGCGATCTGCATCGACACCGCCGACGCGCTACCCGAGGTGCTCATGCTGCGCGGAAAGGTCACCCTGACGGAGGTCGAGGGCGTCCTGCCGGAGTACGCCGTCATCCAGCGCGCGGGGATGGGCGACGAGGTGGGCGACGCCTACCTCGCGGCGATCGACAAGCCGGGCCTCCGGATGGTCCGGATCGGCCTGCGCCCGACGTGGGTCGGAGTCGTCGACTTCCAGGAGCGCTTTCCCGACCGGACACCGGAACCCGTCCGAGCCACGCTCGGCGGCGGTCGCTGACCAGCATCAACGCACCATGATGGAGGACTGGGATGCCGAAGATCGTCGTGTCGATGTGGATCACCCTGGACGGATTCGTCGCTGGCCCGGACGACGAGATGGACTGGCTGCTGGCCGACGACCAGCTGCAGAGGTACGAGCGGGATCTGGTGGAGAGCGCCGGCAGCCTGATGCTGGGCCGGGTCACCCACGCCGACTTCGCCGGCTACTGGCCGGTGGCCGCCCGCAACCCCGACGAACCGGCGGCCGTCCGCGGATATGCCCAGCGACTCGACGCTCTGGAAAAGATCGTCGTCTCCGCCTCGGGCAACATCGCAGACTGGAGGGGCACCCGGAGGATCGCGCGCATCGACCCCGACGAGATCGCCGAGATCAAGCGTGAATCCGGCGGGGACATCGTGGTCTACGGCAGTCTGGCGGTGATCCGGTCCCTTGCCGATCTCCGGCTCATCGACGAGATCCACCTCCTGGTGCACCCCCTGTTCCTGCGCCAGGGCAAGGCGCTGTTCGACGGCGGGCGACCGCCCGCACGACTGGACCTGGTGTCCGCCGAACCCTTCGAGTCCGGCGTCGTCCTCATGACGTACCGCCCGCGGGGTGCTGCAACCGGGCGGTCGACGCCGAGAAACTAGAGTCGGTGGCGTGCGGATCCGGATCGAGGGCAGTGACCTCCCAGGCCGTCGCGCCGGCACGGACGCCGACGCGCTGCGGCTCGGCAACGTGCACGTCGGAATCCAGCGCAAGACCGAGGTGATCGATCGCGTACGGGCCGACGCGGGCACGGCGAGCTGGAACGTCGAGGTGTCCAGCCGGGAGGTCGACGGGGTGCTGGACGTCGGCGGACCATTCGTGCACGGGCGCCCCGGAGCGCGGTTTCTGTATCTGAGCTGGGGCGCGCTGTCCGATGACGGGTTCGCGATGTTCCGGCGAGCGAAGCTGATGTTCACCGACATTCCGACCGAGCTGCTGCGCGCCGCGCACGAGGGCGGCGGGCTGCTGGTGGGCAGTCTGGGGTTGACGGACGCGACCGGGGGGCCGGTGTGCGCTCGGGTCCACCCACCCGCCATCACCTGGACGGTGCGACAGCCGCCGGCCGCGACGTCCACCCGGCCGCCCGTACCGGACGGACGGCCGGGGGAGGGGACGTCGTCAGGCCACCAGTGAGACCCGCCCGTTGTCCAGGTCGTAGCGGGCGCCCACGACCCGCAGGGTCGCCCACCGGGCAACCCCGGCCGCGCGAGGCGACCGGGGGACCCGGCGGGCGGAGTGGGTCAGCGGACCTTGTGGTCGAGGGCGGCGACCTCGCGTACGGCGGTGGCGACCGCCGCGTAGTCCTTCTTGAGGATCGCGCCGTGGTTGCTGGCGACCTTCGCGCCGACCCGGATGTTCGGGTTGCGGACGGTCACCGCGTCGAGGCTGGCACGGATGCGTTCCTGCTCGTCGCCCTTGCTGCCGAAGGACGTCCCCGACGCGACCACGTACCGCACCGGAACGGTGATGGCGTCGAGCACCGGGCCCAGCTCGCGCTCGGCGGAGAGCCGTCCCAACTCGATGTTGCTCTCCGCCTGCTCGTCGGCGTTCATCCGCGGGACCAGGCCCGTCGGGCGCAGCAGGGGCATGAACCAGCGCATCCGCCGGAACAGCTTCCGGATGCGCTGCTCCATGGCCTCGTCCAGCCAGTCGTGCGGGAACGCGCCGTCGACCAGCACCGCGCCGACGGTACGGTGCGGGTTCCGGTTGGCCCAGTGCGCGCCGACGACCGCGCCGTACGACCAGCCCACGAGCACTGCCCGGTCCACGCCCCGGGCGGCGAGAACGGCGTCGACGTCCCGGACGGCTGCCTCGAACGAATAGTCCGCCGAGCGCCCCGACTTTCTGCCGCGGGCTCGCTCGTCGTAGGTGATGTGCCGCCACCCGGTGCCCAGGTCGGTGATGACGCGTCGCCAGTACCCCTGGGTGGCGAACTGGCCGTTGAGGAAGACCACCGGGATGCCCGAACCGCCGGTGTCGGTGACGGCCAGGGCCGTGTCGTCGACCGGCACCATGCCGGTCCAGGTCGAGCTGGTCGAGGAGGAATTGTTCGTCGTCATGGTCGTACTCCTGAGGGGTTGGGGGTTCAGAGGCTGCGGGCGGTGATGTCGCCGTGCGAGGTGGTGGCGTGGATGTCGAGGTCGGCGATGCCGGTGTTGGTGAGGGCGTTGCTGACGCGGCCGTGGCCGGTGCCGGCGTCCAGGGCGGCCGAGACGCCGCTGGCGGCGGCGACCGAGATGTCGCCGGACTCTGTACGCAGCACGACCGCGCCGCGCCGGGCCTCGGCGACGAGGATGTCGCCCCGCGTCGTGCTGATCTCGGCCGGGCCGTTGAGCCGGCCGACCTCGACGTCGCCGTCGATCGCGGTGAGACGCACGCTCGCGGCTTCGTCGATCTTGATGTGGCGGTACGCGCCGTCGACGGTGACGTCACCGAGGCGTCCGACGCCGCGCAGTTCGGCGCTGGCGGCCCGGACCTCGACGCGGGAGTCGGCGGGCAGTTGGACGGTCACCTCCACCGAGCCGGAGGGGCCGAGGGGCTGGTTGGCGGGGGTCGCGGTCGTGACCCGCAGGACGCCGTCGGCGTACGCGATGGTGGTCCGCTCGGCGGCCCGGGTGTCGCGGCTCCGGCCGGCGTCGGTGGGCCGGACCTCGACTGTGGTGTCCGCGCGGTCGGCGGCGATGAACTGGACGCGCCCGGCGGGGATGTCCAGGACGGCGGAGATGGGCGCGGGGGTCGGGAAGCTCTGCATCACGTTCTCCTGGTGCTCGTTCCGGTGTTTCTGATGTGGGAAACGCTACGTTGCTTTCCATCAGCCGGCAACAAGTCTGTTGCACTAAATCAACGTACCAGCAGCTCAAGGGCTTGAAAATGTTGCAATGGTTCGGAATATAACGCAACGCTACGGCGATGAGCCATTGCAATCGGATGAGGGTGAACGCTATGGTGGGAGCGCGCCGAGGCGCTCCGAGAAACCACCACCGAGGAGGTCGCGATGCCGGGAGGCAGACTCACCCAGCAGGAACGCCAGCAGATCGCGCTGGGGCTGGCCGACAGCCTGCCGTACGCCGAGATCGCCCGGCGGCTCGACCGTCCGACCTCGACGGTCACCCGCGAGGTGTTGCGCAACGGCGGTCCGAACGCCTACCGCGCCGACCTGGCCCACCGCGCCACCGAACGCCGCGCCCGCCGACGCGCGCCCGCCTCCGCCCGGGCGGCCGAGTCGGTCCCGCAGCCGCACGGCCGTGACGCCGAGGCCGTCGCCGAGTACGAGGAGACGTTCACGACCGTCCTCATGGCCTCGGGCCTGAACAAGATGTCGGCCCGGGTGCTGACCTGCCTGTTCACCACCGACACGGGCAGCCTGACCGCGTCGGAGCTCGCCCAGCGCCTCCAGGTCAGCCCGGCGTCCATCTCCAAGGCGATCGCCTTCCTGGAGAGCCAGAGCCTCGTGCGCCGGGAGCGCGACGAGCGCCGCCGCGACCGCTACGTCGTCGACAACGAGCTCTTCTACCAGGCGACGATCGCCAGCGCCCGCGCCAACGACCAGCTCGTCGAGACGGCACGCCAGGGTGTCGCCGTCCTCGGTCCGCACACCCCCGCCGCCGCCCGCCTGGAGAACATCGCCCGCTTCCTGGACTTCATCAGCGAGAGCATCACCCGTGCCGCCGAACAGGCCCGTGACGTCCTGCACAGCAGACCCGAGTGACCGTCAGGCGGTTCCGCCCGTCGACGGCGGCCGGTCAGGCCGGTGGCGGGCGAACGCGTCGACCCGGCCCCACCGGCCGGGAATGTCCAGCAACGCGACCCGGGCGAAGGCGGCCGGCAACGCGGGGTTCACGGCGAGATGGTCGTCGTGCGGGTCGATGCCGAGCAAGGTGCGCAGCAGCAGCATGGGCGCCCCGCTGGACCACGCCTGCGGGCTGCCGGCGGTCGGGTACCGGACCGGGTAGCGGGTGGTGCTGCGGTCGTACCCACCGAACGCCTCGGGCAGCCGGCCCTGAAAGAAGGTCGCGGCGGACAGGATGCCCTCGGCGATGCGGCCGGCCTCCGTGCCGAACCCGTACCGGCGCAGGCCCCAGGCGATGAAGGAGTTGTCGAACGGCCAGACGGTGCCGTTGTGGTATCCGAGCGGGTTGTAGCGGCCCTGCCCCTCCGCGAAGGTCCGCACCCCCCAGCCCGAGAAGAGCGCCGGACCCATCAGGTGCTCGACGACACGTGCGGCCCGCTCGGGTGGCACGATGCCGCTCCACAGCAGATGCCCGATGTTCGAGGAGAGGCTGTCGACCGGCGTCCCGTCGGGGTCGAGCGCGAGGGCGTAGTAGCCGTCGTCGTCGAGCCAGAAATCGCGGTTGAAGCGGTCGTACAACTCTGCCGCCTCGCGTTCCAGTCGGTTGGCGTAGTCGGGGTCGCCCCAGAAGGCGCGCGCCAACCGCGCCCCGCGCATCTTGGCGTCGTAGGCGTACCCCTGGGTCTCGCAGGTGGCCCTCGGGAACCCGGGCAGCCGGCCGTCGGCGTAGGAGATGCTGTCCCAGGAGTCCTTCCAGCACTGGTTGTCCAGGCCGGTGGCGCGGTTGCGTTTCTCGTACCAGACGTAGCCGGTCGACGTCAGGTCGGCGTACGTGTCGATCCAGGTCAGGGCCGCGCGAGCCTCCTGCTCCAACTCCATCACCAGCGCGGTGTCGCCGCTCCACCGCTCGTACTCGTCGAGCAGCACCACGAACAGGGGCGACGCGTCGACGGTGCCGTAGTAGGGCGAGTGTGGCTGTTCCTCGAACGCGGCAGACTCCCCGTAGCGCAGCTCGTGCAGGATCCGGCCGGGGTCCTCCTCCAGGACGTCGTCGGACCGGGCGCCCTGCAACGACGCGAGGATCCGCAGCGTCGGCGGGGCCAACGACGGTGTGATGGGCAGGGTCTGCAGGCAGGTCAGCAGGCTGTCGCGGCCGAACAGGGTCATGAACCAGGGCAACCCGGCTGCGGGTACGGTCGCGCCGCCGAGCGAGAGCGGCGCGAAGCGCAGCGCCGCCAGGTCCACCAGGCTGCGGTGGTACACCTGCTGCAGCGCCGCGCTATCGGTGTCCAGTGTCGGCGCCTGCGCGACCCACTCCCGCACGCTGTCCGGCAGAGTGGAGTCGTCCGGGCGCTGCGCCCGTAGGGCGTCACGCAGGTCGACGCCGTCCGGGCGCAGTGCCCGCATGGCGGCCTGCAACCGGGTGGTCCACTGCTGCCCGGGCTCCAGGCGCACGGCGAACCGGAAGCCGCTCGGATCGATGGTGGCCGGCTCGCTCGCCGACACGACAACCTCGCGCCGGTACGTGCCGCGCCGATAGCCCATCCGCAACTCGTTCGCGTCGACCTGGGTGTAGTAGCTGCCGACCTTGTCGTGAAGGTCGAACTTGATCTCGAAGATGTCGGCGAAGTCGGCCGCCACCTCCAGGCGGACGTCCAGGTCGATAATCGACTGACCGTAGTTGAAGATCGTCAGCGACTCGGTCAGGTCCGGGCCGATGTGTCGTCGCCGGATGGCGGACACGTCCGCCTCGACGTAGTCGACCGCCCCGCCCGGCACAACGAAGAACGTGACCTCGTAGTACTGGCTGTCGTCCACCGACAGGGCGGCCATGCGTTCACCGTTGACGGTGAGCACCCAGCGGGACAGGAAGCGGGTGTCGGCGGCGAACAGCCCGACCGGGGTGGCAGGGGAGGAATGCACGTCGCCACTGGCGTCCGACACGATGAACGTGTTCCCGTCGATGCACGACACGGTGCCGGGGATGTCCCTCATCGGCTACGTTCCGCTGGCCCGGCCGACTCGGTGGGGCGGCCGGCTGCTCGCGGAAACAGCCGTCCGATGCGCAACGCCAGGCCGAGATCACCGTCGACCAGGATCTCGCCGCGGGTGATCGCCGCCAGCCCGTTCACCTCACCGCGCGCCATCGCGTCCGCGACCTGCGCGGACACCGTGATGACGGTGGTGGCGGGGTCGCCGCTCCTGGACACCTGCATGTCGCCGTGGTCGATGACGAGGAGCCACTGCTCCAGGTCGTCCCCGCTCCCGATGTCGAAGCGCACGCTCCCGCACACCTTCTGAAAACGCGGATCCCGGCAGGCAGCGGCCAGCCGCTCGAAGAAGGCACTGGTCGCCGACATCCCACCTCCCCGGGCGCGCGCTGGTTAGAAACGGATGGCGGCTACCCGCTGCGGGGGGCTGTTAACGCTCAGCGCGGGCGTCGTTCAGGGCGAGAGCGTGAAGCGGGTCCAGGTGGTCGGCAGCCGGACAGAGGCTGAACAGTGGCTCGGCGGAATTTGGATGTCGGCGCGGCAGGCGTACCGCTCACAATGTCCGCCATGGCGAGAGAGCGCGTACTGGCGAAGGTCGAGGCCGACCTGCGGCGTGGGCACGTCCACCCCGCGATGCAGCGGCTGACGAGCCTGAACGCCGCGTACCCCGACGACCTGGAGCTGCGCTCCCGGCGTGCCGCGCTGTACCGGCAGGTGGGCAACGTGGCCGAGGCCGGGCGGTGGGGATTCCTCACCGAGGACGCCGGCGCGCAGGAGGTCGTCGCGTTCGAGAGGTCCTACCCGGGCGCCTGGCGACGTCTGCGCGCGTTGAGGGTGATCGCCGACCCCACCGACCGGCTCGGGCCGGTGGCGGGCGCGCGGCTCGCCCAGCTGGTCCGCCAGGCCGAGCGGGAGGGCCCCGCCCCGGTCACCTGGACCGAGTTCGGCCCCCGCTCGGCTGAGCCCGACTCGTGGCGGGACGCGCTGGGTTGCCTGGTGGCGACCGTGATCGGTCTGGTCCTGGTGGCGCTCACCGTCGTCGGCCTGATCACCGTGCTCCGCTGGGCGCTGTAGGAGGACCCGGGTACGCGTGGGATGAGCGGCCTTTGGGCGTTCTGTCCCGAATCGGTCTCCTGGGGTGGGCGTACCGCATAGCGTCACGGAGGCGGACCCACCGCCGGTGCGCCGCGCGTCGGCGGGCACGGCCCCGCGGAAGGGACCGGACATGGATCGAGTCGAGACGGTGCTCCTGCCGGAGCTGGACGGGCCGGTCCCGACGACCCTGCCGAGGGCGCTGGGCCTGTTGAGCCTGGCCCTGGGCGTGGGCGCCCTGGCCGCACCCCGATCCCTCGCGCGACTGACCGGGGTGGACGACTCCCCGGCGACGCAGGCGGTCGTCCCGGCCGTCGGCGCGCGCGAGCTGGTGCACGCCGTCGGCCTGCTCACCGGCCGCCGCCCTGTCGGCTGGGCGTGGACGCGGGTGGCCGGTGACGCGCTCGACCTCACCCTGCTGTGCCGGGCGATGGCCGACCGTCGGGGTGACCGCCGACGGCGCCTGGCGCTGACGACCGCCGCGATCGCCGGCATCACCGCCCTGGACGCGGCCGTCGCCATCGGCGCCGGCCGCGCGCGACGGGCCCGCGCCCGGGTGATCCGGATGGAGATCGCGGTGACCGTGAACCGGTCGCCCGCGGAGGCGTACCGGTTCTGGCGCGACATGGAGAACCTGCCGAAGTTCATGGCGCACCTGGAGTCGGTACGCGCCGACGACCTGCGCCGCTCCCACTGGGTCGCGCGCGGCCCGGCCGGTCGCCACGTCGAGTGGGACGCCGAGATCATCGACGACCAGCCGAACAGGGCCATCACCTGGCGCTCGCTGCCGGGCACCCGGGTGGCCAACGCCGGGCGGGTCCGGTTCGCGCCCGCCCCGGGCGACCGGGGCACCGAGGTACGGGTGCAACTGCGCTACGCGCCCCCGGCCGGCGCGCTGGGCCGGTCGGTGGCCAAGCTCTTCGGTGCGGAGCCCGAGCAGCAGGTCCGCGACGACCTGCGCCGGTTCAAGCAGGTGCTGGAGGCCGGCGAGGTGGTCCGCTCCGAGGGCAGCCCGAACGGCATCTCCGTACGCCAGCAGGCCATGCAGCGGCCCGCGCAGCCGCTGCCGGCGTCCCGTCGCTGACCACCCACGCCGTCGAAAGGGACCGCGGAGATGAAGGCCACCGCCTGGATGGGCACCGACAGCGTCAAGGTGATCGACGTGCCCGACCCGACGATCATGAATGCCCGCGACGCGATCGTGAAGATCAGCACCACCGCAATCTGCGGCTCCGACCTGCACCTCTACCACGGCTACATCCCGGCCATGCGCAAGGGAGACATCCTCGGCCACGAGTTCATGGGCGAGGTGGTGGAGGTGGGCCCGCAGGTGCGCAACCTCAAGCCCGGCGACCGGGTGGTGGTGCCCTTCCCGATCGCCTGTGGGCACTGCTCGTCGTGCCAGCGGGGCCTGTACTCGGTGTGCGAGAACTCCAACCCCAACGCCGGGATCGCCGAGAAGGTCATGGGCCACTCGCCGGCCGGCATCTTCGGCTACTCCCACCTCCTCGGCGGGTACGCGGGCGGTCAGGCCGAGTACGCCCGGGTGCCGTTCGCCGACGTCGGCCCGCTCAAGGTGCCCGACTACATCCCCGACGACCAGGCGGTCATGCTCGCCGACGCCTTCCCGACCGGCTACATGGGCGCCGAGATGTGCGACATCAAACCGGGGCAGGTCATCGCGGTCTGGGGCGCGGGACCGGTCGGGCTGCTCGCCGCCGCCAGCGCCCGGCTGCTCGGCGCGGAGCGCGTGATCGTCATCGACCGGTTCCCGTACCGGCTGCGGCTCGCCGAGGAGCACGTCGGCGCCGAGACGATCAACTATGCCGAGGCCGACGTGCTGGACACCCTCGACGAGATGACCGCCGGCCGGGGGCCGGACGCGTGCATCGACGCGGTCGGCCTGGAGGGCCACCACGGCAACGCGGCCCTGTACGCGTACGACCGGGCCAAACAGGCCACGCGGACCGAGACGGAACGGCCCTTCGCGCTGCGCGAGGCGATCCTGGCCTGCCGCTCCGGCGGGGTGGTGTCGGTCATCGGCGCGTACGGGGGCTTCGTCGACAAGTTCCCGATGGGCGCGTTCATGAACCGGTCGCTGATCATGCGGAGCGGCCAGTGTCACGTGCAGCGCTACACCCGGCCACTGCTGGAACGCATCCAGCTCGGCGAGATCGACCCGAGCTTCGTCGTCAGCCACCGGCTGCCGCTGCGCGACGCCGCGAAGGGCTACAAGATCTTCCAGAAGAAGCAGGACGACTGCACGAAGGTGCTCCTCAAGGCCTGAGCGTCGACCGGCCGCCGCACGGCACTTCGGGCGGTACTCGGGGGCGGCGTCGTACTGGGAGATCGGGATCGTGCTGCTCCCCGAGTGGCGGGGGAGGGCCGGCGGATGGCGCGACGGACATCTTTACAGCCGGCTGCGCGACGATCCGCCGCCCGCAGCGCTCGCTGGGAGGTGATTCCGGGACGGGGCACCCGTGCCGGTCCACCGCTACCCAGACACCGCACCACCGGACACCGCGCCACCCCGTTTGTGCCCGGCGAGCCGGGGAAACCGCCCCGTTCGCCCGGCGGGCCGCACGGCCGGCCGAGCAGACGGAAGGAGCGGGTCATGGAGTACGACCAGATGATCGCCACGGTGCGCCAGCGTGCGGGCCTCGGGGAGAACGAGGCCGTGCGGTCCGTACAGGCCGTCCTGTCGGTGCTCGGCGAACGGCTCGCCGGCCAGGAGGCCGACCACCTGGCGGCACAGCTACCGGATCGGCTGGACGCGTCGGTCACCCGTAATCCGCAGGGCCGCCGGTGGGACATCGGTGAGTTCCTCAAGCACGTCGGCGACCGGGAGCAGGTCGCGAACGCGGACCAGGTGCGTCAACACGCCCAGGCGGTGCTGCGTACCGTCGCCGAGGCCCTCAACGACGACGAGCGACAGGACCTGCTCGCCCAACTGCCGGGCGGCATCATCGACCTGTTCGGCGTGCCGACACCGCGCGGTTGACCGCCGCCGCACATCAGGGGATCGGCCACTCGTGCACCGGCCGGTTGCTGTGCATCAGCGTCACGTAGTGCCGGACCACCTCGCGCAGCGCCTCCGGCCGGTCCAGGTGATCGGCGGACTCCAACCGGTGCAGCGTTTCCACCTGCCAGGTCGCGCCGTTGCGGCTGGTCAGGCAGCGCTGCTCGATGATGCCCAGCAGCCGGTCGCGCTCGGTCGGGTCGAGGCCCCACCGGTCCAGGCCGTGGTGCGCCATCGGCAGCAGCCGGCGCAGCACCAGCTCGGTGACCGGCAGGTAACCGAGGCCGGGCCAGAAGACCTGCGCGTCGATGCCGTGCCGTGCGCAACTGGTGAAGTTCTCCTCGGCGGCGCTGAACGACATCTGTGACCACAGTGGGCGATCCGACTCGGCCAGGGCGCGGACCAGTCCGAAGTAGAAGGCCCCGTTGGCGATGGTGTCCAGCACGGTCGGCCCGGCCGGCAGCACCCGGTTCTCGACGCGCAGGTGCGGCCGGCCGCGCGACACGTCGTACACCGGGCGGTTCCAGCGGTAGATCGTGCCGTTGTGCAGCCGCAGCTCGGCGAGGTTGGGCACCTCGCCGGCCGCGAGGGTCTGCGCCGGGTCCTGCGGGTCGCACACCGGCAGCAGCGCCGGGAAGTAGCGGACGTTCTCCTCGAACAGGTCGAACACGCTGGTGATCCACCGCTCGCCGAACCAGACTCTGGGGCGTACCCCCTGGGCTTTGATCTCTTCCGGCCGGGTGTCGGTGGCCTGCTGGAACAGCGGGATGCGGGTCTCGCGCCACAGCTCCCGGCCGAAGAACAGCGGTGCGTTCGCGCCCAACGCCACCTGGATGCCGGCGACCACCTGGGCGGCGTTCCAGTAGTCGGCGAACTGCGCCGGGCTGACCTGGAGGTGGAACTGGGTGCTCGTGCAGGCCGCCTCCGGGGTGATCGTGTCGGCGGTGACCGCCAGGCGCTCCACCCCGCTGATGGCGATCGGCAGGTCCTCACCCCGGGCGGCGAAGATCTGCTCGTTGAGCAGCTTGTAGCGCGGGTTCGCCGAGAGCGTCTCGGCGGTCAGGTGCTCGGGGCGCAACGTCGGCAGGATGCCGATCATGACCATGTGCGCGCCGATCGCCCGCGCCTTCTCCTCGGCGGCGTTGAGGCTGGCCCGCACGTGCTCCTCGAAGTCGGCGGTGCCGGTGCCGGTCAGCCGCCGCGGCGGCACGTTGATCTCGATGTTGAACTGGCCCAGCTCCGTCTGGAAGCTCGGATCCTCGATGGCCGCCAACACGTCGGCGTTGCGCATCGCCGGGTTCGACGCCTCGTCGACGAGGTTCAGCTCGATCTCCAGCCCGGTCATCGGCCGGTCGATGTCGAACCGCGACTCGCGCAACATCTCGGCGAAGACGTCCAGGCAGTTGCGCACCTTCTCGCGGTACCGGGCCCGGTCCTCCCGACTGAAGGTCCGTACGCCGACATCCTCGCCCATGGTCACCACCCTGTCACCGCTGGTCCCCCCCAACCTCGCACGTGGCCGGCGGGCGGGGGAAGACCCGAGGGTTCTTTCCTACCCAGTCGCGGGCTCCGTGACCCCTGTCGCACGCTGCGTGGCCGACGAGGGCGCGAACGGCCGGCACCGTTAGCATTGCCGCCCGAGAGGTGGTGGCGTCCGGATGCGCGAGAAGGTGACCCGGCTGTTCGTCGCGGCGGCGATCGCCGAGGCGTGCTCCTGGCTGGCCCTGCTGGCCGGAATGGCCGTCAAGTACGGTCCGCCCGGCAACGAGCTGGGCGTCAAGATCTTCGGCCCGATCCACGGCGGCCTGTTCATCGCGTACGGGCTGCTGGTGCTCGCGGTGGCCCGACTGCGCCGGTGGAGCCTGCCGGTGACCGTGGTGGCGCTGGCCTGTGCCGTGCCGCCGTTCGCCACCCTGATCTTCGAGCGCTGGGCCCGTCGCAGGGGAATCCTCGGCGTGGACCGCCGCCCGGCCCGCGAGCCCGCACCCGTCGGCTGACGCGCGGCCCGGCCGCTGCGCGGACCCCCCCGCCGGGGCAGGTCAGGTCAGTGCGGAGCAGGCCACCACGCCGGCGAGCAACAGCGCGCCCAGCGCCGCCTGCAACAGCAGTGGTGGGCCGAGATGCGACCAGAGCGTCGCGGTACGCGGGGTGAGCAGCTGCCCGGTGGTGAGGTTGACGATCCGCTCGATGCGCGGCGGCAACTCCGGGTCATGCTGCGGGCGCAGCGTGAGCTGCACCTGGTCGGCCGGGTGCAACGCGCTCTGCGGCAGGTGCCCGTGCAGCTCCACCTCGCAGAGCTGACCGGCGGTGTTGCGCAGGCGCACCGGGGTGACCAGGTACTCCGGGCCCTGCTTCAGCTCCTTCCAGCGCCGCCGGGTGCCGCCGCCGCCGAACGAGAAGAGCGCGCGCAGCAGCAGGGCCGGCAACCGGGCGAACGCCGCCGCGGCGAGCACCGCGACCAGCACCGGTTGGCCGACGCGTATCTCGCGGGTGTAGCCGTCGAGCAGGCGGACCAGCCGCCCGGTGACGATCCGCTCCGTCGGGTGCACGATCCGTCGGGTATCGAGTCCGCTGTCCATCCCCACCACCGAGAGTCCGCTTGTGTTCACTGATCGTATCGATGTCCCCGGTTGAACGCCGTGAATGAAACCTGGTCACGGGCTCACGGCCACGAGGTGACATCCCGGGCGAGCAGGGTAAGCGGGGGGCCGAGCTGGAAAGGGGTCGAGCATGCAGCTGTCCTTCCTGCGCCCGCTCTACGACCGACCCGGGCCGTGGTGCTCGGTGTACCTGGACGCCTCCGCCGACACGGAGGACGCCAAACCGGCGCTGGACCTGCGCTGGCGTGCCCTGGAACGCAGCCTGGCCGACCAGGGCGCGGACGAGGCGAGCATCGCCGCGCTGGACCGGGTGATCCGGGGTCACGACCCGATGGTCGGTGACTACGGCCTGGCCGTCTTCGCCAGCCACGGCCGGGTGGTGCTCTCCGAGTACCTGTCCGCGCCGCCGCTGCGCGACCTGGCCAGTTTCGGGCCACTGCCGCACGTGATGCCGCTGCTCGCCCAGCGCGGCGAACAGGTGGCCTGGGTCCGGGTGGTCGCCGACCGCACCGGCGGCGACGCGATGGCGGTCAGCGCGGGCGGGGTGCCCCGACGGGCGCACGTCGCCGGCCGGGACAGCTTCCCGCTGCGTCGCGTGCAGCCCGGCGGCTGGTCCCAGTCGCGCTATCAGCGCGCCGCCATGGAGGCGTGGCACCAGAACGCCGGCGACGTGACCGCCGCGACCGTGCAGCTGGCCGACAAGGTCGGCGCGGACGTGGTGGTGGTGGCCGGCGACGTCCGGGCCACCGGCATGATCGCCGCCCAGATGCCGGAGCGCTGGCAGGACCTGGTGGTCCGTACCGACGCCGGGTCCCGGGCCGGCGGCGCCGACCAGACCATGCTCGACGACCTCACCGTGCAGACCATCGCGGAGGTCGCCGACCAGCGGATCACCGCCGCGCTGGACCGTTTCGGCGTGCAGGAGGACGTGGGCGCCGGTCTCGACGCGGTCGTCTCGGCCCTGCAACGCAACCAGGTCGACACCATGCTGATCGTGGACGACCCGTCGGCCAACGGGGAGTTGTGGATCGGCCCGGAGCCGACCGAGATCGCCGTCGATCCCACTCAGCTGAGCGCGATGTCGGTGGACGACCCGCAGCGGGTACGCGCCGACGCGGCGCTGGTCCGCGCGCTGGTCGGCACCGACGCGGCGCTGACCGTACTCGGCGCGGACGAGGCGCCCGAGCTCACCGACGGCGTCGGCGCGGTGCTGCGCTACGTCGACGAAGGCACCCCGGGGCGCGGCAATGGCTGAGCGCCGTGTGGCGGACCTGGTGGTGGAGCGGCTGCGGGCCTGGCGGGTCCCGCGCGCCTTCGGCTACCCCGGTGCGGCGATCGCCCCGCTGGTCGAGGCGCTGGACCGCTCCGGGGGTGATCCGGCGTTCGTCCCGGCCCGGCACGAGGAGACCGCCTCGTTCATGGCCACCGGGCACGCCAAGTTCACCGGCGGCATCGGGGTCTGCCTGGCCACCCAGGGGCCCAGCGCGGTGCAACTGCTCAACGGCCTCTACGACGCGAAGCTGGACAGCAAACCGGTCGTCGCGATCGTCGGCGAGGACGTCACCGGGCCCCTGGGCGGCGCGCACCAGCAGATCGGTTTGAGCCGGCTCTTCGGCGACGTGTGCAACCAGTTCGTCCAGTACGGCCGCAGCCCGGAGAGCGTACCGGCGCTGCTGGACCAGGCGTTCCGCACCGCGGCGGCGACCCGCAGCCCGACCTGTGTGGTGCTGCCTCGGCACCTGCAGGAGGCCGTGGTGCCCGACCTGGGCGCGCACGCGGTCGGCGTGATCACGGCGACTCCCGGTGAGCCGCTGGCCCGGGTGCTGCCGTACGAGGTGGACCTCGACGCCGCCGCGCAGATCCTCGGCAACGGCCAGCGCACCGCGATCCTGGTGGGCCAGGGGGGCCGGGGCGCCGCCGACGAGATCATCGAGCTGGCCGACCGGCTCGGCGCCGGGGTGGCCACCTCGCTGCTGGGCAAGCCGGTCCTCGACGAGCGGCTGCCCTTCCACGCCGGCGTGCTCGGCGAGGTCGGCACGCCGGCCGCCGCCGAGCTGATGGGCGGCTGCGACACGCTCCTGCTGGTGGGCACCAACGACCCGTGGACCGACTACTTCCCGATGCCCGACCAGGCCCGCACCGTGCAGATCGACATCGACGGCACCCGCATCGGCAGCCGGTACCCGGCCGACGTGCCCCTGGTCGGGGACGCGGCCGAGACGCTGCGCGCGCTGCTGGCGCGGGTGCCGTCGCGGCCGCACCAGCAGTGGCGTGCCACGGTGGAGAGCGCGGTCGACCGCTGGCGGGCGACCGCGGCCGACCGGGCCGCCGCGCCCGCCGAGCCGATCAACCCGCAGCTCGTGCTCCAGGAACTCTCCACCCGGGCGCCGCGGACCGGCTCGGTCGCGGTCGACGTCGGCTCGGTCCTCTACTGGTACGCCCGGCACCTCGTCCTGCCGCCCGGGGTGAACGCGCAACTGTGCGGCACCCTCGGCTCGATGGGCTGCGCCCTGCCGTATGCGGTGGCCGCCAAACTCGCCGCGCCCGGCCAGCCGGTGATCGCCCTGCTCGGCGACGGGGCCATGCAGCTCAACGGGCTCGCCGAGCTGATCACGGTGTCGCACCACTGGCAGGGGTGGGCCGACCCACGGTTGGTGGTGCTCGTGCTCAACAACCGCGACCAGAACGGCATGGGCGGTGGCCGGGAGCCGTCGTCCGACCCCACCCACCGCCGCCCGGACGTGCCGTACGCCGGCTGGGCCCGCCTGCTCGGGCTGCACGGTGTCCGGGTGGACCGCCCGGAACTGGTCGGCGCCGCCTGGGACGAGGCGCTCGCCGCGGACCGCCCCTGCGTCCTGGAAGCGGTAGTCGACCCGGCGGTGTCGTTGGCGCCGCCGGAGCCGGCCTTCGCCGACCTGCGCGGACTGTATGCCGAGGGGGAGGGCGCCCGGCGGGTACGCGAGCAGGTCGAGCAGGCGGTGGCCGTCGACGATCTCGTTTAGGCGTACCTCTTCAGGGCATCAGTAGCGGCCCGACGACGCTGGAGGTCACATGCTGGAGCCCGCCGACCGCCGCTACGGTCCCGCGCCCCTGCCGCAGCCGCGCGGTCCGCTGTCCGCAGCGGTGACCGATGCGCTGCGGCGTCCGCCGCACGACCTGCCTCCCGGCCTGGGCGTCGACCTCGATCCGGTGGACGCGATCGGCGACGAGGACCTGCAACTGACCCTGTTCCTCTGCTACGAGCTGCACTACCGGGGCTGGAGCGGGGTGGACGAGGGCTGGGAGTGGCAGCCCGCGCTGCTGGCCCTGCGGGCCCGCGTCGAACGGCCCTTCGAGGCGGCGCTGCGCCGGCTGGCCGGAGCCCCGGCGGTACCGGCCCGTGGGGTCGCGGCCGGGTTGGGCGAGCTGGTCGCTGCCGACGACGGGCCGCCGCTGGCCGCCACGCTCCAGCGGCACGCCGACCTCACCCAGTTCCGCGAGTTCGTCGCCCACCGTTCCGTCTACCACCTGCGCGAGGCGGACCCGCACAGTTGGGCGCTGCCCCGCCTCGGCGGTCCCGCCAAGGCCGCCCTCGTCGAGATCCAGACCGACGAGTACGGCAACGGCCGGCTGGACCGGATGCACGCCGAGCTGTTCCGGCGCACCCTCGACCGGTTGGGTATGGACACCGGCTACGGCGCCCACCTGGACGCGGTGCCCGCGGTGACGCTGGCGACCAACAACCTGATGTCGCTGTTCGGGCTGCACCGACGGCTGCGCGGCGCGCTGCTCGGGCACCTGGCGGCCTTCGAGATGACCTCGTCCCTGCCGAACCGCCGCTACGGCAACGGCCTGCGCCGGCTCGGCCTCGACGAGGTGGCCACCCGCTTCTACGACGAGCACGTGGAGGCCGACGCGGTGCACGAGCAGATCGCCGCGCACGACCTGTGCGGCGGCCTGGTCCGTGCCGAGCCGGCGCTCGCCTCCGACGTGCTCTTCGGCGCGGCGGCGGCGCTCGCGGTGGACCGGCTGTTCGCGGCGCACCTGCTGGACAGTTGGGCCGCCGGCCGCAGCTCACTGCGCTCGCCACTGCCGCTGTCGACCGCGCCGGCCGTGCCGCCGCTGGTGTCGCTCACCGCGACGTCGACCGTGGTGACGCCGGTCCAGCCCGCCGTCGCCTGACGGCTTCGCCTGGTCAGCTCCGCCCGGTCAGCCCTCGCGGGCGGTGCCGGCGCGGAAGTTGACCACCTTGTGGGTGCCGTCGCAGAACGGCTTGAGCGCCGACTTGCCACACCGGCACAGAGCGATCGTGCCCCGGCGTGCGTCGATCCGCTCGCCGTCCGGAGTGACCAGGGCGAAGTCGCCGCGGACCAGGAGCGGGCCGTCCTCGTACGGGGTGATCGTGGCGGCGGACTCGCCGGTGTCCTCGGTGCGCATGAGTCCGGAAGTGCCCGCCCCGGCCGCGACGAAACCCCGCGCGGACGCCGTGGGTCCCTCAGGTCCGATCGTCCCCGCCGGCCCGCTCCCGCCGCCCGGAGCCAATCGTCGCCGAACGCCGCTGACCTGTGGAATGTTGCCGCCGGGTGGGTGATGCCCCGTTTGAACCCCATCCGGACGGGAAGCCGGGCCGCGTGGTGAGCGAACGAGGCAAGGTGGGCCCGGTGCACAAGGTGCACAAGGGGCTGTCGGCCGACGGCGCCGGTCTGGCCGGCGACCGGGTCGTGGCCCAGGGCAGCGCTGCCCGGGTGCTGGTCGCCGCCACCGCCCGGGCCCTGCGCGGCGCGGACTGCGCCGACCTCGGGCACACCGGGCCGACCTCGCGGTTCCCGGGCGCCCCCGAGCCGGTACGCCGTGCCGCGGTGAGCCGGGCCGCCGGGCGGGTCGCCCTCACCGTCGACCAGGTCGGTGAGGTGGACGCGGCCCGGGTCGCGCGCTGGTTCGTCGACCAGTACCCGCGTGGGAGCTACCCCGGTGTGCTCATCGGGTCGCCGCACGGTGCGGCGGCCCACCTCGCGGTGGCCCTCGGCGTGCCGTGGCTGCCCGCCGGCTTCGAGATGACCGCGCACTGGAGCGACGGCGCTGTGGACCGCCCGGGGGCGGCGCTGGAGCACGGGGGGGCGCTCGCCGAACGGCTGCTCGCCGGCAACCCCGACGTGCACCTGCGTCAGGTGCACTGCCCGGCCAGCCGGGGGTCGCTGACCGGGGTCACCGTGTCGCTGGCCGCCCGCTGGAGGGCGCTGCCGGCCGCGTACGCGCAGTTCCTGACCGACCGGCTGAGCGCGGCCGCCCCGGTGCTGCTGGTGCGCGACGCGCGCACGTGGCCGGTGTCGGAGCGGGGGCCCGGGCACAGCTTCCAGGTCGGCTGCCCGGCCAGCGGGCTGGACCCGGTGGACTTCCACCCCGACAGCCATGCCCTGCGGCAGGTCCTGCGCGCCGTGGGCGGGGACGCCGCCCAGTGGGCGCCGCCGGAGGTGTCGGCGCCGTCGGGGGACGCCGAGCACGGCATGGACGCGGACTTCGAGCGGACCACGCGGGACTGGGCCGCCCGCCACCAGCATCCGCTGCACCGGGTGCTGGTGCCCCGGCCGGCGGCGCTGAGCGCGGGCGTGGCGGACCTGTACCGGCGGTGGCTGCGGGCCGCCGGCAAGACCGGTGACCGGTTGGTGGTGGAGTGCGGCCGGCTGCTCGATCCGTGGCAGGTGGTACGGGCGGGGCTGGTGCCGTACTGGTGTGAGAACGCCACCCGGCGCAGCGTCGACGAGGCCGAGTGGTGGCTGGCCGGCAGCGAGACGTTCAGCTCGGTGGACGTCCTGCCCGAGCCTCCCGGGATGCGCTCGCCCGCGCTGGCCGGGCTGCCGCAGTGGTTGGCCGTCGCGGGCTTCGGCCGGCGGCGGCGGGCGCTGGACCGGACCTCCGCCCGGGGCTATCCGGTGACGTCCGTGCCGACGCGCCGGGCCACCGAGGTCCTGCGCGCCCAGCCGTACGACCTGCCCGCTCCGCCCCCGCTGGGGGCCGCTGAGGCCCTGTCGGTGCTCCGCGACAGCGGCGGCCACCAGGGGTTGCTCGTCTCCTGAGGGGAGCACGCCGAAACTTCCTCGCGAACCCGGGGTCCCGTGATTGAGTACCTACGGAGCGGGAACATCGCTGGCTGCGACGGCCTGATTGCGCTGCGTAGAGGCGTTGTCGCCCGCTGGCATCCCAGTCACTGACCCACTTTCCGGCCCGGTGCGTGGCCCGACCACGCGCACGACCGGTTTCCCGATCCGGGCGGGGGACCTTCCTGAGGGAGGCGCGGATGTTCGGACAGACGAGCACGACCACGACCACACCACCACCCACCGAGCGTGGTCTGGAGGACCTGGACGCGGCGGCGCTGGCGTACGCGGCCCGGATCGAGGGGCTGCCGCCGGAGCGGCGGGGAGAGGCCCGCGACGACCTGGTGCGCTTCGCGCTGCCGTTCGCCGGGCGACTGGCCCGCCGGTACCGGGGCCGGGGGGAGCCGCTGGAGGACCTGGAGCAGGTGGCCCGCCTCGGGCTGGTCAACGCCGTCGACCGGTACGACCCGGAACGGGGCTCGTTCACCGCGTACGCGGCGATCACCATCGTCGGGGAGATCAAGCGGCACTTCCGGGACCGCACCTGGGGCGTGCACGTGCCCCGGCGGCTGCGCGACCTGATCCTCGAGGTGGGTCAGGCCACCGCCGCGCTGACCAGTGAGCTGTCCCGGGCGCCGTCGGTGGCCGAGCTGTCGGCCCGCCTGGAGACGCCGCAGGAGGAGATCCTCGCGGCGCTGGAGTCGGCGGCCGGCTACAGCCCGGCGTCACTGAACGCGCCGGTCGGCGGGGAGAGTTCCGCGGAGTTCGGTGACCTGGTCGGCGAGTCGGACAACGCGCTGGAATCGGTCGACGACCGGGTGACGGTGAGCGGCCTGCTGCACCGGCTGCCCTGGCGCGAACGCCGCATCCTCGCCATGCGCTTCTACGGCAACCAGACCCAGGCGGAGATCGCCGCCCGGTTCGGCATCTCGCAGATGCACGTCTCCCGGCTGCTGTCGCGGGCGCTGACCTGGCTGCGGCAGGCCATGCTCGCCGACGCGCCGCCGCCGTGGCAGAACGGCGCCGCCGAACCGGACCCGGGCAAGACCCGCATCTCGGTGCGGCAGAACGGCGACGGGGTCGTCGTCGAGGTCGGCGGTGAGGTGGACCGGGACGGCGCGGACCAGCTGCGCCGCGCGATGCTGGAGGCCGTCAACGGCCAGCCGAGCGAGGTCGTCGTCGACCTGGTCGGCGCGGGCGGCTTCGACGCCGGCGGGATCGCCGCGCTGATGGCGGGCCGGGAGGCGGCGGAGCGCACCGGCGTGCCGCTGCGGCTGACCCGGGTGCAGCCGGCGGTGCGCCGCTCGCTCACCGCCGCCGGCCTGGCACCCGCCCGGGACTGACCGGCGCGTACGCACACGACGAGGGGCCCACACCGCGGTGGTGTGGGCCCCTCGTCGTACCGACTCTCAGCGGTCCTCGGTCTCGTCGCCGCTGTGCGGATGCCGCCAGCGTTCGTGCGGCTTCGGCGCGTCCTCGGCGTCCTGGGGCGCGTCGCTCTGCTCGAAGCTCGGCCGGCGTACGACCTCGGGCTCCGGCACGTCCACCGGGCGGGCGCCGGACTCGGGCGCCGGCTGGTAGCTGACCGCGTCCCGGGCGCCGTGCGCGCCCTCGGGGGCGGGCGACTCCGGCGCGTGGTGCTCCAGGTGTATCTCGTCGCCGAAGTGCTGCGGCGGCTTCGTGGTGCGCTGCGGCAGGTCCCGGCCCAGGTCGGCGACGAGCGGACCGTACTTGAGGTCGAAGGCCGGCCGCTCGGAGCGGATCCGGGGCATCTTGTCGAAGTTGCGCAGTGGTGGCGGGCAGGTGGTCGCCCACTCCAGCGAGTTGCCGAAGCCCCACGGGTCGTCCACCGTGACCACCGCCCCGTACCGCCAGGACTTCCAGGCGTTGTAGATGAAGAAGAGGGTGGAGAGGCCGAGGATGAACGCGAAGATGCTGGAGATCGTGTTCAGCGTGGTGAAGCCGTCGGTGGGCAGGTAGTCGGCGTACCGGCGGGGCATGCCCTCGGCGCCCAGCCAGTGGTGCACCAGGAAGGTGCCGTGGAAGCCGATGAACATCGTCCAGAAGTGCGCCTTGCCGAGCCGCTCGTCGAGCAGCCGCCCGGTCATCTTCGGCCACCAGAAGTAGTAGCCGCCGAAGAGCGCGAAGACCACCGTGCCGAACACGACGTAGTGGAAGTGCGCCACCACGAAGTAGCTGTCGTGGGTGTGGAAGTCGGCCGGCGGGCTGGCCAGCAGCACCCCGGTGAGGCCACCGAGCAGGAAGGTGACCAGGAAGCCGATGGCGAACAGCATCGGCGTCTCGAACGTGAGCTGCCCCTTCCACATGGTGCCGATCCAGTTGAAGAACTTCACGCCGGTGGGCACCGCGATCAGGTAGCTCAGGATGCTGAAGAACGGCAGCAGCACCTGGCCGGTGGCGAACATGTGGTGCGCCCAGACCGTCATGGACAGCACGGTGATGGCGATGGTGGCCAGCACGATTCCGGTGTAACCGAACAGCGGCTTGCGGGAGAACACCGGAATGATCTCGGTGATGATGCCGAAGAACGGCAGCGCGATGATGTACACCTCGGGATGACCGAAGAACCAGAACAGGTGCTGCCAGAGCATCGGTCCACCGGTGGCGGGGTCGTACACGTGCGCGTTGATCAGCCGGTCGGCCGCGAGCGCCAGCAGCGCGGCGGCCAGCAGCGGGAACACCAGGATCACCAGCACGCTGGTGAACAGCATGTTCCAGGTGAAGATCGGCATCCGGAACATGGTCATGCCGGGCGCGCGCAGGGTCAGGATCGTGGTGATCAGGTTGACCGCGCCGAGGATGGTGCCCAGGCCGGAGACGACCAGGCCGAGCACCCACATGTTCGCGCCCACCCCGGGGCTGTGGTCCACGTCGCTGAGCGGGCTGTACGCCGTCCAGCCGAAGTCCGCCGAGCCGCCCGGCGTGAGAAACCCGCCGATCACCATGAGCCCGCCGAACAGGTACAGCCAGTAGGCCAGCGCGTTGAGCCTGGGGAACGACACGTCCGGCGCGCCGATCTGGATCGGCACGATGAAGTTGCCGAACCCGAAGGCCGCGGGTGTGGCGAACAGCAGCAGCATCACCGCGCCGTGCGAGGTGAAGAGCTGGTTGTACTGCTCGGAGGAGAGGAACTGCAGACCCGGTCGGGCCAGCTCGGCGCGCATCAGCATCGCCTGCAGACCGGCCACCAGGAAGAACCCGAAGGAGGTCAGCAGATACAGCAGACCGATCTGCTTGTGATCCGTGGTGGCGAGGAATTTGATCAACGAGTTGCCGGGGACCGGCGCCCGCAGGGCTCCGGGGAAGCCCCCGAAGCGGGCCGGTGCCAGGATCGCCGGGCCCCGATCGCGACCGGGTTCCGTGGTTACCCGCTTGGGCATGGCTGCTCACCCCGTCGTGACGGCAGAAAGGACGGGCGTGCCTACCCGACCCTCCCACCATGTAACCAGGCTGAAGCGGTAATTTCGGTCAGATCGCCGGTACCGGTCGAAGCCGCCCGATGCGCTCAGGTCGCCGGCAGCATCGCCCAGACGGCCTTGCCCTGACCCGCCGGCACGCTGCCCCACCGCTGCGCCAGCTCGCGGACCAGCAGCAGCCCTCGGCCACCCTCGGCCCGCAGATCCGGATCGGCGGGCTGGGCGGCGGCCCGGCTGCCGTCCACCACGGCCAGGTGCAGGTACGGCCGGCGCAGTGTCACCGTCACCTGCATGGGGGTGCCCGCGTGCCGGACCACGTTGCCGACCAGTTCGCTGAGCACCAGCGCGGCCGGGCCCGCCGCGCCGGGCAGGTTCCACCGGGCGCACGCGTCGCCGACCAGCTCCCGGGCCCGCCGGCAGGCCCCGGCCACCGGCTCCAGCCGGGCCCGCATCCGCAGCGCGCCGGCCGCGCCGGCCACCCGGGTCGCCTCCGCACAGTCCCGTGACACCGGCACCACCCGGCACGTCGTCGACTCGGCCAGCCAGCGGGCGGCGGCCGGAGGCGGCGCGCACAGCACCACCGGCACGGCCGGCCACTCCTCGGCCCGCCGGGCCGTCGCCGCGAACACCGACAGCGCCAGCCGGTCCCGCACGGTCACCCCCGCGAGGTCGACCACCAGCGCCTCCGGCTGGGCGGCCAGCGCCCCGTCCAGCGCCTGGTGCACCGCCCGCATCGTGCCCAGATCGAGGGCGCCGGTGAGCTGGACGACCGCCACCGGTGCGGTCTCGCGCACCTCGCAGGTGATCCGGCTGGGCATCGGCGGGCCCTCGATTCGCTGGTCGGGTCGGGATCTGCCCACTACCCGAGGCCCTGCGGCACCAAACCGGACCGGCCGCTCCCGGGACGCAGCTCACGCCCGGACCCGCAGGTCAGCGGCGTGCCCGTCCGGTCAGCAGACCCAGCGCGATCAGGCCCAGACCGAGGCCGAGGTGCAGCCAGCCGTCCGCGGCGTTGACCGGCAGGACGTTCGCGCCGGTGTCGTGATCCACCGCCAGGCCGTAGAGCCAGAGCACCAGGTAGACGGCGCCGCCGCCGATGAGGAACGTCCGGGCGCCGCTGACCGTCCGCGCCAGCGCCAGGCCGGCGACCCCGAACAGCAAATGGACGAGGTTGTGCAGCACCGACACCTGGAAGGCGCCGAACAGGAACGCGCCCGAGCCGTGCCCGGCGAACCGCAGATTGTCCGTGCCGCTGGTGATTCCCGGGACGAAGCCGAGCACGCCGACCAGCAGGAAGAGCACGGACGCGGCGCTCGCCGCCCGGCGTACCGGCGGCTTGCCGTCGGCCGGGTTGGCCCGGGCCCGGGAGTGCGCCATCGGTCCGACCATCACCGGCTCCTCGCTGCGCGACGGGCGTGAGCGGTGCGTCTACCCGTTGCCGCCGACGGCTAACGCGCCGGCGGCGACGGGTGCGCGCTCAGGCCGGTTGCAGGCGGGGCGCGGTGGCCAGCTCGCGGACCCGCTGGTACAGCTCGACGTAGCGCTGGGCCATCACCGCGGGCGTGAACCGCTTCGCGGCCACCCGCCGGCACTCGTCCGGGTCGAGCAGGTCGGCGGCCAGCACGAGGTCGTCCAGCTCGTCCTCGTCGGCGGTGAGCAGGCCGGTGCGGCCGTGCTCGATCAACTCCGGCAGGCAGCCCCGGGCGGTGGCCACCACCGGCGTGCCCAGGGCCAGCGACTCGACCACAGCCGTGCCGCCCGGCTCCTCCCACCGCAGCGGGAACAGCGACGCGCGGGCGCTGGCCAGCAGGTCGTCACGCTCCTGGCCGGCCACGGTGCCGACCCAGCGCACCAGGTCACCGTCGACGTGCGGCGCCACCTCGTCGAGGAAGAACCGCACGTCCGGGTTCTGCCGGGCGTCGTCGCCGGCCGAGGCCAGCTCCGCCGGGCGATGGTACGGGCCGACGGGGCCGGCAAGCACCAGCGGGACACCGATCCGCTGCGCGAGCCGCGCGCCCACGTCCTGCCCCTTGCCCGGGTTGATCCGACCGAGGATGAGCAGGTGCTCGCCCTTCTCCGGGCGGGGCCGGCGGTCGGCGTCCACGGCGAGCGGCGTGGACAGGTGCACGTGACCCACCGAGTGCTCGCGCAGCGCCAGCGGCGCCCGGGCCAGCTGCGACGCCGAGACGCCGTTGACCCGGACCCGGTCGCCGCCGTCCAGGCTGCCGTACAGCGCGGGGTGCTTGGCCAGGTCCCAGTGCAGGGTGTGCAGGGTCGGCGGCCCGGCCGGCCCCATCGCCGCGAGGGTGGCCAGCCCGACCGCCTCCACGTGGTCGTGCACCAGGTCGATGTCGTCGCGGGAGTGCAGCTCGCGGACCACCCCGGCCAGGTGTGCCTGGGCGATCCCGCAGACCTGGTTGTACGGCCGTTGCAGCGCCGCGAACTGCCCGTCGGGAAAGACCGACACCTTCTCGTCCACCGGCAGGCTGCTGCTGTCCACCGAGGCGAGCACCACCCGCACGCCGAGTCGCCGCAGCTCCGGCACCAGGGTGGCGATCACGTTCTCGATGCCGCCGTAGCCGGGCGGGGGCACCGACAGCCACGGGCCGGCGTTCATCAGCACGGTGAGGCTCATCGGCCACCCTCCCGCACCGCGGCCGTGTGCGGCCGTGCCTCGGCGCTCACGCCGCGGCCACCCGTCGGCGGGGAACCCGATGGCGCAGCTCGGCCAGCGGTGGCCGCTCCTCGATCGACACGTCGCTGACCACGATCTCCCGGTCGAGGTTCGGCAGCGTGTCCGACCCGCCCCGGCGGAACTGCGTGAGCAGCGACTCCGGCATCATGCCGGGGATGGCCCAGCCGCGTCGTTGCAGCCGGGACCAGGCGGTCAGCATGATCTGCGCGGACATCCGGCCGAGCGCCGCCGTGTCCTGGTGGCGGTGCTTGCGCTCGCCCAGGTCGACCTGCGCCAACGCGTCCAGGCCGACCAGGTCCAGCAGGTCGATCATCATCGCCGTCTCCACGCCGTACCCGGAGACGAACGGCACCTGGGCCAGCACCTCGCGGCGACCGGCGTACTCGCCTGCGAGCGGCTGCACGAAACCGGCCAGTTCGGGCCAGAAGAGGTTGAGCAGCGGTCGGGCCATCAGCTCGGTCACCCGGCCGCCGCCGTCCTGCTCCACGCTGGCGGCGCCCACCAGGGGCCGGTGATAGAAGCCCTTCACGAAGTCCACCGACGGGTCGGTGAGCAGCGGCCCCAGCAGACCGCTGACGAAGTGCGGGCGGAACTCCCGCAGGTCGGCGTCGATGAACGCCACCACGTCGCCCTCGGCGGCGGCCAGCCCGGCCCAGAGCGCGTCGCCCTTGCCGGTGAGCCGGGGCAGGCCCCGGGTCATCGCGTCCTGGCTGACGACCTCCGCGCCAGCGGCGCGGGCCACCTGCGCGGTGCGGTCGGTCGACCGTGAATCCACCACGATCAGTTCGTCGACGAGAGCGACCCGATCCATCAGGTGTTCCCGGATGGTCGACACGATCGCGCCGACCGTCGCCTCCTCGTTACGTGCCGGCAGCACCACGCTGACCCGGCTCTCTCCCTTGGCGCGCAGCAGCCGGCGTGCCGGCCAGTCCGCCGCCGAGGTGGTCCGGTACGTGGCCCACGCCTCCACCACCGGTGACACGGTCGTATCCCGCACGGGCACCCCTCCGTTCGTGCGTGGAACAAGCGGAGTCTCTAGTTCCCACTCGCCGCCACGTGCTAACCGTTCCCAGGGCAACAGCTTGATCACAACGGTTACATCCGCGCGTTCCCGGGGGATGAACGTTTGATTGCGCACATCCCAGGGGACTGCTCCCATCGAAGTCGAAACGTTCTCGAAAGAGGTTGTCGAATGGGTGGATGCCGGGTGGGTCTCGTGGGGGCCGGCGGGGTGGCACAACGCCATGCGCGGGTGCTGTCCGGGTTCGACGACGTCGAACTGATCGGGGTGACCGACGTGGTGCCCGAGGCGGCGTCCGAGCTGGCGGCTCAGCACGGCGGGCAGACCTTCCGCGACGTCGCCGAGCTGCTGGCCGCCGGCCCGGACGCGGTGTACGTCTGCGTGCCGCCCTTCGCGCACGGCCCGGCCGAGGAGGCGGCGATCGACGCCGGGGTGCCGATGTTCGTGGAGAAGCCCGTCGCCGTCGACCTGGTCACCGCCGAGCGCGTCGCCGACCTCGTCGCCCGGCGTGGGCTGCGCACCGCCGTCGGGCACCACTGGCGCTACCTGAGCGTGCTCGACCAGGCCCGGGAGCTGCTCGCCGACCGCCCGGTGCGGATGGTCAGCGGCGCCTGGCTGGACAAGGTGCCGCCGGTCGCCTGGTGGTCGCGCCGGGACCGCTCCGGGGGCCCGGTGGTCGAGCAGGCCGCCCACGTGCTGGACCTGATCCGGGTGCTGGCCGGCGAGGTCACCGAGGTCACCGCGTACGGCAACGGCACGCCACCGCCGGTCGACGGCGCCGACATCGACTCGGTGACCACCGCCACGCTGCGCTTCGCCAACGGCGCCGTCGGCACGCTCAGCGCGGCCTGCGTGCTGGGCTGGAAGCACCGGGCGGGGCTGGAGATCCTCGCCGACGGGCTGGCCCTGGCGCTGACCGAGGACGGTCTGCTGATCCGCGACGCCGACGGCGAGCGACACGTTCCCGCCGATCCGGAGGCCGCCCGGGTGGCGGTGGACCGCGCCTTCGTCGACGCGGTACGCGGCGTCGGCGACGACGTCCGCGTCCCGTACGCCGAAGCGCTGAAGACCCAGCGACTGGCCCTCGCGGTGGCCGAATCGGCCCGTACCGGTCAGACGGTGCGGCTCGTCACGCCCGCCGCGCCGGTCGCGCTGTCCAGCGGGGTGACCGTCGATGCGTGATCGGGTGGTCACGGTCACCGCCCCCGGTCGGGTGGAGCTCGTCGAGCAGGAGGCCGCGGCGCTGCGCCCCGGCACCTTCCGCGTCGAGACGCTGTTCAGCGGCGTCTCCGCCGGCACCGAGCTGAGCTACGTCAAGGGCACGAACCCCTATGTGAACGTCACCTGGAACGCCGACCTGGGGCTCTTCCAGCCCGGCGAGGCCAGCACCCCGTACCCGGTCACCCGACTGGGGTACATGCAGGTCGGCCGGGTGGTGGAGAGCGCCACGCCGGCCGTGGCGGTGGGCACGGTCGGCGCGATGACCTACGGGCACCGCACCGGCTGGCTGGCCGACCCGGTCGCCGAGCGGTTCGTCGGCCTGCCCGACGACCTGGACCCGCTGCTCGGCGTCTACGTCGCGCACATGGGCCCGATCTGCGCGAACGGTCTGCTGCACGCCGCCGCCGACCTGCACGGCGCGGACGTCCGCTCGCTCGGCGACGGCGTACGCGGCCGGCGGGTCGCCGTGGTCGGCGCCGGCGTGGTGGGTCTGCTGACCGCCCTGCTGGCCCGGCGACACGGCGCCGCCTCGGTGGTGGTGCTCGACCCCACCCCGCGCCGCCGCGAGGTCGCCGAGGCGCTCGGCCTGGAGACCCTCGACCCGGACGCGGACGACCCGGCGGTGGTGCTCAAGACCCGGTGGGCCCACGCCGCCGGCGACCGGGGCGCCGACGTCGTGTTCCAGTGCCGGGGACAGGGGTGGGCGTTGCAGCTCGCGCTGCGGTCGCTGCGCCCGCAGGGCACCGTGATCGACCTGGCCTTCTACCAGGGCGGCGCGGACGCGGTCCGCCTCGGTGAGGAGTTCCACCACAACGGGCTGGCGCTGCGCTGCGCCCAGATCGGGCGGGTGCCGCGCGGGCTCGCGCCCACCTGGGACCGGGAACGGCTCTCCGCCGAGACCATCGACCTGCTGCGGGCCTACGGGGACGCGATCCGCAAGCACCTCGTCTCGGCGGTGGTGCCGTTCGACGAGGCGCCCACCCTGCTCACCGACCTGGCCGAGCGCCGCCGCCAGGAGTTGCAGGTGGTCCTGGCCGCGTGACCCACCGGAGCGCGTCCGCGGGGTGACACCGCGGGTTACCGTTCCCGCCATGAGCACCCTGAAGGACCGGCCGGTCGGCGACGCTCCCGCGAGCCGACCGGTCGGCCTGTCCGCGCTGCTGCCGTACCTGCGGGAGCACCGCGGCACCCTCGTCGCGGTGGGAGCGCTGTCGCTGCTCGGCTCGGCGGCGTCGCTGGCCCAGCCGCTGCTCACCCGGTCGGTGCTCGACCGGATCGGCGCCGAGCACCCGGTGTCCGCCCTGGTGGCGGTGCTGGTGGCGCTCGTGGTGCTCGGCGCGGCGATCGGCGGGCTGCGCGACTACCTGTTGCAACGCACCGCCGAGGGGCTGGTGCTGAGCACCCGGCGACGGCTCGCCGGTCACCTGCTGCGGCTGCCCATCGCCGAGTACGACCAGCGGCGCACCGGCGACCTGCTCTCCCGGGTGGGCTCGGACACCACCCTGCTGCGGGCGGTCGTCACCTCCGGGCTGTTCGAGACGGTCACCGGGGCGGTGATGGTGCTCGGCGCCGGCACCGCGATGGTGCTGCTCGACCCGCTGCTGTTCGGCGTCACCCTGCTCGGGGTGGCGCTGGGGCTCGGCTTCGCCGCCACCTTCGCCCGCCGGGTCCGGGCGCTGGCCCGCCTCGCCCAGGAGCGCATCGGCGAGATGACCTCGGCGGTGGAGCGGGCCATCTCGGCGGCCCGGACCATCCGGGCCAGCCGCGCCGAGCGCCGGGAGGCGGAGACCGTCACCGGCAGCGCCCGCCAGGCGTACGCGGCGGGGCTGCGGGTGGCCCGGGTGCAGGCGCTGATCGGCCCGATCGGCTCGGTCACCGTGCAGGGAGCGTTCCTGCTGGTGCTGGGGATCGGCGGGGCGCGGGTCGCCGCCGGGGCGATCTCCGTCGGCGACCTGGTCGCCTTCGTCATGTACCTGTTCCTCCTGGCGCTGCCGCTGGGCCAGGTGCTGCGCGCGTACACCCAGTTGCAGTCCGGTCTGGGCGCGTTGCAGCGGATCGAGGAGATCCTGGCCGTGCCGGCGGAGGGCGCGGCGGACCGGCCGACGGCCGGGACCGCCACGACGACCTCCCGCCGACCCGCCCCGATGATCGAGTTCGACCGGGTCGGGTTCGGCTACCCGGGCGGCAGGCCGGTGCTGTACGACGTCAGCTTCGCGGTGCCGACCGGCACCCGTACCGCCCTGGTCGGCCCCTCGGGCGCCGGCAAGTCGACGCTGCTGGCCCTGGTCGAGCGCTTCTACGAGGTGAGCGCCGGCGCCGTCCGCGTCGACGGGGTCGATGTGCGGGAGCTGCCCCGCGACGCGCTGCGCGCCCGACTCGGGTACGTGGAGCAGGAGGCCCCCGTGCTCGCCGGCACGCTGCGCGAGAACCTGCTGATCACCGCGCCCGACGCCACGGACGACCGGCTGCGCGAGGTCCTCGACGAGGTCAACCTGAGCCACCTCGTCCAGCGGACCCCGCAGGGCCTGGACGTGCAGGTGGGGGAGGGCGGGGTGCTGCTCTCCGGGGGTGAGCGGCAGCGGCTGGCCATCGGCCGGGCGCTGCTGGCCGGCCCTCCGGTGCTGCTGCTCGACGAGCCGACCAGCAACCTCGACGCGCGCAACGAGGCGGCGCTGCGCCGGGCCATCGACGCGGTGGCCGCCCGCCGGACACTGCTGATCGTGGCGCATCGACTCGCCACCGTGGTGGACGCCGACCAGATCGTCGTGCTCGACGGCGGCCGGGTGGTGGCGGTGGGCACCCACGCCGAGCTGACCGCCACCGACCCGCTCTACCGGGAGCTGGCCACCCACCAACTGCTGGTCGCCTGATCCGGCGGCGACGCGGAATCGACATGCCGGCGGATACCCGACCGGCCGGGCCGCGCAAGGCGGCTGGAATCGCGTACCGTTGCCGCTCATGGGTGTGTCGCAACGGTTCAAGAGCAAGTTCCGGCGGTTCCTCCAGCGCCCGGGATCAACCGTGGATCTTGCTCCGCTGGAGAAGCTGCTGCCGGCGATCGAGGCGCGCGAGGATGACCTCGCCGCGCTGGACGACGCCGAGCTGACCGAGGCCGCCGGCGTCGCCGCCGGCTACGAGGAGATCTGCGCCGTCGGCCGCGAGGCCGCCCGCCGGGGCCTCGACCAGCGACCGTACGACGTACAGCTGCTCGGCGCGATGGCGCTGCTCTCCGGCAAGGTCGCCGAGATGGCCACCGGTGAGGGCAAGACGCTGACCGCCGCCATCGCCGCGTACGGGCACGTCCGACTCGGCAACGGGCCGGTGCACGTGCTCACCGTCAACGACTACCTGGCCCGCCGCGACGCCCAGTGGATGGAACCCATCTACACGCTGCTCGGCCTGACCGTCGGTTGGGTCAACGAGGCGTCCACGCCGCAGGAGCGGCGCGACGCCTACAGCTGCGACGTCACCTATGTCTCGGTCAGCGAGGCGGGCTTCGACTACCTGCGCGACCAGTTGGTCACCGACGTGGCCGACCGGGTGCAGCCCGCGCTGGCCACCGCGATCATCGACGAGGCCGACTCGATCATGATCGACGAGGCCCGGGTGCCGATGGTCCTGGCCGGCGCGGTGCCGGGCGAGCAGGACCCGGTGCACGCCGCCGCCGCGCTGGTGCGCGGCCTGCGCAAGGGCCGGCACTACACGGTCGCCGAGGACGGGCGCAGCGTCGCCTTCACCTCCGCCGGCCTGGCCGCCGTCGAGGCCAAGCTCGGCATCGACCTGTACGACGAGGAGCACGTCGAGCAGCTCTCCGCGGTCCACGTGGCGCTGCACGCCCAGGCCCTGCTGCACCGTGACGTGGACTACATCGTCCGGGACGGCTCGGTCGAGCTGATCGACGAGATGCGCGGCCGGGTGGCCCAGCGCCGCCGCTGGCCCGACGGGCTCCAGGCGGCGGTCGAGGCCAAGGAGGGCCTGGACGCCACCGCCGAGGGCGAGGTGCTGGGCACCATCGCCGTGCAGGCGTTCATCGCGCTCTACCCGAAGGTGTGCGGCATGACCGCCACCGCGGTGCTGGTCGGCGACCAGTTGCGGGAGTTCTTCGGCCTGGAGGTCGCGGTTATCCCGCCGAACACCCCGTGTGTCCGCGAGGACGAGCCCGACCGGATCTACGCGACCCGCGCCGAGAAGGACGAGGCGCTGATCGACGAGATCCAGCGCTGGCACGCCAAGGGGCGTCCGGTGCTGGTCGGCACCCTCGACGTCAAGGAGTCCGAGGGGCTGGCCGCCGGGCTCAACGCGGCCGGCGTGTCCTGCGTGGTGCTGAACGCCAAGAACGACGACGAGGAAGCGGCGATCATCGCCGAGGCCGGCGCGTACGGCGCGGTGACCGTCTCCACCCAGATGGCCGGCCGGGGCGTCGACATCCGGCTCGGCGGCAGCGACCAGGCCGACCAGGAGCGGGTGGCCGAGCTGGGTGGCCTCTACGTGATCGGCAGCGGCCGGCACGACAGCCGTCGCGTCGACGACCAGCTGCGGGGCCGTGCCGGCCGGCAGGGCGACCCGGGTGGCTCGGTCTTCTTCGTCAGCCTGGAGGACGACCTGGTCGTCCGGCACGCCGCCGACGCGGTGCCGCCGTCGCCGCGGATGAACGCCGACGGCCTGGTCACCGACGAGCAGGTCGACTACGCGGTCGAGCACGCCCAGCGGGTCGCCGAGGGCGTCAACCACGAGATCCACCGCAACACCTGGCGCTACAGCGTGGTGATCGAGCAGCAGCGCATTGCCCTCGCCGCCCGCCGGGAGCGGCTGCTGACCAGCGACGTGGCCGCGCTGATGCTGCTGGACAAGGTGCCCGAGAAGGCCGGCGAGATGGACGAGGACCTGCTCGCCCGGGTGGCCCGTTCGATCGCGCTCTTTCACCTGGACCGGCTCTGGGCCGAGCACCTGGCCGAGCTGTCGGAGGTCCGCGAGGGCGTGCACCTGCGCGCGCTGGGCCGGCTCGACCCGCTGGACGAGTTCCACCGCGCGGCGGTGCCGGCGTTCAACAACCTCGTCCCGGAGATCGAGGCCCGCACCATCGCCACGTTCACCGAGACCGAATTCGATGAGGATTGGGAGCCCGAGGACGGCACCCTGATCCGGCCGACCGCCACCTGGACGTACCTGGTGCACGACAACCCGTTCGGCTCTGAGCTCGACCGGCTGATCGCCTCGATCGGGCGGCGGCTCAGCGGCGCCTCGCGCTGACCCGACCTTCGGGGCCTCTGCCACACCTCCGGGTATGGCAGAGGCCCCTCCTTACGCCGTTTCGATCCCGGTTTGCGAGGGTAGTAGGGCGGGTCGGTCAACTCGGAAGAGAGCAGACGATGGCACCTGTGACGACGTTGGCGGGATGCACGCGAGGGCGTACGAGGGCAGTGGAACGGTGAACCTGGACACGCGGGAACCGGTGGTCGAGCGACTCGGTGTGCTGGAGACCGCCGCGCTGTTGCGGGAGCTGACCGCCGGCCTGATCGGGTTGACCGATTTCGACGAGGCGCTGCTGGCGCTGGTCCGGGTCACCCGCGACGCGGTGGCCGGGGTGCGCTGGTGCGGTTTCACCGCGCTGCGGGCCGGCGAGCCGGCCGGCGTGGCCGCCTCCGACGAGCGGCTGGCCGGCCTCGACGACCTGCGCCACGGGCCCGACTCGCCGGCGATGAGCGCGATCCGGCGTCGCGAGATGATCCTCGCGGTGGACCTGGCCGGCGAGTCACGCTGGCCGGCCTGGACGCCCCGCGCCCGCGACCTCGGCGTCCGTGGGGTCATCTCCGCCCCGCTGGACATCGACGACCAGGTCATCGGGGCGATCAACCTGTACGCTGCCGCGCCCGACGTCCTCACCCCGCAGCACCAGTTGACCGCGATGCTGCTCGCCGAACACGCCGGCCTGCTGCTGGCCGCCGTCCGGGACCGGAGCCGCCAGCAGGCGCTCGTCGGTGAGCGGGACGCCTCGCTCCTGCACGACGGTGTCATCGGGCAGGCCATCGGTGTGATCATGACGCAGCGCGGCTGCCCGGCGGCCGAGGCCCTCGACGTGCTGCGCACCGCCGCCTCGTCCCTGGACATCCCGCTGCGCGAGGTGGCCGAACGCCTCATCCGGACGGTCTCCCGCCCCCGCGAGACCTGACCTGACCTGCCCGCCGCGCGCCGCCGTGGCGGTGTGGCCGGCTCGGTCGCCGGGAGGTCGGGGCGTCCGAGCCGTGGTGACGGCGCGGTTTCCCGCGAGGATCAGGCCGGGCGTGCCCGTTCTCCCGGTCGGCGGCGAGTCGGGCGGCGTCGTTTCGCGCGACGAGGGGTCGGGTAGCACTCTGGTACTGGTGAGCTGCGCCGACCCTGGGGAGGAACGATGCAGAGCCGGCTGCGGGTGCAGGGGCATCCCATCCAACCGATGCTTGTGACGTTCCCGCTGGGGCTCTTCGTCAGCGCCGCCGTCTTCGACCTCACCGACGTACTCGGCGGGCCGGCCTTCCTCGGTGAGGTCGGCTACTGGACCGGTGTCGCAGCCCTGTTCGCCGCCGCGATGACGGCGGTCGCGGGCATGGTCGACCTGTGGGACGTGCCGGTCGACGGCACCCGCCGCACCGCCATCGCCTTCAACCTGGTGAACGCGGCCATGGCGGGCCTGTTCCTGGTCACCTGCCTGGTGCGCGCCCACTCGCCGGACCGGGGCGCGACGGTCGCGATCCTGGCCACCGAGCTGGTCGCGCTGACCGCCGGTGGGATGAGTGTGCACCTGGGCGCGCGGCTCATGCGCCAGTTCGACGCGGGCCGGGCCGAGACCGGCGGCCTGGACACCCTAGCCGGTGGCACCGTCGAGGTCGCCCGCCCCCGCCCGTGACCGACCCGGCGCGCGCCGGCAGAATCGCGACCCGGCGCACGCGCCGGCAGAATCGGCGGCCCGGTGCTTGCGCCGGCAAATCGGTTGCCCGCCGTCCGGCCGGACGGCGAGGCTGACCGCCATGAGCGCCGAACGTGATGCCGAGGAGTTGATCGCGGAGGCGGCCGCCGCGCCGGTCGACGGCTGGGGCTTCGACTGGCTGGCCGGTCGGGCCACCGAGGAACGTCCACCCTGGGGGTACGCCGGGTTGGTCGCCGAACGGATGGCGCGCGCCGACGCCGCGCTGGACGTGGACACCGGTGGCGGCGAGGTGCTGGCCGAGATTCCGTACCCGCCGAAGGTGTTGGTGGCGACCGAGGCGTGGCCGCCGAACGTCGAGGTCGCCCGGCGGACCCTGCGCCCGCTCGGAGCGACGGTGGTGGCGGTCGCCCCCGACTCGGCGCTGCCGTTCCGGGACGGGTCCTTCGACCTGGTGGTCAGCCGGCATCCGGTGCGCACCGACTGGGCCCAGACGGCCCGGGTGCTGCGCCCCGGCGGCACGTTCCTGTCCCAGCAGATCGGTCCGGGCACCATGCGTGAGCTGAGCGAGGCGATCCTCGGCCCGCTGCCTCCGCCGGACGGGCGGCACCCCGCCGCCGCGGTCGCCGCGGCCGAGGCCGCCGGGCTGCGGGTGGTCGACCTGCGCCGGGCCACGCTGCGCGCGACCTTCCACGACATCGGCGCGGTCGTCTGGTTCCTGCGCAAGGTGGTCTGGACGGTGCCGGGCTTCACGGTGGACCGCTACCGCCCCGAACTGCTCGCCCTGCACCGCCGCATCACCGCCGAGGGCGCCTTCGTCGCCCACGCCCGACGTTTCCTCATCGAGGCCACCCGCCCCACCTCGACGCGCTGATCATGACGGTTGCCGGGGCGTCGCGCCCCGGGGTACCGGTCAGTGGGGGTTGGCCTGGTGGTGGGTTGCCAGGATGTCGGCGCCGAAGTCGCTGGCGGGGCGGCGGAGCACGGTGTGCGCGTGGTTGCCGTCGTCGCTTGTGTTGTCGTACTCGATCAGCAGGTCGTCGCCCTGCACCCGGTAGTAGTGCCGCTGGCCGGGCCTCGTCGGGCCGGCCCAGGCGAAGTGCAGCTGGCCGCCCTCGACGCGGGCCGCCTCCTGCACGGCCAGTTCGGGAGGCAGCCGGTCCAGGTAGAGCGCGACGACCTGGTCGAGCAGCGCGCGGCCGGTCGGGCCGAGCCGGTCGGCCGGCACGCCGAGCGGTTCGAGGGGCCCGTCGACCCGCCCGCGGGTGGCGCTGATGATGTCCGTCGGCGCCTCGTCGGCGATGATCGCGGCGGCCCGCCCGGCCGGCCCGAGCGCGTCGAGCAGGGCGCGGGCCAGGTCCTCCTCGGCAGCGAGCGGTCGGGAGATGGTGTGCCCGGCGTAGCGCACCGCCGCCGGGTTGGCGCCGAAGAAGATCGGCGCGGGGGAGACCTGGTCGTCGACCACGGTCATGGTCACCGACAGGTGGTGCCCTTCGAGCCGCCACGCCCAGCGGTCGTCGCGGGCCGGGTCACCGAACACCGCGATCCAGTAGTCGCCGCTGTGCCGCCCGCGGTGCCAGCCCTCGGCGCGGTCGAGGACTTCCTCCAGCGCGATGATCGCCATGGCCTGCGCGTACGCCGACGGGCTGAGCGCGGTGGCCAGCAGCCGGTGCGCGGCCTTGCGCCCGGCGACGTCCAGCTCGGCCAGGCAGACGCCGGGGCGGGGGCGGGGCCGGTACTCCAGCCAGCGCCGGGCCGACTCGTCGTCGAACGGGTACACGGCGCCGATGCGGGTCGCGGGGTCGAGCGCGGCCAGCAGCGCGGTGCCGGCGGCACGCATCTGTTCGGGCAGGGGATCTTCCACCGACCCTGTATACCGGCCCGTCGGGTGCCGCGTCAGCCGGCCCGCAGCAGCGCGGCCATCTCCGGCAGGTCGAAGAACTGCGCGGTCTCGGCCGCCGACGGGGTGCCGTGCGCCGGATCGGCCCCGGCGGCGAGCAGCGCGCGGACGGCGTCGGCGCTGCTGCGGAAGACCGCGGCGGCGAGTGCGGTCTGACCTCGGTCGTTGGTACGGGTGTGGTCCGCGCCGCGGGCCAGCAGAGCGGCCACCGTGTCCGGGTGGGCGTGGTAGGCGGCCAGGATCAGCAGCGTGTCGCCCTTGTCGTTGGTCAGGTTGACCGGCAGACCGGCGTCGACCTGGGCGGCCAGCTCCTCGGTGGAGCCCGCGCGGGCCAGGTCGAACATCCGGTGCGCGAACGCCAGGGTCTCGGCGTCAAGGTCATCGGTCACCGGTCCAGGGTAGTCGCCGAGGTCCTGATAGGTTGCTCGGCCGGCGCGGTGGGGGAGGGGTCCGATGGGTGAGACGGTCTACGTGGGCAACGCGGGCGTCGACGGCGTCGGCAACGGTGGCTGGCTGCTCGGGCACTTCGCGCCGCCGGACGAGATCCGGCACAGCACCGACGTCGAGGTGAAGTGGGGCGTGCACCCGCCCGGGGAGGCCCGCGCGCGGTGGGCGACCGGCGAGCGTCGGACCACCCTGTTGGTGCTGGTCGACGGGTGCTTCCGGGTGGAGCTGCCGGACCGGACGGTCCGGTTGGCCGCACCCGGCGACTACGTGGTGTGGGCGCGGGGCGTGGATCATTCCTGGTACGCGGAGCGCGCCTCGGTGGTGCTGACCGTGCGCTGGCCGTCGCTGCCCGGCTACCGGGTGGGCCCCCCGGTTCTGCGCTGAGCCCGAGCGGTCGCCTGCTCGCCTCCCGGCATGTGGAATTACCTACTAAACCTATAGGCTTTGCCGGCTAGAGTACGGAGGCACCCCGCCGAACGACCCGCTGAGGAACCACCGATGACCCACGATCGCCCGGCACCCGACCTGCTCGCCGTCGCCGCCCGGTGGGCCGACCCGGCCGGCTGGCCGGTCGCGCTGCGCTTCGACCCCACCGAGCGCTGGTACGCCCGGCTCGCCACCGCCGACGACCACGAGGTGTGGGCCCTGAGCTGGCTGCCCGGCCAGGGCACCGACCTGCACGACCATGGCGGCTCCGCGGGCGCGTTCCGGGTGGTCGCCGGCGCCCTCACCGAGGAGACGGTCAGCCGTGCGGCGCTGCGCCCCCGTCTGCTGCCCGCCGGCGCCGCCCGCCGCTTCGGCCCCCGCCACGTCCACCAGGTCACCAACCGCGGCCCGGTGCCGGCGGTCAGCGTGCACGTCTACCGGCCCGCGCTGCGCCGGATGACCCGCTACGACCTCCTCGACGGGCGCCTGCGGGTCGCCGAGGTCGCCGAGGCTGGCCGGTCCTGGTGAGCCTCTCGTTCGCACCGCCCTCTCGTCACCGGAAGGAATCGATAATGCAGGTCACCGCCGAGCACTGTCCGGCACCCGTACCACCGCCGGGCTCCCGGGGCATCGACGAGATCCTGGCCGCCGCGCGAGCCCGCCTCGACCGACTGGACCCGGAGCGGGCGCACCTGGCGTGCCGGGCCGGCGCGTTGCTTGTCGACATCCGGCCGGCCGCCCAGCGCGCCGCGCACGGCGTCGTGCCCGGCTCGCTCACGGTCGAGCGCAACGTGCTGGAGTGGCGCTTCGACCCGCGGTGCCCGGCCCGGCTGCCCGAGGCGGTCGACTACGACGTGCCGGTGGTCGTCATCTGCCAGGAGGGCTACACCTCGTCGCTGGCCGCCGCCGCGTTGCAGGACATCGGCCTGCACCGGGCCACCGACGTCGACGGCGGTTTCGCCGCCTGGCGCATCGCCGGCCTGCCGGCGCTCGGCCCCACCCCGCTGCACCGCGCTTCCCCCCTCGCGCCCCCGGTCACCGCCGGCTGGGCGCGCCGCTGACCCCCACGCCGCACCGGGCGTGGCGGGCGTACCGCCATCTCAGGAGGCACCATGTCCGTCGTCGCGATCCCCACCCGTCCCTACTCGCCGGGTCACCCGGGCCGGGCCGCCGTCCGCCCGCGTACCGGCCCGACCCTGACCATCACCCTCGACCTGGCCCCCGGGCCGATGAGCCCTCGGTTGGCCCGGCTGGTGCAGCTGCTCGGCGAGCTGGCCGAGGCCGGGGAGGGTCGGCTGCGCCCCGCTGACGACGTGCCGTCGACGCCGCGACCGCTGCCGCGCCCCGCCTCCGCCGAGGTGCCCGCCGCCGACACCGACGGGGCCGACGTGCGCATCCTGGCCGGCTCGCGGGTGGTCCGCCTGGGCGACCGGGTGGTCGCGCTGACCCGCATCGAGTACGACCTGCTGCTCTTCCTCGCCGAGCGTCCGCGCCGGGTCTTCACCCGCCTTCAGCTGCTGTCGAACGTCTGGGGCTACGAACACGCCGTGGCCCGCACCGTGGACGTGCACGTCCGGCGGCTGCGCGCCAAGCTGGCCGGGGCGGAGGTGGTCACGACCGTCTACGGGGTGGGTTACCGGCTGGGCGACGAGGCGCGGATCAGCGTCGACCACACCCGCTGAGCAGCGCTCGTGCGGCGGTCCGCAGGCGACGGCGGTGGCATGGTGAACAGGACGGGGACCCCCGTATCGGGGCATCCTGGCGGCTCTGCTGTAATCATCAGGCTTCGTACGCAGAGCGAGCATCCGGCTCCGATGTGTTCGTCAATTGTCACATTCATGCAACGCAGCCGCCTCTTGACCCTCGCCCGGGCGCCCGGAAGCATCGATGAAGCGGCGTCCCGGGCCGTGGGGAGATACCCGGACCAGCCCAAGGAGGACCATGTCGGTCAGCCCCGCCTCGTCGCGCGCCGGATGGCATACGTCCCAACCCGCGGTGCCCGGTCGACCTCCCGGCGGTCAACGCCGCCCGGCGAACACCGCCGCGCCCATGCTCACCGTGACGCTGTCCATCCCGCTGGCCTGTGAGGAGTCGCTGACCCCGCCGGCCCGGCGGCTGCTCGAAGCCGCGCGCGAGATGCTGGAGCGGGGCGAGGGCGTGATCACCTCCGTTCCGGCCGAGCGTCGCGCCGACGGGGTGCCGGCCA
Organism: Micromonospora sp. NPDC005252; assembly: GCF_042872475.1. NCBI lineage: Bacteria > Bacillati > Actinomycetota > Actinomycetes > Micromonosporales > Micromonosporaceae > Micromonospora > Micromonospora sp. NPDC005252. Next base: position 36,046 of record NZ_JBIAKN010000005.1, on the reverse strand, counting down.
ACCGGGCGCCCGCCCGAGCCCTCACCCCGACGATCCCCGCCCTGCACATCCTCGCCGCGTCCCGGTCGGTGCTGCGCGACGACGAGCCGCTGCCGCTGACCCGGCTGGAGTTCGACCTCCTGCTGCATCTGGTCGCCCACCCCCGCCGGGTGTTCACCCGGCTGCAACTGCTCAACGCCGTCTGGGGCTATGAGCACGCCGGCGTCCGCACCGTTGACGTGCACGTGCGCCGGCTGCGCGGCAAGGTCGGCGTGGACGTTCCCCTGGTCACCACCGTCTACGGCGTCGGCTACCGGCTGGCCGACGACGCCCGCGTCACCGTCGACCGCACCGGCTGACCGTCCGACGACCGCCCGTTCGGCGCGCGGGGCAGGATGGTTCGGTGCGCATCCGTCCCATCTCGCCCGACCTGCTCGTCGCCGAACTGACCGCCCGGCTCGACGACGCCTCCCGCACTGTCGAGCCCGCCCGGCTGCGCGTGGCGATCGACGGCGCCCCCGCCGCCGGCCCGGACGAGCTGGCCGCCGCGCTGGTCGACCCGCTGCGCGCCCGGGGCCGCCCGGTCCTGCACGTCCGCGCCGCCGACTTTCTCCGACCCGCCTCGCTGCGCTTCGAACTCGGTCGCACCAACCCGGACGCCTACTACGAGGGCTGGAACGACGAGGCCGGCCTGCGCCGCGAGGTGCTCGACCCGGCCGGCCCCGGCGGCGACGGGCGGGTGCTGCCGTCGCTGTGGGACGCCGTCGCCGACCGGGCCAGCCGCGCCCGGTACGTCGACCTGCCACCCGGCGGCGTGGTCCTGGTCAGCGGCGCGCTCCTGCTCGGTGGGGCGCTGCCCTTCGACGTGACCGTCCACCTTCAGCTGTCTTCGGCGGCGCTGCGCCGCCGCACCGGTCCGGCCGACGAGTGGACCCTGCCGGCCTTCGACCGCTACGCCGAGGAGGTGGTCCCCGCCAGCTTCGCCGACGTGGTGGTACGCGCCGACGACCCCCGTCACCCCGCGCTCGTGCAGGCCGGCGGCAGCTGAGAAATCGTCGGTTTGCGTGTCACGTCCGCCGGGTACTCGCCCGGCTCACAGAGCGTGGGTGACCGCCCGCGTACCGGATGCGACCGTTGACCGGGGCCCACGCCGCCGGCACCCGGTTCACCTTGAGCCACCCGGCCCAGGAAAGGCAGGCAGCGATGCTCGTCCACGACACGGTCGGTACGGGCCGATCCCAGACGGAGATCGACCAGATCCGGCACTCCCTGCAGGCGCGTTACGACGAGCTGACCGCCGAGTACGAGCAGGCCGTGCTGCAGAGTCAGGTGCTGCGTCTGGTGGAGGTCGGTGACACCGCCGGCGACGACCAGGCCGACAGCGGCACCAAGACGGCCGAGCGCGACACCGCGCAGTCCCTGCTGCGGACCATCCTCGACCGGCGCACCCAGTACGAGCACGCCCTGGGCCGCCTCGCCGAGGGCACGTACGGCTGGTGCGAGGGCTGCTCGGCGGCGATCCCGGTGGAGCGCCTGGAGATCTTCCCGGCCGCGACCACCTGCGTGACCTGCAAGCAGACCCGCGAGCGGCGGGCGGCCTGAGCGACGGCAGCGGTTGCCGGTCGGTTCACGACACGATGGACTTCCCCCATGGGTGACATCCTGGTGGGCACCGCGTCCTGGACCGACCGCACACTGCTCGACTCGGGCTGGTATCCCCAGACCGCGGACACGCCGGAGAAGCGCCTGGCGTACTACGCCCGGCAGTTTCCGCTGGTCGAGGTGGACGCGACCTACTACTCACCGCCCGCCGAGGCGACCGCACGGCTGTGGGCCGAGCGCACCCCGGCGGGCTTCACGTTCAACATCAAGGCCTTCAGCCTGCTCACCGGGCATCCCACCCGGGTCGGCGCGCTCTACAAGGACCTGCGGCCGGAGACGGACAGGAAGAACGTCTACCCCGACGACCTGCCCGCGCAGGCGTACGAGGAGGTGTGGACGCGTTTTCTGTCCGCGCTGGACCCGCTGGTCGAGGCGGGCAAGCTCGGGGCGCTGCTGTTCCAGTTCCCGCCCTGGTTCACGATCAAGCGGGCCAACAAGCAGTACCTGCTGGAGGTGGCGAAGCGCTGTGCGCCGCTGCGACCGGCCTACGAGTTCCGCCACGCGTCCTGGTTCGACGGCGACAACGCCGACGAGACCCTCGCCTTCCTCCGCGAGCACCGGCTGCCGTACGTCTGTGTGGACATGCCGCAGGGCCACCGCTCGTCGGTGCCCCCGGTGCTGGCCGCCACCGGCGACCTCGCGGTGATGCGCTTTCACGGCCACAGTGACAAGTGGACCAGCAAGGACATCCACGAGAAGTTCGGCTACCACTACTCCAAGCGGGAGCTGGCCGACTGGGCGCCGAAGCTGCGCGAGCTGGCCGACTCCGCCGGGCAGACCCACGTCCTCATGAACAATTGTTACCGGGACTTCGCCCAGACCAACGCGAAAACCCTCGCGAATCTCCTCGACGTCGGCTGACCTCACCCGATCCGGGTGGGGCCGGCTCACCCGCCCGACCGGCACGGTGGACACGGTGGGTACGGCCGCACGGAGGTGGCCGACGCCGGAGAGGACACGGAGGTGACGGGGGATGACGGTTCGAGTGGTGACGGATCGACGGCGGGGCGCCGTCCTGCACGTGGTCGGCACTGCCGACAACACCCGGCGCGCGCCACAGGGCACCCCGGTACGGGCCCGCCGCGGCCCGGTGGGGCCGCCGCGACGCGCTGACGACCGACGGTGGGACACGACGGAACGGGGGTCGACCGATGGCTGAAGCGATGATCTCCGCTTTCGAGAGTTCGCTGGACAAGACGAACCTGATCCTCAAGGACATCGAGAACGCCTACGGGTGGCCGAAGGAGCAGCGCAACCAGTCGTACGCGGCGCTTCGTACCGTGCTGCACCTGCTGCGCGACCGGTTGCCGGTCAACGAGAGCGTCGAGTTCGCCCAGCAGTTGCCGGTGCTGGTCCGGGGGATCTACTTCGACGGCTGGAACCCGTCGGACGTGCCGATCAAGCTCAACCGCGACGACTTCCTCTACGAGGTCCGGCAGGGCTTCCCGTACGACGTCGAGGGCGGCGCGGAGCGGGTGACGCAGGTGGTGCTGGACACCCTGCGTCGGCACGTCACCCAGGGCGAGTGGCAGGACGTGAAGGACACCATGCCGAAGAATCTCGCCACGTTCATGCCGTGACGCCGTGACGCGTGAGCCCGCCCGACGACGCCGTCGGGCGGGCTCAGCGCTCGGCCGCGTCGGCCTCGGCAGCGGAGGGCACCCGCGACACCGGATGACCGGCCGCGCGGGCCAGCGCCGCGAAGGCGACGGCGTCGGTGACGGCCGCGCCGCCGGGGTCGTTGTTGAAATAGACGTACGCCGGCTCGTCCGCGCCGAACGCGTCGGTGAGCCGGCGAACCCACGAGCCGAGCGCGGTACGACCGTAGTGCGGCCACGGTCGGGCCCGCCCCTCGTGCAGCCGCAGGTAGCCGAAGTCGGTGGTACGCCAGCGGGGCGCCACCGGACGACCGAGGCGATCCGCCCAGACCAGCGCGGCCCGCCGCCGTTCCAGGACGGCACGGGTGGCGTCGGTCCACCATGACGGGTGCCGCGGCTCGACCGCCACCCGCACCTGCGCCGGGAACAGCCGCAGCGTCGCGTCGAGCGCCTCGACGTCCGCCCGCAGGTTCGGTGGCAGTTGCAGCAGCACCGGCCCGAGCCGGTCACCGAGGGCCGTGGCCCGGCCGAGGAACCGGGCCACCGGCTCGGCCGGGTCCCGCAGACGCCTGATGTGGGTGAGGTAGCGGCTCATCTTCACCGCCACGCAGAAGTCCGCCGGTGTCCGCGCCCGCCACGCCGCGAACGTCTCCCGCTCCGGCAGCCGGTAGAAGGCGTTGTTGACCTCGACGGTGGCGAAGCCCGCGGCGAAGTGCTCCAACCAGAGTCGCTGCGGCAGCCGCTGCGGGTAGAAGCGGCCCCGCCAGTCCCGGTACTGCCAACCGGAGGTGCCGACCAGGATCACCTCCCCATCCTGACACCGACCGCCACCGCCCGCGAACCGCCCGTGTCGCCCCGGTTCGGCGTCTACGGTGTGGGTTAGAGAAGATCGCGCGTGGGGTACCACCCGCAGCACGACGGACCCCGGCGTACGGCGGGGCGGCACACCCGAGGGAGTACCGATGGCACTCAACGACGATGACATGCAGACCACGGGCGGCGGAGGCATGGAAGGCCCGGCCGACGGTGGAGCGACCCCGGGTCACCAGGACGGCGGCGCCGATGGTGGCGCGGAGGGTCCGGCCGATGGCGGTGCGACCCCGGGTCACCAGGACGGCGGCGCCGATGGTGGCGCGGAGGGTCCGGCCGATGGCGGTGCGACCCCGGGTCACCAGGACGGCGGCGCTGACGGTGGCGCGGAGGGTCCGGCCGATGGCGGTGCGACCCCGGGTCACCAGGACGGCGGCGCTGACGGCAGCGCCCGGTAACGGACCGTCATGACGCACCTCGACCCGCCGGGCGGCCACGGCCGCCCGGCGGTTTCGTCCTCGGGCGCCGCCGCCGCGCTGGCCCGCTGTGTCTCGGTCGAGCCGGCCAAGTTCGCCGCCGCGCACTGGGGGCACACCCCGCTGCTGTCCCGCGCCGCCGAGCTGCCCGACCCGGCCGGCTTCACCGACCTGTTCAGCCCCGCCGACGCCGACGAGCTGCTCAGCCGGCGCGGTCTGCGTACCCCGTTCCTGCGGGTCGCCAAGGACGGCCAGCTCGTGCCGGCGGCGCGGTGGACCGGCGGCGGCGGCGCCGGCGCGGAGATCGGCGACCAGGTCCTCGACGAGCGGGTCCTGGAGCAGTACGCCGCCGGCGCCACCCTGGTCCTGCAGGGCCTGCACCGGATCTGGCCGCCCCTGGTCGACTTCGCCCGCGACCTGGGCCTCGCGCTGAACCAGCCGCTGCAGATCAACGCCTACCTCACCCCCGCGGGCAGCCAGGGCTTCGCCACCCACTACGACACCCACGACGTCTTCGTGCTCCAGGTCGACGGCCGCAAGCACTGGCGGATCCACCCGCCGGTGCTGCCCGACCCGCTGGAGAAGCAGCCGTGGGGCGGCCGCGCCGACGAGGTTTCCGCCACCGCGCAGGGCCCCGCCGCGCTGGACGTGGTGCTCGCCCCCGGCGACGCCCTCTACCTGCCCCGCGGCTGGCTGCACAGCGCGCAGGCCCAGGACGCCAGCTCCCTGCACCTGACCGTGGGCATCCGCGCGCTGACGCGCTATGCCCTGGTCGAAGAGTTGCTCGCGCTGGCCGCCGAGGACCAGCGGCTGCGTGCCAGCCTGCCGTTCGGCACCGACGTGGCCGATCCCGACGCCATCGAGCCGGAGCTGACCGAGACGGTGGAGGCGCTGCGGGACTGGCTGCTGCGCGCCGACCCGGCCGCCGTCGCGGCGCGACTGCGCCACCGCGCCTGGCCGGCCGCCCGACCGGCGCCGATCCGGCCGCTCGCCCAGGCCGGCGCCGTGGCCACGCTGGACGCCGACTCCCGGCTCACCCTGCGTCCGGGCCTGCGCTGGCAGCTCGTGCCGCACGGGTCGGACCAGGTGGCGCTGCGCCTGTTCGACCGCACCATCACCCTGCCGGCGGACTGCGAGCCGGCGGCCCGCGCCCTGCTGGGCGGGACGGTCACCCGCGTCGGTGACCTGCCCGGTCTGCCCGACGACGCGGACCGGGTCACCCTGGCCCGCCGCCTACTGCGCGAGGCCGTCCTGATCCCGGCCTGACTGAGTCCCACCCCCGGCCTGCCGGGCCGATGTGGCTGACGAGCGGTATACCTCAGAGGCATAAATATGACTCTGAGGTATACCGCTCACCACCGCATTCGCCTCGACGGACGTGACCGACAGTGACCGCCGCCAGCGGGCCCCAGTCGTCGGCTCAGCTCAGCGGCCGAGCACCAGCAGCAGCGCGGTGGCCACCAAGCCGGCGCCGAGCACCACGGTGATCGGGCGCGGGCCGAGCAGCGCGTGCCGGCGGTCGGCCAGCACCCGCGCCGGCACGAGACCGATCAACGGCCCGAGCAGGGTCACCACCAGCGCCAGCACCGGCATCCCGACCGCCAGGTCCCCGCCGTACCCGACGCCGAGCGCCCGCGCGCCGGAGCCCAGCGCGTACGCCACGACCGCGCCGGCCACCCCGCAGAGCGCCAGCAGCGGGTTGACCGAGCTCGGCAGCTCACCGGGCTGCCCGGCCCGGTCGAGCAGGTCCCGGGCCCGGCCGAGCAGCAGCACCGGCTCGCCGGCCGCACTGCCGTTGGTTGGCGCGGGCGGCGCACCGAGACGGCGGGCGCCGAGGCGGGCCCGCACCTGCTGCCACAGGTGCGCCACCTCGGCGTCGACGCGTTCCTGCTCCTCGCGGGCCGCCACCAACTCCTCCTCGGCGCGGCGCACCTGGTCGGCGGCGTCGGCGACGGCCCGCTCGGCCGCCGCGCACTGCCGCTCGTACCACGTGTGCGCCTCGGCGCGCTGCTCGCGTACCCGGGCGCTCAGCTCGGCCAGTCGCCGCAGCTGCGCCGTGTACGTGTCACTGGTCACCGGTTGGTTCATCGCGACGGTCCATACGGGATGAGCACCTGGCCGGTGCGGTGCACCGCCCGGTCGAAGAAGAGCCCGCGCCACGGCCGGGGATACCAGTCCGGGCCGCCGGTGCCCGGATAGAGCGAGGCGCCCAACTCGCCGCCGTGCGCGTCAAGCGCCACCCAGGCGCCGATCTGGTCGGTGCGGGCGGCCGGGCCGCCCAGGTCCGCCCGCATCCGCGCCACGCCCCGCCACCAGGCCAGCACGTGGGTGCGCCGCTCCGGTCCGTCGTGCAGGATGCGGCGCAGCTGCTCCAGGCCGGTGCGCCGACCCGTGCGCGCGGCGAGGGCGCCGGCCGCCGCGTCGACCGCGAACAGCAGCAGATAGTGCGGGCTGCCGGGGCCGGACAGCCCGTCGGCCGTCTCGGTCATCAACTCGCCGACGGTCTCCTCGTCGTACCAGGAGGCGTCGTCGGCGAGGTCGTCGTAGAGCGCGCGGGCGATCGGATCGGCGTCCGGGTCGAGGCAGGCGATGGAGAACCGGGCGGTGCCCGGCGGGTGTTGGCGGGCCAGCGACCGGGCGGCCGAGTCGAGCACCGCGCACGCCTCGTCCACCCGTGTGCCCAGCACCGCCAGGTTGCGCCCGGGTGCGCGCGGCAGCCGTAGCGCCGCCGAGCGGGACTGCACGTCGATGATCTCGCCGAGCAGGGCCACCGGGTTGCGCGGCGCGCGGCCGTCCGGCGGCGCGGCGAGCGCCCGGAAGTCCGGGGCCTCGTCCAGCCGGGGGATCGCGTCACCGTCGAAGAGTCGGGCCGGCGCGGCGTCCGGCGGGCGCATCCGCCACAGCCGGTGTTGCAGGCCGCTCCACGTCTCCCAGTCGCTTGCCGACGGGATCCGCGCGACCTCGTTGCCCTCCACCATGCCGGACTCGGCGTTGACCACCGCGTGCCAGCGGGGCAGCGACTGTGCCGCGTCGTTGCGCTCGGCCAGGATCCGCAACGCCTTCGGCAGCGCGATCCGCAACGTGAACTGGGCGACCAGCGCCGGACGGCCCCACAGCGCCTCGATGCCCCGCACGTCCTGCGAGGCGAGCACCAGGTGGATGCCCTGCGACCGGCCGCGGCGGGCCAGGTCCTCCAGCAGGTCGGCGGCCTCCCGCGCGACCACGTCCCGGCCGGCCAGCAGCATCTGGAACTCGTCGACCACGGCGACGATCCGGGGCCAGTGCCCGGTCGGGTCGACCGCGCGCAGCTCGGCCAGCTTGGTCACCTCGTGCTTCTTGGCGGCGTCGGCGCGGCGACGCAGCTCCTCGGTGAGGAACCGCAGCAGCGCCAACCCGAACTCCCGGTCGGTGTTGACGTTGATGCCGACCAGACGCATGTGCGGCAGCCAGCTCGGGTCACGCCGGCCCTGCGCGAACCGGGCGAAGGACACCCCCTCCTTGAAGTCCAGCAGATAGAACTCCAGCTCGGCGGGGGAGTAGCGGGCGGCGAGGGCGCCGATCCACGCGAAGATCAGGTTGGTCTTGCCGGTTCCGGACGGTCCGCCGATCAGCGCGTGCGGTGGATAGTCGCCCAGGGTCAGGCGCACCGGTCGGCCCTGCGGCCCCTCGCCGATCGGGGCGGTCAGCCCGCTGGCCGAGTCCTCCCGCCACATCTGCTCCGGTGGGGGCAGCAGGTCGGCGAACGGGGTCGGCGGCGGGCCGGCGTTGACCTGGGCCGCGATCTCCCGGCAGGTCTCGGTGACCAGCGTCGCCGGTGGCGGCGGGTCCAGCCGGACCGACAGGCCGGACGGGCCGCCGATCCGCGCGCCGGACGCCTCGGTCACCACCCGGGTCACCGTCGGGTCGTCCGGCAGGGGGACGCCCCGTACCACCAGGTGCACCCCGCAGGCGGCGCCGGCGCGGACCACTCGTTCGAGCTGGCCGCGTTCGTGCCGGCTCAGCTCGTCGCCGCCGAGCAGCACCGCCACCCGCCAGGGCTCGGGGCGGCGGCCGGTCGCCGCGGCCAGCTCCCGCAGTGAGCCGTGTTCGCCGGCCAGCACCTTCTCGTTGATGCGGCGGATCTGCTCGACCAGGTCGTCCAGCAGCGGGCCCAACCCGCCCGGGCCGACGAAGGTGAGCAGCCCTGCGGTGCCCAGGGGCGCGAACCCGGCCAGGCCGCCGCCGAGGTGCTCCGGGTCGTACCCGACCAGTCGTACCCCGCCCGGGTCGGCGCGGCCGACGGCCCGCAACAGCAGCGCGGACACGACCGCGTCGCAGCCGGCGCGGTCGTCCCCGGACAGGTGCACGTGCCCGGCGTCGAGGAGCGGCACCAGCGCGGGCACCGGGTCGACGTCGTCGATCCGGACCGTGCCGACCCGCAGCGCACCGGGCGGCTCGGCCCGGCGGGTGGGCGTGGGCGTCCAGCCCGGCCAGTCGGCGCCGGCGCAGCCGGGCGCCTCCCGGCGGGCGGCGTCGGCGGCGTGGCGGGCCAGCTCGGCGATCCCGGTGGCGTGCCGGGCGTCGATCTCGGCGAGGCGACGGTCCCGTTGGGCGCCCACCCGCTGCGGTACGGCGGCGGCCGCCCGCCGGACCCGGGTCAGCCGTTCGCGGCCCGCCGTCAGCTCGGCCTGGGCGGCCGACAACCGGGTACGCGTGGCACCCAGCGCCTCGGAGAGGGTGTCCCGGATGCGGGTGGCGAGCTGGCCACGCCGGTCAGCCATCGGAACCCCGGCGGGCCGGCGCGTCCCGCCACGGACTGCCGGTCCGCGGCGGCAGCCCGGCGCCCCGCTGCGGCACGACGCCGCCGGACGCCTGCCTACCGCTAACCGCGCCAGGACGTGGACCGACGCCGCCGGAGGGTGGCTCGGGGGACCGTGGATTCGCCTTCGCGGAGCGTTGCTCAGCGGGGCGCGGACCCGCGTCGCCGGGGCGCTGGTCACCGGTGGCCTGCGGCGTGCCGGTGCCGACGGGCAGGTCCCGGCCGAGGCGAGCGAGCAGCAGCGCGGTCGCCACGCCGGCGGTGACCGCGGAGTCGGCGGCGTGGGGCGGCTCTCCCGACGCGCGGGGTGGCGGCATCCGGCACACCCGGGTCAGCAGCGTCTCCAGCACCGGCGGCGGCAACCCGGGCAGCAGGTCCCGGACCCGCCCGTCCAGCTCGCCGCGCAGCCGGCCGAGGTCGGCGGCGCGGGGCGGATGCCCCAGCAGCTCACCGGCCAGCTCCCGCAGCAGCGGTGGCGCGAGCGCGGCCATGCCGAGCCCCACGTCGGCGGGCGCCCGCCGCAGCTCGGTGCGCAGCCGGTCCCGGTCACCGGCGCGCACCCCGCCGACGACCCGGCGCAGCAGCTCTTGCGAGTCGCGCAGCCGCTCGTCGGGCTCGTCGGCGCCGCCGTCGCGCCCGCCGGTCAACTCGGCCACGCGCACCGACCACCAGCGACGCATCCGAACCTGCTCGGCCTGCTCGGGCACCACGGTGGTCGGCCCGTGCGGCGGGGCCGCGTCGTGGCGCGGGTCGCGCTGTTGCGGGCGGGGCGGCGGGGCGCCGTCGGCGGCCAGCCCGATCGCGGCCAGATACGCCGACAGCTGCTCCTGCGCCACCCGCAGCGCGTAGTTGGCGCTCTCGGCGTGCTCGGTCGCGGCGGACAGTTCGGGCACCCCCATCGGGTTGGCCGACTCCTGTCGTACCCAGCGCAGCCGTTCCGCGGCCAGGCCGAACTTCTCCAGGGCCTGCCCGAGCAGGCCGACCGGGAACTCCTCGCTGGCCGCGCGGACCTGGCCGCCGATGTCCTCGATGATGGACACGGTGGCCTACAGGGTGGAGACGTAGAGCTGCGCCTGCTCGACCGCGACCAGTGTCGCGGCGAGACACTCCTCCAGCTCCTGGCTGGCCTGGGTCAGCGACGCCTGGGCCGCCTCGACCGTCTCGTGCCCGCTGCCCTCCAGCGCGCCGGCCAGGGTCTGCTGCGCCTCGGCGAGCTTCTCACCGGCCGCCTGGACGGCTGTCTGCCCGTCGCCGATCTGTTGGAGAGCGACATCGATGGCAGCCTTCAGCTCGGCGACGCTCGCCACGGCGGAACCTCCTGGGGGCGGGGAGATCTCCATTAGAGCTTACTGACGTCCATGGGAGAACATCCGCCCTGGCGGTGTTCCTGCCCGACTGACCGTTAACCCACCTGAAGTGCCGGGAGTCCGTTCTGTGGGAGTCCCAGTATGAGAACTTCTCAATTATCGCGGAGCCAGCGCGGGCCGTACACCTCGGCGCCGAGGGCGGTGACCCGCTCGCGCAACTCCCGATCGGCGGTGACGACCAGCCGACGGCGCTGCGGCGCCGCCTGCACCAGCTCGACCACCGTGTCGTCGCCGGAGCCGGGGGCGGAGACCACGCGGACGTCGTCGGTGCCGGGCACGTCCCGGGCAGCGCCCTCGACCACGAGGACCACCTCGACCGGGGCGGTCAGACGGGCGGGCAGGCCCGTGGCGGCCACCGGGGCCAGGGAGTCCCGCAGCCGGGCGGCGGCCCCGGCCCGGTCCCGCCACCATCCGTTCGGGCGCGAGCCCACCACGTTGGCACCGTCCACGATCAGCAGCGGGTTCTCAGTCATGGCGTCAGCCTGCCACCTGCGGCCGGCGCCGGCCCGGTGCCACTCCATATCGCGGTGAGCGCCGCCGCCTGCGGCGTTTGTCGGGCCGAGCGCCGGGTAGCCCCTGGCGACCGTGCCGCGCCCGACTGCGGAGGACAGACATGATGGGACCCGGTGACCCTGGCTCCGACCCGTGGGACGAATTCCTGGCCCGGTACTTCGGCCGGGGTGAGGGAGGACGCCGACCGCCGCACCGGGTCGACATCACCCGACTGATGACGGCCGACGCGCGGGAGATGCTGGCCGACGCGGCCCGCCGTGCCGCGCAGCGGCAGAGCAACGACCTGGACACCGACCACCTGCTCTGGGCTGCGCTGCAACGCGAACCCCTGCGCGACCTGGTACGCCGGGCCGGCGCCGACCCGGACACCCTGCTCAACGCGCTGGGCGGCAAGGGCGACGGCGCGCCGCGCGGGGAGGTGCCGCCCAACCTGTCGCTGACCCCGGCGGCCAAGCGGGCGCTGCTCGACGCCCACCAACTGTCCCGGGCAATGGGGGCCAACTACATCGGCCCCGAGCACATCCTGATGGCCCTGCCGCTCAACCCCGAGTCGCCGGCCGGGCGGATGCTGGCCGCCGGTCGGATCCAGCCCGAGTCGTTGCAGGCCGCCAACGCCGAACGCGGCCCGATGACCGGGCCGAAGCCGGACCGCGGCACACCCACCCTGGACCAGTACGGGCAGGACCTCACCGACCTGGCCCGCGCCGACCAGATCGACCCGGTGATCGGGCGGGCGGACGAGATCGAGCAGGCGGTGGAGATCCTGTCCCGGCGGACCAAGAACAACCCGGTGCTGATCGGCGAGGCCGGTGTCGGCAAGACCGCGATCGTCGAGGGTCTGGCCGAGCGGATCTGCGACGGCGACGTGCCGCAGACCCTGCTCGGCAAGCGGGTGGTGCAGCTCGACCTCGCCGGCCTGGTCGCCGGCACCCGCTACCGGGGTGACTTCGAGGAGCGCCTCAAGAAGGTGATCGACGAGATCCGGGCGCACCGGGACGAGCTGATCATTTTCCTCGACGAGATCCACACCCTGGTCGGCGCCGGTGGGGCCGGCAGCGAGGGCGGAATGGACGCGTCCAACATGCTCAAGCCCGCCCTCGCGCGGGGCGAACTGCGGGTGATCGGCGCGACCACGCTCGACGAGTACCGCAAGAGCATCGAGAAGGACGCCGCGCTGGCCCGGCGGTTCCAGCCGGTGCTGGTGCCCGAGCCCAGCGTCGACGACACGATCGCCATCCTGCGCGGCCTGCGCGACCGGTACGAGGCCCACCACCAGGTGCGCTTCACCGACGAGGCGCTGGTCGCCGCCGCCGAGCTGTCCGACCGGTACGTCACCGACCGGTTCCTGCCGGACAAGGCCATCGACCTGATCGACCAGGCCGGCGCCCGGGTCCGGCTGCGCACCCGCACCCCGGCGTCCGACGTGCGGGAGCTGGAACAGCAGCTCGACGACGTACGCCGGGACAAGGAGCAGGCCGTCACCGACGAGCAGTACGAACGGGCCTCGGCGCTGCGGGACCGGATCTCCGAGCTGGAGGAGGAGATGCGCCGCGCGAGGGGCGCTGACGGCTCGACCTCGCAGGTGCCCGAGGTGGGCCCGCAGGAGATCGCCGAGGTGGTCTCCCGGGCCACCGGCATCCCGGTCAGCCAGCTCACCGAGGAGGAACGCGACCGGCTGCTGCGCCTGGAGGGCCACCTGCACGAGAGGGTGGTCGGCCAGGACGCCGCGGTCACCGCTGTGGCCGAGGCGGTGCGTCGCTCCCGGGCCGGGCTGGCCGACCCGGAACGCCCGATGGGCAGCTTCCTGTTCCTGGGCCCCACCGGCGTCGGCAAGACCGAGCTGGCCCGCGCCCTGGCCGAGGCGTTGTTCGGCGAGGCGGACCGGATGGTCCGGGTGGACATGAGCGAGTTCCAGGAGCGGCACACGGTCAGCCGGCTGGTCGGCGCCCCACCCGGGTACGTCGGCTACGAGGAGGCCGGTCAGCTCACCGAGGCGGTGCGCCGCCGCCCGTACGCGGTGGTGCTGCTCGACGAGATCGAGAAGGCCCACCCCGACGTGTTCAACATCCTGCTCCAGGTGCTCGACGACGGGCGGCTCACCGACAGCCAGGGCCGCACGGTGAACTTCAAGAACACCGTCCTGATCATGACGAGCAACCTCGGCTCCGAGTTGATCACCGGAACCCAGCGGGCCGTCGGGTTCGGCACCGGCGCGCCCGGCAGCGAGCAGGAGAACGACGAGCTGCGCGAACGGCTGATGCGCCGCCTGCAGGAGAACTTCCGGCCGGAGTTCCTCAACCGCATCGACGAGGTCATCATCTTCCGCCGGCTGGAGGCCGAGCAGTTGCGCGACATCACCGCGCTGCTGCTGGAGGAGACCCGCCGCCGGTTGCACGCCCAGGACATCCAGGTGGAGTTCACCACCGCCGGCATCGACTGGCTGGCCGAGCACGGCTACCAGCCGGAGTTCGGGGCCCGTCCGCTGCGCCGGGTCATTCAGCGGGAGGTGGACAACCACCTGTCGCGGATGCTGCTGGAGTCGGCGATCTCGCCCGGGCAGAAGGTCATCGTGGACGCCCGCGACGGGCAGCTCACCTTCGACGTGACCGCAGGTGAGCGGGGGTACACCGCCGCCACGACAACACACCCGCGATGACCGGGCCGGCGCGACGAGACGACCACGAGGACCCGCGTGAGCACGCGGAGTCCGCCAAGCCCCGGGACGAGGACGACGACGAGGACCATCCCGACCCGATCCTGGCGCCCCCGACCGCGAACCCGCGCCGCACGCGGGTGCCCGCCGAGGGCCTGCATCCGAAGACCGACCAGGACGACCCGGAGACGTCGGGTCACCATCGTCGAGAGGAGACCTGATGGTACGCGACACGCGGATCGACCCCGAGGTGGAAGTGCTCTGGGAGGACTTCCACGCCGAGGTCAACGTCCCGTCGGAGCAGCTGCGCACCTGGCTGCTGACCCGGGGCTCCGGCGAGGAGTCGTTCAGCCCGAACCCGGACCTCGACCTGCCCCAGCCGGGACGGGAGATCCTCAAGGTGCTCAACAAGCGCAAGGTCGACCTGACCCCGGAGGACATCGAGGTGATGCGGGAGGCGGTCGAGCGGATCCGTGAGCTGATGGACGCCAAGCCCCAGCGCGGCAACGCCGACGACAAGTGGCGGCACTCGCTGCTCGACCTCGGCCACGACCCTCTCGTCGAACGCTGAGCGATGCCGTACGCGACGGTGCCGTCCCGGGTGCGGGGCGGCACCGTCGCATGCCGCTACTGGCCCTGGTCGGACTCCAGGCTGCCGATGGTCAGTCCCGCCGCGTCGGCGGCGGCGTCGCGCTCGCCCCGGGTCTGGTCCTCCCGGGTGAGCAGGTTGGCGTACTCGGTGACGTCGGCCGGGTCGGGCACCTCCGGCAGCCGGCGCAGGAACGCCTCCACCTGGCGGGTGGCGGCGGTGTGCGCGGCGGCGGCCTGGCGGAGCAGTTCCCGGTCGTCGGCGGGCGGGTAGAGATCGGTCATGTCCGCCAGATACCCCGACAGCGGCCGTTCGCACCGCCACCGACCAGGCAGTAGCCGACGTCCCGGTCGCGTGGCCGGGACTACTCGCCCGGGTGGGGGTGGCCGGTGATGCCGTCCAGGATGGTGGTCAGGTTGTGGTCGAAGGTCTCCTCGGCGCTGAGGTGGGCGCCCTCGATGACGAGCCGGGCGACGGTGGGGTAGCGACCGGTGTCGAGCATGCGGGTCAGGTACGGGCCGAGGCTGGCCTGCCAGGCGCCGACATCGGTGCCGGTGAAGCGGGCGGTGCGCCGCTCGGTGACCTCTCGGCGCAGGGCGCCGACGACGAAGGCGTTGAGGGCGCCCAGGGCCCGCTGGAGGTCGTCGATGTCGCGTATGCCGGGGGCCTGGCTGAGGGCCGCCGCGCTCATCTCGCCCACGGCCAGCGCGTGCGGGCCCAGGTGTGGCCGGCCGCCGAGCAGGTCGGAGAACCACTCGTGGTCGAGGGCGGCGGCGCGGGTCCGCCGAAAGACGGCCAGCACCGTGGCCCGCCACCCGGAGTGCTGGCCGGTCTCGGCGATCTGGGCATAGACGGCGTCGACCATCAGGTCGAGCAGTTCCGATTTGTTGGCCACGTAGTCGTAGAGCCGCATCGGACCGACGCCGAGCTCTTTGGCGATCTTGCGAACCGACAGTCCGTCGAGGCCGTGCGCGTCGGCGAGCCGGATCGCCGTGGCGGCGATCTTCGCGCGGCTCAACGGCACCGGCGTCGCCCGGGGCTGGGGCTCCGGGCGTTCCCAGATGGGCACGACCTCGCTACCGTACGATGTATCCACGCGATACAGTGTACGGTAAGGGCATGAGGATGCGACTGGCGATCGCCGGTGGTGGCCTGGGCGGCCTTACGCTGGCACGGATCCTGCACCGGCACGGCATCGACGCGGTGGTCTACGAACGCGAGGCGAGTCGATCCGCACGCTCCCAGGGCGGAATGCTCGACCTGCACCCGGAGTCCGGGCAACTGGCCCTCGCCGAGGCGGGTCTCGACGACCGGTTCCGCTCCGAGGCGCGGCCCGAGGGCGAGGAACATCGCATCCTCGACCCGGCCGGGCGCACCCTCGTGCACCACACGCCCCGCCCCGGCTCGTTCGCCGGCCGCCCCGAGATCGACCGCACCGTCCTGCGTGATCTCCTGCTCGACTCGCTGCCGCCCGACGCGGTGGCGTGGCGGCACCGCCTCGTCGCGGCGACGCCACGACCGGGCGGGGGCTTCGGGTTGACCTTCGACGGCGGCCACCGCGCCGACTGCGACATCCTGGTCGGCGCGGACGGCGCGCGCTCGGTCGTCCGGGCGCTGCTGACCGACGCGGGACTGTCCCACGTGTCCAGCCACGTGGAGCTGACCATCGACGACGCCGACCGACGCCACCCGGATCTCGCCGAGCTGGTCGGCCCGGGAAACCTGTGGTGCGTCGGCGTGAACCAGATCCTCGCGGCGCAACGCCTCGGCGACGGCAGCATCCGGGTCGGGATCTCCCTGCCCGCCGACGACCGCGACCTCGACGCCTACCGTGACACGCGTGCCCTGCTGGACCTGTTCGACGGCTGGGACGCCCGTCTCACCGCCCTCATCGACGCGGCCGACAGCCCGCCGACGCCGCGCCGGGTCGAGGCGATGCCGGTCGGCGCGCGCTGGGCCCACCGGCCGGGAACCACGCTTCTCGGCGACGCCGCGCACCTCATGCCGCCGGTCGGCGAGGGCGCCAACCAGGCCATGCTGGACGCCGCCGAACTCGCACGCGAACTCGCCGCCAACCCCGCCGACCCGGACGCGGCGATCCGGGCGTACGAGGAGGCGATGTTCGCGAGGATCGAGCCGATCGCCGAGATGTGCGCACGAGTTCAGGCGATGATGCTGTCCCCGACGGCGGCCGACGACCTCGTCCGCTTCTTCACGCCACGGTCCGCCAAACCCTCTTCCGGGGACGAGGAACCCGTCGCCGCGCCCCGCTAGACCTCCCGTGGGCCCTCACACCCCGCTGGGCTGCCGGACGCCGAAACCCGGATTGCGCACCAGCCAGTCCAGGTAGGTGGGGTGCGGGGCCAGCGAGTCGGTGTACGCCGCCTTCGCCGTCGCCAGCACCAGCTCCGCGTCCTCGGCGGCGGGCGAGTCCGGATGCCACCCCAGCAGCAGCCGCCAGCGCAGCGGGACACCGGCCAGCCGCCGGGTGACCAGGCCGGCGACCGGGCGGAACGTCGCCTGGCAAAGGGCCACCGCCACGCCCGCCTCCACCAGGTCGACACAGCCGCGGATGTCGGTCTCGTACACCTTGCGGGGGGTGAAGCCGGCGCGGGCGCACGCGGCGGCGAAACAGTCGCCGAAGCAGCCGTCGCCCGGCGCGGCCACCCACTGCTCGTGACCCAGGTCCGCCAGGCGCACCTCGGCCCGCTCCGCGAGCGGGTGGGTCTCCGGCAGCAGCACCAGCACCGGGTCGATGGCCACCTCCCGCCAGCGCAACCCGAACGCGGCCGACGGGGTGGCGTCGCCGCACACGCCGGTGAGGGCGAAGTCCAACCGCCCGCCGGCCACCAACTGCGCCAGCTCGTCGACCGACCACGAGGCGTACGTGGTGATCTGGGCCGGTGGCTGCTCGGCGGCCAGCCGGTGCACCAACCGGCCCAGGATCGGGCTGTTCACCCCGCCGAGGCGGTAGCAGCGAGGCGCCGCGCCCGCCCCGGCGAGCCGTGCCGCCTCGTCCTGCAGGCCCTTCATCGCCGGCAGCAGCACCCGGGCCCGGGCGAGCACCAGCTCACCGAGCGCGGTGGGCCGGGCGCCGCGCCGATCCCGGTCGAACAGCGGCCCGCCCAGCGTCCGCTCGATCCGCTGGAGCTGAGCGGTGAGCGCCGGCTGGGCGAGCCCGAGCGCCGACGCCGCCTTGGTCACACTCCCTGTCTCCGCGATCGCGCAGACCACCCGCAGGTGTCGCAGCTCCAGGTTCATACGGTGACGGTAGGACCACGTCGCAGCCTGCGGAAGAGGCCAAGCGAATCGGTGACGTTGAATGCATTTCGTGGCGCGGCCCGCGCTTCAGTCGCGCGGCGGCTCCGGCAGGTCGGCCAGGTACGTCGGCCGCCGCGTCACCGCGTCGCGGACCTTGTCCACCACACCCACCGCCGGCTCGACGATCCGGTTCCACGGCGGCGTGGCCGGGGTGCCCGGGTGCGGCCGGGTCGGCGCGGCCTCCTCGGCGATCTCCAACCGGTTGCCCAGCCGGATCAGCTCCTCCCCGGTGGCCACCGCGCGCAACTCGGCCACCAGCGCGCCCACCCCGTCGACGTGCCGGCGGACCCGCTCGGCGACCTCGGTCAGGGTCTCGTCGGACAGCCCCTTCAGGGCCGCCAGCAGCGCGGCGTCAGCGTCGATCTCCGCGTCCACCCGGTCGGCCTGGGCCGGCAGCGCCGCCCGCACCGCCGGCAGCAGGTACTGCTCCTCGGCGGAGACGTGCCGCGACAGCGCGGCCGTGAGCACCGCCAGCCCCTCCTGCGGGGTGGCGTCCGGGCCGGTCAGCTGGTCCACGAGAGCCAGCAGCTGCCGGTGTTCGCGGTCCACGATGTCGGCGATGCTGCGGCCACCGGGCCGGTAACCCTCCTCGGATGCGGGCGCGGGCGGCAACGGGGGCAGGGGGACGGCGGACATGGTGCCCTCCTCGACTGGCGGGCGGAAGCTCCGGCAGGGGATGTGCGGTCGTGGGCGGCGGTACCCGAACGCGGACGCCGCGAAACCGGCACGCGGATCCGCCGAGGTGAATGCCCGGCCCCGGCACGCCGGTGCGCCGGCCCGCCGGTCACCCCGGGCTGGTATGAAGGGGCGATGACGAGCGACGCCGCCTCCGCCCGACCGGACCCCAGCGCGGAGGTCGTGGACCTCTGCCGCGACCTGCTGCGCATCGACACCACCAACACGGGGGACAACGACACCAGCGTCGGCGAGCGCCGCGCCGCCGAGTACGTGGCGGAGAAACTCGCCGAGGTGGGCGTCGAATCGGTCCTGCACGAGTCCGCCCCCGGCCGGGCCAACGTGGTGGCCCGCATCCCCGGCGCCGACCCGAGCCGGGGCGCGCTGCTGGTGCACGGCCACCTGGACGTGGTGCCCGCCGACGCCGACGAGTGGTCCGTGCACCCGTTCTCCGGCGAAGAGCGCGACGGCTACCTGTGGGGCCGTGGCGCCATCGACATGAAGGACTTCGACGCGATGGTGCTCGCCGTGGTGCGGCACTGGCAGCGCACCGGCGTACGGCCCCCGCGCGACATCGTGCTCGCGTACACCGCCGACGAGGAGGCGGGCAGCGACTACGGCGCGCGCTTCCTGGTGGAGAACCACCGCGGCCTGTTCGACGGCTGCACCGAGGCCATCGGCGAGGTCGGCGGCTTCTCCTACTCGGTCAACGACAGCCAGCGGCTCTACCTCATCGAGACCGCCGAGAAGGGCATCGACTGGCTGCGGCTGCACGCCAAGGGCCGCCCCGGGCACGGATCGATGGTGCACGACGACAACGCGGTGACCGCCCTCGCCGAGGCCGTGGCCCGCATCGGCCGGCACCGCTTCCCGGTGGTGGTCACCGACACCGTGCGGGCGTTCCTGACCGAGGTCTCCGACCTGCTCGGCATCGAGCTGGACCCGAACGACCCGGAGACGGCCATCGCCAAGCTCGGCCCGATCGCCAACATCATCGGGGCGACCATCCGCAACACGGCCAACCCCACCCGGCTCAGCGCCGGCTACAAGGACAACGTCATCCCCGGCCGCGCCACCGCCACCATCGACTGCCGCAGCCTGCCCGGCCAGTCCGAGCTGCTGGAGCGGCAGCTGCGCGAGCTGGTCGGCCCGGACATCGCCATCGAGTACGTCCAGCGACAGCCGGCACTGGAGACCACCTTCGACGGCGACCTGGTCGAGGCCATGTCGGCGGCGCTGCGCGCCGAGGACCCGGGCGCCCGGCCGGTGCCGTACATGCTCTCCGGCGGCACCGACGCGAAGGCGTTCTCGCAGCTCGGCATCCGCTGCTTCGGGTTCGCGCCGCTGCGGCTGCCCGCCGACCTGAACTTCTCGGCGTTGTTCCACGGCATCGACGAGCGCGTTCCGGTCGACGGACTACAGTTCGGCGTGCGGGTTCTCGACCGGTTCCTCCGCACCTGCTAACCGTGTCCGGTAGCTGCACCCGGCGCGTTATCTCCCCATCGTGAAGGGACTGCCCCACATGACCGACCAGCACGGTGAGCTGGACGCCGCTCTCGAGCGGGTGATCGAAGCGGCCCGCCACCACCTGGCCGCCGTACGCGCCGCGCAGGGCCGCGTCGACGACGACGACGTCTGGCAGGCGTACGTGGCGTTGAACAACGCGTCCTTCGCCTACGACGAGCAACTGCTCGACGCCTTCGGCGAGGTGACCCCGTGGGACGTCGACTCGATCGACCCGGACGAGGCCGACGAGCGCTTCGGCGGCGAGGGCGCCGAGGCCAGCGACCCCCACCCGCGGGTGATCTCGGTACGTCAACGCCGCGACTACCGGGTGCCGAGCATCTCCGCGCTGCTGCGGGCGGCCGAGGCGGCCCGGCGCGAGGGCACCCCGGAGGACGACGAGCCGGCGCCGGTGGAGGGCGTCGGCGAGGCGGTGCTGGAGCTGCTGCAGAGCGGCGACGGCTCGCTCGGCGCGCTGGACGTCCCCGAGCTGGAGCCCCTCGACGGGGTGGTCATGGTCAGCGAGGTGGGCACACCCGTGGACCTGGAGTCGTTCGACGATGACGACGCCGCCGGCCCGTTCCAGCCGGCGAGCGACGACCGGCTCGTCGGTCGACTCGACGAGCACCCGTTCCTGGAGCTCGACGACGACCACGACCACGCCGGGCACCAGCACTAGGGCCGGCGTCGGCCGGGGCTCCTCCGCCGCGGACCGACCGAGGGCCAGGCACGAGGCCAGGTGACGCCCGGGGTCCGAACCGTTCGCGGTTCGGGCCCCGGGCGTGTCACCGCCCGTCCCGGCCCGGTGTCAGTACGACAGGCCCGGCTGCGGCTGGTTGACCCGCCGACGGCGCAGCATGACCTGCCGCGTGCCGTCACGGAACAGCCGCACCCGGGCCAACTCCCATCCGGAGAACTCCGCCTGGATCGCCAACTGCGCCGCGGCGGTCAACCGGTCGACGTTCGGCGGCAGCCGCAGCGGCGCGTACTCGTAGTCCATGCCGTCCATGCTGCCCAGCCCAGCGGCCGTTCGCCACCCCCTGCGGGGTGACCAACGCCGCTGCCCTGCGTGGTTCGTGCCGCCCCGGGCGCCCGCGCGTGGTCTTCGCCGCGCGGGAGCCGCCCGCGGTTAGCAGGCGCCCCGGTCAGCGCCGGTTCGGTGAGCGCCCGCGTCTCACCCGTCGCGCTCGGGGTAGCCGATGGGCACCGACGAGACGTCGTCCAGCGCGGTGGTGATCTCCTCGGGCAGCGTGATCCGCTCGACCTGCAACGCGCCGAGCAGCTGCCCGACCGTCCGGGCGCCGAGGATCGGCGCGGTCACCCCCGGTCGGTCCCGGATCCACGCCAGCGCCACCTCCAGCGGCGACACCCCCAGGCCGCCGGCCGCGGTCGCCACCGCCTCCACGATGCTCGAGCAGCGCGGCTCCAGGTACGTGGAGACGAACCGCTCGAAGTGCGGCGAGGCGGCCCGCGAGTCCGCCGGCCGGCCGTGCCGGTACTTGCCGGTGAGCACACCCCGACCCAGCGGCGACCAGGGCAGCACGCCGAGGCCCAACGCGTCGCACGCCGGCAGCACCTCCCGCTCCACGCCCCGCTCCAGCAGCGAGTACTCCACCTGGGCGGCGACCACCGGCGCCCGGCCCGGCCAGGCCGTCTGCCAGGCGGCGGCCCGCGCGGTCTGCCAGCCGGAGAAGTTCGACACACCCACGTAGCGGACCTTTCCGCTGGCCACCGAGTGGTCCAGCGCCGCGAGGGTCTCTTCGAGGGGGGTGTCCGGGTCGTACCCGTGCACCTGGAACAGGTCGACGTGGTCCGTGCCGAGCCGGCGCAGCGACGCCTCGAGGGTGCGCAGCAGGTGGCCTCGGGAGCCGTCGCGACGCCGACCGCTGCCCGGCCGCAACCCCGCCTTGGTGGCGATCAACAGCTCGTCGCGCGGTACGAGGCTGCCCAGCAGCGACCCGATCACCGACTCGGCGTCGCCGTCGCCGTACACGTCGGCGGTGTCGATCAGGTTGCCGCCCGCGTCCAGGTAACTCTTCAGCTGGGCGGCCGCATCGTCGGCGTCGGTGTCCCGGCCCCAGGTCATGGTGCCGAGCGCGAGCCGCGAAACCGCCAGCCCGCTTCGGCCGAGCGGTCGCTGTTGCATGGGTGAACCTTATTTCGAACCCGCCGCCACGGATATCCTCGCTCCCGTCATCTCTGCCGGTTCTGCCGGTTCCGCCTCCGGCGGGCACCGCGACGGACGGGGAATCATTGGCGGTGAGCCGGTGATCGGGTCCGTTTTCGGCATTGCGTAACCTGGTGCGACCTGTGCCACGGATGGGGGAGGACCAGTGCGACTCGGGCTCAGCCTTGGATACCAGACGGCGTGGAGCACGCCGGCCGACCACCTGGCGTTGGCCCAGGAGGCGGATCGCCTCGGCTACTCGGTGGTGTGGGCGGCGGAAGCCTACGGCTCCGACTCGCCCAGCATGCTCGCCTGGATGGCCGGCCAGACGCAACGGATCGACGTGGGCTCGGCGGTGATGCAGATCCCCGCCCGTACGCCGGCCGCCACCGCGATGACCGCCGCCACCATCGACGCGCTCTCCGGCGGCCGGTTCCGGCTGGGCCTCGGCGTCTCCGGCCCGCAGGTCTCCGAGGGCTGGCACGGTGTGCGGTTCGCCAAGCCGCTGGGCCGGACCCGCGAGTTCGTCGACATCGTCAAGCTGGCCGTCGCCCGCAAGGAGGTGGCGTACGACGGCGAGCACTACACGCTGCCGCTGCCCGACGGCCCCGGCAAGGCGCTGCGGCTGAGCTTCCACCCACCTCGCGAACACATCCCGATCTACCTGGCCGCGGTCGGGCCGAAGAACCTGGAGTTGGCCGGCGAGATCGCCGATGGCTGGCTCGCCGTGTTCTACGCCCCGGAGTTCGCCGACGAGCACCTCGCCGCCGTGGCCGCCGGGCGGGCCAAGGCCGGCAAGGAACTGGCCGGCTTCGACGTGGTGCCCTCCGTGCCGGTCGTCATCGGCGACGACGTGGCCTCCTGTGCCGAGCTGGTGCGCTGGTACGCCGCGCTCTACGTCGGCGGGATGGGCAGCCGGAAGCAGAACTTCTACAACCAGCTCGCCACCCGGATGGGTTACGGCGACGCCGCCCGCGAGGTGCAGGACCTGTACCTGGCCAAGCGGCAGCGCGACGCGGCCGCCGCGGTGCCGATGGAGTTCATCGACCGCACCTCGCTGCTCGGCCCGAAGGAGCGCATCGCCGAACGGTTGCGGGAGTACGCCGCCTCCGGCGTCACCACGCTGTCGGTGACCCTGTTCGTGGCCGACCGGGACAGCGGCGTGCAGACCCTGCGTACCGTCGCCGAGGCGCTCGACCTCTCCGGAGTCGGCGAGTGACCTGGATCGAGGCCATCGTCCTGGGCGTCGTCCAGGGGCTGACCGAGTTCCTGCCGGTCAGCTCGTCGGGGCATCTGCGGATCACCTCGGCGATCTTCTTCGACCGCGACGCCGGCGCGTCGTTCACCGCCGTCACCCAGCTCGGCACCGAGGCAGCCGTGCTGATCTACTTCGCGAAGGACATCTGGCGGATCACCCGTACCTGGCTGGTGGGGCTGCGCGACACGTCGGTGCGCTCCAGCCTCGACTACCGGATGGGCTGGTACGTGATCGTCGGCTCGATCCCGATCGGGCTGTTCGGGTTCCTCTTCAAGGACCAGATCAAGACCGCCGGGCGCAACCTGTGGGTGGTGGCGACCACCCTGATCGTGTTCGCGTTCGTGCTGGCGTTCGCCGA
Organism: Micromonospora sp. NPDC005252; assembly: GCF_042872475.1. Lineage (NCBI taxonomy): Bacteria > Bacillati > Actinomycetota > Actinomycetes > Micromonosporales > Micromonosporaceae > Micromonospora > Micromonospora sp. NPDC005252. The sequence continues at coordinate 12,319 of NZ_JBIAKN010000005.1, read as the reverse complement.
GTACTGGGGCCGGCAGACGCGCACGCTGGAGAACTTCCGGATGAAAGACGGCGTGGTCATGGGCTTCGCCCAGGCCATGGCCCTGGTCCCCGGGGTGTCCCGCTCCGGCGGCACGCTCACCGCCGGCCTGCTGCTCAACCTGACCCGGGAGGCGGCGGCGCGCTACTCGTTCCTGCTGGCCATCCCGGCGGTGGTGATGTCCGGGGTGTTCAGCCTCGGCGACGTCTTCGAACCGTCCGCCCCGGGCACGTCCGTGCCCACCGTGGCCCAGACGATCGTGGCCACCGCCATCGCCTTCGGCATCGGCTACGCGGCCATCGCCTGGCTGCTGCGCTACGTCGCCCACCACACCCTGTACGTCTTCGTGCTGTACCGGGTCGCGCTGGGCACCCTGGTCCTGGCTCTCCTGCTGACCGGCACGATCAGCGCCACCTGATCAGCGGCGTCGTTCCGTTGAGATCTTGGACAGTTTCCGTCAGCAGCTGACGGAAACTGTCCAAGATCTCGCGGGCATGACAATGGGCCGGCACCCCGGGTTCGGGGTGCCGGCCATTGGTTCGTGCGGTCAGCTGTTCCAGTGCTGGCCAACCAGGTCGGTGGCCTGCTGCTCCCACTGGGCGTAGGCGTCCGGGTAGGCGGAGACCTGCACGGTCTGCGCGGCCTGGGTCAGGGGCATGTCCTGCCACCCGTCAACCTGACGCAGGCCCTTGAGGAACGCGGTGGTGGAGTACTCGGGGTTGGTGATCTGCTCCGGGGTGCCCCAACCACTGGAGGGGCGCTGCTGGAACAGGCCCAGCGAGTCATGATCGTTCATGTCGCCGAGGTGACCGAGGTTCTCCAGCTTCGACTCCTGCAGGCTCGTCGCGATGGAGATGACCGCGGCCCGCTCGGGCAGGCCGGCCTTCTTCGTGGCGGCGATGATCGCCTTGGCGTTGCCGGTCTGCTCGTCGTTGAGGCTGATGTGGGACTGGTTGCCCTGCGGCTTCGACACCGCCGTCTGCACGGCGGCGACGGGCTTCGCATCGACGGGGTTGGCGTGGGCGGCGATCGGACCGGCGAAGACACCACCGGCGAACGCGAGACCAGCAACGGACAGCATGCTCTTACGGAAGATCGTGTTCATGGGGGTAGCTCCTTCGGGGGTAGGAACACCAGCGCACCGTTCCGGGGGAAGCGGTGCCGCGGGTGTGAGCACCTCGTCGGGCGCTGCACTATCAAGCGGGAAAAGTCTGGGGGGCGGCCTGCGAGCCGGGGCTCGCGGCGCGGCGGCCTGCGAGCGGGGGGCTCGTGGCGCCGGGACGGTGTGTAACGACCGTCGGGCCGGGGGGATTCCCGCGGCGGTGGGCCGGAGGGGCGCACCGGTCGGCGGGGCCTGCGGTCGTTCCGGGGGGTCTGCAACGACCCGGCCCGGCTGGCCATTCCCCCGCCGGTCGAACGGGCGGGGTGGGCCGTGGTCCTGCGATCGTCAGGGTATGTAACGACCCCCGGCCCGCCACGATTCCAGCCCACGGATGCGACCGGTCACAGGTGAGCGCCGGCCCGAACCAGACACCAGGCCCAGAACACACCAGGCCGGGCGCGTCAGGCCGGTCGCCCGGCTGTGATCCACTCCAGGTCGGCGACATCGCCGTATCAGCCGAGCGGGACATCCCCACATCGCCGATACCGTGTCGATCATTGCCGAACGCGTCAGCCGTCGTCAGCCGTCGCCAAGCGGACATCACGCCCGACTGGACAGGCCGGGCGCGTCAGGCGGGCTGCCCGGCGATGATCGACTCCAGGTCGGCGACATCGTCATACCAAGCGAGCGGGAACCCTCAGGCTTGATCGACTCGGGTTCCTGCAAACCGGGGCATCCGGACGACCGGGACACCCCGACATTCAAGAGCCCGAGTCGATCAAGGAACTCGGCCTCGGAGCCCGGCCTCGGAGCCCGGCCTCGGAGAACGGCACGGGGTGCGGCACGGAGCCCGCGGCGATCGGAGGCACGGGTGAGGCCCTAGGGTGATCGGTGTGGCGACCCTTCTGCTTCTGCGACACGGCCGTACCACGGCGAACGCCGACGGCGGCCTGGCCGGTCGGCAGCCGGTCGAGCTGGACGACACCGGGCGCGCCCAGGCCACGGCGGTGGGGGAACGGTTGCGGGCGGTGCCGCTCGCGGCGGTCGTCACCAGTCCGCTGATCCGCTGCCGGCAGACCCTGGAACTGGCGGTGCCGCAGGCCACGCCGGTGGTCGAGGAGGGGCTGATCGAGTGCGACTACGGCAGCTGGGAGGGGCAGCCGCTGAAGAAGCTCGCCAAGGAGCCGCTCTGGCCGGTGGTCCAGCAGCATCCCAGCGCGGCGGTCTTCCCGCAGGGGGAGGCGATGGCGGCGATGGCGGCCCGCGCGGTGGCGGCCGTACGCGACTGGGACGCCCGGGTGAGCGCGGAGCACGGGCCCGAGGCGGTCTGGCTGGCGTGCAGCCACGGTGACGTGATCAAGGCCATCGTGGCGGACGCGCTCGGCGTACACCTGGATGCTTTTCAGCGGATCGTGGCCGACCCGGCGTCGGTGACCGCGATCCGCTTCACGCCGCTGCGACCGTTCCTGGTGCGGCTCAACGACACCGGCGGTGACCTCGCCGCGCTGGTTCCACCGCCGCGCAAGCGGCGTCGGCGGGCCACCCGGGCGGCCGACTCGGACGCCGCCGTGGGCGGCGGGGCTGGTGCGGCCAGGTGACGCGCGCGGTGACGCCACCACCGACCAAGGCCGCCACGGCCGGGGCCGCGACCCCCGCGAACGTCGACGCCGCCACGGCCCGAGGGGCCGCCACGCCCGGGTGTGGCCCCCGATACACCGGGCGCGTTGCCCCTGCGGTGATTCGGGTCGGTGGGGTGCGCGATGCCATGGCGGGCCGGATAGGGTCGTGGGTATGACCCACCAGGTGCACGCCTTCGAACCGCCGGAGCGGTTCGTCGCCGGGACTGTCGGGCCGCCGGGGGAGCGCACGTTCTTCCTGCAGGCCCGCGGCGGCGGCAGGCTGGTCAGCGTCGCGCTGGAGAAGGTCCAGGTGTCCCTGCTCGCCGAGAAGCTGGAGGAGCTGCTCACCGAGGCGCAGCGTCGCTTCGGGGTGGACCTGCCCGAGTTGGCGCCGGTGATCGGCGACAACGAGCCGCTGGACACTCCGGTCGACGAGGAGTTCCGCGTCGGGACCCTCGGGCTGGCCTTCGACGTGGACACCGCGACCGTGGTGATCGAGGCGATCGCCGCTGGCGAGGTCGAGCCCGAGGTCGAGCTGGGCGACGAGGACGACGAAGACGACGAGGACGAGGACGACGAGCCGGACGAGGACCTGGACCGGCTTCGGGTCCGGCTCACCCCGCAGGCCACCCGCCAGTTCATCGAGCGGGCCCGGCGCGTGGTCAACGCGGGCCGGCCGCCGTGCCCCCTGTGCGGCCAGCCGTTGGATCCCGCCGGGCACCTGTGCCCGCGGCACAACGGTTACCACCGGTGACCTTGTCCGGCCTCGAGCCCCTGCGCGACGGTGACGCCGCGCTGCGGCTGCTGCGCGACGGCACGCTCGACCTGGAGGGCCGGCTGGTCGACGCGTCGAACACCACCCTGCGGGGCATCCTGACCCTCGACGGGGTCACGGCCCGCTGTGTCTACAAGCCGGTGCGCGGCGAGCGCCCGCTGTGGGACTTCCCGGACGGCACCCTCGCCGGGCGGGAGGTGTCGGCGTTCCTGGTCTCCGACGCCACCGGCTGGGGTCTGGTGCCGCCCACCGTGCTGCGCGACGGGCCGTTCGGCCCCGGCTCCTGCCAGCTCTGGATCGACGAGCCGGACGACGCCGAGCCGCTCGTCGGGTTCGTGCCGGCCGACGAGCTACCGCCACGCTGGTTCCCCATCGCGGCGGCGCGGGACGACGACGGCGTCGCGTACGCCCTCGCCCACGCCGACGACCCCCGGCTGGCCCGTCTCGCGGTGCTCGACGCGGTGATCAACAACGCGGACCGCAAGGGCGGCCACGTGCTGGTCGGCGCGGACGACCGGATCTACGGCGTGGACCACGGGGTGAGCTTCCACGTCGAGGGCAAACTGCGGACGGTGCTGTGGGGTTGGGCCGGAAAGCAGTTGCCGCCGGACGCCGTGGAGATGCTCGACGGCCTTGCCGGGCAGGTCGCCGGGGCGCTCGGCGACGAGCTGGCCGATCACCTGACGATCAGCGAGATCGCCGAGTTGGCCGCCCGCATCGACGTTCTGCGCAAGACCGGCCGCTTTCCGCAGCCGCCGGAGGACTGGCCGGCGGTGCCCTGGCCGCCGATGTGAACCGCTGTCATCTTGATCACCCGTGGGGCGGCCCGGTGCCGCCTGAGGGCTGGTTAGGCTGAGGCCATGGAGTCTTGGGCGGGACACGAGGTGCCACGGCTGCCGGGCAGAGGCGAGCCGCTGGCGTTGTACGACTCGGCGCGGCAGGGCGTCCACCCGAGCGAGCCGGTCGACGCGGGAAGCATGTACGTCTGCGGCATCACCCCGTACGACGCCACCCACCTCGGCCACGCCGCCACCATGATCACGTTCGACCTGGTGCAGCGGATGTGGCGGGACGCCGGGCGCCCGGTGCGCTACGTGCAGAACGTCACCGACATCGACGACCCGCTGCTGGAGCGGGCCGCCCGCGACGGCGAGGACTGGGTGGTCCTGGCGATGCGGGAGACGGCGCTGTTCCGCGAGGACATGGAGGCGCTGCGGATCATCCCGCCGGAGCACTACGTGGGCGCCGTCGAGTCGATCCCGGACATCGCCGACAAGGTCGAGGTGCTGCTCAAGGACGGTGCCGCGTACCGGCTCGACGACGGCACCGGCGACGTCTACTTCGACATCTCCGCCACCGGCCGGTTCGGCTACGAGTCCAACCTGACCCGCGAGCAGATGCTGGAGATCTTCCCGGAGCGCGGCGGTGACCCGGACCGCGCCGGCAAGCGCGACCCGCTCGATCCGCTGCTGTGGCGCGGCGCCCGCGAGGGGGAGCCGTCCTGGCCGGGCGGGGAGCTGGGCCCGGGCCGGCCGGGCTGGCACATCGAGTGCGCGGTCATCGCGCTGAACCTGCTCGGCGACCGGATCGACGTGCAGGGTGGCGGCAACGACCTGCTGTTCCCGCACCACGAGGCGTCCGCCGCGCACGCCGAGCGGCTCACCGGCCAGGCGCCGTTCGCCGAGCACTACGTGCACGCCGGGATGATCGGCCTGGACGGCGAGAAGATGTCCAAGTCGCGCGGCAACCTGGTCTTCGTCTCCCGGCTGCGCGCCGACAAGGTCGACCCGATGGCGATCCGGCTGGCGTTGATCTCCGGGCACTACCGCGGCGACCGCACGTGGACCGACGAGCTGCTCACGGCCGCGCAGGAGCGCCTGGACCGCTGGCGGCGGGCCGCCGCCGCGCCCGCCGGGCCGTCCGGGGCCGAGCTGCTGGCCGGGGTACGCGAACGCCTGGCCGACGACCTCGACACCCCGGGCGCCCTGGCCGTGGCCGACCGCTGGGCCGACGTGACCCTGTCCGGCGCCACGGACGACGCCGAGGCCCCCGCCCTCTTCGCCAAGACCGTCGACGCCCTCCTCGGCATCCGCCTCTGACCCGCGTCCACGGCCACGCCGCAGCCCTCCGCGGCGCGGGAGACGGTTTCCTGTCGGAGCAGCGCGCAGGACGTGGTGGCCGACGCCGGCCGGGGGCGGGTTCGCGTTCGACCCTCATGACTCTGCGGTATGAATATGACTCTGAGGAATGACGCCCAACAGCGTGGATGGCACCCAGCCATCTCGAGGCCCTGACCGCGCCGCGGGTCACCGCGCACCGGCGTCGACCTCCTCGGCCGCCGCATCCGACCCCACCCGCGGAAACGAATGCCGGCCCACCCCCCGAACCAGCACCGCGACGAGCGGACGCAGACGGCTGGGCGGCACCGGGGCGCGGTGACGAGCTGGTCAGCCCAGGACCAGGCCGGGGTCGGGTTCCGGGTCGGGGGTCGGGCCGGGGATCTTGTACTCCTCGGTGAGGGTGGTCATCGGGCCGGGCCAGGTGGCCTGGGCCACCTCGATGGGCTTGCGGTTCGCGTCGAAGGCGACGTGCAGCAGGTGCAGCACCGGGGTGTCGGGCCGGATCTGGAGGGTCTCGGCCTCCTCCCGGCTGGGCTGGCGGGCGCTGATCGTGTCGGTGGCCGAGACGTACCGCCGGCCGGTGGCCTCCTCGGCCTCCTGGTAGAGCGGCCGGCCGAACGCCTCGGCGCGCTCCAGCGAGGTGCCGGCGGTGTCGGCGGGCAGGAACCAGGAGGCGCCCACCTCGACGGGGGAGTCGTCGGTGCGCACGAGGTGGCGGCGGCAGAGCAGGTCCGTGCCGTCGGAGACGCCGAACGCGTCGGCGACCTCGGCGGGCGCGGGGGCGCGGCCGACCGAGACGAGCTGCTGGCGGTACCGAGCGGCCAGGTCGGTGTGGTAGCCCCGGAAACCGCCGTACCGGCCCCGGGAGAGCCGGTTGAGTCGGCGCCGGGTGCCCCGGACGTACGTACCGGAGCCGGGTTTGGTGATCAGGATGCCCTCGACCCGCAGCTGGTCGACGGCGCGTTGCACGGTCTGCTTGGCGACGCCGAACATCTCGGCGATGGCCGGGATGGACGGCAGCCGTTCGCCCGGCCCCCAGTCACCGCGGCGGACCTGGTCCTTGAGTTGCGCGGCGATCTGCCGGTGGGGGAACTCGGCCGCGCCGGGGTTGATCTGCACACCCGCCTCCTTGATCACATCTAGGTTCCTAGGATGCCGTAGAGGGTGTGACGGCGCCACCCCGGACACGCGAAAACGGGCCCCCGGACCACAAAGGTCCGAGGGCCCGCAGTGAACAGTGCTACCAGGAGCCGGCGGTGGGGCCGGCCGAACCGCCCCGACGCCGCAGGTACTTCTCGAACTCCTGCGCGATCTCGTCACCGGTCAACGGGGTGATGCCCTCGTCGCCGACCCGTTCCTCCAGCTCGCGGACGTACTCGCCCAGCTCGGCGTCCTGCTCGGCGGCGCTGCGCACCCGCTGCTCCCACTCGGCGGACTCCTCGGCCAGGTCGGCCATCGGCACCGGCAGGTCGACGACCTCCTCGACCCGGTGCAGCAGGGCGAGGGTGGCCTTGGGGCAGGGCGGGTTGTTGGCGTAGTGCGGCACGTGCACCCAGAACGACACGGCGTCGACCTCGGCGCGGGCGCAGGCGTCGTGCAGCACGCCGACGATGCCGGTCGGGCCGTCGTAGCGGGTCGGAGTGAGCTGGTAGCGCTCCGCGGCCTGCGCGTCGGAGGCGCTGCCGCTGATCGGCAACGGCCGGGTGTACGGCACGTCGGCCAGCAACGCGCCGAGCAGCACCACCCGCTCCACCTCCAGGCTGTGGCAGATCTCCAGAACCTGCTCGCAGAACGTCCGCCAGCGCATGCTCGGCTCGATGCCCCGGATCAGCACGACGTCCCGGTCGGTGCCCTCGGGGCTCGCCACCATGAACCGGGTCGTCGGCCACTCCACCCGGCGGGTCTCCCCGTCGGCCATGGTGATGGTGGGCCGGCTGACCTGGAAGTCGTAGAAGTCCTCCGGGTCCAGCTCGGCGATCTGCCGCGCGTTCCAGACCTGCTCCAGGTGCTCGACGGCCGCGGTGGACGCGTCGGCGGCGTCGTTCCAACCCTCGAATGCGGCAATGGCCACGGGGGACCGCAGTACCGGCAGTCCGTCGAACTCGGTCACGCCGTCACCTCACCCTGCTCGTCGCGGCCGACACCGGAACCGCGCCCGGTCGTCGGGCCGTGGTGCACGGCGGCGTCCCTGTTGTCCTTCACGTCCGCCAGCCTACGTGCCGGGCAGGGATGCGGCCCGTCGGCCGCGCCGGTCCGCCCGGTCCACCACCGGGCATACGGCGGCGAACCGGACAGCGTGATCCGCCCGACACAATATGGGATCGGGCCCGGACGGCGCTCGGGTTCACGCAGGATCGCACTAACCTGAACGGGTGCGGACTTCGTTGCTGGATGTGCTGGCCGATCGGATCCTCATCGCCGACGGGGCGATGGGCACGATGTTGCAGGCCGCTGACCTCACGCTCGACGACTTCGACGGGCTCGAAGGGTGCAACGAGATCCTCAACGTCACCCGTCCCGACGTGGTGCGGGGGGTGCACGACGCCTACCTGGCCGCCGGCGCGGACTGCGTGGAGACCAACACCTTCGGCGCCAACCTGGCCAACCTGGCCGAATATGACATCCCGCACCGCATCCGGGAGCTGTCGACGGCGGCCGCCCGGATCGCGCGGGAGGCCGCCGACGCGGCGAGCACCCCGGCCCGGCCCCGGTTCGTGCTGGGCTCGATGGGGCCGGGCACCAAGCTGCCGACCCTCGGGCACGCCGACTACGCGACCCTGCGCGACGCGTACCAGGAGAACGCCGCCGGCCTGATCGACGGCGGCGCGGACGCTCTGATCATCGAGACCTGCCAGGACCTGTTGCAGGTCAAGGCGGCGGTCGTCGGGTCGAAGCGGGCGATGGCCGAGCTGGGGCAGCAGGTGCCGATCATCTGCCAGGTGTCCGTGGAGACCACCGGCACGATGCTGGTGGGCAGCGAGATCGGCGCGGCCCTGGCCGCGATCGAGCCGCTCGGGGTGGACCTGATCGGGCTCAACTGCTCCACCGGCCCGGCCGAGATGAGCGAGCACCTGCGCTACCTGTCGCAGCACTCCCGCATCCCGGTGTCGGTGATGCCGAACGCCGGCCTGCCGGTGCTGACCGCCGACGGCGCGTACTTCCCGCTGACTCCCGTGGAGATGGCCGACGCCCTGGAGCGGTTCGTCACCGAGTACGGCGTGGGGCTCGTCGGCGGCTGCTGCGGCACCACGCCGGAGCACATCCGGGTGCTGGCCGAGCGGCTGCACGGTGTCACCGCCCCGGCCCGCGAGCCGCAGCACGAGGCGGGTGTCTCGTCGGTCTACCACCCGGTGCCGTTCGCCCAGGACGCGTCGGTGCTGATGGTGGGGGAGCGGACCAACGCCAACGGCTCGAAGGCGTTCCGGGAGGCGATGCTCGCCGGTGACTTTCGCGCCTGCGTGGAGATCGCCCGCAGCCAGGCCCGCGACGGTTCGCACCTGCTCGACCTGTGCGTGGACTACGTCGGGCGCGACGGCACCCGGGACATGCGCGAGCTGGCCGGCCGGTTCGCCACCGCGTCGACGCTGCCGATCATGCTGGACTCCACCGAGCCGGCCGTCGTCGAGGCCGGGCTGGAGATGCTCGGCGGCCGGTGCGTGGTCAACTCGGTCAACTTCGAGGACGGCGACGGCCCCGACTCCCGGTACGCGCGTGTCATGCCGGTCGTGCGCGAGCACGGCGCGGCGGTGGTGGCGCTGCTCATCGACGAGGAGGGCCAGGCGCGTACGAAGGAGTGGAAGGTCCGGGTCGCGGCACGGCTGATCGACGACCTGACCGGCCGGTGGGGGATGGACCGCGCCGACATCCTGATCGACGCGCTGACGTTCCCGATCGCCACCGGTCAGGAGGAGACCCGCCGCGACGGCATCGAGACGATCGAGGCGATCCGGGAGATCTCCACCCGCTACCCGGGGGTCAACTTCACCCTGGGCATCTCGAACATCTCCTTCGGGCTCAACCCGGCGGCCCGGCAGGTGCTCAACTCGGTGTTCCTGCACGAGTGCGTCCAGGCCGGCCTGACCTCGGCCATCGTGCACGCCAGCAAGATCCTGCCGATGTCGAAGATCCCCGACGAGCAGCGCGAGGTCGCGCTCGACCTGGTCTACGACCGGCGCCGCGAGGGGTACGACCCGGTGCAGCGCTTCCTGGAGCTCTTCGAGGGCGTCGACGTGACCAGCGCGCGCGCCACCCGTGCGCAGGAGCTGGCGGCGCTGCCCCTGGACGAGCGGCTCAAGCGGCGCATCATCGACGGTGAGCGCAACGGCCTGGAGGCCGACCTGGACGAGGCGATGGCCGGCGGCCGAACGCCGTTGTCGATCATCAACGACATCCTGCTGGACGGCATGAAGGTCGTCGGCGAGCTGTTCGGCTCCGGGCAGATGCAGCTGCCGTTCGTGCTCCAGTCGGCCGAGGTGATGAAGACCGCGGTGGCGTACCTGGAGCCGCACATGGAGACCACCGAGGACGGCGGCAAGGGCCGCATCGTGCTGGCCACCGTGCGCGGCGACGTGCACGACATCGGCAAGAACCTCGTCGACATCATCCTGTCCAACAACGGCTACGAGGTCGTCAACATCGGCATCAAGCAGCCGATCAGCGCCATCCTGGACGCCGCCGAGCAGCACCGCGCCGACGCGATCGGCATGTCCGGGCTGCTGGTCAAGAGCACGGTCATCATGAAGGAGAATCTGGCCGAGATGGCCACGCGCGGGGTCGCCGACCGCTGGCCGGTCCTGCTGGGTGGGGCGGCGCTGACCCGCGCGTACGTCGAGGACGACCTGCGGTCGATGTTCCCCGGTGAGGTGCACTACGCGCGGGACGCGTTCGAGGGTCTGTCCCTGATGGACAAGGTGATGACCGCCAAGCGCGGCGGAGCGCCGGTGATCGACCCGGAGCGGGAGGCGGCCCTGGCGGCCCGTCGTGCCCGCCGGGAACGGCAGCGCACCATGGTCACCGAGTCCCTGCCGGAGCTGCACGACTCCTCGGTGCGCTCCGATGTGGCGCTGGACGTGGAGGTGCCCGCCCCGCCGTTCTTCGGCACCCGGGTGGTCAAGGGTGTACCGATGGCCGACTACGCGGCGCTGCTCGACGAGCGGGCCACGTTCCGCGGGCAGTGGGGGCTCAACGGCGCCCGGGGTGGCAACGGGCCCTCCTACGACGAGCTGGTCGAGACCGAGGGCCGGCCGCGTCTGCGGTACTGGCTGGACCGGCTGATCGCCGACCAGGTCCTTGAGGCAGCCGTGGTGTACGGCTACTTCCCCGCGTACTCCGAAGGCAATGACCTGGTGGTGCTCGACGAGAACGGGCACGCGGAGCGCGCCCGGTTCTCCTTCCCCCGCCAGCGCCAGGAGCGACGGCTCTGCCTGGCCGACTTCTTCAAGTCCAAGGGCGACGAGCTCGATGTGGTCGCGCTGCAACTGGTCACCGTCGGGCAACCCGTCAGCGAGTACGCGGCGAAGCTGTTCGCCCGCAACGAGTACCGCGACTACCTGGAGGTGCACGGGCTGTCCGTGCAGCTCACCGAGGCCCTCGCCGAGTACTGGCACCGGCGCATCCGCGCCGAGCTGACCCTGCCCGACGGGCGTCCGCTGGGCCACGACGACCCGAGCGACCTGGCCGGAATCCTGCGCAACGACTACCGGGGCTGCCGGTACGCGTTCGGCTACCCGGCCTGCCCCGACCTGGAGGACCGGGCGAAGATCGTGGATCTGCTCGGGTCGGAGCGGATCGGCGTGGAGCTGTCCGAGGAGTTCCAGCTGATGCCGGAGCAGGCCACCGACGCCATCGTGGTCCACCACCCGGAAGCGAGCTACTTCAACGCCAAGTAACGGGCACCGGTTCCCTGACCTGCGCCTGAGATCGTTCGGAAGGCCGCTGAACCATGATCATGCCGTCTCAAGGCGGCCCGACAAGCGGGCCGCACGCGCCGCCGCCTGGGCGCGTGACGGCCGCGCCGCTGTCGCTCTGCGGCCGTCACGCCTGATGCCCGGCGGCTGGCGCGGAGAGCGGGGAGCCCGGTGGGCCGCCGCAGAACGACAGGGGCGTTGACCGGGGATCTGGTGGGCCGGCAGCCGGCCGGGCCGCGCGGCCACGAGCCCACGCGGCGTAGGGGAGCGCACGCCGGCCGCGTCGGCGAGCTGGCGGCGGTCGCGGGGTTGCGGTTACTGCGCCTCCGGCGGGGGCGCTCCGGCTCCAGGATGGCCGGGGCTGCGCCGGCGGCTTGCGGTCCGTGGGTGGTTGCGGTAGGCCATCCCGCCTGCCGTCGACCCGGGCTAGCCGAGCAGACCACCGCCCGGCCCGCCAGCGTCCGAACCTGTGTCAAGGTCCGCTTGACTTGGCGGGCCGGGCGGCGGCCCGCTCCCCGGAGGTCGGGTCGATGGCAGACGGGATGGCAAGTTCGACACGCCTGCTGCGCCGTTTGCTGCCCGACCGTGGCGGCCGATGCCTAGCGGTCGGCCGTTGCGCGGGCGATCAGGGGAGGCCCCTGGTCGGGCAGGACAACGATGAACTGCCACGGTCCGTTCTCGACCCTAAGGGACGTCTCGTAACTGGGCGAAGGCGTTGCCCGGGGCCGGGCTGGTGGTCAGCCGGTGAGGATGATGTTGTGGAGGTTGGCGATGCCGGA